>JAITUZ010000010.1 GCA_031286065.1 Candidatus Methanimicrococcus odontotermitis | reverse complement strand
GTTCCCGCTTTCTATCATCAGGTTTTTCGGTGACGGCAACGAGCTGTATTTTGACTTCGCCGTCCGCTTTTGCCGGATCTATCTGTTCATGATGATTGTCGTCGGCATTCAGCCCGCTTCTTCCATTATGTTTACGGCAATCGGCAAATCCCTCAAAGGGATTTTTCTGGCTATGGCCCGCCAAGTGCTGACATTGATTCCCCTTCTTCTTCTTCTGCCGATTTATTTCGGCATTGACGGGGTTTTGTACGCCGGTCCGATCGCCGACGGCATTTCAGCGGTTATCGCTTTCGTTTTCATGTATCGGGAACTTAAAAAGCTGACAGTCATGGAAAAAGAAGAGAGCGACCATAGAAAACAGCAGGCAGCGGCCGTTTGAAAAAAACTGCCTGCGGCGGCCGCTCAAAATGAAAATCGCCGATTACGGCAGTTTAAATAACGGCGGATTGCGGCTGTTTAATTTATTTTGTCCGGCGCGGTTTTTTTCGAGAACGTTTTATATCTCGGCCGAATCCGCAGCAAAACATGCGCGATGATTGTCAGAATCGGCAGTTCAATCAGAGGTCCGATGACTAAAACCAATGAAATCAGCGGCTGTTCCGGAAAAGCGGAGACGGCAATCGCTAAGGCCAGCGGCGAATTTCGGGCAAGCGTCGTTAAATTCAGGGCAGCTGTGTCTTCATAAGGCATCTTTAAAGCCCGTCCGATCAGCTGCACGCCGATGAAGTTCACAGCGAAGAAAAGAATGACGGGAATCAGCATAATCAGAAGCAATTCCGGATTTTGAAGCAGCAACTGCCCTTGGGAGGCGAACATGGAAATGATTGCCAGGGTCAGAAAAATGAACTGCATATTGTCGGTGTGAATCAGGATTTTGTCTTCAAAGCTTTTTTCGCCGTATTTTCTCAGCCAAACATATCTGAGGATGTTGGAAAGAACGAACGGAATCAAGAGGACGATTAATATGCTTTTGAGAAGCGGCTGTATTTCAATATCCGCAACGCTGCCGGCAAAGACGAGAAGATAAACAGGCAGTAAAATGAGCTGAAGAATCAAATTCAAAGGCAGCTGAACCGCGCCGAGGCTGACGTTTCCTTTGGCCATATCCGTGAATAAAAGGTACCAATCCGTACACGGGGTCACCATCAGCATCAAAAATCCGATTTGAAGGTCGGGCTCCCCTTTCAGAAAAGAAGATGCTAAAAACCAAGCGAAAAGCGGCGTCCAAATGAAATTGATCAGGACGGTCAGAGAAGCGAAACGGGTATTTTTAAATGATTTTTTCAAACCGGTTAAATCGATTTGCAGGAAAACGCCGAAGAGCATAATCATTAAAAACGGTTCAATCAGATGAGCGGCGTTCAGCTGAACGAATTCGATTTCTCCGAGAAGGACGCCGGCGGCAACCGCCGCCAAAATAATTAAAGAGCGTAAGTTGTTGTTGATTTTAACACGCACCCGATGAAAGTCATTTATTAAATAACAAATAGATTACATATATCCTTTTTTTGTATTCAATACTTTTGATGACAACACCGTTTAGCAGCACCGTTCCTATCCTTCTCGTCAAAATAATAAAAAAATAAATCAAAAAAATAAAACAGCGAATCCGGCAGAAAATAAGAGGCGGATTTGAAATTTTAAAAATTTCAATCTTCCTTCTCATGTCTTTTTCTGTCTGCAAAAACAGCGATTGAGATTATGACGAATGACAAAAGCAAAGGCTGCGAAATGTCAATATCTCCCTCGGTCACCGGCTCGGCTATCGTTTCAATGCCGGGCGTCGGCAGTTCCCGAATCTCCTGTGTTTCTGTTACAGAGACGCTGCCGGTTCTGCTGCCCAGGCCTTCGTTTCTGCCGCCTCCGTTCTCTTCGGGATTCAATGAAAACGTGTAAGTCTCTCCAAAACGACTTGTCACAGAGAGTGTTGTATCCGGACCGATTCTTTCAGCCAAATCCGCTTTGCCCCATGCGTAAAGTTCTTCTTCGGCAGCGATTGAAGACAAATCTTTAACATCAGTCGTGTATGTTTTTGTTGAATTGTCCATGTTGCGGTAAACATCAAATAAATTGTCGGAAGAGCCGCTTTTTAAATCGCTGTACGCGGCTTTCAAGTTCCATTCCCAGTCACTGAAGAAGACTTTACTGTATTCGACTTCTTTTTCATCGACCGTTATTTTGAAATCCGTCGCGGTTTCCGCTTTGCCATTGTCTGTTTCAATATCGATTTGAGTCAGATACAGCAAATAGACCGCGTTTGCTTCCGGATTCTGTTTTTCAAGGGTTTGCCATTTCAGTATCGGCAGCATAAATTCATTGTTGGGCGAATAACTGTTTAATTTCCAAACAGATGTACTCCATGAAGTGTCCCATGCGGAATTTCGAAGCGCGTCATTGCTTTTCCCAAACGTATCCCAGACATTATAAGATTTAACAGAAATGACATCATCTGACGTGCCGTCATTTTCATTGAGTTTATTTGAGATGCTGCCGTTCTTGTTTTGAATACCGTTCCAAACATAATTATTTTGGAATTCCCAATTCTCAACGGGAGCAGCTGACTGATATTCATAATAAATATTTCCATTGTCGCCGATCTCATACATGATGGCTTTTTCGACTCCGAATACGCTGCCGTATATTTTATCCGTATTCGAATCTTCATCCATCGAGTTGACATTTTCTCCCAATGCCATATTGCCGCTGATTGTATATTCGGCTTCTTTGGATCCTGTCACGGCTCCGATAAGACCGCCCGCGCAGATTTTTCCGGAAACGTTTCCGGCAGCATAACTGTTTTCGATATTTCCGTCGCGGTTTGTTCCTGAAAATCCGCCTGTATAGGCGCCGGTCACATCTCCGGTCGAATAACAATTTTCAATCGTTCCGCTGTTTATTCCGGCAAAACCGCCGGCGTGAGCGTTAACCAAATCCCCTGTCACGTCTCCCGCGGCAAAACATTCCTTTACGCTTCCATATGCGGAGCCAACGGTTCCTGCGAATCCGCCGACATAAGACGGCTCGGCGCCTCCGCGCGCTCCCCAAAATTCATATTTCTCCGAAACGTATCCTTCCGATTTGACATCTCCGAGCGCGTACGATTGGCTGACGTTCTCAGCGTAACCGGCAAAACCGCCCGCATTTTCGAATTTTACGCTGACATTTCCGACGGCGTAACAGTTTGTCGCGTTGGAAATTTGTCCGGCAAAACCGCCCGCCTTCTGTTTTGCGGTCACGTTTCCGGTTGCGCAGCAGTTTTCAACTTTTTGCATGTACGCTGTGTTTACCATCCCAATAAATCCGCCTGCCAGCTCATCTGACGCGGTCACATTACCCGTTGCATAACAATCAATGATCGTGTATTTGCTCGTATAGTCCGCCATTCCGATGAATCCGCCGACGTAAGTCCCGCCGGAGACATCTCCTTCCGCATAACAGCTTTTCAATTCTCCTTCTGTGAAGACACTGCCGTTCTCTGACATTCTAAGCCTTCCGATAAAACCGCCGACATATGAAACATCGGGAGCGGTCACATTTCCCAAGGCATAACATCCGTCTCCGATTTCCAGGTTGGGAGAACCGGTACCGATAAATCCGCCGACGAATCTGTTTCCTCCAAAGACATCAATATCTGTATAGCACTCTTCAATTATTCCGTTGGCTTGACCGACCAATCCGCCGGCCGCGCGCACGCTCAAATCATTTCTGTAATTTGAAGTAATCGTCTCGCCTTTGCTTGCGTCGCCTTCAACAGAACAGTTTTCAATTGTGCCGCGGTTGAAAAGTCCTGTGATTCCTCCGACGTTTCCCGTCGCTGTAATTGTTATATTTCTCGCGTAACTGTCTTTGACAAGAGATGCTGATCCGAATTGCTGTCCGGCAATACCGCCGACATAAGAGCAATTCGGCGCGTTTATTGTGACATTGTTCAGACTCAGATTTTTCAGCGTACTGTTCATTTCTCCGACGGCGCCGCCGATATTCTGCAGGGGTTTAAATGAAGGGTCTCCGGCAGCTTCTTGTACGGTTGAATCCTGAATCGAAATATAATTGACTGAATCATTATACGATGTTCCGATCAGCAATCCCGCTTCATACGGACCGGTCAGAGTCGTCTTTTCTATTTTGATGTTTTCTATCGTACCGTTCCCGCTGAACGCGACCAAGGTGGCTGTATTGTTTTTTGCTCCAGATACCGTCGAATTTATAATTTTAATGTTGCTGATGGTTCCGTTATTGTTGCTTGCAGCTAAAATGCCGACCTTATCTCCGGTTCCGCTGACCCGGGCGTTTTCAATAACCACATTTTTAATAACCGCAGGCTGCTTGACAGGGCTGTTCATCATGGACACCGATGAGAAAAAACCGATGTCACCTCCTCCGTTTATCCCCAGGTTTTTAATCGGAACATCATTGCCGTTAAACGTCCCGTTGAAATCCGCTACCGGCTCCCATGTTTCTCCGGTCAGGTCGATTTTGCTTAAATCACTATCTATTTCATAAAATCGGTTATAGTCGAGATTTTCCAGGCCGCTGTAATGTGTTTTGAAAGCCATTAAATCGGCGTTGTCTTCGATCAGATAGGGGTCCGTCTCAGTTCCCGTCCCCAAAAGGGTTCCGCCGGCGGCCATTGCCGTTCCCGGGGCATAATCAATTGCAATGCAAATGATTGCGATTAATATAAAATATGATTTTTTCATTCGTCTCACAGCTCCATTTTTTTATTAATAAAATATAATGGCTTATTAATAATTTGTCTGTATCACTTTTTGTACCATGTCCGCTCTTATCGGATTCTCACTTTTGATCGAAAATGGAAGCTTTCGGCCGAGCCTTTCGGCCGAGCCTTTCGGCTGCGGTTTTCAGATTGTCCGCGGCGGCGTCCGGTTCGCCCGATATCGAAAAACTTTCCGCTTGATGGTCCAAAAATCCGCTGATTTAGTCAAGCCGATTGTTTTCATTAAGTGGGATTAATCCTGCTTTATTTTTAACGGATGAACTTTTTCATCCGTTTGAATTGATTTAAAAAAGTAACGAAATGAGCGTTTCCGCTCATTTTTGATTTATGGATTTTCTCTCAGTTGTTATAAAAAAATCAGAAATCGGTCATGATTCTGAACTGATCGATTTCAGGGTTGCCGATTCTCGCGATAAATTGCTCGGCGGTTCCGCGGATGTCTTTTGAACCTGTAATCGCGCGGCCGACAACGAGAATATCTGCGCCGGATTTGAGCGCGAGCGGAATGGTATCCAGCTTGACGCCGCCCGCAACCGCAATAAAGGTTCTCGGACTGACTTTTTTGATCGCTTCAATGCTGTCCCATCTGGGTTCCGTGTTCTCAATATCAATTGCGCGGTGGAGTTCCACAACATCGGGAACGGCGCCCTGTTTGACCAATTCAGTGATCAGCGGCACCGGATCCGGTAAGTTGAGCGTGTCAACAATCGCGTAAATGCCGGTCTTGTGCGCTTCTTCAATAGCTTTCACGATGGTCGGAACCGGCGCAAGCGCGGAGACGACGACAGCGTCGCCGGCAGCGTCAGCCACCATTCTCGCTTCCAAATTGCCCGTGTCCAGCGTCTTGAGGTCGGCAACGATAAACGCGTCGGGTCTGGCCTCGCGGATTTTTGAAATCACGTCTGTTCCGAAACGTTTAATGAGCGGGGTTCCGGCTTCAATCAATAAGTGGTCGTTTTGCGGGAGTTCTTTGACGGCCTTTAAAACGAACTCCAGGCTGGTCGTGTCAAAAGCGACTTGCAGATACGGCGGGTTGAAAAGTCTGGAGACTTTGAAGCCCATGATCGCGTGCGTTGATTTGTTGGATTCTTCCAGCACTTTGTCCATGCTCGGGAATTTGTCAAGAGCTCTTTTGATTGCTAATTTTGTCGCTCCGTAGTTGAATCTGTAGATCTTGCTGAAGTCTTCGGCATCGGGGGAGATGAAAACACTGGCGACAATGACAATATCATTTGCCATGTCTTTTGGGATGATTCCTTCTTCAACAGCGTCGGCGACAGCTTTTGCGACGGCGGACTGCGCCGGACCGAAGATTTTGGTTGTATCGGCGCCTTTCTTTAACGTCACTTTCGGAACGATCAAAGTGGAAGGTTTGGTCGGCAGATTCGGGCGGATGACGGATAAAAGCGGCGTGTGGCCGGCAGAAAGCTGCGTCATTCCTGTCGCGAACGCTTGTCCGACAGGGCCGTCTTTGGAGCCGATCATTAAGTCAACGTGCGCCAATTCCGCGCCTGTACCGATCAGAGCTTCTCCGATCTCAAAATAAGGTAATTGAGTGTCTTTAGGCATTTTACATTTCTCCAAAAAAAATTCAACTTTTCAGAATAAAAATCAAATTCAAAATCTGATAATGATTCACGTGAATTCATAGGATATAATTATTTTTGATTAAGCTTTCAAATCTAATTTAACCTTTCCATGATTCGTTACTGGAGATTGTGAATCATAGAAAGGGAGCGGAAATGATGGAACAAATCCATTCCCCACAAGATGGCGCTGTTGTTGTAGCTGATCAAATCATGGTTATAGAAATTTCCTTTTTTCGTGAACAAAGACAATGAAATCATTTTATCCGTCACCATGCAGGAAGCGAGTTTTATTTCGGGGCAGATGAAAATTCTGACATTTTCAAGTTTCATATAAATATGGTAACTTTCCGGAAAATCTTTTTCCAAGCGGTCAATGACTTCCTGGGAGAATATAAAAGAGATGCTGACATTGCGCTCTGCAAGCTCAACGTAATCCGTTACATATTCCCGATGGAAAATGGATGAAATTTCAATCAGCGACACGGCGGATTTCAAACTTTTTTCAATCGGGCGCGCGCGGTCAAAAATATGCGCTTTATCGGGATAACATAATTCGGCTTCGCCGAGTTCTCCGATTCGGCTCAGCAAGTACGCCGGAAACACTTCCAATTCGACTTCGCCCCAATATTCGGGGTTTTTGTCAAAAACAGTGACCATCTCCAAAATATCTTTCATCTCCCGAACAGTGTATTCGCCAAGAGAAGTCAGTGAGAAAACGCCGTTTTTTTCCTGAATCAAAAAATTGCGGGTTAGAATTTTAATTTGAACCATCAACGGGCTGGACTTTGAATTCAAATATGATTTGATATCGTCAATCGTTTTGGGTCCTTCCAGCAGATAAAGGAGAATCTGTCTTCTTTTTTCGGAAAGGAAAAGAACATCAGAAATGGTTTCGTCTTTCATTTTCAAATCTCCTTTTTGTTAACGGAACGGCTTTTCAGATATTCGTATAATTCATTTCCCCATTGAACTGCGCTTGGCGACTCCGCCGCCAAAAAGTCATAATCCAAATTTCCGGAGGTCGAGTACAAAACCATCAGCAAAATTTTATCCGTCACTGTAACTTCAGCGATTTTGATGTCGGCCGAACAGATATTCAGTTCTGCCCGATCCAGCTGAAGAAGGTTATTGATTTCGTTTTTGTAGTCTTTGGCCATATTCACGATATAGTCGCTGGTTGTAATAGATACGGGGGCGCCCGACAGCAGGCGTTCATAATAGATTGTGACGTATTCCGGCGCGTAATAAGTAATAAAAGTTTTAATGGAATTGGCGTTGTTGAGATGCTCTAAAATTATCGGGTTCGGCTCATAGTAAATTGTTCTCAGGTCGATTTCAATAATTTTAAAGTCGCCGATTTCTTGAATGCGGTTAAACAGTTTTTCAGGAATTTCGCCGGTATCGTGTTCGCTCCAAAATTTCGGGTCAACGCTTAAAACCTGCAAATTTTTTACAAACGGCGAAACTTTTTCGGTAACTGTTTCTCCGAGATGGGTTAATTGATAGATCCCGTCATTTTGGATCACTAAATTGCTGTCAATCAGAACTTTAATTTGCGGCAGAATCGAGACGGAAGTTTCATTCAGTTCCGACTTGATGGTTTCAATCGGCAAAGGACCTTTTTCAAAAAGAAGAATCAGGACAGCTTTTCGTTTTTCTGAAAAAAAAATAATTTCAATTAATGAATTCATTACCGAAAACCCCCTGTTGAAATACCGCACACTGTTGTGAATTCTCTGTCAAAAATACACATCATTTCATGCATTAATTCTTTATTAACGAATCGGTTAATATGAATACAATATGTGACTGTGGTTTAAAATTTTTACGCGGTTTGTTATTTGCACATTTCATTAGGATTTTTACGGATGAAAAGAATATTAACTAATAGTTCTTATTATTAATAGTCATATGTTTATGATGTTGTTCCTTATATCCGCCGCGGAATTGTATTTTGCGGACGTTTCATTACTGCGGTTTATCAGTTAAAAACAAAAAAATCAAAAATCAAAATTTTTCAATTTTAAGGTGTGTGTTACAGAATGAAAACAGGCGTTGCAATCGATCTTGGAACCAGCGGTTTCAGGTCTCAAAAAGTGGATTTGGAAACAGGCGAAATTAAAAGGACCGTTGTCACGATGCGCAATCCGCTCCCGGGCGCGAATGTCATGGACCATATGGACTTTGCAATCAATTACGGATTAGACAATGCGCATAAATTGGTGATCAACGCGATTTTAGTGCTGATTGATCGACTGGGCGTCGCGCCTGAAGACCTTCACAGATTATCTGTCTGCGGCAATCCGATTCAGCTGTCACTTTTCCAGGGGATCCCGATCGATGATCTGGCTTACGCCGGCGAACGCAAGCGTGAAAAACTCAATATTCAAGAGCAAAAACGCGAATCCAAGCATTTGAAAAGCAGCGAAGTCATCGGTCTTGAAAAATTCCCGAATTGTACCGTCATCATTCCGCCGGCCATTAAACACGAAATCGGCGCGGACGCGTTGGCTTTGATCGTCAATTCCGGAATGCTTGGCAGTGACGAAATCGCGATTGCGACGGACTTTGGAACCAACGCTGAAATGGCGCTGAAAGCGGGCAGCGTTATTTATACGGGATCCGCCGCGGCCGGTCCGGCTTTGGAAGGTCAGGAAATCAAAGACGGGATTTTGGCGTCTCCGCACGCGATCAGCGATGTCGAATTCGAAGGCGACAACATCCGCTGTTATGTTTTGGACACGGAAATGAAAAGAACGAAAGCCGATTTGGTCGACCCGACAACCGGGGCCGTTTTGGATCAGGGTCCCATCCGCGCAAAAGGCATCACCGGCACCGGCGTTATTGCTTTGATGGAAGAGGGTATGAGAAACGGCATCATCAAACTCCCGAAAATCCAGACGCCTGACGGTATCATTCATCTTCAAGACGGCGTCGAATTTACTGAAAACGACATCAAAGAAGCAGGAAACGCAATCGGTGCTCTGCGCGCCGGCCATATTACGCTTTGCCATGCGGCCGGCATTCAAATGGCAGACATTAAAATTTCTCACATGTCCGGCGCAGCCGGAACATATATGGACGCTGTCAAAGCGCAGCAGATCGGTATGAATCCGTACGGCGCTTCTCTTTTGACTCAAATCGGCAACACTTCTTTGAAAACGGCGCGCGAGATTTTGCTTTCCGATGACCGCTTGAAAGAACTTCAGGAAATCGCGACGCAGATTGTCGGAACGCATGTCATGTTCGCGACGGACAATGCTTTCAAAGAGGCGTATATTTTAGAGCTGGCTTACTGGGGCGAAGGCATGGACTTTAAAATGTATAAAAAGTTCCTGAAAAAGAAAGAGCTGCCGCAGCTGGACGACCCGGTCGAAAATCCGACCGTTGAAAAGCTCGTTGAGCGCGATATCCCGGTTTTCGGCGATGAAGGATATGAAATGATCAAGCAGACCGGCACTTTTATGTCGGTTGCCGTTCCTGACTGCGCCGAATGCGCCGAGAAAATACGGGAGTGTCCGACGCATGCTATGAGTTATTCGGGCGGGGCCGTTAAAATCCGATCCGACTTGTGCGACGGCTCAAACTGCAAAAAATGCCTGCGCTTTATGCCCAAGCCGTACAGCTGGGAAAATCTGGTCGTTGAAGAGCCTGTCTCAGGAAGCGCGGTTGAAGCTGAAACCGAGTAAGTCGGGGAATGTGTTTTGAAAATCATTGTTGTCGGCGGATTTTTAGGCAGCGGGAAAACCACCGCTTTGATCCGCCTCGGCACTTATTACGCGTCAATCGGCAAGATTGTCGGCATCATCGTCAATGAAATCGGTGAAATCGGCATTGACGGCGATGTTATTTCTCAATACGGATTGGAGACGAAAGAAATTACTTCCGGCTGCATTTGCTGCAGTTTGAAAATGTCTCTTCGGGAAACGCTTCTGTCGATGATCAATAATCTCAATCCGGATGTTGTTATCATCGAGTCGACCGGCGTCGCTTATCCGGGAATCATCCGTGACGAAGTCATGCTGATGAATCTGTCGATTGAGTATGAGATGGCGCCGCTTTTGACACTTTTTGACGGCAGCCGGTTTAAACAGATTTTAAAAGAAATCAAAAATTTCGCTTCTCAGCAGCTGGCGCAGGCGGAAGTCATCGCTGTCAGCAAAGCGGATTTGGTTGACTCTTCCATGCTTCCGATCATCGAGTCGGCGGTTCAGCAGATCAATCCGAAAGCGGAAATTATTTCTCTGTCTTCTAAAAATCCGGAAAGTCTGGCGCATTTAATCGATGTTTTAGAACGCGGCGGAAATCTTAATTCCCGTTTGTCTGAATTGAAAAAAGTCATCGCTGATGACGGGAGCCTTTTAATGGCCGGCGGAAAAGCAAGCGGCAATTCAGTTGAAGCGTCGGGTGTCGGTTCTTATTCTGCGGAATATGATTTGGATGAAAACAGTTTGGGATCTTTGACGGGTCCGGATTATGAACGCCTTGTCTGCGAAATCGTTTCTTTGATCCGAAACGAAGCTGCGGCAAAAAGTCCCGATTTCATCGGGCATATTAAATTGTTTTTGGAGTCCGGATCTGTTCTTTACAAAATCAGTTTGACGACTGCAGAAGAAGAGCCGGCTTATGATGCCATTTCGTCCGCAAAAAAAACCGATTCTGTTCTGCCGAATCTGAAAATTTTATCGGCGGTGACCGGCGTCGCGTCGGCTGAAATCCGCGGAATTGTTCAAAAAGCGGTTGCAAAAGTTCTGAATGAAAACGGAATTCTTTTCAATTAATTTTCCCCGCCGATTCTTTAATTTTGTCACGGACATTTCCGAAATAAAAAAGAAGCGGGAACGATTTTCCCGACTTATTCTATTTTTTATTTTTTCAAAATAAAAAAACAGATGGAATGAATTGAAAAATAATCAATCCATTCCGGACAACGCGTTCATGGCGTTGACCAAAGCTTCAACGGACGCTATCACGATATCGGCGTTGGCGGATTTTGCGGTGACGCTTTTTCCTTTTTCATCGGACAGGACAATGGTGACCCGCGCCAGCGAATCAGAGCCGCCGGAAATGGCTTCGATTGAAAAGTCTTCAATTTTGTATTTCGTATCTCCGACAATTTCTTCAGCGGCGCGCAAAGCGGCGTCTACCGGCCCGACACCGGTTTGGGCGGCAATCGTTTCTTTGCCGTTGACTTCCGCGCGGATGACGGCTGTCGGCGTGATGATGTTGCCGGTCATGACGGAGACTTCTTTCAGTTTGATGGCTTCATCAATTCCTTTTTTGCCGAGAACGATAGACGCGACAACATAAAGATCCGCGTCGGTAACCTGTTTTCCGCGGTCGCCGATTTCTTTGATTTTGGTCAGGATCTCGTTCAATTGTTCTTCTGTCGGATGAATGTTGACAGCTTCCAAATTCTGCAAAACTGCGTGTCTTCCGGCGTGTTTTCCGAGGACGATGCGGCGTTTCTGCCCGACCATTTCGGGCGTCATGACGCCGGGTTCAAAAGTGTCGGATTTTGCCAAAACGCCCTGTGAATGGATGCCGGACTCATGCGAAAACGCATTTTCACCGCAAACCGGGAGCATCGGAGGCATTTTGATACCGGAATATTTTTCGACCATCTTGGATGTTTCCGTCAGATACTGCGTTTTGATGTTGGTCTTGAAGCCGTAAATAGATGTGAGCGCCATGACGACTTCGGCCAGCGATGCGTTTCCGGCCCGTTCGCCGATGCCGTTAACCGTGACTTGCACTTGGTCGGCACCGGCTTCAACGGCGGTGATACTGTTGGCGTTGGCCAATCCAAAGTCGTTATGACAATGGATGTCATATTTCATATCCGCGTTCTTTTTCAGATTGCGGATCAATTCATATGTCGAGGACGGCACCATCACGCCGACGGTATCGGGCACATTGACAATGTCGCAGCCTGCGGCTTTGACGGCCTTGATTATTTCAACCAAGTAGTCAAAATCCGTTCGGGTAGCGTCCATCGGCGAAAACATGCATTTGAAACCGTGGCTTTTTATGTATTCAACCATTTCAACCGCAGAATTGAGTGCTTCTTCACGCGTCTTTTTGATCGTATATTCTCTCTGGACATCGGAAGTCGGGATAAAAACGTGTACCATATCGACATCGCAGTCGATACATGCGTCAATATCTTTTATGACGGAACGCGCCAAACCGCAGATATCGGCATTCAGTCCGAGTTCTGCAATTCTTTTGACGGATTCTTTGTCTCCGGGAGACGAAATCGGGAAACCGGCTTCGATTACATCAACGCCGAGTTTATCCAATTGAGACGCGATCTCAATTTTCTTTTCAAACGGAATCGTCACTCCGGGAGTTTGTTCGCCGTCCCGAAGAGTCGTATCAAAAATAGTTATCGTTCTGTTCGAATTCTGTTTTTCCTGTTCAGGGGTGTAAAAAACGACTCCCCGCATTGATTTTTTCAAACATAGTAATCAAAAAAACTAATTCATTCTATTATTTATATGTTTCTTATCCGCTCTCTTCCGGTGTATAATTCGTCCTGTTTCATCTTTTATTATTCTCTGGTCTTTATATATTCGGAATCATCAAAATCTGTCAGCAAAACCCTTATATATTCCCAATGATGTAGTAGGATTTCTCTCGTTCTGATGTTCAATTCAGAATGCAAGAGTTCAAATGATTGTTTTGAAAAACACAATTCATTTCAATTAACATTCATCTACTAATGAAGTCGGGAGCTTTTTCCCTGACTGATATGTGACCTGATGTTTCGGTAAACTTCGGCGGTGCTTTTCAAACATTTCAGTTTGTTTGCAAACTGAACCCTTTTGT
>JAITUZ010000026.1 GCA_031286065.1 Candidatus Methanimicrococcus odontotermitis | reverse complement strand
TATTTTTTGAAAGCAGACTATCTCAAGACATAGAATAAAATCAAATAACCAAGCACAGTTATTGTTATCGAATCTGTACTAATATTGCACTCGTGTTTTGTTTCATCACATTTATTTTCGGTCTCTTCCATCAACTCAATTTCTGCCGAATTCCTGTCTTGCGAATTTGATCTTATCCAGAATATATGATGTAAAAAACATCAGCGTCACCACGAAACCCAGACAAATGGTGCCCCCTATAAAGATACCTGCCTCTCCTACTAACGGGACAAGAAGATATACCGTAATCATGAACGAAGCCGCGACGAAAGATGTGAATAACAATATCGAGATCATCATTTTGATTTCGCAGAGGAAAGCCTAAGACCATGAGAATCCTTTAATCGACCTAAACAGAGACACCCCGTCTTTTAACATTTCATTTATCACGATTCTCGCGATTTGATGTTTTTTCGGAATCGTATCAATTTCTGAATTTATAACTCCCGTGACGATCTATTTTTGTGATGCGTGATTAAATGAGACTGTCGCCGCAACTACTTCCTTTCGTTCAACGTATGATTTCGCAAATTTATCTGCTTCGTTTTCTGTTTCGAATTCGAATTGTATTTCTTTTTTTTCGGTCTCTTCCATCATCTTAATCATTCTCTTTGATAGGAGTGCTGTTGATTTCCGAAAGTAAAAAACCTATAATATTGAGGAAAAAGATAATTGGCCACAATGGCAACCAATTTTTAGATAATGAAGCGAATAAAAAATTTATTGTAAAGTAGCCGTTGTCTTCCATGTGCAGGTCTGATTTTAAGTCTGTTTTTTCCAGATCCTTAGCAGATTCATTAAATCCATTTCCAACGACATGAAGTACGTTTCTATCAATATCTGCATAGAATCCACCCGTAACATTTTGTTGTTCAAAAAACAAGACACTGTTTTCTTCTGAATACCCTCCATAGAACGGCGGTTCTTTTTCGATAATGTCGGTTACCAGCCAAAAATGGCAGACGCCAAATACAATAATGGAGTTATGGTGAATGGCACTCTCATGGATCCGGCAGAATTGAATCGGATTTTTTTAAAAAGTAAAATCCTCTTCTGCAATCCGTTTTACAAAAGACGAATTATACGGTTGTCATTCATTTGAGAATGAGGATTTCTAAAAAACGTTTATGGAAAAATCATATTTAAGGTCAGAACAGACGTAAAACCAAAAAAAATCAAAAAGGAGGATTACTCCTCCTCTTCTTCCTTCTTTTCATATATTCTGCGGTATGTAAACAAACCGATGGCAAGAAGAATAATGAAGAAAATCACCAGCATGCTCATGTGTTGAGTTGTCGGGTCTTTTATAGGCGGCTTATTTTCCGTGCCGTTCATGCCCGATTCGGTATTGTTGTTTTTACTTCCCGAATTCGGATCGTCTGTCTCGTTCCCCGAAGCCACCGGCGCATCCGGCTGAGTAACTACGGCATTTCCTGTGTTGCCGCCGTTAGAACCGGGTTCATTCGTTCCGTTGGGTTTCCACTGAGCGTGCAGAACAGTGACGCCCGAAGATAAGAATTCAAGCGTCTCCCCCGGCAGGTACACTTTGCCATTGATGCCGTCTGCAGCCGTCGACCATTCCGTGAACGTAAAGTTTTCCCGTTCAAATGTGTTCTCTTTAACGATATATAAACCGCCGCGGGCTGCGGGTTCATGACGGGGTGTGTTCGGAGTGCCGCCATTAGGATTATATATTAACTCATTGCTTTCCGGAAAAACTATCTCCGGTGGCACTACGGGGGGTACAGGAGCAAGAGTCCATTCTGCAGTCAAAATAATATCCTCGCTTGCAGTGATGAGATCACCGGGAGCGTAGCTGCCTGAAGCGGAAGTCCATTCGGCAAAAGTATATCCGGGATTTGTAAATGTATTCTCAGCCACTGTATAACTACTGCCTTCTGAAACCGTAACATTCCATATTTCACCGACGCCCTCGCCCGGATTATAGCTGATATTATAAGTCGGTACGGGTATCGCCGGACCAATATTGTATGTTGCATAGGGATTGAGTTCCACATCAAAATCGGGAGAAACGCTGTTTCCTATGGGAACTTTCAGGATAAACAAGTTTGCGTCTATCTCTGTTGGTGTTCCGGACAATGTAATTTCAATGGATTGACCATTCGTTGTCGCTGCGGCGGTCAGGCCGGCGGGCAATGAAGCAAACCAGGACAAAGCATCTGCTGCGGTTACTTCGGTCGGCTCAGCACCGTAAACAGTGACATTTAAAATGTTCGGTTCAGAAAGCAGAGTGCTAACATTGCCTGTTACGGTTATATTTTCCAGAATCGCAAACGGTCCGGCAACGGCATCGACAATCATGGCGTACTTTTGTTCGGCGGTGAAGGCGTAAGGCGTTCCCCTATTCGGTTCCGCATACGTCTTCCAGTCTGAGGGTAGAGGGTACGCAAAAACATTATTGGTGGCGTAGCGATATGCATCGGGCAGCGCAGGATCATCTGTACCGCTGCCGAGCCGAAAAGCGCCGGTGCTGCCGACTGCTTCAATTACCCGATTTGCAGAAGGATCAGGGAAAGAGAGTGCTTTGCTCATCACGCCGTACGCCGTATCTCCGCTATCTCCGGTCAACGCATGACTTGCGAGTGAGCCGGAAGAAAGCGTGAGGTTTCCGGCTATTTTTATTCCGTACATGGAAACTTTGATCAAACTCGCTGCATCGCCATCGTTAAAGTTCTCCGCCGCCACAGCCATCAAAAGTCCCGGTTCATTGTCAACGAGTTGTTCGACCGTAATGTCAAGCTCGGGATTTGCGGAGTATAGGCCGACATATTCTTGACCGGCGTTCCGACCCATATCGTGGAAAAACGAAACGATAAGATTGTCTCCCTTCAGACGAATCGTTGTATCATTGCTGCCGGCGATAGTCAGTGCGGCAGAGGCCGTTGTCGGCCGGTAAAAATCATCCAGCAAATCCAGTTGGCCGATGGCGCCGTCCCAATAATCATCGTCCAAGTATTCCGGATCAACAGTAAGGTTCAGCGCGCGGTCACGGTTGATATCCTAATACATTTTGCCGGTGTCAGAATCAAAAATCAGGCCGAAATCGTTTGTTACAACTACCGGCATCGGGAAAAATCCGGCATTTGCGCCGTTTGAATAGGAGATGCCCCCGCCCTCATTCGGATCTTCATGCCAGACGACACTTGCTTCCGCAGGCAGTACATTTAAGTCCGGTCCGGGGCAATTCTCAACGTAAATCGTCTTGTTTTGCTTTTGGTCCCAAGACACGATGATACCGGGAGACGAAAGAGCAGAAGGCGGTTTGTTCGTCACGTCCGAGGCGGCGGTGCCGTAAGCGAACAAAAAGCCGTCATTCACCGTAATGGTGCCGGTTGAATTGACGGCATTGCCGTTCGTTGCCGAAACAACGCCGCCGTTGATTGTAACGGAAGAGCCGCTTCTTTCGGTGTCAATGGCGTTACCGTTTCCGCCCGCTGAAACAGTGCCGCCTTCAATCGTAACGCTTGAGTTATCTCCCTCTGTGTGAATCGCATTGTTGTATTTGGATGAAACCACCGTGTTTTCTCCCTATATCACCACAGAAGTTTGGGCGCACGCCTGATTTGCGGGAACGCCGCTGATATCAGTTGTTGCGGTGCTGATGGCAACGCCGTTTGCGCCGTCAACGTGTACGATGCCGCCTGTAATGCACGCTCTGGAATTCGGACCGACAAGATTGATGGCGCGTCCGTAAATGGCATCGCTGTAGACATCGCCGCCGGTCATGCTCACATCGCCGTAAGTCTGTATTCCGTAGGCGTATCTGTTCGCCGAGGCAATCGTCCAAACCATCGCGTTTTCCTCTATAATCACATTGTCGCCGGTGTTGTCCTTATTAGCCATATTGATAACCGGATTTATATTGGACTTCGCTTCATTGACCGCGAGGCCTGTTCCGGTCATCGTGACGACTGTATTCAGACCGGCGCCCTCAATAGCCGAACCGCTGGTGGCCTCCACAATGCCGCGGTGTTCCATGGAATCACCTGTAACGATGACCTCATTGCATTCAGCAAGAAGCGCGACGCCGCTGCCGGTATTCCAAATCCAGCCGTCCGGATCGGCCTGAAATGTTCCTGTTCCTGTCACACGCAGCAATGGCCGCGCCTCACCGATAAGAGAGGCCTGCCACAGCACCTTGCCGCCTGCGCCGATATCTAAAACAAGCCCCGTCTTCGTGTTGTTTATTTCACCCGTCACCGTAACGGTCGCGCCGTCAGGAACTTTGAGCGTTCCGGCCGCGCCCGGGGCTATGACAACAACACTGCCGTCAATTACCGCGGGCGGAACTTTTCCGTTCCATAAATTATCTGCCGCGGCAGCCGGCATCAGGACAGCCATTGAAATCAACGCAAATGCCGCTAAAAAAACAATCAATTTACCGATTTTCATCTCGTTTCTACCTTCATACAACTTCTTGCTTTTTCGTAAACAAAATAAACTCTATTAAATATAATATAAATTTAATTGATTTAAATTTATAGTTGTATTTTAATTTTATCTATTTTTCGATAAGCTTTTCGAATGAATTAAAAACCGGCTTCCCGCTCTAAACAAAAAATAAGTTGTTTCGGACTGGTCCATTACAAACTTTCCTATCGTTACTGAAAACAAGAATATGAATCGCATGTGCCGCGAGTGTCAAGATTAAAAAAACAGACCAAAACAGCTGAAGCTGAGAGATTTTAAAAAATAAAAAAAGAAATGGAGCGTTAGTCCCGAAGTCAAAAGAGCCTCAAGCGGGATTTGAACCCGCGACCTCTTCCTTACCAAGGAAGTGCTATACCTCTAAGCCATTGAGGCGCTTTGTGTTAAACCTTACATAAAAAACGGTTTGCTTGTTCCGTAATTTTCGGAAATTAAGCAGACTTCAAAAGGCATACCTCTCATATTAATCTTTTGGTATTTTCTTTTGCAGAGTCTTCTTTTTATCCCGTATTTCCTCTTTTGTCAAAAAAATTATTCGCCGCCGACTTCCTTTTTGGCGTTTTTCACGCGGTCCTTGGAAGAGTAACCGGTTCCTTTATCCAAAAAGGTTCTGAAGCGTTTGTTGGAATCCAAAATAACGGCGTCATCAGTGACGGCGCTGTCGGCAACGGTGTCGACGCAGAGTTTTTTATCACTGATCCAAACATTGATTTCTTTTAAAACGCCGTAAGACGTTTTTAACTTCCCGTCCGCTTCTTTGATTTCGGCTCCGAAACATTCGGTCAGCAAACTTCTCATTCTTTCAATATCGGGCGAATAGCCGCGCTTTAATTTATATTCCTGCATCATGTCACCTTTTTACGCTTTTTAAATCCTTAATAAATTTATACTTATTGAATCTTTCTTTTTGTTATTTTTTTATTTTTGAATCCGAATCGTTATGATTATAAGAGGTGAAGGATGTATTAAAGTCAAATCAAATCAGAAAAGAGAAAAACAAAGGAATCAGGATTTATGACAAAAGTATTATCGCTTCATGATTTAATCAACAGGAAACGTTTTGAATTGGCGGAAATGTCCGGCAAAAACGCCGAGCTGGAAGATCTTTACGATCTGGTTATCCCGATGGGCGTTCCAATGTCGATCATTATGGATATGGTTGAAATGTTTGAATTGGAAGTTGTCGACCGCCTGATCTCAATAACAGAGCCGGAAGTCGCTCAAACGCCGGTCATCGCTCTTCGCGGACCGTTGGACAGCGTTTTAGAAGCCGAGAAATTTATGAAACGCGAAGTCAAAAATTGGATCGACGGCAATTGATTTTTAAACCGCTTTACCGTTTTAGTCATTACTTATAATTTCTTTTTAAATTTTTTATTACATTAAAATATTTTACTACATAAAAAAAATCTTATATTATATTTTTAAAAACGAATCATTTTTAACGGACCGAAGTCGAAGGGCAAATAAAAATGAACAAATTTTAAACTAAAATAAAAAAGAAATATTGAAATGAAAGTTCCTTTTTCATTTCAAATCATATTTGTTCGGCATTGCCGATGCCGTTTGAATTTCCAATCGTCTCGTTTTCTTCCGGCACGTAGATAACGCGTCCGTCTTCCAGCCTGTACGCCGTTCCGAGAATGTCGCCGATACCGCCGCCGATTTGCTCTTCGGCATTGATTTCCATGATCTCAATGCCTTCTTCTGTTTTTTGAATGATCTGCATATCTTCTTGGCCCGGATTTTTAACGATTGTAATGTCTTGGTCTGTTAAAAGTTCGGTCAAGCCGGCGGACATGACGATTGCGACAAGCAAAGCGACTGAGAAAACCATCGCCACGTCGAAAACATTGCCGACGCTGTTCATCGGATTATCCGGATTGTTCTGTGAAAACAGGGCGCCGCGTTTCGTTTTTCGAGATCGGCGGCTCATTTCTTTTCCTCCAAAGCGTCAATGATATAGTCAATATCAATCATGTCCTGCCAATACCAGCGGTTGCGGATTGTCGTCAGACAGAAACTGATGCCCGCAACAAACAAACCGATAACGGTTGTCGCAAACGCGATCACAAGGTTTGTCGCCAATTCATCAATGTTGCCGTCTGTCAGGCCGGTCAAAGCGGGGCCCAGCGGAATCAATGTTCCCATCAGGCCGAGCATCGGGCCGATGGTTGTGATGATTCTTGTCTTTTCCGTCCGTTTCATCATGCGGATTTCATAGTCATCCGCAATCTTTTCAATGTGTTTTAAGTCGCCTTCCTCAACCGATACAGCGGCGTCTTTTGAAAAAGAGGCAACCATTTGCGTTTGTTTTCCTTCTAAATTCCTGAGAGCCGCCGCCGCTTCTTTATACTTGGATTCCGAAGGAGCCTGCGATTCCATGATGCCGCGAATTTTGTGCGTTTCTTTTTCCAAATCTCTTTGTTCTCTGTGCCGGCGCGTATATTCCGTAATAAATTCACCGGCCAGAATCAGTGATAAAATCACAAACAAAATCAATAAAATCATGACAGGATATAAAAGCGAATTTGAAAAAATATATGTAATGTATGAAACGGTCGACCCGAAATCAGATAATAATGCAATCTCTGCCATATCCCCTGCTCCTTTTAATTTATTTTTTAAACCCTTACAATGCCGTTTTTATTTTTCTTTTCAGATTCTTTCCCGGCTTTTGTCAGCGGCCGCCGTTAAAACGGTGCCGAATAAAATCAGCAGACAAACGCCGATCAAAACAGTAAGTTCGGCGGTTCCAAACACGATAGGCATGTTTGAGCGCGCCGCTCCCGCGCTGATATAAGCCGGAATCATAATGGCTGCAATCAAATAGAAAAGACCGATGAATACCATGATTGCCCCAAGCGTATCCGGCGTTCCCGTGAAATTTATTTTCACTTTTTTCATGATTTTGTTCAGATTTTTCAGGATAAAAGTTGTCACCAAAATCGATATCACAAAAACAACGCCGACCAATGCGCCGATAATGATGCCGTTCAATTCAACAACTGTTGAAAGCGCGACACATGAGACCAGAAGCGCGGCCATACAAACGGGACACGGCAAAACCATAATCAGAAACGTTTTATTCGATACATCACAGCCGGAATGCCACTTTTTCATTGTGATAATGCCGCCGCCCAATAAGAATAACGCAAGCGTGATATGAATCGCGGACGCGGACGGCGAGCTCATAAAGGATGTGACATCTACCGCATCCATGAAATAACCGGCCGCAAGAGCGATACAAAAGTATAAAAGACACAAGGCGAACACAACGTTTCGGCCGGTTTTTGAAAAACCGCAGCCGATCCCAGTCTTTAATCCGAAAACAAAAACGCTTGATAAAATTCCTGTTACAATAAGAGTTGCCATCGGTTCCATGAACAGATGATTAAGTTAAATCTGTTATATTATGATTCATATTCGGGTAATATATGTTATCTGAATAAGTTAAAATTGTTGTTTGATTTGATTTATTTCCGAATTCCTGTGATTTGATCTTTTTCAAAATCAAAAACAATAGCAGTTTTTTTGCCGTCCGCGATGATGAGTTTTCTCTCCGCCGTTATTTCGCCGCAAATCGCGGCCGTCATGCCGCCTTCGCGCAGGACGCGCAGACACGCTTCCGCTTTTTCAGGCTCGGCCGTAAAAACAAATCCGGTTCCGGGATGCATCAGCGTCCATCTCTCAAGCGTTATTTCGGGATCTTCCGGCATCACAAGATCCGCCAAACGAACATATGCGCCGACGCCGCTTGTTTCACAAAGCATGCCGAGCGTTCCGATCATTCCCGGATTGCTGATGTCTTTTCCGGCGGTCGCTAATTGTTTCTGTCCGATGATCTGCGGCGCTTCGTACATTTTTCGAATCACTTCGGGCGTTTTTGAAAAAACGGATTCAAAGCTGTACGGTGAATTCGGTCCGGTCCGCCCGTCCAAATCAACCGCGTAAATAACCGAATTGTCCGGCTTTGCGGAATCGCTTCGAATGATATGTTCTTTTTCGGCGGTGCCGACAATCGCGACAGACAGGGATTTTTCCCCTTCCGGATGCGTGTGCCCGCCGACGACAGGAACGCCGAATTTTCGTATTCCTTCAGCCATTCCTTTAAATATCTCTTTGAATGTTTCGGGGTCCGCCGAGGACACAACATCAACCATCGCAAGCGGTTTTCCGCCCATCGCGGCGATATCGTTGACGTTGACGATCACGGAAGTGAATCCGGCCCACCACGGACTTTTTTCGATCAGCCGGCCCCAAATGCCGTCGGCAGCCAGCAAGATCACGCTGCCGTTTCCAATGTCGATGACCGCCGCGTCATCGCCGAAATCCGCGATGCAGCCGCCGTACGCGTCGGCGACATCTTTAAAAATCTCCGAAACGGATGCGATCGGACTTTTTCGGGCGGTTCCGTCAAAAGCGCGGATCGAGTCGGCGAGTTTTTGTAAATCGCCGGAATATCGGGTTAAATTTGACACTTTTGCAAGCTCCTTAATCTTTT
>JAITUZ010000013.1 GCA_031286065.1 Candidatus Methanimicrococcus odontotermitis | reverse complement strand
CCAGCTTCGTATTTGCCGTGACGTCCAATTCCGTCAATTCGTTATCGGAGCAATCCAAATACGTCAGTTCCGTATTGTTCGTGACATCCAATTCGCCCAGCGAATTGTTTTCGCAGTAGAGATACTGAAGCTTGCCGTTTCCGGAGACATTCAGCTCTGTCAATTGAAGATTGTCAACTTTCAGCGTTTCCAGCTCCGCCAACACGGAAGTATTTAATTTTCCGCCGGTGACAGGTGTTTCAAGCGACAGGACAGAGATACGTTTCCCGGAGCCTGTGGCCGCCCAATCTATGGAATTGCCGCTGCCTCCAATCGGCCACGAAGCGGGCTTGCCGATTTCCCAAATCTCATCATCAAGCGTTCCGTCTTCGATCAGCCCGTTAATGAAAGCGACATCATTTTCATTGTAAGAAAAGAAGATGAAATTCTCTTCATCCCAGCCGGTGTCAGGATTAACGCCGCCGACATCGCTTTTATCATCTATACTGTTGCCGCCGACGTTTAAATACTCCAGCTTCGTATTTGCCGTGACGTCCAAGGCGGTCAATTCGTTATCGGAACAATCCAAATATGTCAGCTCCGTATTTGCGGCGACGTTCAAGTCGGCCAATTCATTATCGGAACAATCCAAATACCTCAGATCCGTATTTGTGGCGACGTTCAAGTCATCCAATAAATTGCCGGAACAATCCAAATATGTCAGCTCCTTATTTGCGGCGATATCCAATTCCGTCAATTTGTTGTCGGAACAATCCAACTGCGTCAGCTCCGTATTTGCGGCGATGTTCAAGCCGTCCAATAAATTGCCGGAACAATCCAAATATGTCAGCTTCGTATTTTCTGTGACGTCCAGTTCGGTTAATTCGTTGTCGGAGCAGTATAAATGCTTCAGATTCAGATTTTGAGCGGTGTCCAATTCATCCAATGCATTTTCGGAACAACCTAAAATTTCCAGATTCGCGTTTTGAGACACATCCAAAGAAGTCAATGAATTATTATCGCAATACAATTCTGTCAGCTTAGAATTTCCGGAGACAGTCAAAACGGTCACTTGCGCGCCGCTCACGTCAAGAATACGGAGTTCTTCCAAGTCAGATGTGTCCAATTCTCCGCCGGCCACATTTTCAAGTGACAGGGAGACGATACGCGCCTCAGGGGTGCCTTCCCAAACAACGGAATTGCCGCCGGCAGACGGCCAATTCGCAGCATTGTCTTTCGTCCAAGGAAGTGTTCCGTCTGCGATCAGCTGATTGATGAAAGCGACATCATCTTCATTGTAAGAAGGCGGGTTTTGGGGGTCGAATCTGAAACTGCCTCCCCAAGTAATATGCGGTCCTTTAAAGGTGGACTTATCGGAGGGCATGTAGTTGCCGCTGCAAGTTAAGAGTATCAGTGCCGTATTGTTTGTGACATCCAATTCAGTCAATTCATTGTTCTGACAAGATAAATATTTCAACAGAGTATTTGAAGAGACATTCAATTCAGTCAAATTATTATAGCCACAATACAACTCAGTCAACTTCGGATTTTGAGTGACATCCAATTCAGTCAAACTATTGTTGTCACAATATAAAATCCTCAGCAATGGATTTTCAGTGACGTCCAATGCAGCCAGATTATTATCGAAACAAGATAAACGATCTAGAGCCGGACTTCCCGCGACATCTAATACAGTCAGATTATTGCCGATACAAGATAAACTCTCCAGAGCCGGATTTCCCGTGACGTCCAATGCAGTCAGATTATTATCGTTACAAGATAAACTCTCCAAAAAAGCATGGTCAGACACATCCAATTCGGTCAATTTATTGTTTTCACAATTCAATTCTGTCAGCTTAGAATTTCCGGAGACGTTCAAATCGGTTAATTGTGAACCCGCTACCTCAAGAATCTGAAGTTCCGTTAATGCGGACGTATCCAATTCCCCGCCGGTGACACGCGTATTGTTAAGTGTCAAGCCGATGATACGCTGTTCGATGGCTCCGCCCCAAACGACATAACGAGCGCCGCTCGTCGGCCATGAATCGGGATCGCCTTTCGTCCAACCGAGGAGATTCGCGTCATCGATCAGAGAATCAATAAAAGCGACGTCAGACGAATTATAAAGGACATTTTGGGGGTCGAATTTGAAACTGACTCCGTCCCAAGTAATCTGCGGTCCTGTAAAGGTGGACTCATTGGAGGGCATGTAGTTGCCGCTGCAATCTAATTGTTCCAGTTCCGTATTTGAAGTGACGTCCAATGCAGTCAATTCATTGTTCTGACAATACAAAACTCCCAGCTGCGTATTTGAAGAGACGTCCAACGCAGTCAATTTATTATAGGAGCAGGAGAAATCATACAGGGCAGCTTGATTGGTGACATCCAATTCGGTCAAATCATTATCGGAACACTTAAAGGTCACCAAATCGAGATTGTGCGTGACATCCAATGCCGTTAAGTTATTGCCGGAACAATCAAAGGTCGCCAGAAAGGGATTGTTCATGACATTCAATTCGGTCAAATTATTATAGGAACAATCCAAAAACCCCAGATCGGGATTATCGGTGACATCCAATTCAGTCAAATTGTTGCCGAAACACTCTAAGTACCCCAGCTGCGTATTTGAAGAGACGTCCAACGCAGTCAATTTATTTCCGGAGCAGCTGAAATAATACAGGTCAGCTTGATTGGCGACATCCAAGTCAGTCAAATTATTGCCGCGGCAGTCTAATTGAATCAGCTGCAGATTTTGAGCGACATCCAATGAAGTCAAATTGTTATGGCTGCAATCTAATTGCGTCAGCTGCAGATTTTGAGCGACATCCAATGAAGTCAAATTATTATAGCGGCAGTCTAATAGCGTCAGCTGCGGATTTTGAGCGACATCCAAGCCGGTCAAATTATTCTCGGACAATAATAAACGCTCCAGCAATGGATTTTCAGTGACGTCCAATGCCGTTAAGTTATTTTCGAAACACTGTAAATCCTGCAGCTGCGGATTTTGAGTGACATCCAATTCGGTCAATGAACTATTGGTGCAGTGTAATTCCTGCAGCTGCGGATTTTGAGTGACATCCAAGTCAGTCAATGAATTATTGATACAGCGTAATTCCTGCAGCTGTAGATTTTTTGTGACATCCAAGTCAGTCAATTTATTATCATAAAGGGACAAGACTTCCAACTTAGAATTTTCAGAGACGTTTAGATCGGTTAATTGTACCCTATATATAAAAAGAAATTGAAGTTCCGTTAATGCGGACATATCCAACTCCCCGTCAACGATAGCAGTATCGCGAATTGACAAGTTGGCGATACGCCGTTCTGCGGATTCGGTCCAACCGATATAAGAAGCGGTAGGAGGATCGTTTTCCAACGGCCATGATGCGGGATCATTACTCGTCCAAGAAAGTGTTCCGTTTGCGATCAGCTGATTGATGAAATCAACATCTCCGTCTTCATAACCGTCTTCATTAGCATCTGCTGCTGAAGCGGCCGATGATAACAGAATCAGAAAAAGACAGCATAACAGTGAAGAATAAAACAAACGCTTTATGTTTACTTTCATAATATTTTCTCGAGATTTCATTAATTTTATTGTTGTCCAACACCGGTTTTGCAGGATTTTCGGTTTTATTTTGAAGAGAACGCGGCAAAAACTCGTGGTTTGAAGATTAATTTCAAAATAATATTTTTTTAATAAAATCAGAACGATAGTATTAACTCTTTCGGTGTATAAATATCGGCATGCGGGGATACATAATGACGGCAGTCTTCAGAGATTGTATCTAGAATAAACAAAAGAGATGAAATGAGAAAATATCAGCGGGAGAGAGCGGACCTCAAGAATAATCAGAGTTATAAAAGTTTAAAAAACAGAGGAACGAGGTTTCAATTTTTCAATTCCGTCCGTCAAATCATTGAAATCGTCAAAATCTTTCGGCGAATTCTTCGTCCCCTTCCTCAAAAACGTCCGCCGCATCAGCTTCCTCCGGCTCTTCGATTGCCGCCGGATTTTCAATACCCGGCTCACCGGTGATATCGCTTTCAAAAGTCGTGTTTTCCAAGAGGTCTTTCAGAATTTCATTTGTGTCGCGGGAAATCATATACTTTTTAGAGAAATGGTTGACGACGTTTTCAATATCGCGGCGCAGCAGCTCTTCGGCGTGAGGATGGTCTTTTGTAATGTACTGCGGCCAATCGATCAGCTGAACGCCTTCGTCCGAGACGAAAATATTGTATTCGCTGAGGTCGTTGTGAATGATTCCTTTGGAGTAGACCAAACGGATTTGGCTGAGAATTTCATCCAAATACCAATCGGGATCCAGGACTTTTGTTTTGGAAAGCTCGCTGCCGCGGGCGACTTCCATGAGAATTGTGTGGCGGTTTTGGTCAATCGGTTTGGGAATGGAAATGTCGGGATAAAGATGTTTCATGATTGTAAATTCGCGTTTGGCCGCGAGTCTGGCGGCGTAAATCCATGAAAAATGCTCTTTGCCGACCAAATGCTCGCGCGTTCTTTTGACCTGCTTGAAACTGGTTCGTCCTTCGCGGTGCAGTTTAAGGATCAAAACTTCCGGATCAGCGATTTCAATTTCAGGCTCTTTGAGAACTTCAACCACAACGGATTCTTTGCCGACGCCGATTTCACTGCCGACGGCGGCAATCGTTTTGCGCTGAACATATGTGTGGAGCGCAAGCGCGTCATAAGCTTCAAAGTAGATTTTGTACCCGTCATACGGATCCAGCGTTCCGACAACCATTTTTTTGCGGCGCAGACGTTCCAAATGATAAGACAGTTTTTCCGCTGAAAGACCGGCGTATTTTTTCAGCTCAAGAACGGGGACCCACTCATAATTTTTCATTTCGATTTCAATACCCGTTAAAATACGGAAATCGCGGGGCGTTAAATCTTTAAAATTTTTCAGCGTATCATCAAACATGACCGAAGATAAGCGGTTCGAATATTAAATTGTTTTATTTTTTTGGAATGGATTTCTTCATCTGTCGGGTTTTGCCGAAAAACTCATATGAAACCAAAATCATTTTCAGAACTATGAAAGTGAATTGTGAAAAAGAAGCCGTCAATCAGATGGCTTTAGAAATTCTTGCCGCGGCTCGGACCGCGCCGAAAGCAAAGGGCTTTGACAGCATCGTAACTTATTTGTTAGAAGGAGATGAAGTCGAAACGGTTGCCGCTGCCATGGAAAATCTTTCCGGAAAACTCGGCTCTTTTTTCTCCCGCGACGCCGAAAATTTGAGAAATTCAGATGCCGTCGTTATGATCGGGTTAAAAGATTCAAAACCGCTCGGCCTCAATTGCGGCACCTGCGGTTTTGACACTTGCGCCGACTTCAAAAAAACCGAAAAGACAAAAGAACCGCCGTTTACAGGACCGGTCTGCTCCGTCAAATCCGTGGATTTGGGAATCGCGCTCGGCGCCGCCGCCGCTAAAGCCAAAGATATGTGTCTGGACAACAGAATCATGTATTCCGCCGGCGCCGCCGCCTGCAAAACCGGAATGATTGACGTTGAATGCGCTTACGCGATTCCGCTGTCTCTCTCCGGCAAAAGCATTTATTTTGACAGAGCGGAAAGGACCGCCGCCAATCCGATGAAAAAATGAGGAAAACGTAAAGAAAAGGCATCAGAAAAAAATACAAGGAAAAAAATAAAAAGAATGCGGGAAACCGCCCGCATTTTATTTTTGATCGGGCTTAATTTTCAAGCGGCTCTTTAATTTTTTAAAAAATCCGCCATTTCTCTTTTTTCCCTTTCTTTTTAACGCCGGCTTTTGTTGTCGCTTCAAAGCCGGAAGATTTAGCGAAATCTTCAAGCATTCCGCGCTGTTCGGAAGTCAGCTTGTCCGGTGTGATCAAATTGACCGTCACATACTGGTCGCCGACCGCTTTGCTGTTAACATGCGGAAATCCTTTTCCTTTCAAACGGAAAGTGCTGCCGTTTTGCGTTCCTTCGGGAATTGTCATCACGACATCGCCGCCGAGTGTCTTGACAGTCGTTTCGGTTCCGAGCGCCGCTTGAACGAAATTCAAATCGATGTGAACATAAACATCATCTCCTTCGCGGGCGAAATAATTATCGGGCGCGATGCGGACGACGACATACAAATCGCCTGCAGGAGCGCCGGGGTCGCCGATGTTGCCGTCGCCGGGATAGCGCAGACGCATGCCGTTTGGCGCGCCGGCCGGAACAGCGACAGACATCTTCTTTGTCGAACGCACTTTTCCCTTTCCGGAACACTTCAGACACGGCGAGGTAATAATTCGGCCGCTGCCGCGGCAGGTCGGACAGGATGACTGAGAAATCATGTTTCCAAAAGGCGTTTGAATGGTTTTTGAAACCGTTCCGCTGCCGCGGCATTCGGCGCATGCTTTTGCGACCGTCCCTTCTTTGGCGCCGGTTCCCGAACATTTATCACAGACAATGATTTTCGGAACTTCGATTTCAGTCGTTTTTCCGGCATAAGCTTCTTCCAATGTTAAACGAAGCTCATATTGCAAATCGGCACCGCGCTGCGGTCCGCGCGTACGGGTCCCGCCAAAGCCGCCGCCGAAAATGTTGCCGAAAATATCGCCGAAAATGTCGCCGAAATCACTGAAATCGGCGCCGCGGAAAATATCTTCTTCAGAATAGCGATTATCAAATCCGGCATGACCGAATTTATCATAAGAAGCGCGTTTTTCAGAATCAGATAAAACGGCATAAGCCTCCGAAATCTCTTTGAACTTTTCTTCCGCTTCTTGAGAATCGTTCTTATCGGGATGATACTGCATCGCAAGTTTGCGGTAACTCTTTTTTATTTCATCATCTGACGCCCCTTTTAAAACGCCGAGGATGTCATAATAATCTTTCTTTGTTGTCATAAAAAACTCTTTTGTAAAATTGGAAGGATGATAATGAAAGATAAAAATCCGCTGCGGCGTTTCGCCAAAAAATAACAACGGCAGACACCAGGAAAAAGCGGCGGATAAAAAATCCGCCGCTTTTCGTCAATTCTTCATAGTGTGTGTTTTAACACAGAAAAACAGTCCTGTTTATTCTTTACGAGCACCATCTGCGCCGCCGGATTCCTCATATTCAGCGTCTACGACATCGTCCTTTGCGTCTGTGTATTCGGTTTGCGGTCCTTCGTACTCGGGCGCGTCGCCGGAGTCTGCTGATTGAGCCGCTTCGGCGGCTTTTCTGTACAATGCTTCGGAAACCGGATAAACGGCCGTTTCCAAAGCTTCGGATTTTGTTTTAATCGCTTCGATGTCTGAGCCTTCAAGAGCTGTTTTGAGATCCGCCGCCGCGGTTTCAACGGCTTTCTTTTGGTCTTCCGTCACAACATCGGCGGGTGCCTGAGAAATCGCTTTTTCGGCCGCGTTTAAGAGAGAATCGGCATTGTTGCGGATTTCGATCTCCTCTTTTCTCTTCTTATCTTCTTCGGCGTGCAGTTCGGCGTCTTTGACCATGCGGTCGATTTCTTCGTCAGAAAGCCCGCCCGGTTTTTGAATCGTAATGGATTGCTTCTTTCCGGTGCCGAGATCTTTGGCGTCGACATGGAGGATACCGTTAGCGTCAATGTCAAACGTCACTTCAACTTGGGGAATGCCGCGGGGCGCCGGCGGAATACCGTCTAAGATGAATCTGCCCAGCGTTTTGTTTCCGGAAGCCACGCTGCGTTCGCCTTGAAGAACATGGATTTCAACAGAAGTCTGATTGTTCGCGGCGGTTGAGAAAATCTGGCTTTTTTTAGTCGGAATCGTGGTGTTTCTCTCAATGAGCGGCGTCGAGACGCCCCCAAGCGTTTCAATGCCGAGCGTCAGCGGAATGACATCCAGCAGAAGGATGTCTTTGACATCGCCCGTCAAAACGCCGCCCTGAATTGCCGCGCCGACCGCGACGGCTTCATCGGGATTGATGTTTTTATACGGTTTCTTGTTCGTGAATTTTTCAATCAGATCAACGACTGCGGGCATTCTTGTCGAACCGCCGATAAGAATCACTTTGTCTATTTTGTCAATGTCCAGTTTGGAGTCTTCCAATGCCCGGCGCATAGAAACAAGAGTTCTGTCCAGAAGGTCTTCCGTCATTTTTTCGAATTGTGAACGGGTAATATCAATGTCCATATGGAGCTGGTCGCCGTCCGGACCGAGCGCGATAAACGGCAAATTGATGTTGGTCGTGGTCACGCCGGAGAGTTCGATCTTTGCTTTTTCGGCGGCATCCTTCAAACGCTGAAGAGCCGCGATGTCTTTGGACAGGTCCGTTCCGTATGATTTCTTGAAATCAGCCGTCAGGTAGTCAACGATTCTGTTGTCAAAGTCATCGCCGCCGAGATTCGTGTCACCGCTGGTCGACAGCACTTCAAAGATTCCGTCACCGATTTCCAAAATGGAAACGTCAAACGTACCGCCGCCCAAATCGTAGACGAGGATTTTCTGGTCATTAGAACCTTCTTCTTTGTCAAGGCCGTAAGCCAAAGCGGCTGCAGTCGGTTCATTGATGATTCTTAAAACTTCCAAGCCCGCAATCGTTCCGGCGTCTTTTGTTGCCTGTCTCTGAGCGTCATTGAAATACGCGGGGACTGTAATAACGGCCTGCGTAATGGTTTCGCCGAGATACGCTTCCGCGTCCGCCTTCAACTTCTGAAGGATCATTGCCGAAATTTCCTGAGGCGTGTACGCTTTGTCGTTTAAAGTCACTCTGTAATTCGCGTCGCCCATATGTCTTTTAATAGATTGGACCGTATTTTTGGAGTTTGAAACCGCTTGTCTTTTGGCGATTTGACCGACAAGTTTTTCACCCTTTTTAGAGAAGCCGACAACGGATGGAGTTGTTCTGCCGCCTTCCGCGTTTGGAAGAACTGCCGGTTCGCTGCCTTCCATAATTGCCATACATGAATTGGTCGTGCCTAAGTCAATACCTAATATTTTTGCCATGATTTGTCACCTGTTGTTTTATTTATGGATTTTATTGAAAAATTAATAAGAATAATTTATGAAATGTGAAACGTCCTCATTCATCGGGTTCGGCGGACACCGTCACCGCCGCGGGCCGGATCACTTTGGAATGAAGCGTATAACCCGGTTTGAAAACTTCAAGAATCGTTTCTTCGGGACAATCCGCCGTCGGGATTTGAGCGACGGATTCGTGGAGATGAGGATCAAATTCAGTTCCGGGCACCGAAGAAATTTTGGAAAGACCGTTGGACTCAAGATAAGTCATAAATTGGCGGTATGTGTTTTTCACGCCGCCCATCAGAGTCGCTTTATCCGCGGATTCTTTTTCGGCGGACGCGATCGCACGCTCAAAATTATCGGCGACCTCGATCATGTTTAACATGAGCGGCTCATTTGCAAATTTCTTGATGTCTTCAATGTGCTTTTGATTTCTTTTTTTATAATTTTCAAAGTCAGCCGCAAGCGCAAGATATGCGGAAGTCAGCTCTTCCACCCGCTTTAACAAAGCGTCTCTTTCTTCCGACAGAGCGTTGAAGTCGGCGGCCATGCTTTGTTCGGCACTGCCGCAAGCTTCAGCCTGCGTTTCACGGCTGTCTTCAAAAAGGCATTCTGACGCGAGATTCTCACCCTCCGCCGATTCTGAAAAATCAGAACGGAAAGCGGCTTCATCATCATGTTCTATATAACTCATATTTTTCATCCGAAATTCCAAAAGAGGAATAATATTAAACAGAACATACAATATTGAATACATATATAAATGTTTCTGTTTTGGAGAAACGGTTCGAGCAATAAACAGTATTAGACAGAATAATAACTTCAAGTTAGTATTAAAAAGAGATTGAAAAATAGAATCGAGAAGAAACAAAAAACAAACAAAAAAGAAGAAACAAAAAAAGAACAGGGAAAAAGAAAGAGAAAGGACAGGGAAAAAGAAAGAGACGGGAAAAGGCGGAAAAGCAGCCGCGCATAAGAATGACAAAATGAAAAATAAAAAAGAGAAGACGGCAAACGTCAAATCAGAAATTTTCAAAATATTTCAAAAGAATGACGGACCCGACTAAACCGACGGCGAGAGCAATGACGAATGTTTCGGGACCGATATCCGTGACAGTGCCTGCAAGACTCATTCGAACGAATTTAACAAGAGCCATAATAAGAACGGTCAAACATAAAGACGCTAAGAACGCGATGCCCAGCGCCATCGTGCTTCTGACAAAACGCGAATTGAAAAACTCATAGCCGATGACGAACAGAATTGAAAAAATCAATAAAACAAGAGCGAACGGAAGCGGAGGATTATCCCGCTCCAAAATCATCCCGTAAATCCCATAGATAGAGAAAACGAAGAAGACGGCCATTGCCAATGAGATTAAAAATGTCCTTAAGTAATTATTTTTTAATTTGGAACCGGATGAACGGAACAGGGAGAGGTTCGATGTCTTTTTCTCTGAATACTTTCTCGGCGCTATAAAAACACCACCTGACGAATTGTGCGGATTAAAAATAAAGCCGGCAAAAATGGCGGTCCGGCAAATAAAGTAAATGAATGGATAGAAATACAACTATTAAAATTTAGCTTCATATTGCCGAAATCAGCTTTTCAGATTCGAATGAATGAAAAATCAAACATGTATTGGATAAACAATTCTGCAATAAACTTTAAATCATAAGATATCTTTTCAGAGTCACTATTGCAGACATTCGGACTGACGGCTTTCATACCCGAGGTCTTATGAATCTATGTTAATTTTATGAATAATCAAAAACAGGAGACAGAAGATGACTAAAGTTGATAACTGTACAACATGCGGCAAAAATCTCGTTGAAGAAGGGAGCGTCAGATTCCCCTGCCCGAAATGCGGCGAAGGAATCGGCAGATGCCAAAGCTGCCGTGTTCTTGCCAACACCTACGAATGCACAAAATGCGGATTCGTCGGACCCTGATCGAAAAACAAAGAGAATGAGAAAATAAAAATTAAAAAAAGGTGAAACTATGAGCGGTGTTGCAGCAACCATTAAAGTTATGCCGGCAGATGCTGACACAGACTTAAACGCACTCAAAGAAGCAATCAAAGCGGCCATTCCCGCAAGCGGAAAACTCAACGGCGAAATTATTGAACAGCCCATTGCGTTCGGCTTAAAAGCATTGATGGTGACCGTTGTCGTTGAAGACGATGAAGGCGGCATTGAACCCGTCGAGGACGCATTAAACATGATTCCGGAAGCGGAAAGCGTCAGTGTCGTCAATCTCGACAGAATCTGAGATTATAAAAAATAACAATTGAAATCGGTTCGCCGATTTCACTCTTTTTTAGTTTTTAAGAAAAGAGAGAAGACATTCTCTTAAATCCCAATATCAAAAATATTTTGGTTAAAAAAAGAAACGGACGCTTTTGTTAAAAAGAGAAAAGAACGGACGCTTTTGTTAAAAAAAGAAACGAACATTTTTGTAAAAAAAGAAGAAGAGAGACTCAAAAATGAGTCCTCGGCTCATCTTCGTTCATTCATTGTCGGCGGGGCCATACCGTTGTAAGAGGCGGCCATGTGTGACGGCGGCGCATCCGGAATGTCCCGAGTAATGGTTGCGCGGAGCATGTCATCGATCCGGAGAATCATAATCGCCGCTTCAGTGGCAGCCTTAATGGTATTGGCTTTCACCCGATAAGGATCAACGATGCCCGACTCAAGCATATCGGTCACTTTTCCGGCGAACACGTCAACTCCGGCATTTTTGTTTTTTGTTTGCTCGGCGCGGAGAGCCAATGACAAATCAATAACATCCAAGCCGCCGTTTCGAATCAGCGTTTTTGGAAGTTCTTCCAATGCGTCCGCGTACGCCGCAATAACACGCTGGTCGTAACCGCCCGCCTTCGGAGCGCAAGCGGAGAGACCGAGCGCGACCGCCATTTCGCTTGCACCGCCGCCGGCAACGATCTTTCCGTCCTCAATGACGGATTTGATCACCCAAAGCGCGTCGTCAAGCGCCGTGTCAACGCTGTCGGCGTGCTGAAGCGTTTCTCCGCGGACAACAAGAGTCGCAACCGTAGAATTATGACCGCCGCGAATAAATGTTTTGCCGCCGCCGTTTTTGGTGTCGCGTTCAAGCAAATCCGCGCCGCCCAAATCACTTTCCGTGAATTCTTTGGGATTGCGGACAATTTTCGCGCCTGTCGCGTAAGACACGTTTTCGATATCTTTTTCTTCCATCGGACGGGAAACAAAGACATTGTGCTTTTCAAAGTATTCCAAAACAGGACCTCTGACAACTTTTGTAGAGAAAACGGCGGTTGCGCCGGCATCGACGATTATTTTGGCGATCGCGGTCAAATCATTTCTTTCGTTATCGATGATCTTTTGGCGTTCTTCGGGAGAACTGACAACCATGATCGCGCCTGTTTTTGTTTTATTGGCGATGATCTCCGTATCCAAAAGCGCGATTTTCGGATTTTCGATCCGTTTCGGCGCGTGGCTGAGCACGCCTGTGTTTAATGCGATGCCCTCGATGACTTCAGATTCTTCAACCCTTCTCTGAAGTTCGACAACGCGGATAATTTTTGTTCTGACATCCACAAAACCGTCTTCTTCGACAATTTCCGCCGCTTTGACACAAAGTTCCGCCAAGAGCTCTTTGTGAACATCCGGCGCTTTTCCCGTAATTGATGTCATCGCGACTTTTTTCAGGATGTCCGCGCGGTTTTCTTTTGACACGTCGATGACGGAGCGGTCCAGAAGTTCCAGCGCTTTGGCTTCAGCGATCCGGTATCCTTTAACGATTGCCGACGGATGAATGCCTTTTTTGACAAGCTTTTCGGCTTTGTCCAAAAGCGCGGCGGAAAAAATAACGGATCCGGTGGTTCCGTCGCCGGCGGTGGATTCCATGGAACGGGCAACTTCAACGATCATTTTCGCGGTCGGATGTTCGATGCCGATATCTTTCAAGATGATGGCGCCGTCGTTTGTCATGCTGACATGACCCATTTTATCAATCAGCATTTTATCCATTCCCTTAGGGCCGAACGTACTCTGAACAAGACCAGCCACCGCTTTTGCGGCGTTGATGTTCATAAAGAGCGCGTCATTTCCTTTAGTTCTTTCTTTTCCCGGGTCTAAGACAATAATCGGACCTGTTTTTGCCATTCTTATGTCTCCTGATTTTGAATAGTGAATAAGTAGAATAAAAACAAAATTTTCAAGATGCATCACACTGTTTTAAAAACAAAAATAACTTGAAAAAGATGGAATTTCGTGTTAGAAATCTAACAAATAACTGATTAAAGTTCTATAAAAAACCGTCGGTATTTGAAAATGAAAGCGCCGGGAGGAAAAGAAGAGCCGGAAACGTAAAAAGTCACAGAACTCCGGTTTTTTTCGGCAAACCGCTGTATTTTTGAAATAAAACAAGCCGAACTTTTCGAAAATATGAAGAAAATCAAACGGAATAATTCATATATCAAAGGAAGCGTTAATATTTTCATTTATTATTTCATGTTTTTATTTAAATTTCATGTTTTTATTATTTTTTAATTGATACAACAACGATTCAAACCTGATTCATTATGCCTGTTATTACTGTTGATTCAAAAGACCTGGAGATGCTTTCCGGCATTGACCGGCAGAAAATCATTGACAATGTTTCGATGATCGGCGCCGAAGTGGAACGTGTCGAAGAAGAAACGATTGATATTGAGTTTTTCCCAAACCGCCCCGACCTCTACAGCGCAGAAGGCGTTTCCCGCGCGATGAAAGCTTTCTTCGGCATCGCCCCCGGCCTTAAAAAATACACGGTGAATCCGCCTCAAGTAGAAATCACGATTAAAAAAGATGTCAAAGCAGTCCGTCCCGTTCTCGGCTGCGCCGTCATCCGCGGATTGACATTCACCTCCGCGTCCATTAAATCCCTTATGGACTTGCAGGAAGATCTGCACTGGGCGCTTGGCCGCGGCCGTAAAAAAGTCTCAATCGGCGTTCATGACATGACCGGCATTACCGCTCCTTTTACATACACGACCGAATCGCCGGATTACGCCTTCGTTCCGCTGGACCACACTGAAAAAATGACAATGGCGGAAATACTGGAAAAGCACGCCAAAGGGGTCAAGTTCGCGCATCTTGTCAAAGAGATGAATAAATATCCGATTATCAAGGACGCCGGCGGAAACGTTTTGTCATTCCCGCCGATCATCAACGGAACATTGACAACCGTCACCGAATCCACAAAAGAATTATTTATAGACGTCACCGGCACGAGCAAGGAAGTGTACACGGCGCTAAACATTGTTTCTGCCGCTCTTGCCGAACGCGGCGGCATCATCGAAGCTGTCAGAATTATTGACGGCAGCGCGGATAAAGAAGAGGCAGAAATAATTCTCCCGAAGATGAATCCGTCTTCAAAAACGATTTCGCAGGAAGAAATCGAAACGCATCTCGGATTCAAATTATCTTCCGATGACATCATAGAATCACTCGCGAAAATGGGATATGACGCCTCAATGATTACAAAAGCCCCGGCCGCTTTCGAAGTATTAATTCCGGCATACCGCGCCGACATATTGCACAAATATGACATTATAGAAGACGTAGCGATCGGCTACGGTTACGCGAATATTCCGGCAAGACTGCCCGAAAATTACACAGCGGGCAAATCGAATCCGCTTTCTGTTTCACGGCTTGCCGCAAGCGAAGCAATGGTCAGTCTCGGCTACAGCCAAGTTATGCCGTTTACATTGACAAGCGAAAAAATCCATTTTGAAAACATGCGCCGCTCCGTGACAGGAGATGTAACGTACGTGACGCACCCCATCAGTGAAGACCAGACAATGATTCGAACAACGATCCTGCCGGGTCTTTTGGAGATTTTAGCGCTCAACCGCCACCGAGAATTGCCTCAGAAAATATTTGAAGTCGGCGAAACGGCTGTGAATTCTAAAAATAAGCAAAAAATCGCGGCTGTTTCGATTCACCATGCGGCCAATTTCACGGAAATGTCTGAAGTCGTTGACGCGTTTTTGAGAGAAACAAAAACAGAATACGAACTCAAAGAATCCGAAGACCCCGCGTTTCTTCCCGGAAGAGTCGCGGATATTTATATCGGCGGCAAGAAAGCCGGCGTTTTCGGCGAATTCCATCCGGGCGTTTTAGCCGCGTTTGAACTCGGTTATGCTGTCATCGGCTTTGAAGCGGATATGTCTTTGATCTTCTGAAGAAACAGGCATATCAAATCTTATTTTTGAAATAATAGCACAATTTTAGTTGATTTAATAAGAGAAACAAAATGCGGCATACTTTCGACGCATATTGAAAAACGAAATCGGTATTTTAAAAAAGGACAGAAAGAAACAAAACCGTCGGCGAACTGTATTTTTGGGGATTTGCCGCCGCCGGGAACCGAAAATTAAAATGTTGTTGGGGGACAACATTTTACCGGTACGGTTTGATAAGAATTGTTTTACGGAGGCGTTATCAGACAAAAATGTAAAACAACCGGTGTTTACCTAACCTAATTCCTGTTAAGGAATAAAAGAGGTATATATAAGTATCTGTTTAAAAGCGCTGAAAAGAAATATATGACAAAAGAGAGACGATCAGCCGCAATCAATATCAAAAGAAAGTCATGAAAACTTTTGCCGCCCCGTTTCTTCGGCACGCTGAAGAACTGTCCGAAGCGGCAATCCCGTTTCAGCCGCGATCCGCTTACAATTATCATATTCAGCCGAAATGGTTATAAGTTCACCGTCATTGAATCGGGCAATTTTGAACGGAATATCATAAGAGTGATCATTGAAGGTCACCGCTGTCGAAACGATTTCGCGCTGAACGGACAATCTGTGTTTGGCCGGCATGACGCGGACACCCAATGAGCCGGTTTCACGAATGATTTGACGCGCCAATTTTTCTGAATCTTCAATCTTAGAAATGACTTTAATCATATTCGCCGGGCGTCCTTTTTTCATATAGATCGGAAAAACGGAAACATCCAAAGCGCCGGCAGCCATCAGATTCTCAACCAAATTCCCGAGGATTTCACCGGTGACGTCATCCACATTTGTTTCCAAGACTTCGATTTGATCTTTTTGAAACGGCGGGCAGCCGGAATAATCCGCCAAAGAAACACGAAGAACATTCGGAGATTCCGTTTCAGCATCGCCTGCGCCGTATCCGGTTTGAAGAGTCTTGCCGGTCTGAAGCTGTGCCGGAACGGCAAAATGTGACAGGATCGCAGCGCCCGTCGGCGTCAGCAGCTCGCGGCGCCCGTCGGAATAAAACGGAAGTCCGCTCATTTTTAAGATTTCAAGCGTCGCCGGCGCCGGAACGGGAAGCCTTCCGTGGCGGCAATCAATAAAACCGCCGCCGACATTGATTCCGGCGCAGATGATTTCATCAAAAGCGGTTTTCGGATTTTGTTTAAGATCATAAAAAGCGAGACAAGCGCCGACAACATCGGCAATCGCGTCGTCCTGCCCTGTTTCATGAAAATGAAGTTTTTCAAGCGGTTTTCCGTGGACCGCCGACTCGGCCTCCGCAATAATTCTGAAGACGGCAAGCGCGTTTTTTTCAACTTCCGCCGGCAAACCCGCGCTTGAAACAATATCGCAGATTTCGGAAAAATGACGTTCGTTGTTCGGCGCGTTTTCAGAAAAAGAAATACTCACAGCCGCAATGCCTTTCTTGCTGACTTTTTGAATCTCCGCCGAAACATTGGCGAGCGGTTCAACATATTTTTGAATGAAAGAAGCGGAAGCGCCCAAATCGATCAAAGATCCGAGGATCATATCTCCGGAAGCGCCCGAAAAAGGTTCAAAATAAATCACTTTCATAAATGACCGCCGCCGTTTTTGCCGATTCTTGCGGCGTGCATGCGATTGGCAATCCGCGCCGCGTACGCGCCCGCGACAAATCCCGCGTCGATATTGACGACGCTGATGACGGAACAGGATTGCAGCATGGACAGAAGAGCCGCTTCGCCGTTTCCTCCCGCCCCGTATCCGGAAGAGACAGGAAGACCGATGACCGGCGCATCAATAATTCCGGCAACGACTGTCGGAAGCGTTCCTTCGCGCCCGGCGGCGACAACGATCGCGTCAGGGAGCGCGTCTCTTAATTTTTCCATTTCCAAAATAAGGCGGTGATAACCGGCGACACCGACATCATAAATTTCAATTGTATTACAGCCCATTTCTTCCGCGGTCATTTTCGCCTCTTCGGCGACTTTGATATCAACCGTTCCGGCAGAAATGATGGCAACCGTTCCGCCGCTTTTCAGCGGTTTTGGGCAGGCGTCGGAATGAACGACGCAAATCGTTTGAGAACGGCTTTTTTGGACACGGTTCGGAAAAACGGCTTCCAGTTTCTCCATTTGGGACGCGGAAACGCGTGTCACCAATACACGGCCGGCCGCTTCGACATGAGCGCGGACAATCGCGGTCAGATCTTCATCCGTTTTGCCTTCAGCCAGCACCGCTTCCTGAACGCCCGTGCGCCGGCAGCGGAAAGTGTCAGCCCGCGCGATATCCGAAACCGATAAAAAACCCATTGAACGAATGGTTTCTTCGGCCTCCGCCAGATCAATTTCACCGCGGCGGTATTGCTCCAATATTTTTTGAATATCCATTTCAGCGCCTCAAATATTGATATCGATCTCAGGAATCGAGTCTTTTTCGACTTCAAAACGTTTCAGAAATATAAATAAATCATGGCATATCGGGTAATATTTAAGAGATCAGAAAATAACCCGTTCGAATTTCAGTTTTATATTATCAATAACAATTATGATAAATAGAGGCACTTTTTCACCCCATAGGAAGACTTTTAAAGAAGTGAGATTTTTTACATCGTCAATGAAAATGTTTAACCGATTTGTTCTGCAAGTTCGGAAAAACCATTCAAATTTATCCGATATTTTTTTGATTGTTACTGTTATAAAACCGCGAAAAGAGGATCATAACACATGTTACCCGCAGAAGATCTCAAGCTTGTTGTTGAAAAATTAGGACGTCAGCCCAACGAATTGGAAGAAGGAATTTTCTTGAATTTATGGAGCGAGCACTGTTCCTACAGATCAAGCTGGCCGCTTTTGAAAAATTTTAAAACGGATGGCGAAAATATCATTGTCGGCCCCGGCGATGACGCGGCCGTCGTTAAATTTGACGATGAGTATGTTCTCTCCGTCGCCATGGAAAGTCACAACCATCCGTCTTACATCGACCCTTACAGCGGCGCAGCGACCGGTGTCGGCGGCATTGTTCGTGATGTGATTTCAATGGGAACGCGCCCCGTCGCTGTTCTTGCGCCGTTTTACCTCGGCCCCTTGGACGCCGAGAAAAACAGATGGATTTTTGACAACATTTTGAAAGGCTCCGCCGACTATTCTGAAACGATCAAAGTCGCCGGCATCCGCGGCGAGTCTTATTTCGATAAGAGATACAGCGGCAATCCGCTCGTGAATGTCGTTTGCGTCGGTCTCGGCAAAAAAGAAAATGTTATGACTTCCGTTTCAAAATCCGTCGGCAACCGATTCGTTTTGTTCGGATCAAAAACAGGAAGAGACGGACTCGGCGGCGCGGCATTCGCGTCTGCGGACATGTCCGAAGACGGCACGCCTGCCAGAGAATCAATCCCCGGCGGCGATGCCGAACTTGAAAAACGCGTGATTGACACGACCATTGAGATTATTGAAAAGAAACTTGTCGAATCTTGCCGCGACCTCGGCGCGTCCGGTCTCGCCGGGGCCAGCGTTGAAATGGCTGAAAAAGGAGGCTTCGGCTTCCATTTAATTGCCGACGGCGTGCCGCTCTTTTTTGACGATTTAAAAATTTACGAAATCATGCTTTCCGAAACGCAGGAGCGGATGCTGGCCGAAATCAAACCCGAAAACATGGAAACAGTCATGGAAATCATGAAAAAGCACAATGTTTTAGCGGCGGATGTCGGTTATTTAACGACCGACGGCCTTTACAGAATCGAATATAAAGGCAAAATTGAAGCCGAGCTTCCTGTTGATTTTATTGTCAGAGGCGTTCCCAAACGCGAACTCCCATCCGCCGCGCCCGAGCCGCGCAGTGAAAAACTGATTTTGGAAAAACCGCCGCTTTCGGCTGATATGAAAAACTGTGTCCTCGACATATTCTCCTCGTACAACTTGGCCTCCCGCAAATCGGTTTGGGAAAAATACGCCAAAACAACGCTTCCCATCGTTTGCGGTGAAAACGGCGGCGATGCCGGCATGATCAAAGTGACCGACAAGAAAGGCGTGGCCATGACTTGCGGCTGCGAGCCTGCGGTCGGCCTCCTTGATCCGTACACGGGAGCCATTATGACCGTGATTGAAAATGCGATGAATATCGCCGTAAAAGGTGCGCTCGGCCTTTGTTTAGTAGACAATCTCAACTTCGGAAACCCGAACAAGCCCGAACAATATTGGTATTTAAAACAGTCCGTTTTGGGTTTGGCTGACGCCGCGAAAAAACTGAACATCCCCGTTGTCGGCGGAAACGTGTCTCTGTATAACGAAAGCGTTGAATTTGACACAGCCATTTTGCCGACGCCCTCAATCGGCATTCTCGGCATCGTCGATTTTGAAAAGCGAGTCCCGTCATCCTTTTTCAAAGAAGCGGATGAACTCATTCTTTTAATCGGCGCAACAAAAGCCGAACTCGGCGGCAGCGAATATTACCGCGTCATGGATATGGAAAATTCAGGAAAAGTCCCGACCGTGCCCGAGAATTATGATAGAATCGTGGAAGCGATTGCCAAAGCCTGCGCTTCAGGCGCCGTGACAAGCGCGCACGATATTTCACGCGGCGGTCTCGCCAAAGCGCTCGCGTCCATGCTCACCGATGTCGGCGCCGACGTTGACTTGACCGCCCTGAACATTGACCGCGCCGATGAGCTCCTGTTCTCAGAATCACCGGCCAGAGCGATTTTAACCGTGAAATCCGCCGACAAAATCGCCGGCGTCATGAAAGACCTGCCCTGCGCGGTCATCGGCAAAACAACCAAAGGCAGCGGCTTGAAAATCAAGACGGCAAAAGAAGAACTTCAATTCACCAAAGCCGAAATCGATGACGCATTCGCCTCCATCGAAAAAGCGATGAAAATCGGCTATAAGTACGAATAAACGGAATAAAACGAATCCGGAATAAGATATTGACTTCAATTTCAATATCTTGTTTCCATTTCTTTTTTTACGGGACTGACTTGAACTTTTTTTGCTACCGGCCGCCGCGCGAGCCGCACTGTTTTTCAATAATAAAATGAAAACGCACTCTGTTTTTTAAAAATGACAAGATAAAAAGGTAAAAAGAGTTTTTAAAATAAAAAAAAGAAGCGATGTAATTATTTTTCAACATCCGCTTCCGCTAATTTTTCGATCAGTTTCGGAATCACGATATCGGCGGCGCCTTCGACGAACTTGATGCTGCCGACGACCAAATGTCCGCCGCCGTTGACGCCGCTGCCGATGAGTTCTTCGCGAAGTTCGCGGACGATTTGCGGAATGTTCATCAGCACTTTTTTGGAGCGGATGACGGCAAAGTCGGGACCCAGCCCCAGCGTAATGACCGGCTGGTCGGGATATTTCTGATTGCACATGATATCGTGAATCTCGCCGGACGTTTTTCCGGGCGGCGGGAACGTAAATTTATGGGCGAATTTTTCAACGTCGATCGTGTTGAGGATTGCGCCGCTCTTGAGTTCCGTCATTTTGACATTGGGAAGACAGACTTCCAGCTGATCTTTAATCATGCCGTCCGCCTGGCTGCAAAGCATGTCGATGAGACGGAGATGGGTGGCATGGTCCCGAAGATCTAAAATGTCATCAATAATTCCGACACCGCTTCCGAATTTGAGCCAGTATTGCTCATAATCCAATGACAGCGCCATCTTTTTGAGATGCTCAAGAGGGTATCTGTCGGCGACCATTTCGATATACTGCGCGCACTCGGGGGACTCAGAGCGGTCGCCGACACCGGCAACGGCCGCCAAATGAACGATTTCATCACTCACTTCCGGGCGAATCATACGCGCCGTTTCAACGCAGAGCATGCCTGCGGTCAAACCGAAATCGCCGCCGACTTTGTAAGGATTGACGTGAGCGATCAAATAATCATCGGCCGATTCATGCGGATGATGGTGGTCAATGACGACCACATCCATACCGTACACCTGCGTGTGTTTATACGCCGGAACGTCTTCATCGGTCGAACCGTTGTCCACCATCACAATGAGCGGCATCGGCTGACCGAAACGGATTTCGTCTTCAACGGCGTAAGAAACATCTTTAACGACATCCATCAGCTCGTAAAACGGCGCTTTGGACGGAGAACGTTTGTAAGCGCGGTATTCGGCATCCGGACCGCTGATTTCTCGAAGAAGAGGCAGAATCGCGCGCTCGATCGCAATCGCGGAAGTGATGCCGTCGGCGTCAGCGTGGTGGCGCAGGATGATCGGGCGCGACCGCAGAATGGCTTTTCGGATCTCTTTGGCGGCCTGAAGCATTGACGGTCTCAGTTTTTCCAACACGTCGCTTTTAACGAGAAACGGGATATCATGCGCTTTGGCGCGCTCATCCACCGCCGTTTCGATCTTATCGATCAGTGCCGCCGCTTCTTCAGCCGGCAGCTGTTTCAAACTCATTAATTCGATTTGAACGGCGCCGTCGCGGAGATTGATTTCACCGACAGCGGACACGGCCATTCCGGCTTCGATTTCGGGATAAGAACGCTGGCCGGCTGTTGAGAATCCGGCGCACGGCACTTGACCGGTTTCATCCGAAATCGTAAAAATCGTCGGGCCGCCGGTTTGTTTTACTTGAAGCACCTCACCGGTGAATTTGACGGTTTTGCCGTTGTCCTTTGACGTCATACTGCCGACAGGTGTCAGCGGGAAGGCTTTCTCCACTTCGATCAATTCATATTTGGCGGGCTTTTTGGGAACCAGATCTAATTTAACATCACGGCCGGAGCGGTTGATATTTTTAAGCTGAATAATAATTTCATCGCCTTTGGAGAGAGAGGAACAAGAGCTGTCAAAGTTTTTTTCGTGAAGAAGGCCTTTGATGCCGTCGTTGAGTTTAACGAAAGCGCCGAGGTTTTCAACAACACCGTCAACAATGCCGATGTAAAGCTTGCCGCTTGCCAAATCATTATAATCACAGGAATTGTCAAGCTTATGAACACAGCCGGAAGACAGACAAGCATTGCAGATTTCTTCGCCGCCGTCATTCAGATAAGGGATGGTTTTTCCGCAGCGGACGCAGTGGTAAATAACGCCTTTTCCGCGGCACTCTTCACATTTTTCTTTTTTTTCGTAAATGCCGGTGCCGCCGCAGATATCACAGACACCGCTGACGAAAGAATTAAGATTCTTCTCGGAAAGGTCCATCAGATTAATGGATTTCGATTTTCCGGCACTGACAACGCCGCTGCATTTCGGGCACGGCCCGGTTTCCGGAATATTATACCCTTGACCGTAACAGTTAGAACATTTTTCACTCATAGTTTTTCACTTGGGAATAAAAAACGAATTTTAGGATATAAAGTATTGCAAAGAAAGAAGAAGACAGAAAACGAAAAAGGATGAAAGAAAATTATTTCTTTGGGTCTTTTCCGGAAGTTTACGGATTGCGGTGACTTCGGAAATGAGCTGCGCCGTCTCCGAGACGGAAGTCTGCAGCGTTCCAAGAATCAAAGAATCGGAAACAGATTCAACCGACCCGATGACTGTAAATAGCGATGTGTTGCGAACGAAATTCGTGATAAACGCGCGCAGCAGCTCAGAATCTTCAACGCCGATATGAAATAAAGCCGGACCCAAACAAAAATAAAAGCAATCATGAGAACCAAGAAGATTAAAAACAATCCGGTGGCGAATATTTCATAGCCGCCCATCGAAATCGGGAGAACAAAAGATCCCATTATCAAAACAGCAATGAAACAATAACGACGATTGTGGAAATCATCAAATACGGCTTGTATTGCGGCAACGGTTTGAAATCTTCTTAAATGAGAGAAACATAAATAATTTATAAAAAGGAGGCTTTGCACGGAAAATCAGCAACTTGCACGAAAAGTATGTCATTTTAGCGACTTTTCATGCAAATCCTTTCACACTTGAAAATCCAGCGGCAGCAAGTAGTTTATTGAAAGAGAACTATAAACATCATCGGATGCTATTGTGAAAAATTATCTAAATTAACAATCGAACAAACTTTTTGTACAAAACGGAATTCTCGTGCAAAGCCTTTTAAAAAAGCGTATGAAAACAAAGGAGCACAATACATAAATGAGGTGACTTTAATTTTTAAATGAAAATAATTCCACCTTAGTTATCTTTATCTATGGGTGCTACACTAGATATATACATATTGACCTATACAAAATATTAAATTAATTTACATAAATGTGTATCAATGTTAAGTTAATATTTTCTTAATGACTTATACAGGATGTAATGATTTCAATAAGATTACTTTAAAAATGTGGAGATATTATATATGAAAATTAAACTTACAAGCATGTTCTGTATCTTTACGATTCTGCTAAGTTTTTCACTTCCATCTTTTGCAAGTGAAAATACAATAACTTCTGTATCCAAGTGTATATAATAACGGGTATGCAACAAGAATTACTCCCAGATAACTTTAATTTTGCCAGATCGAAAAACCATCAACTGACATCTCATGGCAATCCGGGAACGGATTTCCATGAGATACCTCTAATTGTTAAGCGATTCGGATTTGTTATTTAATTGATGATGATTGAAATGCAAACCTTTAATCAAAGTAAAATAGTGAATAATTTATTTTTTATAATTCTCCTTTTTTTATTTTTTATGTGTTTGTTTATTAATTATTCATTTTTAAAAAGTTATCTTTATGGTATTTTATTGTTTATTTGGTTTGGTGCTCTCGTTTTCTTTATGATTTTCAGCGGGCCTATTTATGGTTTTATTACTCATATGAAAGTTAAAGCCGTATTTTTAGGATTGAGTTGTCCGGTTATAGCAGGATTGAGCTCTTTTACTCGCTTGACTATGGATTATTTTGATCCTATATCTAATATAATTCGACCGATTTTTGATTTCTTTGTTTTTGTTCTAATTGGTTTACTATGCGGTTTCTCCGGATTTTTTGCAGCAAACACTGAAAGTAACAAAAACAAAAAGTATTTCTTTTATTTGATTTCTTTAGCATGTTTAATACTGGGATGCTATTTATTTCTCAATCCGCCAAATTTTTTATATTTTTTAATAGTCAAATAATCTTAATTTTCAACCATAGATTTTCGTACAGGTCTATTCATTTTGTTTTTCAATGAGGAAGTATTGGATAATAATCGTGATTGACAAATTCCCAATCATTAAGGTTACTATAATTACCACTGACCGCAACAAGAGTGGTGTACCCCTTTCGGGTCCCCACAATCTGAATATTAAAAATGCCGGTATCACCGGAATAATAAAATTTAAAAAAAGTCAATCGGCGGGGTTGTTCCCTTTCGATAACAGAGAAATAAATTATATTAATATACCATAACAGGAAATTTAAATATTTAGGAAAAGAAGACAAGTGGAAAACTATCCCCGATTTTTATATTATATTATTTCGAACATTTTTTCGAAAATGTTCGAACTTTCAAAAGTGAATGAATAAAAAATCATTTACTCGTTCTTATTTTAACTATTTTTACAAATCAATCGGACTTTTCGTGCAGATGACAGACTTTTCGTGCAAAACCTAAAAAGAAGCGAGGAAATGATTTTTATTTCCGCCACCAAATGTGCGCGTACAATCCGTCCTCAGGTAAAGTAAAACCTTTTTCGGGAACCTGAATAAACGCTTTTTTCAGATACTCTTCAGCGAGAAGGATCTGCCATTCTTCTTTTGCCGCCAGCCGGCCGAGATATTCTTTCGTGACGTCTTCAAATGTTTCATAAGAATGCGAATCTTTGAGCGGCAGCACTTCCAAATTTGCGTAAATGCCCGCCCGGTACAAAGCGTTCCAAATCAAATCGGCAAGCGGCTTCCCGTAATACTCTTCATGGTGCAGCTTTGTCCAAAGCGCTTCATTGACGCGGTCCCATGGCGGATCGGTCAGAAACCAAAAAATGTGAACTTCCTTTTTGCAGACGGCATCCATTTTAAGCAGCGCGCTATTCAAATCCGGAACGGTCATCGCAAAAGAAGAAATAACATAATCGAACTGCCCGATCTCTTCTGAATCGACTTCTTCCCAAACTTTCGGGATGATCGGGATATCGGCGGTAACGCCTTTTATTTTTTTGTACTCGGCAAGAGCCGCATGCATCGGCGGCGCAGGTTCGACGGCGGTGACTTGGCAGCCGGCAGCGGTCAGCGGTACAGAAAGCGTTCCCGGCCCCGCGCCGATATCCAGCACAGTTGAGCCGGGCGGAAACGGCAGACAGTCCAGCTGGTCCAAGACGCGCCCGACATTTCCCAAAAGCAGATTCTGAAGCATTTGATCCGTATTTTTCTGAACGGAAAAACGCTGAGCGCCGGTTTGAAAATCCGTCATTTTCGCCTGTTTGGCACAGTGATCGTTCCATTCGCGGTTCGCATCATTCATACTTTATCCTCAATGCTTGGATTCCTTTAATATTTTGTTTAACAAAAAGCCGCAATATTTTTGAAAAACCCGCGAATGAAAAGGAAAAAGAAATAAGCAGGTATGACCTCATGTCATACAATCCGAAAAAAATCGGAGAAGGATTTGAGAAGGATTTGCAGATGATTTGATTTAGAAAAAGCGAGGAAAAAAATGATCCACATTGTTAAAGAATATGAACGCGTCGTGATTTTCAGACTGGGAAGATTAAACGGCGTCAAGGGACCGGGACTCTTTTTCACAACGCCCTTTTTGGACAAAACGGAAAAAATCGATATGAGAACGGTGACGATTGATGTACCGAAACAAGACATCATCACAAAAGACAATGTGACGATTACGGTTGACGCGATTGTTTATTATAAAGTGGTCGATCCGGAAATGGCAATTACCGAAGTCGAGGATTATAAATACGCGACCGCTATGCTCGCTCAAACGACTCTGCGTGACGTTTTGGGACAGATGGAACTGGATGAAGTGCTGACCCAAAGAGAAAAAGTCAACGTGGATTTGCAGAAGCTTTTAGACAGAGACACGGACCCGTGGGGCATTCGCGTCACCTCCGTCACGATCCGCGACGTCAGCCTGCCGGATTCCATGTTGCGCGCAATTGCCAAGCAGGCCGAAGCTGAAAGAGAAAAGCGTTCGAGAATCATCTTGGCGGAAGGCGAACACATTTCAGCAACGAAAATGCGTGATGCTGCCGCCCTTTACGATGAAATTCCGGTTGCGATCCGCCTTAGAGAACTGCAGACGCTGTCGGAGATCGCGCGCGAAAAGAACATGGTGATCGTTACCAATACGACCGGCGCCGGCGATGTGGTTGCAATGGCGAACGCGGCGGCCGCCCGAAAACAAAATAAATTGTAAGAAAACGGAAGAAATATTCTTCCGCCTGTTTTTAAAAAACGAAAAGATGAAAATGAAAAACATCGGCAATAATTTCTAAAAATTCCTGCGACTGCGGTTTAAAGTTATAAAAAATGATTTAAATTATTTTTTCAGTTTTCGGACAGTATCCGCCGATTTTCGGCGCGCCGATAAACTCGATTTGCCCGTTATCCGCCAATAATTTCAGATAACGCTGAGCTGTGCGTAAACCGATCCCGCAATTTTCTGCGATCTTGGGCGCGTTCAGCCCCGGAGACGTTTGGATTAATTCAAAAATCATACCGGGAAGCGGATTGGAATCATCAAGTCCCCCGATACCTGCACCGCCAAACTCTTCGTAATTTACACCGCCGAATTCTTCACGAATTATATCGCCATGCCTTCCGACATCTGCACCGCTAAACTCTTCACAATTTACACCACCGTGCCTCTCGACACCTACACCGCCAAACTCTTCGCAATTTACACCGCCGTGTCTCCCGACATCTGCACCGCCAAACTCTTCACAATTTACACCGCCGTGTCTCTCGACACCTGCACCGCTGAATTTCCCGGAGTTTACACCGCCGAGTTTTTCGCCGCCTGCACTGTCAATCTCTTTGCTTGTTTTTTTGAAAAGCCTCAGCAAATCCTTTTGTGTTTCAATAGCTCTATCGGCGATGAATTCTTTAAACGGTTCGTCATTTGTATGCGCGAGTTCTAATGAACGGATGTATTCGGGTCTTAAAATTGAAGGAATGAGAGCAACAGAATATTCATTTCGAATCAAAGCCAAATTCATAAGCAAACGGGCGAGTCTTCCGTTGCCGTCGATAAAGGGATGGATGAAAACGAATTTTTTATGGACAAGCGCGGCAAATTCGACCGGTTGTAATTGGTTCTCAGATTGATTAAACCATTTGACAAAATTTTTCATTTCCTGTTTGATTTTGTCGGCCGGTGTGACCGGAAATTCGCCCCCGCTGATAAAAACCGGAATTTTCCGATAAATGCCGGCTTGATCCGAATCAATCATCTCATAAAAAAATCTGTGAAGCAGAAGAATGTCCTCTTCTTTCAGAAGTTTATTCACCGCAAGCTCCCAAAGATAATCGTAGGCTTTGGCGTGACCGACAGCTTCATAGATATCACGCAAAGGTTTTCCGTTAATTGTCAAGCCGTCTTCAATGACGATTTTGGTTTCGGATTCCGTTAAACTGTTTCCTTCAAGCGCGTTGCTGGAATAAGTCAAACCGACGCGGTAGTACGCCTTGAGTGATTTCAGCGTCTCTTCCGGCAGCGGCCGGAGATTGGAGAGCTTATTATTGTTATCCTCCGCTTTTTTATATTTTTGTTTCAAGGACATTTTGACACCTGAAATCCGATTCAACCTGAAAATCATTAAACCAAAAACACTCGGCCGATAATACAATTAGAAGCCGGAAGCAATTAAATCTATCTGTAAACATATGAACTCTATTTGTAAACATATGAACAAGCGAAAAAAATCAAAAATTAAAAAAAGATTAAACGTGGGGCCGGTGAGATTTGAACTCACAACCGACGGGTCTCTCCGAATTGCCGATTTTTACGGCATCTTACAAGCGCACTTCAGCGCTCCAACGGTTCCTCATCGCGCCTTCCCGTCGGAAGGTGCTCGGTTGACCCGTTGCTCATCATATATCCGCTGGAGCCCATCGCCCTACCAGGTTAGGCCACAGCCCCTCGACCGTTTTATCATTCAGCTGCCAAAAACGGGCAGAAAACATAATAGGAGATTCAAATGTAATAAAGGTTTTGAATCCGCGACTGCCTAAAACAGAATAATTAAATATAGCCTTAACGGTCATGAAAATGAAATTGATAAAAACCGATTAAAACGAAGAGAAAATTTATGGCATTTTGGAGCACATTTACTTTGATTGATTGGGTCATTGTCCTTTTAATCGTTCTTCTCCTTCTCGTCATCGTCAGAAACGTCTGCCGCTTGATGAAAAGAAGAAATGAATATATCTCATATAAAGAAGCGCAGGAGCAGTACGCTTGGGAGCACAACGGACGCGGCCCCGAGAAAACAATTAAAGAAGAGACAAATCCGGAAAAAACGATTCCGGAAGAGATGAAGAAAACGGCTGCAGAAGATGCGGAATCCGAGAACGATCAAACATAACCTTTTTTCCGTTCTTTTTTAAGATTTATTTGAAGCGGACGGCGGCTTTGTTTTTTCAAACCGTCATATATATCAATGATAAATCACAGCAAGATTTATAAACATCTTGATTTAACATGAAAGAGGTGAGCTCAATGCTTATTGTCAATGCAGTTATAAAAATCAAACCCGGAACAGAAAAAGAGTTTCTTGAAAAAGTTCAGCCGCTGCTGGCGGCAAGCCCAGGAGACGAAGGATGCGTCAGCTACGCGCTTTTCAAAAGCTGCGCCGAAGAAAACACATTCATGATGATTGAACGATGGACAAATCAGGAAATGCTGGATAAACATACCAAAGAACCGCATTTCATCAAATTCGGAGAAGAAGCCGGCCCGCTGATGGCGGCAGCGCTTGACATTCAAATTTATCCTGTTGCAGAATAACACCTGTGAACTGCTTTTCAGAATAGAGACAACAAATAATTAATACAAAACACTGTAGCAGCAAAAAACAAAATCAAAAGGCGGGTCGGGTTTATTCCGGTCCGCCTTTTTTTTATTTTTAAAATTACGCTTCGGGGATTTTCTCTTTGAATCTCGTGTAAGACCAAAGCTGATAAATCAGCACGATCGGCACGAAAATCAAAGCGGCGTAGAACATCAAAGACAGCGTCATTTGGCTTGACGCGCCCGCGAAAATACTGACGCCGAATTCCGGATTAACGGTTGACTTCAGGATGTAGGGGTAAAGCGACACACATCCCGTCGCCGCGCCGAAAAAGAGCGTTCCGAGATTTGCAAGGAAGGCAAAAAACGGTTTATCAGATTTCTTAACAGCCAAACCGATGCATGCCAGCGCAAAGACAACCGCAATCAGCGGAACCGCGTACGCGATCGGATAAGCGTTATAGTTGGCCGCAAATCCGTCCGTGTTGAAGAGCGCGATGATATAAATCAAAGCGGTAACGGCAACAGCGATTGAAGATTTTTTGCCGAAACGGCTGCACTTCTCTGAGATTTCGCCGGTCGTCTTGTGAGCGACCCAAAACGCGCCGGATGTCAGGAAGAACAGGACGAACAGCAAAGCGCCGAGCAGAGCGTGGACACCGAAAAGTCCGAGAAGTGTTCCCCCATAGACGTAATCTGCGTTGATGACAAGACCTCTGAAGAAATTGGTGAAAGCAACGCCCAATACGACCGCAATCAGCAAACTGCCGAGCGCCCAGCCGTAGCGGAACACTTGCTGAAGTTTTGCGTTGTCATCATGATAAATCAGCTCAATGCAGATGCCGCGCAGTATGACCGCGATCAGCAAAAGCATCATCGGGATGTAAAGCCATGTGAACATCTTCGAAAAGATGAGCGGAAATGCCGCAAACGTGCCGCCGGCTGCCAAAATCAGCCAAACTTGATTGCCGCCCCAAAACGGACCGACAGATTTGGCAACTTGAAGCGTTTGACCCATCGTTTTCGGCAAAAAGGCTGCCAGCATACCTGCGCCGAGAGGGAATGAATCGGCCACTAAGCAAAGCGCCCAAATGACACACCAAAGAGCAAACCAAATGTTGATGAGAAGTTCATATTCAAGCATGTTCTGCCACCTCCGGTCCCGCGCTGACGGCTTTGACCATCAGATAAAGGAAAAGGAAGAACAAAAGCAAATAGAAAAGAAGCAAAAGTCCCGTTGAGAAAATGATTTGAATCGCCGGAACAGTAGAAACTGCTTCAGCCGTTCTGTAAAGACCGTACACGATCCACGGCTGGCGGCCGACTTCGGCGACTGCCCATCCGAAAGCGATCGCGAGATACGGAAGCGGGACGCTGTAAAGAATGAGCTTGATATATTTTCGGGACTTGGGCGACTCCATCGCCGGATCTTTGCGAACCAAATAAAGACCTGCCAAAGCTTCCAAAATAAAGACGACGCCTAAAATCACCATGATTCTGAAACTGAAAAATGTCATTGCGACCGGCGGCCGATCCTCTTCGGCAATGTCATTCAGTCCGGTGACTTCACCGTGCAAATCACCCGTCAGCAGGAAACTGCCGAGATACGGAATGCCGATTGCTTGAACAGTGTTTCCGGAATCCGACGGGATTTGAATCAAATACATCGGCAAATCAGAACCGCTTTCCCAAACCGCTTCCATGGCCGCGGCTTTGACCGGCTGAACATCGCCGACATAGTGGCCGTAAAACATGCCAAAACACGGTAAAAGAAGTGCTGAGATAACCAAAACATAAACGCCGAGTTTCATGGAAGTACGGAAAATGTCAGTATTTGATTTTTTGAGCAAGAAGTAACCGCTGACAGCCGCCATAAACAGAGCGGACAGCAAATAAGCCGCGATAAGCGTGTGAATCAGCATATACCACAAATACGGATTTGTCAAAACGGCGCCGATATCGGAAAGAAGGACTTTGGTTCCGTCTTCCGCCATTTGATAACCGACCGGATTCTGCATAAATGAGTTGGCCGTAATAATCCAAATCGCGGAAATCATGGTCCCGACAGACACCAAAACCATTGAAACCGCTTTAAGTGCGGGTCTCTTATGGTTTGTAAAGAGCCAAATACCGAAGAATGTGGCTTCCAAAAAGAAGGCGATGAGCGCTTCAAGAGCGAGCGGAGAGGCGAATACATCGCCCATGAATTCGGAGTACGGGCCCCAATTTGTTCCGAACTGGAACGTCATCGCAAAACCCGTTACAATGCCGAATGCGAAATTGATTTTAAAGAGGTTGCCCCAAAACTGAGCCAACTTTTTCCATTTCTCTTGTTGTGTTTTCCAATATTTGACTTCAAAGCCTGCAACCATTGCGCCGAGACCGATGGTCAGCGGGACGAAAATAAAGTGGAAGAAGACAGTGATTGCGAATTGAAGCCGACTTAATAAGACGATATCTTCGATCATAAATGTCACCCTGTTTTAAGTGTAAACAGCCGATATAAAGAAATTCAATTTACCGATATCGAAATTGAACGAGCATATATTGATTAAAATATATACAACATTATATTATTCATTGAACATATTTATATTTGTTTTCGATTTTCGGAAATTGATGCGGATAAGGAACTCCATTTTAGAAATTCCTACTAAATGAAAACTGTTACCAATATATAAATATCTAATCCTTAACCAAAGAAAAATAAGAACAGAAAAAAGAAAAACGGATAAAATCAAGATTGAAAGAGAAATCATGATAAAAAAAGGAATGTAAAACTTTAAAAAAAGTAACACTCAAAGAATAAATTTAGATTTGAAAAATAATTTGAATTTAAAATTAGTTTATAAATCGAAGAATACTTTTAAATAGTAATTATTCCCATTAATTTTTAGAAATTCAATTTCGAATTTCGATCAAACATCCTGACAAACGATAAACGGATATCCTGACAAAACAAATAATGAACGACACCCCGAATTCATTTCAAAACGAACCGGTTCCTAAAGTATTTCAGGATGTTTTCAATTATTTTAATTAATTTTATGAGCAGATTTATATTTAAGCTTTCATTTAATTAATGTACTCATCATTTTGATGACTCGGAGGAAAACTTATGGATTTTACATCTTTATTTAAAGTGCCGGAAACCGAAGGAAAAGAAAAACATGTTCCGACGATTGAACGCGGGACCGGTCACGGCGGAACGCATGACAATGTCGTTATCGTGACGGTCGGAAAAGAGACACCGCACCCCAACACACCTGAACATCATATCGTTTGGGTCGAACTCTACGGCATTAAAAAAGAAAATGAACAGGTTGTCTATATCGGCCGCGCTGACTTCGCGCCGACAGTTACTGAACCCGCCGCAACGTTCAAAGTTCTCGACTTAAACCGATTCAAAGCGCTCGGCGCGGTTTCATACTGTAATCTTCACGGCGTTTGGAAAAACACTTTGGAACTTTAAGAAGACAAGGCACCTATCAGCCGGCTGAAAAATCACAGAAAGAATTCTGTGACTTTTAATTTCACTTTTTAATTTCATTTTTTTTATAATTCGCCCTTTTATATTTCTCTTTTTAATTTCAACTTAAAAGATATCTGTCTGAATTTTTCAGATAATGATTTCTTCGCGCCCGGTTTTTTACATTTCCCTGTCTGATTTAATACACTGCGTTTTATTTTATTCTAAATCCGCTGAAAACGTAAACCAGCAAAAATAAATAAAGAGCGGATTATAACAACCGTAGTTACCGTTACGCGAATACATAACCGTCCGCACCTGATCAGCTGCGGCATGAGTTTTTGAGGAATTTTTATGAAAGTTACGATGGACATTGAATTAAAAGATGAGCCGGGGCAGCTTATCCTGGCCCTTGAGCCGGTGTCGCGCAATAAAGCGAATCTGATATCTGTTTTCCACTACCACAAAACAAATGCGGCCAAAACAGGCGGCGGCAAAGTTCAAGTCCAGCTCGTTCTTGACGCCAAAAATTCCGTGATTAATAAAATAAAAGAAGACATGGAGCAAACAGGCATTCGCATCCTTCGAATCGGAGAAGAAAAATACAGAGAAACGATCACGGTCATCATGATCGGACATGTCGTAAATACAGATATCCGAGACACTGTCAGCCGAATAGATGAAACGGGCATCGCTGAAGTGACGGACATGTCTCTTTCCATGCCTGAAATTAACGAACCGACATCCGCCGCGATTACCATTAACGCGATCGGAAAAACGGAATTGAAAAAAGTGGTCGCGCTTTTAAAGAAAATAGCAGAAGAGAAAGAGCTTCTGTTAGTGCTGCCGATTGAACTGGAGTGATTAAAATGAGAACAGTAAAAGCTTCAATTATCGGATTCGGATCCATCGGACAAGGTGTCGCGCGCGTCCTTTTGATGAAAAAAGAATATTTAAAAGCAGAAGGCGTCGAGATAAAAATCGTTGCCGTCACGGATTCCAAAGGCACCGTAATTGATGAAAACGGACTGGATTTGGAAAAATGTCTGGCCGCTAAAGCCGAAAAAGGAACGGTTGCAGAAAAAATAATGAGCGGGTCAGAAGTCATTCGGCAGGTAGAACACGATTTGGTCATTGAAGTTTCTCCGACCGATGTCATAACCGGCGGCGCCGGTCTGGAAAACATGCAAACCGCTTTTGAAAACGGACGAAGTGTCGTCACCTCAAATAAAGGTCCGCTGACCTTAAAATTCAAAAAATTGAATGAACTCGCCGAAAAAAACGGATGCGCATTCCGTTATGAAGCGACTGTCGGCGGTGCGATGCCGATTATCAACTTGACAAAAGAAGTCATGGCCGGCAATGAAATTCACAGCATCAAAGGAATTTTCAACGGCACCTGCAATTATATTTTAACCAGGATGCTGGAAGAGAAATCCACGTATTCCGAAATATTAACCGAAGCGGTTGACTTGGGAATTGCCGAGACCGACCCGACTTATGATGTGGAAGGCATTGACACCGCCGGAAAAGTCGTGATTTTGGCAAACACGGTGTTCGGGATGGACAAAACAATCAATGATGTTGACCGGACCGGTATTACTCAAATAACCTATGAAGCGCTGGAAATGAGCGCCAAGAACGGCAAGACGATAAAACTCATCGGCGAAGTGAGAAAAGACGGCACTCTGACGGTTTCCCCGCGGCTGATTCCGATCGGGCATCCGCTTTCCGTCAGCGGCACTTTGAATGTCGCGTCGATTCAAACGGATTTGGCCGGCGAAATAACGGTGACCGGAAAAGGCGCGGGTTCGGTTGAAACCGCAAGCGCCATTTTGAGCGATATCATTTCGATCTATAAACAGGATTAAACGGGAAAAACATGACGCGGTTTTCAGAATTCACCGATCTGTGCATTCAAATCGAAAAGATTTCAGGGTCTTTGGAGATGACGGATGTTTTTGCCGAATTTTTGAAAATTGTCGATGAGGATGAGTTACCGGTGTCGTGTTATATGATCATGGGCGAGGTTTTCCCCGCTTGGACCGGCAAAAAACTCGGCCTCGGACCGAATCTTCTTTACTCGGCGCTTTCAAAAGCGGCCGGAATACCGCCCGATAAAATCAAAATCCTCCTCCGCGAAACGGGCGATATCGGCGAAACGACTTATCGGGCGCTTTCTGAAGATAAAAAAAGCCAATCCACTTTTTCAAGTTTTCTCGCGGCGGAAGATGAAAAGAGCGGCACCTTCGAAATCGCCGGAAAACTTTCGATTTCGGACGTTTACGGCCGCCTCAAAGAAATCGCCGATGTTTCCGGCAAAGGCGCGCAGGACAGAAAAGTAAAAGGTCTTCAGTTCCTTTTTTCGGAATCGTCGCCGCTTGAAGCGAAATACATTTCAAGAATCGCGCTGGAAGAACTGCGTATCGGAATCGGTGAAGGCATTGTCAGAGATTCGATTGCCAAAGCGTTTGATGTTCCCGTCGCCCAAGTGGAATTCGCGTTCATGGTGACCAACGACTTGGGTGAAGTCGCCGCCGCGGCAAAAAGAGGCGGCGCTGACGCGCTGTCCCGGCAAAATATCCAGGTCAGCCGCCCCGTCAAAATGATGCTGGCGCAGGTGACGAACAGCATCGAAGCCGCATTTTCCGAATTGGATGAAGCGGCGGTCGAATGGAAATTTGACGGCGCGCGTCTTCAGATTCATAAAAGCGGCGAAGAAATAGAATTGTTCACGCGTCGGCTGGAAAACGTTACAAATTCTCTCCCTGATGTCGTAAAAGCCGTCTCTGCCGCCGTCACGGCTGAAAACGCGGTTTTGGACGGCGAAGCTGTCGCGATTGACGAGAACGGAAATCCGCGGCCGTTCCAAGATATTCTGCGCCGTTTCAGGCGGAAATATGATGTTGAAACAATGTCAAGAGACATTCCAATTCATGTGAATTTGTTTGATCTGCTTTACGCCGACGGCGTCAGCTACATTGAAAAACCGCTGACGGAAAGAAGGCAAAAACTTTCAGAGATTATAAAACAGGACGCTGAAGGAATCAGTGTTGACGAATTAAAAATTACGAAAGATCCCGAAGCTGCGGCTGAAATTTATCGGGAGGCTCTGGCTGCGGGACATGAAGGAATCATGATTAAAAATCCGATGTCGCCGTATTCTCCGGGAAAGCGCGGCAAAAACTGGCTGAAGAAAAAGCCGGTGATGGATACGCTGGATTTGGTGGTCATCGGCGGCGAATGGGGATCCGGAAAACGAAAAAACAAAATCGGCTCATACGTTTTGTCATGTTTTGACAACATTAAAAATGTTTATTTAGAAATCGGCCGCGTCGGAACCGGCCTCAGCGATGATCTTTTGGACGCGCTGACGGAACAGTTCACTGATTTGATTGAGGCGGAAAACGGCGTAACGCTGAAAATAAAACCGGAAATCGTTTTTGAAATCGCTTTTGAAGAAATCCAAAAAAGTCCGAATTATCCGGCGGGATACGCGCTCCGGTTTCCGAGACTCGTCCGCGTCCGCGATGATAAAACGATTGAAGAGATCGATACGATTGAAAAAATAGAGCGGATGTATCAAGGGCAGAAAGAATAATTCCAATGATTCCGCCATCAATATTGAAAGCTTGAATGGATAAAACAAACCCGTTTCTGAATTTGATATTGTTAAATTCGATCCAGAAACGATTGCCGATTTGATTTTGAGAGCCATTGAAAAACGGGAATGAATGAGGTTTGTTTCTTCAATTTTTCTTTTCATCTGTTAAAATTACGGGAATAAAATCAAACTCATTTTGGTTTAATTCATTTATAAGAACAGAACGGGATTTTTCTGAGACAATCCAATATTTTTGAGGAGGATACGGATTATATCCCTCATAGCCGAATGCTTCTAAACTGTAATTAAAATCTGATAGTTCCGATAAAATTTCCTTATTATAAAATATCTGATCATCAGTCACAATCTTTGATGCATAAATCAGCTGTTCGACTATTATTTTTGTTTCATCTGCCATCTTCGGCATTACATGGGATGCCTACATTTGAAAATAATTATTTATCTGATTATTATTAAGGTCATGAACCGGACAGACTTGAAATCCGGTTAATTCATGATTATTCAGTATTTTAAGACTTTGTTCATTAATGACAATTTCTCCATTAAATGTGAAAGCAAAACTTATTCCATTCAATTCTTTAGGATGAATTATTAAATTCGATTCCTGGACCCCTTTAAGCAAGTCTCCTTTTGATTTTTTCGGGTATAAAAATTTTGTTCCGTGAAGTTTTCCGCCAAAATTATGATATGACTGAATCGGGAAATAAATAAACAATTCATTTGTAGGGGATACGAAGTCATTTTTTTTCATAACGACATATTTATTGCACGCAAAAATAATTATAATATCTGAAATGACAGGGAGAATTAAGCCTGTAAACTGTCCGAAGCAATTGACCATAAATTCAATAAACGACGGAATGGTAAAGGTCAAAAGTCCGTAAAATGCCATTGATAAAGTAAAGGAGAACGCAAGAAAAACAGGAGTAATAAAATATAAGTTGAATCGGAAATATATTATATTTCTCACTAACGATTACAAATATATTTTTTTTATATCCGTAATAAAAAGCAGGAAATAAAGAGATTAACACTCCCGCTATTAAAAAATAACCCGTTTGATTCATATTCCTTTCAGCCTCTTGTTTGTTTTTTCTTGTTCTAAACTTTTGAACACAAGGATGTGGAGAAGCTTAAAAAATCCGACGATAATGAATGCCGAAATAATGATACAAATTCCATTGAAATAACTTGAATCAAGAAAATTATCCAAATTTAAAATATGCGGTTGTATCAGAAACAGTGTTTCTCTCAATATTATCCATAAAACAAATAAGTAAAATGGAAATGAAAACAAAACCGTTGCGGATGTAAGCGCTCCGGGCGAAATCACTGAATTGTTTTTGGAGTTTATGTAATATATTGTTCCATTTTCGTAATATACGCCCCATAAAAATGAAATTATTGAAAAGACGAACAATATATAACTTATTGGTCCTCGAAAAATTAAAAAAAGAAAAATAGAAATAAAGAGATAACTCAACCGAATTTTAATGTCCATCCGCGGAAGGTATGTTGTGTTGGATTTTTTCATGATGTTCACCGCATTCAAATTACCTATTCTTGAAATTATTTAATTTTTGTTTCCATATACTGGTTTTTGAATTTACATAATTTTTAAAGTTTGCACCGGTATCTTTTAATGTTGTTTGAACGGGTGATAATAAGTTCTTTACTTTTTCCCCTCCATCTCTGATTATATTGACAGCACTCATACTTTTTGTGGCTTCACCACTTATTTTAGAGTATCCTGTATCAATAAATACATCTGAAATAATGGTTTGTCCAGAAATTATTGATGAAGCCGGAATTGAGCCGGTTGCCATATTCATTAACATCGCATCACCGTTAAATCCTGCTTCTACTATTTCCATGGTGTCTCCTCCATCATATTTTTCATTTATGGCTCTTTCAGCTACACCGCTGGTCATAGCAACACCGGCACCGACATGTGTATCAATTATCAGGGCTGCAGCAGTTCCGCTGCCAGCAAGTGCAGAACCGGCTCCACACGTTAATCCAATTAATCCGCCAGATATTCCCCCAATTAAAGCATCTTTTCCCACATCTTTCCAGTTAATTTGTCCTGTTTCTGCATATTGTGTATATGCCGTATATCCTCCGTATAGGAGAGCTCCCCCGACAGCTCCAATTGTAGCAGTAATTAATAAAACAGGCACATGCCCATCCGGATCTTCATACTTCAGCGGATTATTATAACAATACGAATACCGATTCAACGCCTGCGGATTATAAATGTCCGGAATTAAAGAATCCGCCTGCGTAAACACAAACGTCTCCGGATTATAATACCGCGCGCCGTAATAATAAATCCCGATTTCCGAATCAAACTCCTTTCCTGTGAACGAATATTTCTCTTCGCCGCCTTCACGGTGACTGCCGAACGGATAATAAAGCGTTCTTTCAACCAATTTGCCGTTGGAATCCATCATCACATTTGTTGAGCCCAAATGATCGTCCAAATACCAGAATCTTCCTTCCGCCGACCTCTTGGCGATACGGTCACCGTTTGTGAAATAATACACGATTCCTTCGCCGTCTTCGACATCGAAATCTTCGCTGATGTAGTAAGAAACAACACCGTTTTCAATCTTCTTGATTCTGTTTCCGGATTCATCATAAACAAATTCGG
>JAITUZ010000030.1 GCA_031286065.1 Candidatus Methanimicrococcus odontotermitis | reverse complement strand
AGATTAAAAACACCCCACGGTATCGTTGAAACGCCGACGGTCATGCCGGTTATCAATCCGAATCTGCGGATTGTCGAGCCTGCCGAAATGCGCGCGTTCGGCGCGGAGATCTTGATTACGAATTCTTATATCATTTACAGCAAACCCGAACTTCGGGAAAAAGCGCTTAAAGACGGTCTTCACGCTTTGATCGGGTTTGACGGTCCAATCATGACAGATTCCGGCTCTTTTCAGTTATCGGTTTACGGTGACGTGAATGTTGAAAATCATGAAATAATCGCTTTTGAACAAGCGATCGGTACGGATATCGGCGTTCCTTTGGACATCCCGACCGCCCCCGATGTTTCTTATGATCAAGCGAAAGCGGAATTGGAACTGACGAATGAGCGGCTTGCCCAAGCGCGCCGTTTGGTTGAAGAGCGCCGCCTGCAATCTGATGAAAATACGGCTGTCGGTATTGAAAAACAGTGCGGCGATGACATGCTTTTGGCCGGCCCGATCCAAGGGTCAACGTATTCGGATTTACGCGCTGAAAGCGCCGCTTTCGTTTCAAATCTGGATTTTGACGTTTATCCCATCGGCGCGGTCGTGCCGCTCATGGAAGCTTACCGCTATGAAGATTTGGTGAATATCGTTGCCGCCGCGAAATCCGCGCTTGATCCGACTGTTCCCGTTCACCTGTTCGGCGCGGGACATCCGATGATGTTCGCGCTCGCCGTCGCTCTTGGATGTGACTTATTTGACTCCGCCGCGTACGCGCTGTACGCCAAAGGCGGCCGCTATATTACGGTCAACGGCACCTATCCGCTGGATCGCCTCAAATATCTGCCCTGCTCCTGTCCCGTCTGCTCAAACAATACGGCAGAAAGCCTGCAAAAAGCGGCAAACAAAGAAGAGCTGCTGGCGCGTCATAATCTTTATGTGACGTTTGAAGAAATCCGTTTGATCAAACAGGCGATTCATGACGGCAAGCTCATGGAACTGGTCGAACTGCGCTGCCACTCTCATCCGCAGATGGTCAGCGCGCTGACGGCGCTTTACAATCACACCGCATGGCTGGAAGAATGTGACCCTGCCGTCAAGTCCACATTTTTTGAATGCAGCGCCGAGTCTTCCAAAAGGCCCGAGGTTTTCCGTTATTCTAAACGGCTGGATCGTTTTACTTTGTCGGGCAAGGTTCTCATCCGCCCTGCGAAATACAATAAAAGCGGCTTCAAAGATTCTGATTTTGATCACGTTCTTTATTTCAAGCCGCCTTTTGGCGCTTTTCCGTCCGAGCTTGAAGAAAATTATCCGTTCAACGCGGAAATTCAAAACCGGCCGACAGAATCCTCTTTGAAGGCAGCTCTTGAAAATACCGCTGCTTTAATTCGGGCCAATCCGAACGCGGCGTTTACGTTTGTCAAAGGAAAGCGGCTGAATGATTTTGATGAGTCCTGCTTCAAACCGCTGAAAGAAATCTGCCGGGTTATTGAAAATCCGGCTTCAAACAAAGCGGAAGATCCGGACGAAGGGCCGAAATTGTAAAAAAGCGTTGGTGCAAATAGTTTTAAATAATTCCGGTCGTTACTTGGACTGTTTGGAAATTCCGGCTGATATTTTTTCAGGCAAATATTGTTTGCCGCCGCTGTTTGAAAAGGCGCCGGTTCAGGTGATACTTTGTCAATAACGAATCAAATCAAAGCTTATATCTCGCTGCTTCGGCCGCCCATTATGTTTATGGATATTACGCTTCCTGCGGCGGCAGCGATTCTCGCTTCTTATTTCGCGGCGGGGGGGCTTCCTGAATTTTTGCCTTTTGTTTTGGCGACGATCGGCGGTTTCTGCGCGATAACAAGCGCTTATACTTTTAATGATGTTTTCGATGTCGATATTGATCTGATCAATCTGCCGAACCGCCCGCTTCCGTCTAATGTCATCACGCGCCGCTCCGCTTTTATATACGCGCTTTTTCTCGGTTTAATTTCGGCGGCTTGCGCCGTTTATCTGAATCCTGAGGCTTTTGTCGTTTTGATTGCCGCAACGGCGGTCATCACGCTTTACACAGTTTATTTCAAAAGAAAAACGCCGTTTAGTTTCATTCCCGTCGGAGTCGCTTATGGTTTGGTTCCTGTCGGCATTTGGTTCGCGATTGATCCTGCCGGTGTTTTACTGCCGTCTGTCAGATCCTTCCTGCTTCCGCTTCCCGGATTGCTGTTTGGCCTGATGATTTGTATGACCGATTGGGGTTTTACGCTGGCCGGCGTCTGCCGCGATGTGGAAGGCGACCGCGTCAAAGGCGCGCCGACGCTTCCCGTGACTTACGGCATTCCGAAAACGGCTCAATTCATTTTGGTGATTTGGCTTCTCGGTCTTTTTCTTTCTCTTTCAATCGGTTATACAATGGGGCTCGGTCCTGTTTATTTCCTTTTCGCTTTTGCTTCCGGCATGTGGATGCTTTGGCGCTGCGTCCGTTTCATTAAAAATCCAAAACCCGAACTTGGCGGCAAATTATTCGTCGAAGGGTCCAATTACCGCGGCGTTATGTTTTCAGCAATGATTGTTGATGTTCTTTTGCTGATTTACGTAAACGGTTACACGAGTTTGTCAAGTTTTATATTCGGCTGATCAAAAGATAAATAGTATCATAAACGATTTAAACAAAATAAAAACAAAAATTTTTATTCATTTTTTCCGTGATTATGCAAAGAGGCGATACATATGGCAATTAAAACCGACATTGCGGTCATCGGCGCGTCACCCGCCGGCTTAATGGCTGCCCGTTACGCGGCGCTCGGCGGCGCCAAAGTGATGCTGTTTGAAAAGAAAGAAGAAATCGGCAAAGACCCGCATCCGGCCAATTCTGTTTTTAAAGGAATGATGAATATCACGGGCGAAAAAATTGATTCATCTTACGTTGTCCGCACCATCAAAGGAATGAAATTGATTTCTCCCTGCGGCCGTAAAATTAAAGTGAAAACGGAAGGCTACGCTTTGGATAAAGGCGCTTTTGACCGATTCTATGAAAAGAAAGCGCTTTGCGAAGGCGTTGAAATTAAAACGGGAACCGAAGTTATCAACTTGCGCCGCAAAGAATCAGGCGTTGTTTTAAAAACGGTTTCCGGAAATTCAGGAACGTCCGAGAGTGTAAAAGCGAAAGTGGTTATTGTCGCAGACGGCATTTTGTCCAAAAACGCGCAGATGGCTGGTCTTCACACAATGAAACATCCCGAAGACATCGCGTGGGGGACCGAATTAACCATCCGCGCTCCCGGAATCGGCACTTCCGATTACGCGGAATATTTTATCGGAAGTCACGCGCCCGGCTGGAAATCCACTTACCTCCCGCGCGGCGGAGATGAAGCGGCAATCGGCGTTTATGTCCGCCACTACGGACAGGACACGTCTTCTTTCTTAAACGCATGGATTGAGAAGTTTAAAGACATCAAAGGAATTGCTGATGACGAATTTGAAATTATTGAAAGCAAGAGCGCGGGTGACCCGATCGTCACGATTCCCGACCAAACTTATACGGACAATATTATGGCTGCCGGCGGCGCTGCCGGCCAGTCCGGTATCGGATACGCGATGCATGCCGGTCAAATCGCCGGTAAAGTCGGCGCGCTGGCCGTTGCCAAAGGCGATTATTCGGCGAGGACACTGTCTAAATACAGATCCAATTGGCGCAGTTCACTTTACACCGAACATGTTTTCGGCCGCATCGGCCTTGAGACGCTCCGCAAAATGGAAGACGATGAAATCGATGAACTTTTTGAAGTCTTTGAAGGCGAGGACGTGTCTTCGCTTATTAAAGGAAACACTGTCAATCAAGGTCTTTCCGTTCTTTCGCTCATGCTTCAGAAAAACCCGGCTTCCTTATTGAAAGCGAGTGCTTACTTCCGAAACAGATGATTTCAGGGGTCGAGATGAAATATTCGATTTACAAAAATCCCGTTTTTCGGGCGGATATCGAACCCTCCGCAGGCAAAACAAAAGTCACTGCCGGCAGGATTCTCTCTCCCTTTCTTAAAAAAGCGATCATTTCGGAAACGGCTTTTTTTGATGACCAAAAATACATTTCCGAACTGAGAGAGGACACGGTCGACCCTGTTTTTGCCGGTTATTACCGCCGGTATAAAAGCGCGCTTATTTATTCGACATGGATGCCGCCGATTCCGTCTCCCGCGTTTCAGCGGATGGTCAAAGGCCGCATGAAATCCGCTCTCGGAAAATATCACCCCGAGCAGGTCACGATTTCTATTACGGAGGAATGTCCGAATCGGTGCCTGCACTGCGCGCTTCCGAATAAAAATAATCATTCCAAGCTGACTGTCGCCGAAACAAAGGACGCGATTGATCAGGCGATTTGCGCCGGCGCGACAAATATCATTTTTGACGGCGGTGAACCGCTCGGCTATGCCGGTTTAGAAGATCTGATTTCTTTTGTTGACCCGAAAAAAGCGATTGCGTGCTTGTTTACTTCCGGCGTCGGGCTGACCGAAGAAAAAGCGCGGCTTCTCAAAGAAGCGGGTCTTTATTCTGTCAGTGTCAGCCTTGACAGTCCTTTTGAAGAAAAGCATGATTACATGCGCGGCGTTTTTGGTGTTTTTAAACACGCGGCGGCGGGAATAAAAAACGCGCTCGCCGCCGGATTATTGGTAAATATTTACGTTGTGCTGGCGCCTCATAATATTAATGATTTAGACGCTGTTTATGGGTTTGCGGAATCACTCGGCGTTCATGAGCTGTCTTTTTATGAAATCGTCCCGACAGGACGCTGGATCGACAACACATCCGAAATTTTAACGCCGGAACAGCATGACACTTTCAGGCAATTCGTTGAAAAACACAGATCCGATGCCGGCCCGAAGCTGTTTTCGGGTCCTCTCGTCATTCAAAAATTCGGCTGCATGGCCGGAAGACAGTGGATGCACATTACGCCGGAAGGAAATATTTTGCCGTGCTCCTGCGTTCCGATTCCGTACGGCAGCATAAAAACGGGCCGTAACGCCGTCAAAAGAGCGTGGAAAAAGATTCGGGCGGATCCCGCTTACAGTAAAGGGGCGGATTGTTTAATGCGGAATCCCGAATTCCGAGAAAAATACGGCGAACAATTCAAATAACCGTAAATCGGATGTTTAATTTATAATCAGGTGGATGAATGGAGCCGTCGGAATTTTTAGACATATTGGGAAATGAGAATCGCCGCACGATTCTTGCGCTTCTTGCCGACAGGCCTTATTTTGTCAATGAAATTTCAGCCCGCATCGGCGTTGCGCCAAAAGCCGTTATCGGCCATCTCTCTTTGCTTGAACAGTCCGGTCTCATCGAAAGCAGCGTCGATGCCAGGCGCCGCAAATATTACAGCATCTCTAAGAGTTTGCTGCTTGAAGTTTCCGTTTCGCCTTATTCTTATTCCGTTCATGTGAATCATATCAAACTGGAAATTCCGGAAGAGCCTGTCTATTCGCTTTCGGTTTCTTTCAGCGCGAATGACAAGAAAGCGGGACGCCGCAAAAGGCGAAATAAAAACAGAACTCTGCCGACCGGTCTTGTTATTCATCTGGCGTCTTCTTATGCCGATTCATCCCAAAACGACATTAAAATTGAAATCGTCGGACCGATTTCCTCAAACGCCGGCCGTTTCAGACTTCTCGGCGGCGCTGAAAATAACCATTCTCTGTCTCCGGAAAAAAGCGAAACGCATTTTGACGCCGAAACTGAACGGTATTTTGAAGAAGAATTGAATACGGTTTATGACGATTCCAAAACGGATAAAAAGATCGATCCTGAATTTATTTTTCCGGAAACAGGTGCCGGGAAATCCGGTACAGCGGGCGGCGGGAGTAAGGAAAACGAATCTTTCGGCGGTCCTCTCAAAAGCCGGGAAAGTTATTTTTTATCTCAGATTTTTCAAGTCCGCGACGATTTGGCAGATCTGTGGGAAAAGCAGACGGAACTTTCCCGAATGCAGGAAGAGATTTCTATTCGTCAAAACAACTTGATGCGTTCTTTTGTTCATTACGCGGCGCAGCTTTCTGAAGACAAAATCGATTCGGATATTTTGTTCCGTTTGCTGAAGCAGGACATGAACACTGCCGACTTATGCCACGCGACCGGCCACGCGCCGGCGTTAATTCTGCCGCGCTTGAAAATTTTTGAAGAAAAGAACATGGTTGAAAAATATCTTCAGGGAGGAGACTTTATCTGGCGCCTTAAATGTGAAAATGATATTTAAAAAAAATTTATTCATCCAATCTTTTGTTCTTCCTCTTTCCGTTCTTTTCCAATGGCAGTTATTCTTTTTTTCTCTCCCGTGTGACATCCGTGAATTTTCGGTCAAAGTCCGGAAAATTATCATAATTTGAAGCCAGCTCGTCATAAATTTGGTTATGGCGCGGGCTGATTATAATAATATGCGCGGGCGGATGGATTTTCTTCAAATTGCTGATTGCCGCGCCGGGGGGCGTCTCCAATTGAACCAATGACGCCGAAAAGCACTCCACTTTAAGCGTCACGCTCATGACATTTGTTAAGATTTGGTCGGCGTATTTCGTCGCGATATTTTTCGGATTTTCACTGAACTGCATGTGACCGTACGTTTCTAAATCATGTAAAGCTATTTTGACCTTGTCGGGGTCATCTGCTCGAATTAAAGCAAAAGATTTCATTTTTCCACCACATTTTATAACTGTTATCGTGCGTGAATTGCCGCGATCATTTTTTGTTTTTCAGGTTTGGGCCGTTATTTTCCTCATATTTTTATATTATTCGTATGTTTTATCTTTTTAACAAACATATCGTTTTCCATTATTGTTTTTTCATTCCGGTTTTCCAAGCGGCGGTTTTGAAGGGTTTTGAAATGACTGTTTAATAATATAATTATAGAATTCATTGAAATAAATGACATATCAAAATTTAAACCTTTTCTGTTTTTCGTCATTATTTATTCATTTATTGTCCCGTTAAACTTTGATATGGATACTTTACAATATCATTCGTTAAGTAATTTTCAAAAACAGTTATTGAAGACAAAAAGTATATTTAACGTTGTTGTTTTTCTTAACGCATATCTGATCATTTCGGAATTTTTCAAAAGATTGAGGAGTATTTATGGAAAATCAAATGCAAGAAAAGGCATCCGATGCAAAGGCGGCCTCTGTTCTGTTAGCGAACATTTCAACCGAAGCAAAAAATAAAGCATTAGAAGCAATGGCGCAGGCACTTGAAAAGAATAAAACGCTCATTTTTGAAGCCAATCAAAAAGATTTGGACGCTTCCAAAGAGATGATTGAAATGAACGAAATGTCGGCCGCTCTGTACGACCGCTTGAAATTGAGCGACGCGAAATTCAAAGACATGGTTTCCGGTATCCGCGATGTTGCCAAGTTGGAAGATCCGGTCGGAAAAACGCTTTCCACTCTTGTTTTGGATAACGGCTTGACGCTTTATCAGGTCAGTTGTCCAATCGGTGTCATCGGCGTCATTTTTGAAGCGCGTCCCGATGTCGTTCCTCAAATCATGTCTCTTTGTTTAAAAAGCGGCAACGCGACGATTTTCAAAGGCGGCAGCGAAGCGAAAAACTCCAACCGCGCGCTTTTTGACGTTCTCGCTGACGCGATGAAAACCGTTGACGAGATTCCCGCGGGCGCTTTTTGGCTTGCCGAAAGCCGCGAAGATGTCTCTGAAATGCTGAAGCTGGATCAATATATTGACCTTCTCATTCCCCGCGGGTCAAACGCTTTTGTCAAATACATCCAAGACAACACGCGCATTTCCGTCCTCGGGCACACAAGCGGCATCTGCCACGCTTACGTTGCCGAATCCGCTGATTTGGAGACGGCTTACGCTGTCTGTCTGGATTCAAAAATCCAATATCCCGCCGCCTGCAATGCTATTGAAACGCTTCTCATCCATTCGAAAACAGCGGAAATTTTTCTTCCGGAAATGTCTGAAATTTATCTTAAAAACGGCGTCGAACTTCGCTTTGACGACGCCTCTTATCATCTCGCAAAAAACGCGGGCATCAGCGGGTTAAATAAAGCGGTCGATAAAGATTGGGACACGGAATATAATGATCTGATTCTTTCCGTCAAAATCGTTGATTCGGTTGATGAAGCCATTGAACATATCAACCGTCACGGCTCGCATCATACGGATGTCATTTTATCGGCTGACCCGAGCGAAATTGATAAATTTGTCGGTTTGGTTGACTCTTCAAGCGTTATGATCAACGCTTCTTCTCGATTCGCTGACGGCTTCCGTTATGGAAAAGGGGCGGAAATCGGCATCAGCACAAATAAAATTCATTCGCGCGGTCCGGTCGGCATGGAAGGGCTGATGATTTACAAATACATTCTCTCAGGTAGCGGCCATTTGGTCAAAGATTATGCCGGCGACGGCGCAAAGCCTTATAAACACGAAAAGACACAGGAAAAATACTGCCGGCTTCAATAATTTAAAGGAATCAATATGCAGAATCCAAAGAGCAAATCCAGAAAAGACCTGTTTCAAAACGTCTCCCGCATTGTGATTAAAATCGGGACGACTTCTATTATGAAAGATGAGTCTTCTGTCGATACAGCTTTTTTAGACAGCATCGCGGCTCAGACCGCATCGCTTTTAAAAGACGGCAAAGAGGTCATTTTGGTGACTTCCGGCGCGATCGGCGTCGGGCTGAATCTTCTCGGAATCCCGACCAAGCCTCGGGAGATTCCGATCCGTCAAGCGGCGGCGGCTGTCGGTCAGGGCGAATTGATGCGTTACTGGGGCGCAGCTTTTCAAAATTACGGCATTAAAACCGCTCAGATTCTTCTTTCTTATGACTTTTATTCTGACCGCGTCAAATATCTGAATTTACGAAACAGCATCGGAACGCTTCTTGGCTACGGCGTCGTTCCGATCATTAATGAAAATGACAGCACATGCACAAATGAAATCGATACGGTTTTCGGAGACAATGACCGCCTTTCGGCTATGGTTTCCAGTAAAATCGAAGCGGATCTGCTGGTCCTCCTTTCCGATATCGACGGGCTTTACAACAAAAATCCGAAGCTTCACGCCGATGCCGCATTGATCCCGCTCGTTGAAAAAATCACGCCCGAAATCGAAAAATACGGCGGTGACCCGACAAGCGCCAAAGGCGTCGGCGGCATGCGCACGAAAATCATCGCGGCGAAAATCGCGGAAAAATCCGGCTGCCATATGATTATCGCAAACAGTCAACTTGAAAATGTGGTTACGCGCTTGATTGCGGGCGAAGAAATCGGCACGCTGTTTTACGCCGAAGCGGAAGAAGCTTCCAATAATAAAATCCGCTGGGTTTCGCTTTCCAAATCTTTTGGGGCGATTACGGTAGACCGCGGAGCGATGGAGGCTTTAATGAAAACGAGCGGCTTGCTTCCGAAAGGAATTATTGCCGTTTCGGGTGATTTCGAACGCGGCGACATTGTTGATATTGAGTGCGGCGGCGCTGTTTTCGCAAAAGGCATTACGGATTATTGCGCCGGAGAAATTCAAAAAATCAAAGGCGCGCATACGGATGATATTGAAAAGATTCTCGGTCACAAGGATTACGACAACGTCATTCGAAAAGAGAATCTGGCTCTGTTAGATTGATTATTTTAAATTTTTTAAAGGGGATCTCTATGACATTAAAAGAACAAAAAATCGGATTTCTGGGTGCCGGTAAAATGGCGTCCGCTATTATTAAAGGACTTTTGAAATACGGCATTTCGCCGGAAAACATCGCCGCAGGCGAACGCTGGGCGCCCGCAGCAGATGCCGCGCGTAAAGAATTCGGTATCTATGTCACGGAAAATAACGCCGATGTCGTCAAACGCTCTGATATTTTGATTATCGCTGTCAAACCCAAGGACATTGAAGAAGCCTTGTCAACCGCCGGCGATACAAAAGACAAGCTTTTCATTTCAATCGCGGCCGGCGTGACAATCAACAGTTTGGAAAAACTTATCGGCGGCGGCGCCCGCGTGATTCGCGTCATGCCCAATATCTGCGCCACTGTTCTTCAAAGTGCGACCGGTGTCAGCCGCGGAACGAACGCGGCCGATGATGACGCGGCAATTGCGCTGGAAATTTTTTCCGCAATCGGCGTTGCGCTGGAAATCAATGAGCATTTGCTGAACGCCGTCACCGGTCTTTCCGGCAGCGGCCCCGCTTTCATTTTCCAACTCATTGAAGCGATGGCGGACGGCGGTGTTTACGCCGGCCTTGACCGCGCAACAGCGCAGATGCTCGCGGCGCAGACTGTTCTCGGCGCGGCGGTGATGGTTCTTGAAAGCGGCACGCATCCCGGGGCGCTGAAAGACATGGTTTGCTCTCCGGGCGGCACAACAATTGAAGGCGTTGCCGTTTTGGAAGAAAAAGCTGTTCGCGCCGCGTTCATGGACGCTGTCATTGCGGCAGCGGACAAATCCGAACAGCTCGGGAAGAAGAAGTAAAGTTTTTCCTTTCTGCCCCGATAAATTGTGACCCGATCAAAGCGGCGGTCACAATTTTTGCAGCAGCGGACGTTTTTTAATTTTTTTAAAAAAACGAAATCGTTTTTCCGGTTCAAAAAAGAGAAAAGGAAGGCGATGAAATTTCTTATTCTTCGTCATCGACTTCATCAAAATTTTTGTAACTGTCGGTTCCGATCATTGCGGCGGCAATGGAATCAATCCCGTCCAGCCATTCGGCAACGATGCTTTCTTCGGGAAGAAGGGTTAGATATTCTTCTTCAAACGGTTCGCCGGCGATGACCAGCGCGCCGATGTTCGCAACCGTTATGAAGGCCGTCTCCATATCATCTTCTTTTTCGGCCGCGACGGCTTCTTTGATTAATTTTTCAATCGCGGCTTTCTTATCGTAATCTTCAAGGAAATAGGCTTCAAAAGCGGCCATTGAACAGTTTAAAGAGTCCTGAACGGACAGAATCATAATGTCGGCATCTTCGGAAATCGGCGGCACTTCTTCCAAAACGATGTCTTGGACCGTTCCGAGGATTTCAAGCGCGTCATCGGCGCCGATCGTTCCTTTTTCATAGCGCGCGGCTATTTTCAGGCAGGATAAAATAACATCGTCCGCCATGTTTACGAAAATCATCGCGTTCTTTTCAGCTTTTTCTTCGTCTTCCAAAGAGAAACCGACTTCTTTTATTTGGGAGATCCAGTTGTCCCATCTGGATTTTGAATAAAATTCATAGTAAGGCATAGATTTTTCAGCCATTTATTCACCTTTCTCTGTCTGTTGCACAAAATTAAATTTACTCTAGCACTAAACTTACACGCTTAAACGTTTTTCCATCCGTTTCAATTCCTTCAAAGACTTCTTTGACAATGCATTTGTCTCCCTTCTCAAGCCCTTTTGGAGAAAATAAATCGGCAGTGTTCTCTTCTTCTTGATTTATTTTTGTCGGCGCAAAAGTTATTTTTGAACCGGCAATCGCTTTTTTAGCGTCGATATACGCTTCGATCGGCGCGTTCGCCACTTCTACGGCTAAAACGCCGCCGTCATGGAGGGCGCATTTTAAAAGATTGGAATTTCGAACGGAGACGACTTCATATTTCCGGCCGGAGTCCAAATTCAGACAAGTGCCGCGGATATTGCATTTTTTGCATTCTTCCCGCTCTTCCATAAAGAAAAAAACTTCACCGGGTTTTGCCAAACGGGAACCGATAACCGTTATTTTTGCAGCAGCAGTCATAATTTTTCCACCCATTTTCCAATATTTAATCCATAATCAATTTCTTTGCATTTGAATGTTCGCCGCGGTTTTTTGAATCAAAATTTTCGTCTCATTTCTCATTCTGTAATAACTTTCGTAACGGCGGCGATTTTTTCTGCCGCCGAAAGCGTCAAACCGCTGCCGAGAATCGTATATCTGTCCGGACGTATCATGTGCGCCCGATACAGCGCTTCAATAATCTCCTCATTTTCGATTCCCATCTCGCGGGCTGATGTCGGCACGCCGATTTGGATCAGCGCGTTTCTGATTTTTTCCCAGTCCCCGCCGTGAAGATACATCATCATGATTGACCCGACAGCGCACTGTTCGCCATGAAGCCCCGGTTTTTTCGCGATTCGATCTAAAGTGTGGCTGAACATGTGTTCCGCGCCGGACGCCGGACGCGAAGAACCGGCAACGCTCATCGCGGTGCCGCTGAGCACAAGAGCTTTGACCGCAATTCTTGCAGAGCTTTCCAATCCCGGGCGGATCAGGTCCGTGGAATTTAAAAGCATGTCCGCGCTCATGTAAGCCATCATCGCCGCCGAGCGGCTGAACGGTTCGTTTTGATGGCGGGAAGCCAGTTCCCAATCCAAAACCGAAGTATAATTCGAAATGACATCGCCGCAGCCGGCCGCAAGAAGCCGGAACGGCGCTCTTGAAATTATTTCGGTATCCGCAATCACCGCAATCGGCGCCTGCGCTTCAAATGATTCGGATTTGCCGTCTGAATGGATCGACGCGCGGGAAGACACAATACCGTCATGAGACGCGGCGGTCGGGACGCTGATAAAAGGAACGTCGCAATTTTTGGAGGAGAGTTTTGCCAAATCTATGGATCGGCCGCTGCCGACACCGAGGAAGCAATCCGCCGTCATCGCGGCACCCGCTTCCGTAATCTTTTGGACTTCTTCAGGGGAAGCTTTTTCGGAAACGCATATTTCACAAACGCCGCCGTTTTGCTCAATCATTTCCCTGATCTGTTTGCCGGCGACATCGGCTGTATTTTTTCCGGTGACTAAGAGGACTTTTTTGTTGATTTTCAGTTTATTCAGCACATCCGGAATTTTATTCAAAACGTTTTTTCCGATGAGCACTTCACGCGGAAATTCCATCCATTTGATAGCGGCCGCTTCATCCTCGCGCCAGTCATTCATTTTATGATCGTCATTTCTTTTCATCGTCATGATTGCAGCCTTCGCCTCTATTTTTTTTCAGTTTTATCGATTTTTATGAAATATGAACTTTTAAATATAAAACCTATAGGTTGCCGCGCTTGTAATATTTTTATAGAACCTCTGCAGATTATTCATATCTATTCATTGTCTGCTATTCATTGTCTGGTTTTCAGGCGCGGAGATATTTTATATGTCTTTTATTGATTCTGTTGTCGCTTTTATTCAACTGTATTATATTGATCCGATTATTAATGACTCGGGATATAATATTTTCAACACGCTGAC
>JAITUZ010000057.1 GCA_031286065.1 Candidatus Methanimicrococcus odontotermitis | reverse complement strand
TCAAAATTATCTCCCGCGCCTCCGATTCTTTGAAAAAGGAAGAAATGGCGGGCGCCGGTTCAGGTTCTGTTTTTGTTCCGCCGCAGATTGTTTCAAAAACGATCGCGGACTATTTGGATCTGATTGAAACAAAACACATCGGCAACCGTTTAGTGAATTGGCTGAATGAACACCGCGGCATTACGCTCGGCATCGTTCTCCACGATAACCCCGATCCGGACGCCATTTCCAGCGCGTACGCGCTCACGGAAATCACACGGAAATTCGATATCAAAGCCGATATTTTATATGACGGCAAAATCGGCCATCACGAAAACAAAGCTTTCATTAATTTATTGGCGATTCCGATGATTAAAATCTCGAGTCCGGATGTTTTTGACCGATACGATTCTTTGGCGCTGGTGGATAATTCCATCCCGTCCGTCAACAATTCCGTTCCCGCCAATCAGCCCATCGGCATCATTATCGATCATCATTCTTACAGTTCTATCGAACCGTACGCCGATTTCATGGACATACGCACAAATGTCGGCGCTTCCGCAACGATTTTAACAAAATATCTTCAGCAGATGGATATTCCCGTTTCAAAAGAATTGGCAACCGCTCTCCTTTTTGGTATCCGGACTGATACAAACGATTTCCGGAGAAATACGACTTCCGCGGATTTTGCAGCGGCATCTTTCCTGCATCCGCTTTCCGACCACGATTTGCTGACGCAGGTCGAAACGCCGTCAATGTCTGTCGAAACGCTTGATATTCTCAGCGAAGCCATCCGCAACCGGGAAATATACGGCACCGTTTTGCTTTCAAATGTCGGAACCATTCGAAACAGAGACACGCTTCCGCAAGCCGCCGATTATCTGCTGGCAATGGAAGGCATCTCAACCGTTGTTGTTTTCGGTATTATGGACGACAGCATTTACGTTTCCTCTCGAAATGAGGATATCCGCGTTCATTTGGGTGACGTGATGCGCGAAGCGTTCGGCGAAAACGCGGGCGGGCATCCGACAGCGGCGGGCGCGAAAATTCCGCTCGGCGTTTTCAGTTCCGCCAAAGACAAGCAGATTCTTCAAAAGCTGGTCGAAGAGTCCGTTGTCAAACGTTTCTTAAATGCGATCGGTGTCGATGAAAACAGTCAGAATGATCTCTGATTTGAATTTTCATTGATTCTGTTTTTTATTTGAATTTCTGTTCTCGGGGACAGTAAAATGGCGAATCCGAATTCGAATAAATTTGAAGATCCGACTTTGCGTGATTTTTTTGTGACAAAAGACGGGCTGATTTTTTCTGTTCCCGATTATTTTCATCCGGCATCAGGCATCCGCGCGATTTTGAGATATATTCCGGATGCCGGCGGAACACGTACATGGCGGATGACCGGCAAAAAATACCGAAAAGCCGGATTCGATGAATCCTTCGATTACTTAAAAAAGTTTCATCCGGATTGGGTTTTTGATGTCGCTGTCGTTCCGAGAGATGAAATCGCCGAAATTCTAAAGCCTAATGATGCCGTCAAAGATCTTTTATCCGGTAAACAAACACATCCGGCGGCACTTGAATTGGTCCGCAGGTTTATGGACGCGGGCATTTCGGCCGATTTGACGGGAATTACCGGCTCGATTCTGGCGGGATTGGATAATGAAGATTCTGATATTGATTTTTTGGTTTACGGTGATGAATGGACGGCCGCAAGACAAAAGCTCAAAGCCATGAAAGCGGATGACCGCGGTCAAAATAAGCCTTTTCGCATCGCGGAATTGGATGAACAGATGCTGCGGACCGTGCATCGGAAAAGAAAATCGCCGCTTTCTTTTGATGATTTTTTTATTCACGAGATCCGCAAAGGAAATCGCGGTATGTTTACCTGTGCCGAAAACGGAGGTAAAAATGTTTATTTTGATTTATTGTTCGTCCGTTCCAAAGATCAATCGGGGGCACCGATTCAAAGAGGCGCGGACACGGAAAAAATCGTCATTGAAGCCGTTGTGACAAACGATGATTTTTCTTTTGACAGTCCTGCGGTTTATTCCGTCAGCCACGATGAAATCAGTGAAATTTACAGTTATACGCACACTTATGCCGGTCAGGCTCTTACCGGCGAAATCATTCGGGCGCGCGGAATCGTTGAAATTGTCGGCGATAAGAAAAGGCTTGTTATCGGCACATCCCGTGAAGCGGAAGACGAATGGATGATTTCATTATCACTGTCAGAGGCACGTGATAAACAGGCGGTGATGACGGAAAGGGATGGCTAATTGGATTATTTCTACAGATAATATGGATTAAAGAGGCTTATTGTTCTTTCATCCATTCTATTTTTTGGAGGCAGGAAACCAAATGCAGAAAGAAATGAAAATCCGAATTTTTTGTATTGTTTTAACGGCAATTGTTCTTTTCTGTTATCTTTATCATGAGTTTTGTCTTTTGGAATCTGTTTCTTCAGCGGTTCCTTTTCTCGGCATTTTTTCGATGATGCTGATCTTTTACTCATTGGTAAAAACAAGGCGGCCAGAAAATCCCGATTTATCTCTGCTTTTCAGTTTTATCGGCTGTCTGTTCGGTTTTTTTGGGTATCTTCTTCATTTCGCTTATTATTTTGAAATGTATACGCCTCCCGTTTCTCTTCTGCTTCTTCTTCTCGGCTCCGCTCTTTTTTTATTTTGGTATAAAAAGCTCCGGAATTTATGATTTTGATTTTTTATTTGTGATTTACGATCTTTTGATTTTTGAGAAAGTGACAAAAAAATTATAAAATAAACTCTCTGAAGGCATCATTTTTTCATATCGTATTCGTCTTCTTTAGTATTTCAGCTGCACCATTCTCATTTCTAAAATTCTGTTGCGGCTCAACTCAACCTAACAGTAAAAATCGGCAGCTCAACGCTGTCAAATAGAACAATAAAACGGCGCCGAAGATTAAGGCGGTCTTTTTTGTTTTTTCAGCGCTGTGAGACGCGCTCATCAAATATCCGGGTAATCCCCATAAAACCGATAAAATCATGAAGATCAATATCTCTGAGGCCGGCCGAGGATATGGGTTTGACATCAGTATGTCCATAATTGAAGTATATGCGAAAAAGAAGAACTAACTCATAAATCCCAGCAGAAAAGCCTTTTTCGCATTTTTGAAAAGAATTCCCACAATGATTCCGTTATATATGGTGAAGTAAACAAAAAATTCTGCCGTCACCAAATGATAAATTTCAGAGGCATACATAATCAGAGATATGACAAGCGCCGATAACAAAATGATAAATAAGGCATTTTCTTTTGAACTCTCTTTATTAAATATTTTTGAATTTTTAGAAAAGATGCCGATAACCAAGCCGGTGAATATGACGATAAATAATAAGACAAACGCTTTTATCGGCAAGGAAAGACCGGATATTAAGGTGAATATGAAAAAAGGCAGTAATAAAATAAAAAACAAACACAAAATTTTTATTTTTTCATTATTAAAGATATTTGTCATATTCTCACTCGGGAATTTGAAATATTTTTGATTAATCATCGGCAATTACGGTTGTGTAGCCGTTATTGCATATGTCTTCAATTATTATTATTTTGGTAAAGAATGAATTTAATGTAAAGTCAAAATAAAAAAGCCGGCAATTACCGCAATGAGTGAAACAACGGAACCGGCTATTAAGATGATTTTCTTTGATTTTTCAGCAGAATGAGATGCGCTCATCAAGTATCCCGGTATTCCCGATAAAGTCGGAACAGCGATTAAAAATAAAACGGATTCATCAATATGCATTGGAATATCTGCCAGACTTGACACAATCGTTGACAAATCCGGTGCAGTCAAAATGATATTCATGATGAACATGAGCGGCCAACTGCTCATAAATCCCAATAAGAATGATTTTTTCGGATTTTTCGAAAAAATCCCGAAAATAAAGCCGTTATATAAGAGGAAAAATGTGAAGAGTATTTCCGGAATAGAGCGGTAAAGTAAAGATAAAGACAGAGATATGACAAAAGTGAATAATAATATCAAAAACAAAATATTTTCTTTTATTTTTTCATTACTAAAATTTTTTCGAATTTTTAGAAAAAACGCTGAAAATAAAGCCGTTAAATATGAAGAAAAACAATAAAACCGATACTTTTGCTGTTGAAGAAAGATTGTAAATTAAACTGAGCATGACAAAAGTGAATAATATTATTAAAAATAATATATTTTCAATTCTTTTTTCATTATTCAAAACCTTTGTCATATTCTCACTTTGAATTTTAAAACATTTTTTTGCTTAATCATCGGAAATTACAGTTGCAAAGCCGCCATTATATACTTCATTTTCTCCAAACCAACCGCTGTTCTAATTTCTTTATATACAAATTCAATTTATTCCCAGGAATAAATAGCAGAAAAATAAAGTTAAACAAAACGAACAAACAGATCCGAATGTTAGAGCGGTTCTCTTTAGATTTTTTGCGGAATGGGAAGCACTCATCAAATATCCGGTAATTCCTTCTAAGATCGATAAACCGATGAATACCCATAATCCGGAAAGTATCCAGGTGTATGGATATGACACCAGTATATCTCTAATTATTGCGAATACGTATAGGCATATCTAACTCAAAAATCCCATCAAATAAGCTTTTTTCGGATTTTTGGAATGAAGCCCGAAAACAAGTCCATTATACAGTATGAAATAAATGGCAACCTCTTCTACGACTATATTAAAAAATTCGTATAATGGCACCATAAAAAATATGAGGGATGATATCAAAATAATAAACAATACGTTTTCTTTTGTTTTTTCATTATGAATAAATTTTGAATTTTCAGAGAAGACACTGAAAATAAAGCTGTTAAACACAAAGAGAAATAATATAAAACATACCGTTCGTATTAAAGAAATATCAAACAATGGTGGGAAAAATATGACAAAAGGCAGTAATAAAATAAAAAATAAACACAATTTTTTTATTTTTTCATTATTAAAGATATTTGCCATATTCTCTTCTCTTTTATTTTGAAATATTTTTGATTTAATCATCGGTAATTACAGTTGCATAGCCGTTGTTGTATACTACATTATCGCCGAACCAACCGCTGTTGGCGAGGTACAATTCATTGTTTTCAACTGTCCACCCTGCTTGTGAAAAGTATGTTCCGACAAGATATTCGATATCTTCAAATTCGACAACAGCGTGGGGAGACGTACTATCTTCGTGGGCACCCCCTATGACAGATCCGTCAGATAGTTGAAAAATTCGAACATGATAGCCGCCATCACTCCGCATCAAGGTACTTCCTGCACTTTGACTTTGGATCCATGAACCGTTTTGATCATAAACGCCATAGGGGTACTCAAAAGGTATAGGTACATTAACCCATCCTGCTTGACTGACGAGAGTAGCCCGAGCATTCGCAGCAGTTGTTTCATTCCAAATCAAACTGATGGGGTCTTCGGGTTTAGTGTACTCTCCGAAATAACCAATATATTCTTTTTTCCACATTTGCGGGGGGTATGCGTATCCGTAGTCCCACCATTCAAACGGGTCATCTGCGGCAGCCAAAACGATTTGTTTTTCTTCAGAGATGGTAATGGTTTCATTTTTTAATTTATCCGCCGAGACAGATTTCTCATTTATATAATATGATTTTTGAGAAAACTCGGTCGGTATGTTTTGAATTGAAGAAACTTCAGAAACGCCGAACTCTTTGATAAATTTCGGGTCATTGCTTGTATAACTCGTTTCAATTTGCAAATTGTTTGTCTTAGAATTCGCCGAAGTTAAGCTGTATGCGGCGGTGACTGTCACATTGTATGTGCGGTCAGCATACCACTGAGCTTCAGCATCTCTAATCTTTTGTTTTTCTTGAGAACTTAAAGATTCGTATTCAGCGGTATATCCGGAAATATAGTTTTCAGTCGGATCTAATGACAATTCATTTTCAGTTTCCGCAAATGAAGGAACTGAAAAACTAAGCAGTACAAAGAAAATAAGCAGAAGATTCAAAAATTTCAATTTCAGTTAATATCCCTCCGATATAATCAACCCTTCTGTTAAATGAACTTTACAGAAAGATTTGATATTTTCTCTATAAAATCTGCTATTATATATGTTTTGTCTGTAGATTCTATATATAATACGTTTAATGCCCGTTTATTAAACTCGGCGCAAAGCACTTACAGTTCAAAATCATTGGATTTTTCAATCATAATAAGAGTCGATTCTCATCTGAACGGCTTGATTGTTCAATAATTTCGTTTCACTTTCCCATTCGCTTCTCGGTGTATGGAGCCGGGCGGCCATGGAAACAAGCGCTTCTTCTTTTGTTTCAAATATTTTTTTCGGATTTGCCGCAGCGTTTCTTGCGGCTTCCCGAACCACCCAAACGCCCAGCGGTGCCCAATAACTCGGGCGAATTTCGCGAACCGCGAAAATAAACGCTTGTTTTTTGATCGAATCTAAATATTCCAGGATTGGAAGGCGGGCCGCGTAATAGCCGCCTGCGAGGCTTGAATATTCTTTTTTGCCGTAAAAATCTTCATGGTCTTGCCAGATCGGA
>JAITUZ010000058.1 GCA_031286065.1 Candidatus Methanimicrococcus odontotermitis | reverse complement strand
CTGTCGTTATGGGCGAATCCGGAACGACTGACAACAGTTCTTATGTTCAGGCCAAAGACCAAAAATTCAGCACGACCTCCTTAAGCATCAGCAAAGGCGGCACCGTCAGAGTTATGAATGTTGAATCCAGAAACTTCAGACACCTTTTCCATTCTGAAAGCGGCGCTTTTGAAGACTTCAACCTCAACCCCCGATACTCCGCAACGCTCACCTTCAACGAGGCCGGCACCTACAAAATCGATTTGCTCAACTACTACACAGGCGAGCCTTTTGGAGACACCGCTTCTGTTTTGACAGTGACCGTCGCATAATTCCGATTTATTTTTCTATCTTGTCCGCCTGAAATTTAAGTTATTAAATTTCAGACGGGCATTTTTTGTCCGCCTGAACTTAACTCTGTTGAATTTCAGACGGGCGTTTTTTGTCCGCCTGAACTTGACTTTGTTGAATTTCAGACGGGCATTTTTTTTGACTGCATCATGCGATATATTTTTATTTTAATATATTCTATATCGTATTTGTTTAAACGGACGATTTTGAGGTTTATTCATGAAATTGACAGTTGATGAAAAATTCTTGTTTCAGGAGAAAACGGTTTCTTCCTTTCTCTTCATTTACCGAAAAGAAGTGACGTATATTTCAGAAGTTTCTGTAAATATCGAATCTACTTTTGCGCATACCAATAAAATTGTTAAACGGCTGGAAAGTCTCGGCTTTCTGTCTTCCGTTTTTGAAGGGCGGAACCGCTTCTTGAAACTGACGCCCAAAGGATACGCTTTCGCGCAAAAACTTTCGGAAGCTGTTGAAATTTCCCTGTCTGATGAAATATTCAGTTACCCTTAAGAATACGAACCGAGTTTTTCAGAACCTTCACCGATCCGACCGAAAAAGTGATCGTGATCTATGGACTGAGATTTTAAAAATTAAAATTGATTTTTATGAAAATTGAATTATTGCAGCCTGTTTATATTTCCGAAGAAAACGCTGTCCGTTCCTTTCAAGCGTTTGCGGACGCCGAGTTTAAAGATCTGGATGTCTCTTGCAGCGCAGCCGTCCAAAACAAACGTTTTCATGTTTCATTAGAAGGCGAGGACGCCGACGTGTGCGAAAGCCTGCTTTACAAAGAATTCGGAAAACCCTTCTTGAAAAACGAAATCGGGACTGATATTGACTGCAAAGGCTATATTCAAAGAATCGATCCGGATCAAATTATCGTGAATATCGGCTTTGAACTTCCGATTGCGCTTGACTCTCTTGCGCAGCTTGGGGCGGGCAGCGCGGGTCAAATCGCGGCGCGTTTTGGAATGATTCCGTTCCTTCCGGTGACTGTTCGGATTTTGCCGGACGGGACTGCCGTTTTTACAAAAGAGCAGATTGATTTGTGGTGGTCTTGGAAAAAAACGTCAACGGACCGGATTTTCATCAACGGCGCGACGCGTTCTCAAGTGAAGGCGGCGCTTCAAAAGAAAAGGCACGGACGCGATGTTTACGGTGTTGAAAAGATCGGTTTGACAGAATGCGTCATTGTCTGCAAAGAGAAAACGGACGGACCCGGAATCGTTTCTTCCATCGGAAGAGTGCTGCCGGGACAAATGGGCGTTCTGATCGGAACGAAAAAATGAAAATTTTAAAAAATTAAAAGGTGACTCTGATGACAAAGAAAATTTTAATGATTGTTGCTCCGGAACGTTTCAGAGACGAAGAATTCTTTGAACCGCGCGCCGTCTTTGAATCGAAAGGATATCAAGTGACTGTCAGTTCCACCCGCCTCGGAAAAGCGGCGGGCGCTTTGGGCGGGGAAGTAAATGTTGATGTTTTGATTGACGAGGTTTGCGCAAATGATTACGACGCGGTTGTGATTTCCGGCGGCGGCGGTTCTAAAGTTTTTCTTTGGGAGAATCCGAAATTGCACGCGCTTTTAAACGAAGCGTTTGAAGCGGGAAAAGTCGTTTCCGCCATCTGTATCGCGCCCGTTGTTTTGGCCAAAGCGGGTCTTTTGAAAGGAAAGGCGGCGTCCGTTTTTCCGGCAGAAGACGCGATTGCCGAAATGAAAAAAGCAGGCGCCGAATTAAAAGAACAGGCGGTTGTTCAGGACGGAAAAATCATTACGGGAAACGGTCCGGAATGCGCCGCGGCATTCGGCGAAGCAATCATTGCGGCCGTCTCTGAAATCTGATTTCTCTTTCTTTTTTATTTTCATTTTTTAAATCCGTTTTTCCGCCGATTTTTAATTTTAAAGCCGCTCAAATCAGACCCGTGCCGGCCGACGGATCTTTTTTGCCGAATATTCTGACAATGACGACGCTGATCTCAAAGAAAAAAATCATCGGGACGGCGACGATGATTTGGCTGATGACATCCGGCGGCGTGATAACGGCGGCCAGAATGACAAAAAAAACATAAGCGTGTTTTCTGTATTTTGTGAGCATTCTTTTTTGAACCAGTCCCAGGCGGTTGAGAATAAAAATGACCAGCGGGAATTCAAATATGAAGCCGAAAATCAATGTCATGAGAGCGATAAAACTGACAAACTCATAAATCGAATAAGTCGCTTGCGCGCCTGAGGCGGCGGCGCTGAGGTAAAGGAATTGAATGAACAGCGGCGCCATGAAAAAATATGAATACACCGCGCCGAAAACAAATGAAACGAACATGACAAAGACGACTAAAATCAGCCATTTTGTTTTAAACGGCAGCCTCTTTTTCAGATTCAGTTTGCTTGTGTCAACGTATTTCGCGACTTCTTTTCCGGCCAAATAGAACAAAACCGGAAGGACCGCGATGATTGCGATGATTATTGACATTTTCAATTTCAAAAGAGGCACTTCAAGCGGTTTTGTATAAACGACGCTCGGTCCGGCGAGTCCGCTTTTCTCATCTTTTTCGAAGTGCGCGGCGGTAAACATCGGCGTTTGTCCGGTGATGTTTTCAAACTCTTTTCCGATTTCAGTGATCGTCCCCGTTTCCATGATGTCTTTTTCATACGGGACAGTTTGAATAATAAGCACTTGGGAAGAATCGGCAAGGTCTTCGATGGTCATTTTTTCAAGGCCGCCCTGCATAACGGCGTCCAATACCATGGGAATGTCAAGACCGCTTTCGCCGAGAAGATAAAGTGAAATGATATCCAAAGAAGACTGCGTTTCTGTATGGGCGACGATAGAGTCCTGAACAACATTTCCCGCATCTGAAATCGTGACGCCGGGCGTATACAGCAATACTTTTTTATCCGGGTCTTCAATCAACGGGTCAAGTTCTAAATCGCCGACGGCAAAAGGCCCGTCATAAATTACAAGAAGCCGGTCGAAATTGTCTTCAAGTCCGGGCATTTTGGCATTGTGAGGCAGGCCGCGTTCGATCGAATCGCTGATAATGTAATCCGTCACCGGATAAGCGGCAACGGCGGCAATTAAGAAAACGGCGAAGAGGATGATTATTTTTTTTTTGACAGACTCTATAAATCTCAAAAAAATCTGAAATCCTTCCGACAGCTCAACGATAATACCACGACCCTGCTTTGTTTGTTCCGCAAATTTCTGAAATAATTGATTTTATTTCTCCGCGGAATAGTTTCTGAATGGTTTTAATCATAATCATTCAGGTTTTTAAAAGTTACCCGTGAACAGCTGAATCAGAACGGATAATCTCTTTACGCTGTGTATTTTTTTGTCCGCTTTCACTAATAACTCAAATATACTTCTTCCGCCTTTTCCTTTTTATGATTTTTTTATCGGGTTTTCAAGCGGTCCTCAAGTCCGCCGCCGACAATCACGTCAGTGCCGTCTTCGGCGTTCCCGGCTTTCCAATCACGGATATTGTCGAAGAGTTTCAAAAATCGCCCGAATTTTTATCGGCGGCCGAATGGTTCGCGAATGAAAAGATCGCGTTTGAATGGGCGCTCGGAACATCTTTTTCGGGACGGCGTTCTCTTGTCGTCGTCAAACATGTCGGCATGAATGTTTTAGCCGACCCGCTGATGACTTCCATGATCCATACCATCGGCGCGGGTCTTGTTGTTTTGGCCGGCGACGACCCCGATGTCTCAGGGTCCCAAAACGCCCAGGATTCCCGGTATTACGGCGGTCTCTCCCGTTCTCCCGTTTTTGACCCGTCGACGCCGCAGGAAATTTATGATTATTTATCTGAAGCGTTTCAGCTTTCCGAAAAAATCAAAGCGCCCGTTATTGTTCGAGTCACTGCGGCCGTTTTAAATGAAAAATCCGAAATTTTGACGGCGGCGGCAAATTTTCAAAAAACGGAACTGACAGCCGACAAATCTGTTTGGCGATATCGGACAAAAGGCCGCTGTCAGCGTTCTCATCACGCCAACGATTCAATTTTATCAAAAACCGCCGCCGATTTTTGCCGGATCGAATACGGCGGTTCAAAGGAAACAGAAGAAACAAAAAAAATCGGCGTCATCACGTCGGGATATTGTTCCGTTCGTGTTCAAAACGTTTTAAAATCCGTCAATGATATTCATGTTTCAGCGGCGGCGGACATTTCTGTTTTAAAGCTCGGCGTTGTTTCGCCGCTTCCGGTTTCTCAAATCCGGAAATTTTTGGAAAAACATAAAACAGTTTTGGTCGCCGAAGAGTCCGAGCCGGTTATTGAAGATCAAATCTGTATTTTTGGAAACGTTATCGGGAAGCGTTCCGGACATCTGCCGTTTGGAGCCGCGGCCGAAGCGCATCTTTTATCCGCGATCGAAAATGCAGATCTTCCGTCCGTTCCGATTGTAACGGATATCGAAACGTTCAGGCGGCCGATCAACAGCTCTTATTTTTGCGGCGGCTGCCTTTATCCTTTTTTTTATGAAATGCTCGGCCGATTGAAAGAAGAAACAAAATTGCCGGTGACAGGCGATGTCGGCTGTTCCATGTACGGCATCGTTTCACCGTTTTCTGTATTGGATTCCGCCGTTTCTCTCGGCGCCGGAATCGGTATCGGTTCGGGTGTCAGCTCTGCCGCCGGCAAAAAATCGATTGCCGTCATCGGTGATTTCGGCTTTTTCCATTCGGGTTTGCTCAGTTTGATCGAAGCCGCTGAAAAAGGGGGTTCCGTACTTATTTACGTCATGCGGAATTCGGCGGCGGCAATGACGGGCGGGCAGAGCGTTTATGATCCGGAAAATTTGATCCGCGCCGCCGTCCTCTCAGAGAGCCGTTTTGAGCCGAACACGGTTCACTCTTTTGATTTTGACGTTTCTGTCCCAAAAGATATTTTAAATGATAAAATGCATTTGCTTTATGAAGCGAGTTCTGAAGAAATTAAAAAAGCGGGTCTTTCCGTTATCATTGTCCGCTGGAAATGCCAAAAAACGCCGTCAATAAATGTCTGCGCCGGCAATGAGGCGGTTTTGAAGCGAACAGAAAAAAAGCCCTGAAAAAAATAGGTAAAATAAACCGTTTTAATTATCGGAGGCAATAATTATGAAAAATGATATGATTTCATCAAAAATCGAAGAAGCCGCTGTTTTTTATTCCGGCGCCGAATTGAAGCATACGGCGGCCGTGTCTCTTGTCAAAGGCGGCAGTGAAATTTACGTGGACGGTTTCAGCCCGAGCACGGATCCAAAAAGCGTCAAAATTCAAACAACAAACGGTGTCGTTGTTTCTTCTTTTGAATTTTCTGTGAATCATTTAAAAGGTGAATCCTTGGGTGAAGCGGCTGAAAAAATAAAAGAAGAAATTAAGGCTCAGCAAAAAGAATATGAAAAAACCGTCACAGAAATCCGTATCCATGAAAAAATGTCGGAACTTCTTCGTGAAAGCATTGTCAAGAAAACCACCGGTCCGAAGAAAGGCGCCGATATGGATGATTTAATGAAGGCGCTGGATTTTTTCAAAACGAAATCTGTCGAGTTGGAAAACGCGCTTTTGGAAGACCGTGAAAAATCTGTTTTGATCCGCGGCCGAATCAATGATTTGTCGGCTCAGTTTAATTCGGAATCCGTGAAAAACACGAAAACGTCAGGCGTTTTGAAACTGAATCTTTCTTCGCCGGCCGACTGTGACTGCGTTTTGACGATTCGATGCTATACGGCCAATGCCGGATGGTATCCGTATCATGACATCAGCGCAGCCGCTGAAGGCGGTCCGATCAAATTCGTTTCCAAAGCGAAAGTCCGTCAGACAACAGGCGTTGATTGGGAGAAAGTCAAAATGACACTTTCAACAGCTGTTCCGAGCATGGGAAAAACCGCGCCTCACTTTAACGCCTTGTTTTTAAAATTCGCCGAGCCGCCGAACTCTCAAAAAATCAATATTCGTTCGGCTCGGTACGAGCGTTCGTACGATCCGGCGGAGGAAGTTTCTGAAGACGTGATTTTTGCTGAAGAATGCAGCAAATACGGCGAATCTTCATATTCCGAACCGATTTATGTGATTGACGGCGCTGCCGCAGACTTCGATTATTTCAGCAGGATTGATCCGGCCATGGTCAAAGAAAACGTTTGGCTGGATTCCGCCGCCGCTGCCGCAATCGGCTATCACGCGCCCGGCGGCGCTTATTTCGTCACTCTGAAAAGAAGCATGGAAGATTTCGTGACGGCGTCTGACAATCCGTTGAACGTCACTTATGATATCAGCTTGCCGTATTCTGTTCCAGGCAGCGGAAAAGAGCAAAGCATTGAGCTCAAAAGCAGTGAGGCACCCGCGTCTTTTATTTATTACAGTGCCCCGAAACTGGATTCTGAAACGTATTTAATTGCGGAAATCGCCGATTGGGAAAATTTAAATCTGCTCAGCGGCGCGGCGAATCTCTCCTATGACGGGACTTTTCTCGGTGAAACGTTCATTAACGCTGATTCAACTCAAGAGAAATTGTCGCTGACTCTTGGAACCGACAGGCGTGTGGCCGTAAAACGCGAAAAACTGAGAGAGTTCAGCAGCCGGAGTTTGTTTGGAAACGATATCAAGCAGAAGTTCGCTTATCGGCTGACGGTCCGCAATAACCGTACAACGGCAGGGCGCATGATTTTAAAAGATCAATATCCGATTTCTTCCGACAAAGAAATCACTGTCGAGGTCTCTAAAGAATCGACGCCGTTTTCCGCCGACCAAGAAGACATCGGCGTCGTGACATGGGAATATGACATGCGGCCGGGCGAAACGAAAGTTTTCGATTTGGTTTACAGTGTAAAATATCCGAAAGGAAAAGAACTTGATTTGTAAATTTAATACAAAATAAGAATCGTAAAGTTAATCAAAAGAATCAGATTTTAAATTTAATACAAAATAAGAATCATAAATTTAATTTAAAAATCAAAATCTGTAAATTTAATAAAAAAAGAGCCGATAATTTTTTGGCATCTTTTTTTATTATTCGCTCAAACTTTCATTTATCCATTTTCCAAAACCCCGGTTGGAGTTATCGATTTTGAGTTTCAGAATCACGGGCGTTTCATACGGGTGTTTTTTTGAAATGAATTTTTTGACCGCTTTCCACTTGTCAGCTCTTGTTTTTAAGAGCGCGGTGAATTCATTTTCTTCATAAACGCGTCCGTTCCAGGTATATATTGATTTGCATTCGCCGATATTTGCGCAGACAACCAATTTTTTTTGGATCAGTTTTTTCGATATTTTCAATATTATTTCTCTTGACGGAAAAGTTGCGTAAACTATGACATATTTATCTTGTTTCAACATAAGCACCTCTGTTCTTTTTTTTTCAGCAAACTCTGGGAATCGGGTCGCCTGTCGGCACATCGATATAGCGGGTGCTTCCAAGTTCCGAGACCAAAATGACCTTTCCGGGTTTTTCTTCCGTAACTTCGCCGATGACCGCCGCGTTTTTGCCGTACGGATGGCTTTTCAGAAGTTCCAGTACAGCCGCCGCGCATTCCGGCCGGACGCCGATGACGGCTTTTCCTTCATTGGCGATTTCAAGCGGGTCCAGCCCGAGCATTTCACACGACATCAAAACAGCTTCCCGAATCGGTATCTTTTCTTCATAAATTCGAATGCCGACACCGCTTTTTTGAGCCATCTCATTCAATGAATCGGCAACGCCGCCGCGCGTCGGATCTTTCATGGCGGTCACAGCTTTTTCTTTGGCTGCCGTTTGAACAGATAAAATGGGTTCAATCATTTTCCAAAGCGGAGCGGTGTCGGATTCTAAATCCGAATTGAATTCAAATCCTTCGCGCTTGGTTAAAAGCGCCATGCCGTGATCGGCAATAAAACCGGAAACGATAATTTTATCTCCGATTTGAAGGCCGCAGTCACGCACAGGCGCATCGCAGATGCCGATTGCGGCAACGTTTATGATGATTGAGTCTAACGCTGTTCCTTCTACGGTTTTCGTATCTCCCGTGATCAGCGGAACGCCGGCTTCGGCAAGCGCCTCATTCATGGAACGGACAACTTTCTCCAAATCCGAAATGCTGAACCCTTCCGGAATAATCATGCCGCAGCTGACCGCAAGCGGAAGCGCGCCCATAACGGATAAGTCGTTGATTGCGCCGCAGACAGCGACTTTGCCGATGTCGCCGCCCGGAAAGAATATCGGTTTAACGACATGGCTGTCCGTCGTCATAACAAGTTCCGCTCTTTTATTCGCATTCAAAAAATCGCGGTCTAACGCAATCGTCGCGCCGTCGTCCAGCGCGTCCAATCCGACGGAGCCTGCTGTTGTATTCGTGAAATTCTTTAAAATGATTTCACCGATGAGCGACTGCATTTGCTGTCCGCCCGCGCCGTGTTCCATTGATATTTTGTTTTCTTTCGCCATTTTATATTTCCCAGGAAATTGATTTTTTATTCATTTCGCTTTTTTTCAAGCATGGCGTCTTCAATGGTCTTTATCCATTTTTTAACGGTCTCTTCTTGCTTTTTAGAAGTTAAAAGGACCGGAATCTTCTCATTTAAAGATCTGACATCGCGGACCATCGTTTCGGGATCCACGCTGACGGCTTCGGCAATATCGATTTTATTGATCACAGCCAAGTCGGATGTTTTGAAAATGACAGGGTGTTTTAAAATAATGTCATCGCCTTCACTGACACTGACAATAACGATTTTCACATCTTCTCCCAAATCGAAATCCGTCGGGCAAATCAGGTTGCCGACATTTTCAATGAATAAAATATCGTAACCGTTTAAATCATTCTTTTTAAGCAGCTCATTTACGATATGCGCGTCCAAATGGCATTCTTTTCCCGTATTGGCCGGTATCGTTTTAACGCCGAGTTTTTCAAAGCGGGCGGCGTCCATATCGGCAATCACATCGCCGGCAATCGCGGCGACTTTATATTTCCCGCCGAGCGCTTTGATCGCTTCTTCAATCAATGTTGTTTTTCCGGAGCCGATGGCGCCCATGATATTGACCGAGAAGACACCCGATTTTTTGAGCATTTCACGATTTTTGTCGGCCAGCTTTCGATTTTCTTTAAAAATATCATGGCCGATGTTAATGATGTGTCCCGTCGCTAAAAAAGTATTCCACATTTTCCTTCCTCCTGTTTTTATTTCTTTTGTTTTCGTTCTTATTTTTTTGTTTTGCTTTTTAATCAATATCTATCGAATCAACGACAAGTTCCGTTCCGCCGATGACTTCCGTATTTCTGCCGCAAAGCGGACAGACCAAAGACACCAAATATTCCAGCATATCCAAATCATCCGCCGTCTCGTTCGGCTTGCCGGCGTAACCGCATACGCATCGGATTTCCGGCTCAATGTATTCAAATGAATAAGACGCGTTTTCGGCGATCGTTCCGTCTCCGATGGATTTCAAGCAGAATTCAAGCTGTGCCGGATTGACGTGAGTGATCCTGCCGACTTTCACGCTGATGAGGTTGACGGCTTTTGCGTTGTTTTCTTTGGCCGTCGTCAGCACGCTTTCCATTAAATCAACCGCCAAGGAGTATTCGTGCATTTTCGTTTCTCCGTATCGTTAATCACGGCAGTATTTATACCAGCTGTGGCACATGCCTTCATCGCTGACCATGCACGGGCCGATCGGGTTTGCCGGTTTGCAGACTTTTTCAAACATTGGGCAATCTGCCGGCGTTGCTTTTCCTGTCAGGATGGCTGCGCAGATACAGTTTTTCTTTTTCTTGCTTCGGATTTCACGAAGTTCCCTTAATTTTTCTTCATAAATATTTTTGAATTTGACGGACGCGTCGTAATCTTTATATTTTTCTTTTAAACGGTAGCCGGATTTCGGAATGATTCCGAGTCCCCGCCATTCAACGTCAACGACATCGAAAACCTCATTCATCATTTTTACCGCAATCGGATTTCCTTCCGTTTTAACGGCGCGCATGTAAGCGTTTTCAACAACAGCCGTGCCGGCGGATATTTGATCCAAGAGCATTTTGATTCCGAGGAGAATGTCGTATGATTCAAAACCGGCAACGGCGATCGGATATCCTTTTGCCGCGAATTCCTCGTAAGGCACGGTTCCTGTAATCACGGCAACATGTCCCGGCGCGATGAAAGCGTCGACATTGATATCCTGAACGAGCAGGCGGATTGCCGGCGGCGTGAGTTTAAGTGACGTGCAGATTGAGAAGTTGGACGGCAAACCGCGGCGAACGACGGCGGCTGTTGTCGGGATGGTTGTTTCAAAGCCGATTGAGAAGAAAACCACTTCTTTTTCGGGATTTTCCTCGGCGAACTTAACGGCGTCATCAATCGAATAAACCATGCGGACATCGGCGCCTTCGGCGCGGGCATCAAATAAACTTTCTTCCGTTCCCGGAACGCGGAGCATATCGCCGAATGTCACAACCGACAATCCGCTTTTTGCCAAAAGAATCGCGGTGTCAATATCGTCGTCAGGCGTAACGCAAACCGGACATCCCGGACCGCTGAGGACTTCGATTCTGTCCGGAAGTAAACTGCGGATGCCGTATTTTGCGATCGTGCGTTCATGCGTGCCGCAAATGTGCATGATCCGCGCCGGTTTCGGAGAGGCGGCGATGGTTTCGATTAATTTTTTCTGGACTTCTACCGGATTTTTAACGAACGGATCTGTTTTCGTCATTGTTATCCCCGTTATGCGCCGGCTTGCCGGTCAAACGCTTCATTGGCGGCGAGTAATTCGTCAAACGCTTCAGTCGTTAAACGCGCTTCTTCTTCTGTAATGACTGAAATCGCGTAGCCGACATGAACCAAAACATGGCTGCCGATGCTGACTTCAGAAGCGCCGCCGAGCAGGTCCAAATTCACTTCTCTGAAAACGCCGCCGAAATTCACTTCCGCTTTGTTTTCATCAATGATTTTTGAAATTATTCCGGGAATTGCAATACACATATATTTTCCACCTTTCTTTTTTCCGTTTTTGACTTTTCTAGTCATGTCATGATTTTATTTTACAGATTAATTGTTTCGTTTCTTTCATCCTATAAATAAATCTGTTCTTTTGAAATCTTCTTTCTCGACTCTCCTCTTTCATCATAATCTTTTATCATAATCTTTCATTATCTTTTTTATGTCCGTTCTCTTTTTTATTTAAACCGTTCGGTTCGGCGGATTCAGAGCCGCATTTTTATTCGCTGAATCTTTTGTTGTTTTAAGCAGATATTTTTTCATTCATATCCGAAAAAAGTTTGAATTTTTTTGAAAAAAAACGTTTTTTAACCGTCATTTTTTCGTTCAATTCTGCATGGTTTTTAATTAAAAATATGGGCAACGTATATATACACCGTTGCGAATATAGACTGATGCTACTACTTAATAGTGTTTACAGTAGAGGGTTTTCAAATGGCTAGTGAAAAATTGAATATGATTGAACAATTCAAAAACCTTGATATCCTCAAGGTTGATCGCCGCACTTTCTTAAAGGCGGTGGCTGCCCTTGGAGCAACTTCTTTCGTTTCGCTTTACGGAAACCAGTTAACGGAAGCGTTGGCTGCATTCCAAGAGACGAAAGTTCTTTGGCTTCACGGCGCAGAATGTACAGGCTGTTCCGAATCCGCGTTAAACGGCAGCAATCCGGAATTCGCAGACGCGCTCAAAGAATTAAACGTCAGTTTGGTTTATCATGAGACGCTTTTGGCGCAGCAGGGCATCTTCGTTGACGGCAAATTGGCCGGAACGTCCGATTTAAACGGCGAAATCTTATTGGAAGAACTTGTCAAAGAAGGCGGGTATATCCTTGTCGTTGAAGGATCCATCGGAAACGGTCCGCAAGGCTCCGGTAAAATCAACATGATCGGTACGCACACTTTCAAGAGCATTTATGAGAAATGTGCGAAGCAGGCTTCTGCGATTATCGCGCTCGGTACATGCGCGACATACGGCGGTATCACGGTAACGAACTCTGACGTTAAAGAGTATTGCGACTTTATGGGCGTCAACCAAACCGAAACCAACAAAGGCGGCATGAACGCTGTTCTCGGTATTAATAAACCCGTTATCAACCTTCCGGGATGTCCGGCGCACCCCGACTGGTTCTTCCTGACCGTCGCGGCTGTTCTCCTCGGCAAGATTGATTTGGCCAACATGGACGGTCTTCTTGACGGCGACGGCAGACTCAAAGTCTTCTACCCGCCCAACAACACGCTTCATGACAATTGTCCCAGACGCGGCTTTTATGACCGCGGCGTTCTTGACGAACGATTCGCGGAAGGCGGATGTTTGTGGAAAGTCGGTTGTAAAGCACCGTACGTCCACTCCGACTGTGCCCTTAGAAAATGGAACAACGGCACAAGTCTTTGTATGCAGGCCGGCGGCCCGTGCATCGCTTGCGTTGAACCGGTTTTCCCCAACGGCTCCATGCCTTACTATGTTGAAAGAGAAAGCGCGGGCGTTCTGTTCGGCGTCAATATCGGAACTGTCGCAGCCCTCGCAATCGGCGCTGCCGTTGTCGCAGCCGGCGTGCACGCTGTCCGCAGAGTTAACAAGGAGAAGTGATGAAAAATGGTTAAAGTTACAGTTGATCCCTTAACAAGAATTGAAGGTCACCTGAGAGTGTCCGCTGAAGTCGACAGCAACGGTGTCATCACCTCCGCGCAGAGCAGCGGCATGCTTTTCCGCGGCTTTGAACGTATGCTTCAGAACAAAGATCCCAGAGACGCTGCCCTTCATGTTGCCAGAATCTGCGGTGTTTGTCCGATTTCCCACTCAATGACCGCGACAAACGCGCTTGACGACCTTTATCAGGTTGCGGAAAGTGTTCCGCAAAACGCGCTTGCTGTCCGAAACTTCATTCAGGCCGCAAATATCGTTGCAAGTCACGCGACTCACATCTATATTTTATTCGGCCCCGATTTAGCCAACCCGAGATACAGAGACGTTTTAACGGGTTCCGCTCTTAATTTGGGCGCAACGGGCCAGGCTGTTTGGAACGAACTTCTCGGCAGATTCGCGCCGCTCAGCTACAAAATCGACGGTCAGCCGGTTCCTGTCGGCTCCGGTTACTTGAACGCGATTCCGGAGAAAAAGAGATTGCAGGAAGCCATTGCCCTTTTCGGCGGCAAAATGCCCCACCAGGCCATTACCGTTCCGGGCGGCGTGACATGCACACCCGACCTTGGAGATATTGCAAAATCTGCGGCAATCTACTTGAAAGTCATGGAATTCGTTCAGAATTACACGCTCGGCGTGCCGCTTGACACATGGATTGCCAACACGTCCCAAGCTCAATCTCCCGCCGCGGCCGTTAAATTCGTGACGGACCACCTCGCAGGCTTAATCAATAAATCTTCCGGCAACGATTTTTCCAGAGAAAACGGTTGGAAAGATGTTGAGTTATTCGCGGCGTTCGGCTCCGAACTTGTCGGTGAGAAACTTCTCGGTCTTCCGGCCAGTCTGAGACTTGATAAACTCGGCGGTTACAGTGACGCGAAGAACATGTGCTTCTTATCTTACGGCGCTTTCTATGACAGCACCAAAGACGGTTACAACCCCGCAAGTCCGACAGGCGAGCGTTTCCTGACATCAGGCGTTGTCCGCGCAAGCAACTTGAAATTTGAAGATCTTGACACAGCCAAGATTATGGAAAGCACTCAGTGCGCTTTCTATGAAGACGACACCCCGTCCAGACACCCGTATGACGGCACCACTGTTCCGGTGTCGGATGTGAACAAAATCAATCTTGATGCCGGTCCGACCGACAAATACAGCTGGCTTAAAGCGCCGCGCTATGACGGAATTGCCGCCGAAGTCGGTCCGCTCGCCCGCTTGATTGTCGCTCAGGACCCGCTTATCATCGGTCTCGCTCAGGCATTCGCAGGAGCAGGCATGTCTCCGGCAAACGTCTATACCAGAATGCTTGCGCGTATGCATGAGACCGCCATCATCGCCCACAAGATCGTTGATTACCTCAATGATATTGACCCCGCAAGAGCCTTTGCAGAACCGCTTGACATGAGAGCGGCCAAAGACAACAAAGGCATGGGTATTTGGGAAGCGCCCAGAGGCGCGCTCGGTCACTGGATTTCCGCTGACAGCTCCGGTAAAACTAAAAACTACCAAGCCATCGTCCCGAGTACATGGAACTTCAGCCCCCGCGATGAAAAAGGAATCGCAAGCCCGTTAGAACAGGCACTTGTCGGCAATGCCATTTCAGGCGTTGACAACATCGGCGGCGCAAACTACGCCAACCCTGTCGCCATTCTCCATGTCGGCCGTTCCTACGACCCGTGTATCGCTTGTGCTGTTCACACAATTGACGCAACAGGAAAGAATGCTCCGAGAGACTACGAATTATTCTGAAAAGGAGGTTTTCTAAATGTCAGCAAATGCACAGAAAACCAAAACAGTAGAACGTTATAACTGGGTTGAGCGCTGGACGCATACGTTTCACGCAATCGCCATGCTGATCTTGATCTTCACCGGCCTGCACATCTATTTCGGCTGGGACATCATGACATTCCATAACGCGCGCGTTTTGCACATGGTTATGGTTCCCGTCTTGATTCTGACCAATTGGTTTTTGGTTCCGTACGGAATCCTTTCCCACGGCTGGCAAGAAGGCGGCGTCAAAGGTGTCATCAAGCACTTCTACTACAGTTATATCTTCAACAAGGAAGATTTCTACCGTTTGAAAGGCATGATTCTCAACTTCTTCGGAAAGCAGGAGAAATATCCCGAGTTTACCGTCTACAACAAAGCGACGGGGCACTATAAGACCAAACTTCACCCGATGTTCAAAATTTTCATCGTTGTTGAAGGGATGTGTATCTTCTTAATTTTCATTACCGGAATCGTTCTTTATAAGGTCGATTGGAATATCGTCGGTATTCCGATTGCCCACTGGCTGACGATCATCTTCGGCTGGATCTCTCCGATTTTGGAAATGAACGGGCTTCAATTCGCCCGCTGGCTCCATTTGGCTTTAACATATTTCTTTATCTTTGAATTGATTTGCCACGCCTTCATTTTGGAATTCGACGCCAAAGTGTTCAAGTACTGGAGATCAATTTTCATCGACGGTAAAGAGTATTTGGACAGCCCTGTCGTTCAAGTCATTGACGAAGAAGAACACCATTAAATGTTTAAACTTGAAAAGGAAAATTTAAGGAAACCCTCTTTTTCCTTTTCTATTTTCAAGCGGCGTTTTCGGCTCTTGATCTCTTCAAGCGGCGTTTTCGGCTCTTGATCTTTTCGGGTGTTGTTACAACGGCATCCCGATCTTTTTTTAATATATCCGTTTCAGAAGCCCTTTTATATCATATTGATTAATTTTATTTCGTACGAACTGAAATAATTTCATTTCATAGAGACGCTTTATTTAATTCAGCGGTGAATTTTATGACCCTTTCAAAAACAATTCGAATCATGGGATGCGGTAATTTATGGATGGGAGACGACGGTGTCGGCATTCACGCCGTTGAAAAACTGACGGCAATGAAGGATAAGCTGAAAAACGGCGCGCCCTTGTCCGATTCCTGTTTTACGGGTTTGCCGGCTGACGCGCTTTCCTGTCTTTTGAACGTTGATATTCTGGACGCGGGCGTTTCCGGTTTGGATATGCTTTGTTTTTTAGAAGGCTTTGATAAAATCATTATTCTGGACGCGCTGAAAAGTGATCAAAACCTCGGCGCCGTTTTGAGAATTAAAGGAGAAGACCTTTTAGACGGCGAAGGTGTCGGCAAAATGATGTCGTCTCACGATGTTTCCGTTCCGACCGTTCTCGGAATTGCCCGCGAAGTCCAAGGCTTGCCTGAAATCATCGTTTACGGCGTTGAAATTCAAAAACATCCCGATGAAGTCAATTTGACAACAGAGATGAGTCCTGAAGTTACGGCAGCAGTTGACCGTCTCATTTCTTTGGTGCTTGAAGAAATCCGAAAAGATTTAAATTGTGTGAATTTATGAATTCTTGAATTGGTGTTAAAATGCCGGTTAAAAAGCTGCTTGTCAAAGGTGTTGTCCAAGGTGTCGGTTTTCGCCCTTTCGTTTACCGGACAGCGGCCGCAAACCGCATTTCAGGTCATGTCATCAATCTCGGAAACGCCGTTCAAATTACTGCGGCGGGTAGCGTTGAAAATTTAGATCTGTTTTTATCGGATTTGATCTCGGAAAATCCGCCGCTTTCCCGAATTGATGAATTGGATATTATTGATTTGCCGGAAAAAGAAAGTGATTTTAAAAACGTTTTTTTAATTTTAGAAAGCGAATCCGGCGACTCGGGAAATTCCATTATTCCGCCGGATACGGCCGTTTGTCCGGAATGCCTGTCCGATATCCAATCTCCAAAAAACCGCAGATATTTGTATCCGTTTACGGTATGCACGAATTGCGGTCCGCGTTACACAACCGTGAAAACCCTTCCGTATGACCGAAAAAATACGGTCATGGACGATTTTCCGCTTTGTGACGCGTGTTTGAAAGAATACGCGGATGTGAATGACCGCCGTTATCATGCGCAGCCGGTTTGCTGTCCGGCCTGCGGTCCGATTCATACATTTGAAAAATCGGCGGAAAAGGAAATCAAAAATTCAGACGGCGGCCGAGAAACCGTTGTCATTGCTTCGGGCGGCGAAGCTTTGAAAGAAGCGGCAAAAGCCATTGATAACGGTTTGATCGTTGCGCTGAAAGGGGACGGCGGTTTTCATCTGGTCTGCGATGCCTTTTCTGAAGAGGCCGTCCGTCTTTTGCGCAAACGCCTGAAAAGACCGGCGCAGCCTTTTGCCGTTATGGTCAGAAACACAGCCGCCGCTTCCAATCACACTCAAATTCGAAATGCCGGCGGCAAAGAACTTTCTCTTCTTGAAAATATGCGCCGGCCGATTGTTGTCTGCAACAAATCCGATTCTTATTCATTGGCGCCGTCCGTTGCGCCGAAATTGCATAATTTGGGTTTGATGCTTCCTTATTCGGCGGCGCATCATGTCTTATTTCATAATTTGAAGACGGATGCCGTTGTCATGACATCTGCCAATCTTCCCGGACTGCCGATGGTGATTGACAACGACGGTGCCTTTTCCAAGCTTTCCGATATCGCGGATTATTTCCTTTTTCACAATCGGCTGATTCAAAACCGGACGGATGATACAGTGATTCGCTTTGTCAATGACGCGCCTGTCTTTTTGCGCCGGTCGCGCGGTTTTGTTCCCGAAAGGATCCGTTTGCCGTTTTCCCATCCGATCGGCGTTGCCGGCGTCGGCGCCGAGATGAATAACACTTTATCATTCGCTAAAGACGGCAATATTTTTTTATCTCAATACATCGGAAATACAAAACATCTGCAGACAGCCGCTTACCACGAAGAAGCCTTTGAAACGCTTCAGAAGCTGACAGGCATTCGCCCAGAGAAAATCGCCTGTGATCTGCATCCCGATTTTAACACAACACGTTTCGCCGAAGCGTACGCTGAAGCCTTCACTGAAACGTACGCTTCAAAAGAAAAAGCGGAACTTTTTCGAATTCAGCATCATCATGCGCATATTTGTTCCGTCATGGCGGACAATCAGCTGCCGCTTGATTCGGAAGTTCTCGGAATCGCGCTTGACGGCGTCGGCTACGGCGATGATCAAACAGTTTGGGGCGGCGAGATTTTAAAATGCACTTATACCGATTATGTCCGCTTATCCTCGCTTGCGCCGCAGCCGATGGCGGGCGGAGATTCGGCAACGAAATTTCCGGCGCGGCTGGTTTTTGGCATGCTCTTTCCTTATCTTTTGGACGGCACGCTTTTTGAGGACGATTTGCTGTCTCTGAATCTGTTTTTTCCGCGGGGGGAAGATGAGGCTCAAATTGTTTTAGCGCAATTGAAATCTAACTTTAATGTTTCCGTCTCAAGCAGTTCCGGCCGTGTTTTGGACGCTGCCGCGGCACTTCTCGGGCTTTGCGGCGAGCGGACTTTTGACGGCGAGCCGGCAATGCTTTTAGAATCCGCCGCTTATCACGGGATTGCGGAGTCGGAAGACCTGTCGGATTTGACGGGTCCGTCTGATTTCAAGCCGGTTCTGAAACACTCTTCCGACGGAAGCGGGCGGTGCGTCTTGGATACTTCCGCGCTGCTTTACGAACTTTACGCCGAAGTCATCAAAGGGACAACTTCTCGCTTTTCTTCAAATCAATTGGCGGCGGTCTTCGTTCATGCTTTTGCAGAAGGAATCGGGCAAATGGTTTTGAAGAATATTCGTGCGTCAGGAATCCGCGCCGTTTGTCTGTCAGGGGGCGTGGCCAATAATGATTACATCGTGACTGTTTTGGCGAAAATATTAAAAGAGAACGGTATTGATTTGCTGACGCACAAAAACCTGCCGCCCGGAGACGGCTGCATCTCACACGGACAAGCCGCGTCGGCGGTAGCGCGTTTGCTAAACCCAACCCTCAATGCCTCTCTCAAAAAAGACGGGTCAGATAAGCTGATTTAATAATACTGATAATTATTTCTTAATCGTTCAAAAAGGAAGTTTTACAATGAAAGCATTGGTAATAATTGACTATGTTAATGATTTTGTCGCTGACGGCGGTGCGCTGACATGCGGTCAGCCCGCACAGGAAGCAGATGATTATATTGCCGCGGCGGCCGCGGATTTTTCAAAAGACGGAAATTTCGTGGTGATTGCCTCAGATAATCATCAAAAAAATGATCGGCGAAGTCCTGAATATCGCCTTTTTCCGGCCCACTGTATTGAAGGTACGGCCGGATCGGAATTATACGGTAAAACACGCGAAGCTGTCCGTAAAGTTCCGGAAGATCTGCTTATCCGCTCGGATAAATGCCGCTATTCCGCGTTTGCCGGAACGCATTTGGATATCAAGCTCCGCGAACGCGGCATTACCGACCTCTATCTGACCGGCGTCTGTACCGATATTTGTGTGCTGCATACGGCGGTTGACGCTTACAATCTCGGCTACACTCTGTTTATTTGTGAAAAGGGTGTCGTGAGCTTTAATCCCGAAGGCCACAGGTTTGCCCTCAGTCATATGAAAAATATATTGGGCGCGTCCGTTATTTAATTCATGTTTTTTCAGCCGGATGAAAACAAACTTTAGGAACAACCTTTAAATATAATCGTTATGATTATACGTTGCTTAATTTGTTTTTATAAAACTTTTTTTAAACCGTGTGCGAGGGTTGTCGAGTGGTCAAAGGCGCCGGACTTAAGATCCGGTTCCGAAGGGATTCGTGGGTTCAACTCCCACCCCTCGCATTTCCGACCAAAATTAAAAAAAAGGGACGGGAGCCTGAATTCTCCGGTTTTTACATTTTTTAAAAATTATTTAATTTTTACATTTTTTTGTCAAAATGCGGTGACTATCTTCTGTTGCTGTTTCTCAAAAAAATAATTATTTGCCGCCGTATATTAAAATCGCCTCTTTTTTGATATTGCGATATTTAAATGCGGCGCATTTTTTCTATATTCTTCGATGAGTCGACTGGTGCGTATTTCAATGTAATCATCTCTTGATTTATTTCTTTTGTCCCCCCTCGCACTGAAGGGTTGAAAAAATCGGAAGCGGCGTTCTTCTTAGTACTTTCCTTTCAATTTCAGAGTTTATTATAATTACCCTCGCAGTCCCGACGATAATGTACAACAGCGGAACTGTTTTTATTCATAATTTCGAAGAATCCTAATGACTGTTGAAATCTTATTCGGAGTGTTTGGGATTTTATCCCTTTTATTTGCGTTTATGGCCCCGCATCTTTTGGTATCGGCAATAAAAAAAGTATATGATCAAGAATCGCCGTCTGCAGAGTGTTATTGGTTATCTCTTGGATGTGTTTGTTTTTGTCTTTGGCTTTTCACAATATTCTTAAGTTTGCCCATTTAAAACCAACTGAGCAATGAAATAAATCCATTGCTTCTTATTTTTATTTGTTCTTCCTTGTTTTTTATCAATTTTAATTTATTTGTTTTGCATCCTGAGTTTTTTAATCGGTCGGTATCCGTTTTTTGGATTTTATTGTTTTTGATTTAATTTAAAAACATATTTCTGTTCCTTTTTGTTTTTCTTTATGAGGAATAAATATGGGTGTCATCAAAAAATTTAATTTTCTTTCCGATAACAGCGGGATCTCTCCGGTTGTCGGCGTTTTGCTGCTTCTTGCAATCACGGTTGTCATGGCCGGTTATTTGGCGACGGAAGTTTTAAGCTATGAATTTACGGCGCCGTCTCAGCCGGTCAGCCTGACCGCCCGCGTTGAAACCGTTGCAATCGGCAGCGCTCAGTACAAAGCCGTTCGGCTGGAACATGCGGGCGGCGCACCGCTCCAAATGTCAAGCGTCAAAATCTTATTCAACCAATCAGAAGCTGATTTATCGCATTACAAGAATAAATCGTTCGTTATCGGTGAATCCCTTCTAATCGGCGGCGTTGAAAGCGGTAAATCCGCGGTATTGATGTATCCTGTTTCCGCAAGCACAAAAAAGCCGACTCGAAATCTTCTTGAGGCGGGCGAGTCCGCCGAGCTGACAGTTATTGATGCTTCCAACAATCAAATTCTGTTCAAAAAAACGATTTATCTTTAAAATCTTTATATTTTTACTCAACAGTTCTCATTTTTTATTTTTGTTATTTTTGATATCAAACGGCTGTTGGTCTCATACTTTTTTTCATTTTTTTGAAACTGAAGTTAAGAATGCGCTTGATTTGTCATTGATTTGGTTTATTCATCATTTTATTTTATATGAATCTGTTCGATTTTTGGGTTATCTTTAAATAGAAGTTTGAGAAAGTTGAATTCGTTTCGCACGATTATTCATTGACAAGAGGTCCTTCATGCCTAAAGTTACAAAAGTTTTGATATTACTCAATGATATGGTATATGAAAGCACAGCGCCTCAGCACGCTTTGCGTTTTGCGCGCTGTTACCGGAAAAGAGGACTTGAGACCACGATCCTTATTTGGGGGCCGATGGGGGCCGTTCTGACAAAAAAGAATAAAGTCGGCACTCAAAATTATGACGCGAAAATTCAGGAATGTTTAGATCTCGGCGTCAAAATCAAATGCTGCGAATTAGCGGCTTCCATCATCGGTATGGCGCCGGATGAAATGATTTTCGGAACGGAAATTATCACGACCAAAGAACTGACAAACACATTGCTTGAATATACTGAAGAAGGTCAATTGATCATGTATGTTTGATTCTTTTCAGGCATTTTTTAAAACGATTCAGAAAACCGCAGCAGCCAAACACCGCCTATCTTTTATTTATTATTCATATTCTAATCGTTTGTATCCGGAGATTGATATTCATGTCCACAACAGAAAAATTGACGGCCGATGAAAAGGCACTTCTTGAGAAGATGCTTCTTGGCGACATTTCGCTTCGCAAAATCGAAGAGCACGCAGACAAAGACGGTTCGGCTAAACTCCGCCGCGCTTATTTGGAAGCCAAAGAAAATGTTTTTTTTGACCATATTTCAACTTATACTTTTGACACCGAAGCGGTTGCTAAAAAGAATATTGAAAATTTGATCGGCGCCGTTCAGATCCCGCTCGGCGTTGCCGGTGAAATTAAAATCAACGGCGAATACGCCGACGGAAATTATTATTTGCCGCTTGCGACAACGGAAGGCGCGCTGGTGGCAAGCGTTAACCGCGGCTGTTCTATTATTACAAAATCCGGCGGCGCAGTCGTCCGCGTTTTTCAAAATATGATGACACGCGCGCCGGTTTTCAAATTCGGCAGTTTGGAAGAAACCAAAGCTTTCTACGATTGGCTGCTGCTTCCCGAAACTTTTATTCAAATCAAGAACACGGCGGACGCGACCACGCGCTTTGGCGAACTTTTGGAAGCTCGGCCGTTTGTCAGCGGAAATAACGTTCATCTCCGCCTCGGCTTTGATACCAAAGACGCCATGGGCATGAATATGATTACAATCGCGTCAGAAGCGATTACCAAGTTCATCGCCGATGAAAAAGGCGTCGCTTGCGTTTCTCTTTCCGGAAACATGTGCACTGACAAAAAACCGACGGCAATTAACGCGATTCTCGGGCGCGGCAAAACCGTTATCGCAGAAGCCCGTCTCTCCGCTTCATTTATTGAAGAAACGCTCAAATGCACGGCGGAATCCATGTTTGATGTCAATTACCGCAAAAATCTTATCGGCTCAATGCGCGCGGGCGCTCTCGGTTTTAACGCTCATGCCGCCAACATCATCGCGGCGGTTTTCCTGGCCTGCGGGCAAGATCCGGCGCACGTTGTTGAAGGCAGTCTCTGCATTACTGAAATGGATCCGGCCGCCAACGGTGACCTTATCTGTTCCGTGACGCTGCCGGCGGTGGAAGTCGGAACCGTCGGCGGCGGCACGTCCATCGCAACGCAGCAGGAATGCCTGAAGCTTCTCGGTATCGCCGGCGCGGGCGCCGTTCCCGGTGAAAACGCGCTTGCTTTATCCGAGATTGTCGCGGTTGCCGTTTTGGCGGGCGAAATCTCTCTCATCGCGGCGCAGGCATCCGGTCACTTGGCACGCGCGCACGCTCAATTGGGAAGATGATTTCTCCCTTCCTTTTTTTCCATTTTTTTCTTCTTTTCGATTCTTTTTCATTTTTTCCGGTCTTTTCGTTTTATTATTTTTTTATATCGTATTCGTGTTACTTCTGTATGTGATTTTTCATACTTGTATGGGGTATTTTTAAATACTAACCGTTTTATTTAACAATTCGTAATACTTTTTAAATTAAAATTCATAAGTTTATGAAAAACAGATGCAATTTTTCATACGCATTTCTTTGGTGTGTTTATGATCAAAAAAGAATATAATTTGGAAGGGTTAGGCTGCGCCAACTGCGCGGCAAAAATCGAAACCGCCATCGGAAAGCTGGACGGCGTTTCATCGGCTTCGGTCAGCTTCGCGACCGCCGCTCTTACGGTTGAACTTTTAAAAGACGATGATATTCAGCCGAAAATCGAAAAAATCGTTCATATGATCGAGCCGAATGTTATTGTTTCTGAAAAAAAAGCGCGAAGGGATTTTTCCTCAAATGCCGCTTCTTCTCCTTCTTCCCCTTCTTTTTCTCTTTCTTCTTCCTGTTCTCCTTCTTCTTCCTGTTCCGGCGGCGGCTGTATTTCTTTATCTGCTGAAAATGAAACGCGTCACCGAGATGCCAAAACAAGCCGTTTCTCTTTTTTCCGATATTCGGATAAGAAAAGAGCGGTTCGGATCCTCTTCGGCGTTTTTGTGTATCTGGCCGGCATTTTGCTTCATGTTTCTCACAACACGGAAATTCCGTTTTTTTCAGCTCTTGAAATTGCACATTTGGCGCCTGTCGAGTCTATCGTTTTTATCGCCGCTTATTTTATCATCGGCGGCGATGTCGTCTACAAAGCCGTTTCGGGAATCTTTCGGCGTTTGTTTTTTGATGAAAATTTTCTGATGACGATTGCGACACTCGGCGCATTCGCAATCGGTGAATTTACGGAAGCCGTTGCCGTCATGCTTTTTTATCAGATCGGCGAAATCTTTCAGGAAGCGGCTGTCAATCGGTCCCGTAAATCCATCTCTGAAATCATGGATATCCGTCCGGATTACGCTCGCAGAGTCCGTTCTGACGGCCGTTTTGAAACCCTTTCTCCTTATAATGTCGCTGTCGGCGATATCATTCTTATTCAGCCCGGCGAAAAAACACCGCTCGACGGCGTCATCCTCTCCGGAAATTCTTTTATGGACACATCGGCGCTGACCGGCGAATCCGTTCCGAGAGCCGTTCATGAAGGCGATACTGTTCTGTCCGGAAGCATTAACAAAAGCGGGACCTTGACGGTCCGCGTTGAAAAGTCATTTGAGCAGTCAACCGCTTCCAAAATTTTAGATTTGATTGAAAACGCCGCTTCCAAAAAAGCCCCGACGGAGAAATTCATCACGCGTTTTTCTAAATACTATACGCCGATGGTGATATTGGCGGCCGTTTTGATTGCCGCGGTCCCGCCGCTTCTCCTTCCCGATGCCGCTTTTGAAGAATGGATCTACCGCGGCTTGGTTTTCCTTGTTATATCATGCCCCTGTGCGCTTGTGATTTCTATTCCGCTCAGTTATTTCGGCGGCATCGGCGCCGCGTCCAAAAAGGGCGTTCTTGTCAAAGGCGGCCATTATCTGGAAGGGCTGACGCAAGTCAAAACCGTTATTTTCGACAAAACCGGAACGCTTTCAAAAGGCGTTTTTGATCTTGTCCGAATTGATCTGCCGGAAAATTCGGTTTATTCTGAGAAGGAAATTCTGAAATTCAGCGCTGCGGCGGAATCTTTTTCAAATCATCCGATTGCGTCTTCCATTGTTCGCGCGGCAGCAGAGAATGAAACCGCCGGCTTGGCCGATGCTTCTTTAATTTCCGAACACACGGAATATGCGGGTCTCGGCGTCAAAGCCGTTTGCGGCGGAAAAACAATCGTTGTCGGTAACATGAAACTGATGGCGCAGGAGAAGATCATTGTTTCAGATCCGCCGTCCTCCGGCGCGGCCGCTGACACGGAAACACACATTTATGTCGCTGTCAACGGCGTCTTTGCCGGAAGAATCGCGATTTCAGATGTTGTCAAACCGGGCAGTAAAGACGCTCTGTCCCGCTTAAAACGATTCGGCGTCAAAAAAACAGTTATGGTGACGGGAGATTCGGATAAAATCGGACGCGCTTTTGCAGCCGATCTCGGTTTGGACGCCGTTTACACGGAAAGGCTGCCGCACCAAAAAGTGGAAGCACTTGAAGAAGTCGAAGCGCAGACCAAATCCGGCGACCCGAAAGCGAAAACAGCTTTTGTCGGCGACGGCATGAATGACGCGCCGGCGCTCACGCGCGCCGATATCGGCATTGCTGTCGGCGGCATCGGGTCCGACGCGGCAGTTGAAGCGGCGGATATCGTTCTCATGACAGGCGGCCCCGGACAATTGGCAGACGCTTTTGACATCGCGAAACAGACAAAAAAAATCGTTTATCAAAATATCGTTCTCGCGCTCGGCGTCAAACTTCTTTTCATGCTTCTCGGCGTTTTCGGTATCGCCGCCATGTGGGAAGCTGTTTTCGCCGATGTCGGCGTGACGTTGATTGCGGTTTTGAATTCAATGAGGCTTTTGAGACTGAAATAAATCCCAAGTCTCTTTTTTTCAGTCAACCGTCCAATATTCTCCGCTGTTGTAAATTCTGACAACATTTCCGCTTCTGATAATAAACGAAGCCTCCATGTCATTGATTCTGACATCATATTTCCCGTTTTTCAATTCATCAGCGTCCGCAATTTCAAATTCATGAGATGAAATAATCAGTGGTAAGGGATATGCGCCTTTATAATCCGGTTTTTTTTCGGAAAGCTTAATGGTATAAACATTATTTTCAAATGTTCCGGAGACCGTTGCGTTTTTTTCATCAATGCTGAATATCGGTTCGACACCGATTCCCGTTTGAGCGGCAGCGATTATTTTATTTCCGTCCGTTTTTATTTTAATGCCTTGGACAAAACACGGTGTAAAACTGTACAATTCTCCATTTTCAAAACTAAATGTTCCGATTTCCGTATTATTTTCTAATATCACGGAATAGATTTTATCCTCTTCAAAAGAGTCTCTTTCACCGATTTTTAATGATATCGAATCATGGAGGCGGTAACTCGATAATTCTGCGCCTTCTTTTTGTTTTGCCGGAAGAGTGACCATAATTTTATTTCCGTCAATTACAGCTGTTATATTAGATTCATCAATTTCATAATTGTCATAAATCCAATAATCGATGCCGCAGCTGACATTTCCGGAATACTGTGAACAAGACATGCTGACATTGATATACGGCTCATCCGAATTTTCTTTTTCCGATTCATCGATACCGATCTCATTAAAATCCGATTTCTTTATGTCCGCGATACAGCCGCAAACGCTGACAGTCAAAATTAAAAGAAATAAAAGATAAATTTAAAATTTTTATTTTTTGTCATATTTATAGAAATATAACGATTCAATAAATATTCATGCTTCAAAAAGATATCTTCCAACGCTATCTGTTTTTGGCTCCAAATGACATTTTAAGTTATAAGAGCGTTTTAATAAAAGTCCCGAACAGCTTCGCCATTTTCAAAGAATGTTTGGAAAGCATGAGTTTTTGAATTAAAACGGACGGGCGGTCCATGTCGCCGTATTTTGCGATGAGATCCAAAATCTCGGGGTCATTCAGGGTGTCAAATAATTCGTTCATTTCTTTATCGGTTAATTTCATCCGATAATCATGCGCGTGCGTTCCGATTTCAAGTTCCCGGCCGAATTCTTTCTTCCACCGCTTTTCATATTCCGACATTTTCTTTTCCGAAAAATCATTTTTTTCAATCGCTTCCGCCGCGACTTTCGCCGCGATTTTGGCCGCGACCGCGCCTGTATAAACGCCGCCGCCGGAAATCGGCTTGCATTGGCCGGCCGCGTCTCCGACAACCATTAATCCGACCGCGTATGTTTTTTCCATCACCCGAATCGGAATGCCGCCGACAACGAAATCTAAAATTCCGGGATTTATTTTTTCTTTGATGACAGGATTCAAAAGCAGAAGGTTCAGGTAATCGCAGGCTGAAATGTTTTGAGTCTGATCTTTTTGAATTCGTTTCGGGTCAACCGCAAGCCCTATTCTTGAAACCGTTTTTGAAACCGGAATCGACCACGCGAAAAATCCCGGAGCTTCCTGCCCCGCAAAAATTTCGACAAATTCCGAGTCGTTTGATTTATAATTCATTTCAAATTGGATTCCGGAAAGCACTTTTTCACACGGCTTCAAACCGGCGGATTTTGCTGTCCGGCTTCGTACGCCGTCCGCCGCGATGATAACTTTCGTGTATAACGTTTTTAACGCGCCTTCGTGCCGGATTTTCAAAGCTTTGTATTTCAAGCCGTTGGCTAAAACGGTGTCTTCTAATCCGACCGCCTGCGCTTTTAGTAAATACTCGGCGCCTGTTTCGGCGGCTTTTGCAGCCAATTGCCTGTCAAACATTTTCCGGGAGACAACATACGCTTTTATTTCTTTTCCGATGATCCGCATCCGTTTTCCGGACGGCGGATACACATCGGCGCCTTTGACAGAATTTAAAACAAAAGAGGCATCCGGCTCCATATCCGTTTCACGCAGGGCGGCCGCGCTGAGGAGACCGGCGCATTGAACGGGTGATCCGACGCTTGAATTTTCTTCAATCACGAGGACGCGGTCAATGCCATTCAATTTCGCGTATCGGGCCGCCGTCGATCCGGTCGGACCGCCGCCGACAACGATAACGTCAAAAACATTGTTTGGGTCCATTGCTGTCTCCCGCTGTTTCCGGCATTTTTATTTCGGCTGTTTTTGTTCCGGCAGATACGGCAGCGGCATTGTGTTGACCAGCAAGGAGCCGCCGACATATTTCGCGCGTTCCAGCAGCAATTCTTTACCGTTTTGCGTCAGCGCAATCAGCGGAACGGACGTGCCGACCTGAAGCAGCGGCTTAAGTTCTCTTAAACGGCGGGAAGCGCAAAGCGTCACGATATCGGCATTTTCCGCCATTATTTTTGCCGCTTCGCCGGGCAGTCCTGTTGTATGAACGGCGATGATGATAAACTGAACATCCGATATCCGTTTTTCCAAATTTCTGATCTCGGCCGCCGTTTTTGCGTCTGCCGCCGTCACGGCGATTTTTTTACAGCCGAGTTCGGCCGCTTTTTCGGCACCGGCAAGCGGATCAATGGCGGCCGTCTTTTCATCTAAAACGATGCCGTTTCGGTCTTTAATTTTTTGTATCGTCTCGGGAATCGGCGAAGTTTCGACAAGTCCGGACATTCTGGCGCCCATGCCTTGAACAAGGGACGGATTGTTTGTAATCACGGTCCCTGCGCCGTCGCAGACACTGACGGACGCGTCAATGATTCCATGCTGAAGCCCCGACATCATTGTTTCGGACGCGCCGAAACCGACAAAATCTTCAAAATCATCCAACAGGCGGCCGGACGTGAACAAACCGAATTTTTCAATACGGAATTCCATGTTTTCCTTAATTTTTTCCGGCGTTATTTCTTTCATGCCGCGGGCTTTTTCAAAAAGGGGGCACCACGAAATAACAGGGTCGGAGACTTCCGTCACTTTTCCGTTTTCGATCACGACACGGGCATTGCCCACCATTTCCATGACATGGCGCATTCATTCTCACCGCTGTTTGTATGTTTTCCATTCTTAAATAATTCTTTGTTCCGTTTTTCCTCTGTTTTTGAAATGAGTTTATATATAATTTTGCGTTTTATTATTCTGAATTTCTTTTTTTTTTGCAGAGAAATTCTTTCAAGTTTCATATTTTCTCCGTAAATTTTTTGGTTTATGGAATAGGATTGAGGGGAATATTTTGAAGGCAACAGTCAAATTAATGATTTTAGCGGGGCTGATTTTAGCCGCTGCTTTTTCAGGGTGTCTCGGCGATTCAGATGATGAAAGCAATGCTTCCGACGCCGGTGAAAACAACGCCTCGGAAAATAATTCGTCAGCCGTCAGTGACGCCGACCTCGCGGCGCTTCTTGCCGCGTCGGGCGGCAGCGGCGGTAATGTTGATATTGACGCGCTTCTCGCCGCTGCCGGCACTTCCGTCAGCGATGATGAGTACGCTACACTTCTTGCCGCGTCGGGCGGCAACGGCAGCACGCCTGATTACGAAGCGCTTCTCGCCATCGCCGGCAGCAGCGGCGACGCTGATCTCAGTGGTGTTGACATCGCCGGCGTTCTCTCGGCTGTAGGCGGTTCCGGCGGTATCGATTACGCGGCGCTTCTTGCCGCGGCCGGCGCTGACAGCGGCACTTCTAACCTTTCCGCCGATGACCTTGCCGCTCTCATGGCTTTTGCGAACAGTTTCAGCAGCAGTGCCAATGCGGAGTCTCTTCTTGCCGCCGCGGAGTCCGGCAACGTAACGGACATGGAATCCCTTCTCTCTTCAAACGGTATGAGTATGGCGGGTCCTTTTCTGTCATCCTATATTTCCGGCATGACGCCCGCGCAAAAAGAGGAATTCACGGCGCAGCTCAGAAAAGACGGAATTGATGTGACGTTTCACAGTAACGGCAGCGTTACATTTGTTGATTTGAAAAACGGCGAAACCGTTTCTGTATCATGAAAAGCCGGAGCGCCAAGAGTTTCATTATAACGGCAGACGCCGATCTGTCTTTTTTATTTTGATTTGTTTTCATTGTTTTTCGGGCGGGTTTATATCGTTTTGTCATTTATTGATTTAGCTGCCGATTCCGTTTTCAAAACGTTTTTTGTTTCCGGCCGCTTCGAAGCGGAGAGCGGGGCGCAAAATATTAAATAATGAATCTCCTACCAAAAAAGACGAAAACGGATTTCAAATTATATTATTAAATAAATTCACTTCCAGTCTCTCATAATTTTTAATAATTTCATTTCAGTCTTAAAGAGTGATTTTTCCATGAAATACGCAGAACGAATCGAAATGCTTCCGCCTTACCTTTTTGCTTCGATTGACGACTCCAAACAAGCTTTGATCAACAAAGGCGTCGATGTCATTGACTTGGGTGTCGGCGATCCGGACAGGCCGACACCGAAACACATCGTCGACGCCATGATTCAAGCCGCCGCCGATCCGAGAAACCACCAATATCCGTCTTATGTCGGCTTAATGTCATTCCGCGAAGCCGCCGCAAAGTGGTGCAAAGACACCCGCGGTCTTCAATTAGATCCAAAAACGCAAGTGCTCTCCTTGATCGGTTCTAAAGAAGGCGTCGCCCACATCCCGTTCGCATTTGTAAATCCGGGCGACGTTGTTCTTTGCCCGAACCCCGGTTATCCTGTTTATTCTATCGGCACGAAATTCGCGGGCGGCGTTCCCTATGATATGCCGCTTCGCGGAGAAAACGATTTTCTTCCGGACTATGAAGCTATTCCGAAAGAGGTTCTTAATAAGACGAAAATGATGTTCATCAACTATCCGAATAATCCGACCGGTGCTGTTGCCGATAAAAAATTCTTTGAAGAAACCGTTGAATTCGCTAAGGAAAACGATATTCTTGTCGTTCATGACAACGCTTATTCGGAAATGGTTTATGACGGCTATAAAGCGCCGAGCTTTTTAGAAGTCGACGGCGCGGCGGATTTGGGCATTGAGCTTTATTCGATGTCTAAAACCTACAACATGACCGGCTGGCGTCTCGCGTTTGCTGTCGGCAACAAAGAAATGATTGCCGGATTCGGAAAAGTTAAAGCCAATATCGACTCGGGTGTTTTTGACGCCGTTCAGCGCGCGGGCATTACCGCGCTGACATCCTCGCAGCAATGTGTTTCTGACATGAATGAAATTTATCAGGAAAGACGTGACGTTCTTGTAAAAGGTTTGGCTTCTATCGGTTTAGAAGTCAAGCCGCAGAAAGCGACATTCTATCTCTGGTGTCCGGTTCCGGAACACACCAAGTCCATGGATTTTGCTCAGCTTCTTTTGGAAGAAGCCGGAATTGTCGCAACGCCGGGCGTCGGCTTCGGCAGCGCCGGAGAAGGTTACATCCGATTCGCGCTCACCAAAGAAGTTGACCGCATCAATGAAGCGGTCGGCCGTATGGACAAGCTTCGCTCCAAGATTTAACCTTTCAAAAATCGGATTTTTTCCGATTTCTTTTTACTATGTATCAAAAAGCGCATTTTCAGTTTAAGCAAACGATTGTTACGATTTTAGCGGATAAAGCTGAATATATTGACGCCGCGAAAACGGAAATCATCAAGTGCCGCCTGATTATCGAAGATTACATCGCGCATGATCCTTTTTTTGAAGCGACCTTCGAAGCTTACGATATGGATGAAACCGCGCCGCCGCTGATCCGAAAAATGATTCAGGCCGGCAATACGTTTGATATCGGGCCGATGAGCACTGTTGCGGGAACGATTGCCGGGGCGGCTGTTGAAAAAATGAAAATGTGCGGCGCTTCGTTTGCGCTGGTCGATAACGGCGGCGATATCGCGGTTTATAATAAAACGGACCGGCCGGTCGTCATCGGCGTTTATGCCGGCGCCGGCAGCGTTCAAAATCTCGGTTTTTCTCTTGCCCCGTCTGATAAAATCATCGGCATCTGCACCTCTTCCGGAACGGTAGGCCCGTCCGTCAGTTTCGGAAAAGCGGACGCGGCCATTATTTTTTCTCAAAATCCGTCGCTCGCCGACTCGGCAGCAACGGCTCTGGGCAATGCGCTTAAAGAACAAGGCAAAGAGAGTATTGAAAAAGCGCTGTCCGCCTTTTCAAACATCAGCGGCATTGACGGCGCGGTTTTAATTCAAGGAAACGATATCGGTTTTGCCGGAAATATTCCGCGGTTGGTTAACGCGCATATCGATTACGATATCATTACAAAAGGATGACTCGGATCTTTTTATGTTAACTCGGATTTTTTAATCTGTTAACTCGGATCTTTTTATCCGCCGGCTCGGACCTTTTTATCGGTTGATTCTGCTATCTGTTATATACAACTCTTCGAAGAGGTCAGTATTTATATAGTAATTTATATTATTACATTGTCAGTTTTCTCGTTCATTTTCATATTTTATAAAGGTGTCAGGATGTCATTTCTCGTTGATTTAAAATTGTGGGAACGCTTTCAGCAGGCCGTTGAAAATCTCGCTTCCGGTTTCGTTGAGTCTCTTCCCGAACTTCTTTTTTCCTTTATTCTCTTGATTGCAACTGTTTTTGCGGCAAAGATCGTTGAAAGATTTATTCGCCGCTCTTCATCCCGGATCCAAAAAAAAATGCGGATCGATGAAACGAAATTCACAATGCTGCGTCATTTAATGGTCGGGTTTGTTTATCTCATCGGATTGGCGCTCATATTTTATACGATTCCGCAGCTGCAGAGATTATCAACCGCTATTTTGGCAAGTGTCGGTTTCATCGGCATTATTTTCGGCATTGCCGCGCAAGATTCCTTCGGTAATTTGGTTTCCGGCGTCGCTCTTGTTTTTTTCCAGCCTTTCCGTGTCGGCGACTTGATTACGGTTGACGGCAATTACGGCCGCGTCATGGATATTAATTTGCGGCAGACTGCGATTTTGACAAGCGATGACCGCATTATTATTATTCCGAATTCAACGCTGAACAAAGAAACCGTTATAAATTGGACTTACGATGATACGATTATTCAGTGGTCATTTACGGTTCCGATTTCCAATGATTCTGATATTGACCGCGCTTTTCAGATTATGATTGAAGAAGCTCGGAAAAATCCGTATGTTTTGTCAAAAGAGGTTTTAGACAAAAAGAAGCCCGGCTTATCCGATTCTGTCAAAGCGCGCGTTTCCGGAATGGACGGCTCTGAAACAACGATTTTACTTGATTTTTGGGTCAATGACCGCAGCAATGCGTATTCAGCCGAATATGCGATTCGTGAAGGCATTAAACGCCGTTTTACGGCGGATCCGCTTGTAGAATTGCCGACGACCCAAATCGCTCTGTTAACGCCTTCGCCGACGGGCCAAAATTTGAAAAAAGGAAACGATTCAGCCGCTCAAAGCCGAAATGAAAAAGAAGAGCCGGCCAAATAAACGAATTCATGTTATTTTGACTGCGATCGTTTTTCTTTATTTTTCTTTTGTTTTTTTCTTTTGTCTTTTTTAATTTTTCTTTATCTGTTTTTCTTTTTTCTTTTTTTTTTATTTACCTCAACCTTTTATTTTATATACCATGATAGATTTTATCATGCTTTGTATTAACACATTCCGTTTTAACTCTTAACTCTTATAAAAACAAATGCAAGTGTCATTATGAAATATTGGGACCCTAAAATTGAAACCATGAATCGAAAAGAGATGCAGGCTCTTCAGTTCAAGCGCCTTAAAAAATCTTTGAAAACGGTTTACCGAAATGTTCCTTTTTATAAACGTAAATTCGATGAATTCGGGGTGAAACCCGATGACATTCGATCACTTGCCGATGTCTCCAAATTGCCGCATACGCTTCGAACCGATTTTACTGACACTTATCCGTTCGGTTTATTCGCCGTGCCGATGGATGACATCATCCGCATTCATTCTTCTTCCGGAACGACCGGAAAACCAAAAGTGGTCGGCTACACAAGAGGCGATATTGAAACTTGGGGGAATCTTTTGGCCCGCAATTTCACAATGGTCGGTTTGTCCAATAAAGATATTTTCCAAAACTCCGTCAATTACGGTTTGTTTACGGGCGGCCTCGGCATACACAACGGCATTGAGACGCTCGGCGCGACAGCCATTCCGGCCGGCACCGGCAGCACGCTCCGCCAGTTGGAAATGATGGTCGATTTCGGCGTCACCGCGCTCCACTGTACGCCGTCGTACGCGCTTTATCTCGCTGAAACTGCCGCAGACCACGATCTTGTCGGCAAATTAAAGCTGAAAACGGGATGTTTAGGGGCGGAGCCGTGGTCTGAAAATATGAGAAAGACCATTGAAGATATGCTTGAAATCAAAGCGTACGATTCTTACGGCCTTTCTGAAATGTTCGGCCCGGGAATCGCTTTTGAATGCTCCTGTCAAGACGGCATGCACATTTGGGATGATCATTTCTTGGTCGAAGTTTTGGATGAAAACGGAGAACAAGTATCCGTTGGCGAAAAAGGAGAACTCGTTTTGACATCTCTGACGAAAGAAGGGTTGATCAATATTCGTTACCGCACCGGTGATATTACCCGGCTTTTGGAACCGGAATGCGAATGCGGCCGCTGTTCCACCCGTGTGTCGCGCATGATCGGGCGCGCCGATGACATGATCATTGTCCGCGGCGTCAACGTTTTCCCGACGCAGATCCAAGATGTCATTTCTAAAATACCGGAAGTGACGAATCAGTTCCAAATTATTTTAACGCGCAACGCCAAGAATCTGGATGAAATGACAGTTCAGGTGGAACTTGAAAAAGACGCGTTTACGGACGATCTTGTCAAACTCGAACGCGTCCAGCAGCGTGTTGTCAGTGAGTTGATGAATGTTCTTTCCGTCCGTACCGGCGTTGATCTGCTGGAATTCGGAAGCATTGAAAGAACCGGCGGCAAAGCCAAAAGAGTTATTGATAACAGGGCGCCGCTTTAAGCGGTTTCTTTTTTTATATGGAAACGAAATAATTTATGAAATAGATATCATTATGTATAGATAATTTAAAAAAGAGTCAAAAATAACCGGAATAAATCCGGTTATTTGTTTTTAAGAAAAACGATTTTTTTCAGAAAATGTCTTCCGGTTCAAAATATTCGGTCGGGTGCCGGCAGGACGGGCATTTTGCCGGCGGTTCCGTGCCGTAGTGAACATAACCGCATTTCATGCATTTCCAATGAATCGGTTCGTCTCTTTTGTAAAGCGTGCCGTTTTTGAGCTGTTCCAAAAGTTTTTCATATCTTTGTCTGTGATGTTCTTCGACTTTTGCAATCTGGCGGAACATTCCAGCGATTTCGGGTAAACCCTCTTCATCCGCCACATCCGCGAATTCGGGATACATGACGGTTGTCTCATATTCTTCGCCGTCCATCGCCGCTTTTAAGTTGGCCGCCGTGTCGCCGATGCCATTGAGTTTTTTGAATTCGTCTTTTGCGTGCTGCATTTCATTGAGAGCGGTTTCTTCAAAGATTTTCGCGATGAAAGGATATCCTTCCTCTTTGGCGGCTTTCGCGAAATAATCGTATTTGTTTCTGGCCTGGCTTTCGCCGATAAAGGCCGCTTTTAAGTTTTCTTCTGTTCTTGTCATTTCGTCTACTTCCCTTTAACATTGATTTAAGCAGTTTGTTTTTGTTTTAGTGTTTGTTTTTATATTTATTTTATGAAATCGGCGGCGGTGGGATTCCCAGCCGTTTGTTCATAGAATCTAAATATACATAAATAAGTAAATAAATAAAAGAAACGGAAATGAATGTTTTTCAATCCGCCGCCGTAATTTTTGCGGCGTTCTGAGCGTTTTCCATGCCGGCTTCTTCTCTTGCGCTGCAGTCACAGCATGTTCCGGTGAAAATCAAATTCGTGCTTTCCACCTTAAAATTCGGAATGTTTGCGTTTTTGGTAATGTAATCTGCGATTTCCGTGTTATACAAGTCAAAAACACCTTTGCAGGATTTGCAGTAAATATGGTGATGGAAACTGATGTCCGCGTCGAAGTGCGCTTCGTTGCCGACTTCAAACTTCTTAATCTCGCCGTCGTCCGCCATTGTGTTTAAGTTGCGGTACACCGTTGATAAACTGATTGTCGGAATTTCTTTAGAGACAACGGCGTAAACCGCCTCTGCCGTCGGATGTGAATGTGTATTCCTCAAATATTCCATGATTTTCATTTTCTGGACAGTATTTCTTTTGATCATACTTTTGTTTTCCTTTACGGTTTTTCAAAAACTACTATTGATGCGATAATTATTATTCAAATTTAATTTTTGAATTATAATTTATTTTATTTAATTTAAGGGACTGTCATGTGTTTATAATTATTTTTCATTAATAATTATATTAATCACTTTTGAATAATCTTAATCTAATAATAATAACTTTTTATAAGCTTTCTCCATATTTATACTTATTTAATAAAATGATTCGTTTTCTCTTGCCAAATGGTTAATATATCATACGTTTCAATGAGTCAAATATGCTTACTTTCATCGGGCTGGGCCTTTTTGACGAACGCGATATTTCATTGAAAGGCTTTGAAGCTGTTCAATCGGCTGATCTTGTTTATTTGGAGTTTTACACTTCTTATTTAATGGGAACGACGATTGAAAAGATGGAAGCGTTTTATAACAGACCGATTCTCCGTTTAATGCGTGAAGATGTCGAGCAGAATCCCGATTGGCTTGAAAACGCCAAAACGCAGAATATCGTTTTTTTAACGGGCGGCGATACGATGGCATCGACCACGCATGTTGATCTCAGAATCCGCGCCGAAGATATGGGCATTGAAACGCGTTTGATCCACGGCGCTTCCATTACATCCGCCGTTTTCGGTTTGTCCGGGCTTCAAAATTATCGCTTCGGTAAATCCGTCAGCATTCCTTTTCCTTACGTCAGCAGCCGCAAAAACCGCGTTGTAACGGAGACGCCGTACGACACAATTAAATTTAATCAAGAAAGCGGATTGCATACGCTTGTTTTTTTGGATATTGACCGCGAGCGCGGATACATGACCGTTTCGGAGGCGCTCGCGCTGCTTTTGGAGATTGAAGAAAAAAGGCAGGAAGGCGTGATGAAAGATCGGATCGCTGTCGGTATCGCGCGCGCCGGATCTGACGATGTCCGCGTCATCGCGGATTTTGCCGACCAAGTGAACGCTTTTGATTTGGGCGGTCCGCTTCATATTTTAATTATTCCTGGAAGGCTTCACTTTATCGAAGCAGAAGCGCTTGTTAAACTGGCGGGCGCGCCGGCTTGTTTGCTTCAGGGATTTTCAGACGGTTTGTAAAATAAGGAGATAAAGAAATGCCGGCAGACCTTTATGAAAAAACAGCGCGCTATGAAAAACTTTTAGCCGCCGCGCTTGAAAAAGCGGTTCCGTCCTCCATCGAGGCTTCGCATATGAGAGCGGTCGCCCTGGATTATAAAACGATGGCGGATTCTTACCACAAAGACGGCCTTCATTTTTTGGCGCAGGAAGATTATGTCAACGCGCTGGCATCTTTCAGTTACGGTCACGCTTGGCTGGACGCCGGCGCGAAACTCGGTGTTTTTGACGTTGATGACGATGTTTTATTTACGATTTGATAAAACTTCCAAGATTTCAAACAATTCAACTTTAATACTTATTATTCATTAATGGTTCAAAATAATTATATCAGCTGACAGCTGAGTTTTATAAAAAAACTAACGGAAAAAGACGATATAGATGCCGAATTATAATGTGTTTTTAGAAGGGGCCTGGATTGTAAAAGACGTCGCGACCGGCGAAGACGCGGTCGGAATTGCAATTTCTGAAGCGGGGAAGCGATTAAATCCGAAACTGGAATATGTCGGCGTTGATGTCGGCACTATGAGCTGCGCCGGATGCGATGAAGAGTTTATGAGCGTTTACATTGTCGCTGATACGGCTTTGGTCGGTCTGCTTTTCCAAATGAAAGTTTACGAGGCCGAAACTGAAGAACACGCCTCCCGCATCGCGACTTCCGTCATCGGGAAAGCCCTTCGGGACGTTCCGCTGAAAGTTTCTGAGGTGTCCGAATTCGTTTCCGACGCCTCCCGCCCGCCGGTTCCGAAAAGAAATGCGGACGGTGAACGCCGTGACCGAAGCGAACATCGGGACAGAGGAGAACGCTGTGACCGAAGCGAACATCAGGACAGAGGAGAGCGCCGTGACCGAAGCGACCGTTTTGAGAGGCGCGGCAGAAGTGACGCCGGCAAAGACACTGAATAATTCATCTGTTTTTTATTGTTGATTTCTCTTATTTCTTTTTGAAATCAGGTGAACGCATGAGTCAAAGAATTTCAGTGACCGGTCATACTTCCGTTGATTATCTGCTGTCGGTTGAAGAGATGGCGGGGCCCAACGCTTCGTCTCCTCTGTCGGATTGCCGGGAATATTTCGGCGGCGGCGCGGCGAATGTCGCGGCGGCGATTGCCTGCCTCGGCGGCGACGTTGAACTGATTTCTCCTGTCGGCAGCGATTTTTCTCAAATCGGATATGACAAAGAATTGATGAAATTCGGCGTTGATCTTTCCAAGCTGTATCATATCCCCGACCGTTCGCTGTCAAAAGCGTTTATAATCACGGACGGGCATTCCAATCAAACAACGTATTTTTATTGGGGCGCCGCGGCGAAACTCTGTGATGTGACGCCGCCGCGTGTTCCTTTTGTCCATATGGTGACCGCTGATTGTTTGTTCAACGCAAAAATGTCTCAAGCCGCCGATTTTGTTTCTTTTGATCCGGGGCAGGATTTGGTCACCTATCAAAAAGAGCCGTTAAACACGATTTTGGAAAACACCGATATTTTATTTGCCAACCGCCATGAAATTCATCTCGTGACGGAAATTTCCGGCAGATCTTTTGACGAACTCCAAAATTTAATCGGCATGATCATTATCACTTTTGACAAAGAAGGCAGCATTCTTTACGAAAATGAAATCATTGACGGCAGATGCGTCGGCACAAATGAAACCAAAATCAAAGCCGTTTTGGCCGAATCGGCTGACCCGACCGGCGCCGGCGACGCTTATAAAGCCGGATTTTTGACGGCGTTTGTTCGGGGGTATCCGCCGGAAATTTGCTGTCAAATCGGCAGCGTTGTCGCGTCTTTCGTGGTTGAAAAAGTCGGCTGCCAAACAAATCTGCCCGACTGGAACAAAATGGCAAAACGGTATTCCATCCATTTTCCGGCTTCTGATTTGAAACAAGTTCCATAATTTCAGCGGGCGTTTTTATGAAAATTGCGGCATTGGTCTCGGGCGGCAAAGATTCCGTTTTCGCGGTTCAAAAAATGATCGCCGGCGGGCATGAAATCGTTTGTTTTGTCTGTTTGGCTCCCGAAAACAAAGAATCTTATATGTTTCATTCAATCAACACGGATCTGGTTCGGCTGATCGCCGCCGCCGCTGAGATCCCTCTCATCTTCAAAACGATTGAGGGCGTTAAAGAAGAAGAATTGAACGAAATGAAAGAAGCTTTATCCGAAGCTGTTTTAGTTTACGGCGCCCAAGGCGTTTGTTCCGGCGCGATCGAGTCGGAATATCAGCGCGGCCGCATTCAAAATATTTGCGCTTCTCTCGGATTGGCCGCTTTTTCACCGCTTTGGAAGGCGGACCCGGTATCTCTTTTAACTGATATGATTGATTCCGGCTTGGATATCCGATTCGCGGCGGTCGCGGCGGACGGCTTGGACGCGTCATGGCTCGGCAGGCGCTTGGACCGGCAAACGCTTGCTGATTTGATAAAACTGCATCAAACGCGGCGCATCCATATCGCAGGAGAAGGCGGCGAATTTGAAACCGCGGTTTTTGACGCTTCTTTTTTTAAGAAAAAAATCAATCCTGTCAAAACAAATGTTCGATGGTACGGCAGCCGCGGGTTTTATGATATTTCCGAATCCGAACTGATTTTGAAAAATGAAACGGACGAAAGGGATTAAAAATGGTTTCCGGCTTAAGAAAGGCGATGATGTTTGACGCTCTGCCGTCGGGCGATGTCTTGTGCCGTGTCTGTGCAAGGCGCTGCGTGATTGCGCCTGAAGAGGCGGGATTTTGCAAAACGCGGAAAAATGCCGGCGGAACGCTTTACGCGTTAAACTACGGTTATGTTTCATCGGAAGCCATTGACCCGATTGAAAAAAATCAGCTTTATCATTTTCTGCCGGGAACGGCAACTTATTCGCTCGGCACGTTCGGCTGCAATTTCCGCTGTCTCTATTGTCAAAATCATGCGGTTTCAATGCCGAGCGCGTCTGTTGATAAGGCGATGTTCACACAAGTCGGTCTCAGCCGGTTCGGTGAAATCGTTATGCCTGAGGATGTTGTTCAAAGAGCGTTGTTTTTGGAGACGAAATCTGTTTCTTTTACTTACAACGAACCTGCGGTTTGGTTTGAATTTATTTATGACACGGCGGTTTTATCCAAAGAGAACGGCCTTTTTGTCGTTTTGGTCACAAACGGATACATAACGTCTGAAGCGCTGGAAACGCTGGCGCCTTATATTGACGCTTACCGCGTTGATTTAAAAAGTTTTACGGATTCTTTTTACTCTGAAATCTGTTCTGCGCATTCGGGTCCGGTTTTAGAATCGATTCTTAAAGCGAAGGAAATCGGGCTGCATATTGAAATCACCGCGCTGATTCTTCCGGACCGAAATGACGGAGAAATTGAAGCGGAAACGGCGGCCGTATGGATCGTTCAAAACCTCGGCGCGGAGACGCCTGTTCATTTGAACGCTTTTTTACCGAATCATAAAATGGAAAACGCCTCGCCGCCGTCCGGCGCGCTTCTTAAGCGGCTGCGGTCAATTTATATGAACGCGGGGCTTGATTATGTTTATATCGGGAATACGCTTTCAGAGTTTCAAAATACGTCTTGTCCGGATTGCGGCGCGTTGCTGATTAACAGAGTGTATTCATTCGGCGAATCGGCGCCGGAACTTGAAAGGTTCGGCGCGGCGTTCAAATGCGGCCGATGCGGCCGAATTCTTCCGCTGATTTGCCCGAACGATATTGATTTTTAAAATCAGACGACATATTTAATAGTAGAACGTTCGTTCTAAAGGAAAAAAAATCATTTTTGCGTGATCTGTTATGAGAATTTTAGGATACAATGACGCGGACCGCTTTTTAATCCGCAATATCAAAGCGCGTGAAATTTTAGACTCACGCGGCAATCCGACTGTTGAAGTTGACGTCATTACGGCGAATGGTTTTGGCCGCGCGAGCGTTCCGTCCGGCGCGTCCACCGGAACGCACGAGGCTTTAGAACTTCGTGACGGCGACGCCGAGCGTTACAACGGCAAAGGCGTTTTAAAAGCCGTTGAGAACGTTTCCCGTATCGCTGAAGTTTTGGTCAATTATGATTGCAGAATGCAGCGTGAAATTGATATGACGATGATTGATATGGACGGCACCGACAGCAAATCGGTTCTCGGCGCAAACGCGGTCTTAGGCGTTTCGATGGCGGTTGCCAAAGCGGCCGCGTGCGAGTCCAAATTGCCGCTTTACAGATACCTCGGCGGCGCAAACACTTTTACGCTTCCCGTTCCGACATTAAATGTCCTCAACGGCGGCAAACACGCCGGCAACGATTTGGCGATTCAGGAATTTATGATCCAGCCGGTCGGCGCCGAAACATTCGCCGAAGCGATTCAAATGGGCGCGGAAACGTACCACGCGCTCGGCAAATATTTGAATGAATCTTACGGCGCTTCTTCAACCAATGTCGGTTATGAAGGCGGTTACGCGCCGAAAATGGAAAAGACGACTGAAGCGCTGGACGCTTTAATGATTGCCATTGACCGCGCCGGATATTCCGATGATGAAATTAAAATCGGTTTGGACGCGGCCGCTTCCGAGTTTTTTGACGGCGAAAACTATAAAGTTGACGGCGAAGCGATGACAGCCGAAGAGTTAACGGCCTATTATATTGACTTGGTGAACAGCTATCCGATTTTGTCTATTGAAGATCCGTTTTATGAAGATTCTTTTGATGATTTCGAAAATCTGACGGGCGAACTTTGGGAAACAATTATTGTCGGCGATGATTTATTTGTAACGAATCCCGAAAGAATCGCAAAAGGGATTTCAAAAAATGCGGCAAGCGGGCTCCTTTTAAAAGTGAATCAAATCGGATCGCTTTCTGAAGCCATTGACGCGGCAACGCTGGCGACTCGAAACGGTTTGTCGCTGTTCGTCAGCCACCGTTCGGCCGAAACGGAAGACACGACGATTTCCGACTTGGCTGTCGCTCTCGGCGCGGACATGATTAAAACGGGAGCGCCGGCGCGCGGCGAAAGAACCGCGAAATACAACCAGCTGCTCAGAATTGAAGAAGAACTCGGCGACGCCGGTGAATATATCCGCTTATAAACGGATTTATTTTAATTTTTATTCTTTCTTCTTTTTCGATTTCTCTTTTTTTATTTTTGTTTATTTTTCCGGATATTTCCAAAAAACAACGAAAAATTGAACGCCTGTTTTGCTTCAAACAAAAATAAAAGCAAATGAATGAAATCCGGCAGATTCAAACCCGCATCTTATCCTGAAAATAACGGCTTATCATTCATTAGCTTCATATATATGGTCTTTCTTGAATTTCTTCTATGATGGAAATTGCAAATATATCGATTTTAGCGGCAGTTTATTTGATTTTCAACATTGCTGCTTTTGGAGCATATGGTTTTGATAAAGCGAAAGCGGCAATGGATAAATGGCGGACGCCTGAAAAAACGCTTTTGATTTTGGCAGTTTTCGGCCCGTTCGGCGCTTATGCCGGCATGCGCGTTTTCAGACATAAAACGCAAAAAAAGCCGTTCACATGGGCGGTTCCGCTGTTTTTATTCATTCACGTCATTTTTATCGGAATCATTTTGTTTTTGAATTGATTCCCTTTTACAACTCTTTCAATAAATTATATTTGTTTATTTATACAATAATTGTTCGTGCAGAACGAGTTGAATATAATTAAGAAACTAGTATTTCATCAAAATATTTATATCTCATTGATTTATTTTGTAATAACTATACGATATTAAAAACGAATTTAAAAAACGAATTTAAAAAACGACATCGGTGATATTAAAAATGAAATCAAAATACTTGATTTTATCAACCTTATTTATTATATTTTTCATATTTATAATTCCGGCAGCGGCAGTTTTCGATTTTTCTCCTGAAATTTTGCCTGACAATTCTTCCGATGTTTCAAACGGCGCTTCTTTGGATATTTCCGATGATAACTCTTATGATCAAAACGATATGGGGATTTTGGATTACCGTGAAATTATTTATGTAAACGGCGATACGATAACGATTGTTAATAATTTCGAATTACTCGATTCTGACAGTTCCGAATCGGGCTCAACTCAATCGGTCCCGATTCATTTTCCGTATTCCTCTAATATCTTTTCTAATCCTATTTTCAGTGCAAACAGTCCGACTCTCCAGGTAAATATTTCAGAATTTGTTATACACGAGCTTATAAATTCGAATGAATTAGTATCTACGGATTTTTCCGTTTATTTATGCGGAGACATTGAGAGTGAACACGGACGCGAACACATTGATCGCGAACTCCGATTCAGAGCTGAGAAAATCTTTAAAGAAGGGCAGTCAGAAAACGGACCGACAGGAGAAGAACTGACAGGTGAAGAATCAATAGAAAAAAGACAGGTAAGTACACGGTCAATAGATGAAATCCCGACAGATGAAGCGCCGGAAGATGCCGATGAAAATAACCCGCCGCAAGCGGCTTATAATATAATTATTTACCCGATTCAAAGCCAGTTTGCGCCAAAATTCAACAAACCTGCCGTTTCGGTTGAGTATGATTTCATTTTCTCGGACGAAACTTATTATCCGGATTTTAAAGAGGAGCTGGTTGGCAGCAACGCCATTTATTCTTTCGCCGAAGGCGCTCTTCAATCGGTTTACTGGTATGACGCCGAAGCGGATGAACTTAATTTAAAATCCGCCGGTTCTGTTGACGCGTATGAACCCGAATTCATTTTAGATTTATCCGATTTGCAGGATTTCCGGATGAACTGTATTTTCTACTGTCCCGAACGTTTGTCTTTTGATTCTGTCGCCGATATCGACTGGAATGTCATGATCGGCGATTCCGAAATGAACGCTTCGGATTATCTGATGACTTATTCTGACTGTTTCCCGGATGAAGATAACGAAGACATCCAAGACGATCAAGATAAACTTGATGAGGACTCGGACAATTCCGCGGAAGATAATGAAGACATCCAAGACGGTCAAGACAAACTTGATGAGGACTCGGGCAATTCCGCGGATATTAATCCGGAAGAAAACAATGACTCCGGCGGCTCAAAATATCCTTATTTCATTTCGTTTAATTCATCCGCTCTGGATTCTGATTTATTAAAAAAGAGAAACGTTTCTGTTCAATTCTATCCTGTCATTGTCTTTGAAAATTACGGAGAAGAAGAATCTGTAACTGAAACAAAGGATTCAAATCCGGATGACAAGGACAAAGACAAAAATAAAGATGAAAAAGACAAAAACAAGAATAAAGACGAAAAAGACAAAGATAAAAATAAAGACAAAAATGCGGAAAACGAAGATACAGGCGGAAATGAAAATACAGATGAAAATGAAAATCCGGACGGAAATGACAGTAAGGATGAAAACGAAGAGTTGAATAATGAATTCACCGTTATTGATTATTCTGACAAGGCTTACAAATTTAAATTAAAACGTCTGTATCAATCCATATCAACAACCGTTGACTCAGCCGGCCAGCTTCAGCTTGTCGGCGAAAAGACGGAGATTACAAAACCTCTGTTATCATCCATGATTTTCCCCGCCTCTGTTCAAGAGAAATTGTCGCAGAATTCCTTGGTTCTTTCCGTCTTGGATTCGCGAGCGCTCAATGATGCCGATGAGTTTTCCGGCTATACGTTCACTCCGGAAACGGATGTTTTGTCTGTAATGGATATCGGATTTGAAGAAAACGGCGGTGAAATTAATGACCTGCT
>JAITUZ010000055.1 GCA_031286065.1 Candidatus Methanimicrococcus odontotermitis | reverse complement strand
ATTTAAATTAATTTGTTTTGAATTCGATTCTTTTGACTAATTATCTCTAATTTCTATAACTTCAATTAATTATTTTAAATTGTTCTTTTTTAGTTAATTGATTTTAAATTAATTATTTTAATACTAATTTTTAAAATTAGCTCATTATGTAAAATTAGAATTTATTAAATTATAAATCACAAATTAGATGAAAATAAACTATTTTCAATATAGTACAAATAAATTAATTAAAAATGATGAAAATTTAATTTTTTAAATTGAAATTTAAAATTCTATATAAATCATATTTTAAAAATATTAAAAATGAACCAAAAGTCAAGATAAAAATTAAAAAGAAAGTTTAAAATATATTTAAAAAGGAAATTTTAAAAATATAAATAAGCGGCAATGCCGTTATTCAAATTTGTCAATAAGCTTGGCTTGTTCGACAAAATGTTTGAAACAGTCGTTGCCCCAATTCAAAGAGCTGTTGTCTGTTGCGACAAGATATTTGTGGTCATCGTAAAGTCCGTTCTTATAGAACAAAGAGAAATAAAGGAATTTTTCGGTTGTGACAAGAAACACATTGGCGCTGTCGATTAAATAAAGTTCATTGCCTTCTAAGCTCACGAATTGATTCAAAAGATCTTTGTAATCCAATTTCAATTTGTTAAAAACATTCGGCGTTACAATGATTTTAGACAACTGCTTGTTTTTCACTATATTTTGGAACATTTCAAGACTGGCCGGCATGAAAACCGAAATAATCCCGCAGATTTTCTGAGAAGCGCTCATTTTTTCAATAAGAGTATAATTTTGTTCAAAAACATTTGACGGATTCTGGAACAAAATACTGGATTCTAATTCGTTGAAACGTTCCAAAAGATGAGGCGGAATTGAAGCCGTGTCGTGGTCGGCCCAAAAATCACAGGTTTCTTCAAAGACATTCAAAATATTCACAAGCGGCGTGTAATATTTTAAAATAACTTTGCCGACGGGCGTTAAATAATATTCATTGTTGATTTTTTGAATTAAATCCGTTTCAAGCAATTCTTTAATACGCGGGTAAATCTCCGGCGTTTTCACATTGAAGAATTCCTTGATTTCGAAAAGTGTTCGCGGTTTTTCATTAATTAAAAAAAGCAAATCCTTTCTTTTTTCGGAATAAGTAATCAGACTCAGAAGCCCCTTTCCTCTCATAGATATCACTGATAAAATAATTTGAATGAAAGTTGATTCAACTAAAAATTGTTCAATCAACATAAAAAATATATTGTAAGGTCAACAATCCACTTTTATTATATAAGATTTTTGAATCTCCGGTAAAAGACGGACACTTTTATTTCAAACCCATCATTTTGTAAATGGCTTCGATGTCAACGTTTTTCTCAAACACTTGCGCCAGTTCTTCAAAACCGTCTTGAATTGTAAATCCGTCTTCTTCAATATACGGAACACCTTTCTTTTCAGCCAAATACTTTAACAAAGCGACACGAAGATTCTTATTGTCAAAGAAACCGTGCATAGATATTCCGATAACCAAACCGTCCGAACCGCAGGCGCCGTCGTTTCCGATAATCGGATCCGGCGTTGACACGCTGCCGCTGTAAGCATTAAACCCTTCAACGGTTTCACCTATAATTGCTTCCAGATACGGGCTGCCGCCTTTGATTTTTAAAGAGACGCGAACCGGTTTTTCACTGTACCCTTCTTCTTTATCATAAACGGTTTCAATGTCCAGTAAACCAAAACCTTCAACGGTTTTGCCGTCGGGACCGGTCAAAGTTTTGCCGAGCATTTGATATCCTTCACCGATGCCGATAATCGGAACATGTCCCGCCTTTTCTAAAATTCGGGAAGCCATACCGCTTTCACGCAGGGCTTCTAAATCTTTCAGCGGCGTTCCGGATCCCGGAAGGATGATTAAATCAGGCGTTCCGAGCGACTCATAAATGTCAATATATTTAACATGGGCATACGATTCTAAAATTTCATAATCGTTAAAGTGAGAAATTTTAGGGAATTGAATAACAGCGATTTCAACGGCGCGATCACCTCTTTTCTTTTCATCCGGGACTGAGCCTGCGCCTTCCTTTTCACGGAAAGACATCGAGTCTTCGGATGGGATCCTTAAACGGAAATAAGGCATGACGCCGAGAACAGGAACGCCGGTCATTTCCTCAAGCTGTTTTAATCCCGGCTTTAAAATATCAGCGTCGCCGCGGAATTTATTGATGATAAATCCTTTGATATTCTTTTTGATATCTTCGGGCAGCAGCATAAACGTTCCGTAAAGGCTTGCAAAAACGCCGCCGCGTTCAATATCGCCGACAATAATGATCGGCGCGTTCGTCAGGCGCGCGGTTCCGACATTGACGATGTCGCGGTCATAAAGATTAATTTCAGCGGCGCCGCCGGCACCTTCCATAATAACGAGGTCATAATCTTCATCCAGCTTTAAAAGAGCGCGGCTGAGGATTTCGGACATTTCATCAATCGATTCATAATAATTGCCGGCGCTTCTGTCAGCGTAGTGTTCCCCAAGAACGATCACCTGAGAAAAACTGTCGCCTTTGGGCTTTAAAACAACAGGATTCATTTCCGGAATCGGATCCGCCCCGGCCGCCCACGCTTGAATGACTTGCGCGTAGCTGATTTCTTTTCCTTCCGGATTCACCCAAGAATTTAAACTCATATTTTGCGCTTTAAACGGTGCCGTTTTGTAATCCTGAGACATGATTTTACAAATTGCCGTAACAATAGAACTTTTTCCGGCATCTGAAGAAGTTCCGAGAATGAGCAGACGTTTCGAATTCATATTTCCACTTCTTGTAAATCAACTAATCTTTATAAAAAAATAACTCTCTACTTCACTACAAAAACAAGCTTTATAAAATATTTGGTTCATCTTTAAAGTAAATTAAACTTGTTATACTTGTGATAAATGAAAACAGACATGAAACTTAAATCTGCTTTTACCGAAGTCCCAAAATCCAGCCGTTTTCTTTCAGTTCCCGCCGTTTTTCTTTATATTTCGGATCGATTGCGCTGACCAAATTCCAAAAATCCTTTGAGTGATCTTTATGCCGGATATGGCACAATTCATGAACGATCACATAATCAATGACAGGCGTTTCAGCTTGAATTAAAGTCCAATTCAATTTAATCTCATTCTGATAAGTGCAGCAGCCCCATTTACTTTTGTAAGAAGCGGCTTGAACGGATTTTGGTTTTTTTCCGATCAAATCCAAATATTTTTCGGCGAAATAATCAGCGCGGGAATTGAAAAAAACGTCCGCCTGTTCAATATAAAAAGATTCGATCGCCTTTTTGATTTTCTGTTCTTTTTCAGATTCCGGTAAATCCATCACCTTCGACGGCAGATAAACCAAAAGCCGGCCGTCAAGCAATCGAACTTGGATCTTTTTTTCAGCCGTATCGTAAATCAACCGAAGCGTATATCTCCGCCCCATGTAATGAAAAGGGCTGCCGTTTTCATATGTCTGTTTTGATTTTTTTTGCGCCGCCTCTTCTTTTTGAGAAGCTTTGGTCCATAACTCAATGATGTCTTTTTCATTTTCCAGCAGAACTGACCGGATTTCTTTAACAGGAAGAGAAGCCGGCGCGCGGACAAATAAAACAGGTTTTTTGCCGGTCTCCTCCGCTTCGTACCGAACGGCATAGCTGAGCGTTTTCTTTCGCTTTTTTGAAAAAATAATGACGGAATCCAAAGCAACCGATCCGAACGGAAGAACGATAGCGGTTGTTTTGTCACCGGCGGCGGGTCTGACAGGCGGCATGACTCTGAAAAACAAAAAAATTATTTAAAGCGGCGGGCAAGCTCGGCCGAAATATCGTCCGGCGTCACACCGCATTCAAAAAGCATGACCAATAAGTGAAAAAGGAGGTCTGAAGTTTCATAAATAATTTCATCTTTCTTGCCGTCTTTGACGGCGATGAGTGTTTCAGTCATCTCTTCGCCGACTTTTTCCAATATTTTATTAATGCCTTTGGGGTCATTCAGCAAAGCGCAGACATAAGAACCTTCCGGCTTCGTTTGACTGCGTTCTTCAATGATTTTATAAACCGTATTCAAAACAGATAAATCAGAAATTTCCGGCATTTTTTATTTCTCCTTCGAAATATCATTCTTTTTAAATTTCTCTCGGGTCTGTAATTTCACCTGTGATAGCCGACGCGCCGGCTGTCGCGGGAGACGAGAGATAAACAAAAGACTTCGGGCTGCCCTGCCGTCCCAGGAAATTTCGGTTAGACGTTGACAAACCGACTTCGCCGTCGCCCAAACGGCCGAAAGAGCCGCCCATGCACGGACCGCAGCACGGTGCTTCAACAACCGCGCCTTTTTCCATCAAAGTTTCAATGTAACCGGCGCGGTAAACTTTCATATATTCCGTTCGGGAGGCCGGAACAACAATTAAACGAACGCCTTTTGCAATCGGGTCATTGCCCATGGCTTCCATCATTATTTTAATATCCTCAAAACGGCCGTTCGTACATGAACCGACAAAAATCTGATCGATTTTCGTTCCGGCAACTTCCGTTACGGGTTTAACATTATCAACGTTGTGCGGGCAAGCGACCTGAGGTTCCAAATCGGAAATATCATAACCGCGGACTTCTTTAAACTTTGCGCCGCGGTCCGATTTCCAATTTGAATCCAATTTAAAATCGGGAAGACGTTCCTTCAAATAAGCTTCCGTTACTCTGTCAGGTTCAATCAAACCGGCTTTACCGCCCATTTCAATCGCCATATTCGACATTGTCATTCTTTCAGAAACAGACAAACGCTGAACAGTTTCTCCGGCAAATTCAGCCGCCATGTAACGTGCGCCTTCGGCGCCGACATCGCCGATTAAATGAAGAATCAAATCTTTAGAATAAACGTGTTCAGGCAGCTTGCCTTCGATGTTAAAGCGAATCGTTTCCGGAACTTTAAACCAAAGTTTTCCGGTTGCCAAAACGGCCGCCATATCGGTTGAGCCGAGACCGGTTGAAAAAGCGCCGAGCGAGCCGTAAGCGCATGTGTGTGAATCCGATCCGACAATTAAGTCTCCGGGAAGCACATGACCTTTTTCGGGCAAAACCTGGTGGCAGACGCCCTCGTAAATGTCATAGTTTAAAATACCCTGTTCCTGAGCGAATTTTCGCAAATAAATATGATTCTGCGCCGCGTTTACCGAATCCGCAGGCGACTGGTGGTCAAAAATGATAACAATTTTTTCAGGGTCCCAAACTTTTTTTTCTTCTTTCCCCTCCATGATTTCATTAAAACCTTTAACAGCAAGCGGTCCTGTAATATCGTGCGTCATCGCGCGGTCAATGCCCGCCACGACAAATTCGCCTGCTGAAACAGGCTTGCCTGCGGCCTTTGAAAAAATTTTTTCTGCGAGTGTCATTGGTCTGTTTCCCATAATATATCACCTGAATTTAAATTCCGAAATCTTATCAATTATCGGGTTTCTACTTCTCTTTTATTTAAATAGTTTATTAAATAATTTCAACCTTCATAAGAATTAAAAAACGATAGCAAAATAAATGACCGGCACGGCGGCGGCACAAACGCTCTCGTTTAAACTCATAAAACAGATTGACTTTTGTTCAAAAAATCCGGCATTCGGCAGCGTAAACGCCTGTGCTGTCATAAATGACAAATGTGACAAGATTTTTCTTTAAATTTTCTTCAAAACGAACGCGTCCTGTTTTATTATTAAATTGAACTTTATCATAGAACTCTTTGACGGCGGCCGACGTTTGAATATAATCCGCGTAATCGGACAGCGCGCGTTCTTGAAGCGCTTTTGTCAATTCGATTGATAAATCCGTCTTTGTTTTTTCAATTGATCCGAGACCTTCGCAATCACATTTCCAAACACAGGTTTCACTCATAAAAAACGGATAAGTTCGGCACAAAGCCGGACGGACGGCGTAAATCACGCATTTTTTAGATTCGGAATTTAAAAAAATGCAGCTGCCGTCCTGATTTCTCTGAAGCATCCACCCGAATGTATGAATACGGCCTTCTTCATCCGTTTGTTCCGATAAAGAAGAGAGCATATCCATAAAAAGCGATTCATTGAAGACAGCCGTTCCGTCGTTCGTTTCATAAAAATCCGGCAGAAGAGGTAAAATAAAATTTTCACGTAAAAATCCGAGCGTTTCGATACTTTCAATTTCTTCCGGCAGAAGATAAACAGAATTATCATCTTCCGCTCTTTCACAGCATTTCCCGCACATAAGGCAGGAAAAACCGGCGGATTCTACTGTTTTCATCATAGATTTCTGATTCCCCGAAAGCCGCTGTTTTATCTTCGGAAGTTCATTGTCAGCGCGCAAAGAGGCAGAAACATATTCGGTGACGGAACCGATTTCTGATATTTTTAAAATTTTTACCATTTCATTTTTTAGATTTGCTGAAATTGTAATAAGTCTTGTGCTTGAGACAAATGATTGAAACAAAACAAAAATAAATATAAGTGTACATTATTTCAGTTATAATGATCAGGAGCAAGTCATAAATGTGGGAACCGATTCATCAAAAATTTGAAAAATATCCGGCACAGGAAAAGGTTGTCAAACTTCTTTTAGAACGCGGTTTTCAAGTCAGCGCCAACGGAAAAATCGTTTCAGGCAATATTGAAATCCCCCATGTTCAAATCGGCAAAGAAATCAAAGTGGATCGCCGTGTTGTTGACGCGACCGCAAAACATATCATTGAAGATGAAACGCTGTTTGACTTTTTTAAACATGTTCGTTCCATTCCGTTCTTAGCGGAAGCCGCGCCGAAATTGGATTTGGGTGTCGTCATTATTATTCCCGATGACGGCGCCGATGTCGGCATTATTTCCGGCGTTACAAAAATAATTGCGGACGCGGGTTTCAGTATTCGTCAAGCGGTTTCGGACGATCCGTATTTGAATGAAGCACCGAAATTGACAATCATCACCGACAAAAAAATATCCGGCGATCTGGTTGATCAGATCAGAACTGTCAGAGGCGTCAAAGGAATCACGATTCATTAAAACGTGAAAGAACCGTTATGTTTTAATGAGAAGAAGCGAAAGTTAAGCCTCAAACTAAAGTTTTATTTACCGGCAGACAAGTTTACATGATATATTTTCAAATACAGGTGGCGAAAATAAATGGTCCATGTTTCAATTATTATGGGATCCGAATCGGATAGAGCGATTTCTGACAGAGCCGTAGCGGTCCTTGAAAAAACGGATTATACGTATGAAGTTGTCGTCATTTCCGCTCACAGAAACCCGGACGATTTGGACGAATACATCAAAAACTCCGACGCGCTTATTTTTATTACAATTGCGGGCCTTTCCGCCGCTCTGCCCGGCGTTGTCGCTTCCAAAACGAAGAAACCGGTCATCGGCGTTCCCGTCAGCGCAAAATTAGGCGGCTTGGACGCGCTTTTATCTGTAACTCAAATGCCGCCGGGCGTTCCCGTCGCCGCGGTCGGTGTCGATAACGGCGCCAACGGCGCGCACCTGGCAATTCGCATTTTAAACTTGCTGAATATTTAAAAAATAGAACAAAAGATATTCAAATATATTTGGACTTGCCGCTGTATTCGTTTTGCTTGTCAATGCTCATTTGAATGAGAAGTTCAAAAATTCGGTGAACAGCATCTACATCCAATCCTTTTTCAATTGCCAGACTTGAGGCGCGGTCTAAAACTCTTTGAATTTGATCTTCGTCAACGATCGGCTTTCCCATTTCTTTTTTGGAAGAAAGAATTTCGCCGGCCAAATTCGTTCTGATTTCAATTAAATCAATAATTTCACGGTCGATCAATCTCATTTTTTCGCGCGTTGTCTCTAACATACCTGTCGGCATACATATCTCCGTCCTTTTTTTAATAATGGTATTATCAATATCAATGAATTGGAACGCCATTCAATATAAATGTTCAGATACTTTGCCGCCCGGCATAAAATTAAATTCTTTTAATGATTTATCTTCAGTTTTCATATATTGTGAAAAACGGCGGCTTTCTTCAAGCGCGCTCATGTTGCACGTTTTCGTTTCATAAATCCTGCCGTTTATAAATTGAGCCGCCCAATTTCGCTTGATTTCTGAAATGACGGATTGAAGTTCTTGCTTCCGGTCTTCCGGCAGCGACTCCGACACCGGCAAAAGCGCCGTAAAAGAAGGGCCTGTTCCTGATAAACCGGCGGCGGCATCAAAATTTTTACCGATTTCCATGCATGAAATCGCCGGCTCCGGATCAAAGCCGAGCGCGCCGCAATAAATCAAACCGTTGAGCTTCATCGCTTTTTTGTAATCGCCCGACAGCGCGATTTCAAACGCCGTATCCACCAAATCTTTCATTAAAACGGAACGCTGCACATTTGTCTCCGCGCTGAACGCTTTTGTTCCCGGATTCAAAATCAGGACATCATAATGAAATTCATCTCTTTGAAGCAATTCCATCAACCGATTATCAGTAACGGCGACGCCGCCGTAAAATGAAGCGCAGGCATCGTCATATGCGCCCGTGATTGTCACGCCTGCTTCTTTCGCCGCTTTGACGCCGAGTTTCACAATTTCATCAGAAGAAAGTTCTTCGCCAATCGCATCCAGCGCCGCGATAATCGAAGCGTTGGCCGCGGCGCTGCTGCTCTTTAAACCGCCGGCGATCGGGATTTCACTTTTTGTTAAAACCGACGCTTCTGCCGGAAAATCAAATAAGTCTAAAACAAACTGAACGCATATTTCAATTAAACGTGCGTCTGAATCCGGTTTTTCATAAACCGAACCGTGAACAGAACAAGCGGACGCCTCGTTTAATAAACAAACTTCGGCGCATGTTTTGAGCTGTGTCGCGTAAGCGCATCCTTTCCAAGAGGCAACGGCATTGATAATCGTACCGCCGCCAAACGCGCATCCGTATCCTTTTTGTAATTTCATTTTCAATTTTCCCGTAAATTCTATAAAACGAATAAGAATTGTTTTATTTTAAATATTTTGAAAACGGCAATCAAATATTCGAGATAAAATTTTGATTTAGGAAGAGAGACTACGAGAAGCAAAATATATATGAAAATAACTATATAGCTGTATTGAACTTATGATAATAACTAATATGTCAAATTTTAAATTAAGATATTGATGAAAAGGTGTTTATAAAATGGAAACTCGAAAAGTGCAGCAAACAGGCGGTTCAACGTATATTGTGTCTTTACCGAAGCAATGGGCTGAAAAAGTCGGCATCACAACAGGCGCGCGTGTCGGCATTCAGCCGCAGCCGAATGGAAAATTGCTGATCAGCCCTGAAATTGATTCAAAACCGCTCCGCAAAAAGGCGGTTGATATTACAAACATTAACGGCTCAGGCCTGGAAAGAGTGTTTATCGCAACATATTTGGCCGGCTACGATGTTATTGAGTTTACGTCCTCGAAAATTTCCGCGGATCAAAAAAAGGTGCTTCGTACCGTTTGCCATAAATTAATCGGCCCCGAAATCATTGAAGAAAATTCAAACATCGTTTTAGTTCAAGACTTACTGAACCCGAACGAGCTTTCCATCAAAAAAGCGATCCAAAGAATGTTTTTAATTACAACATCCATGTTTAATGACAGTATCTTAGCCGTCACCAATTCTGATGAAGATTTGGCAACAGATGTTATGGAAAGAGATGATGAAGTTGACCGATTGTACATGGTCATTTCAAAACAGTTTAAATCCATATTATGCGGCACGGGAATCGCGGATATGAGTGAGGTTTCAATCGAAGAATACCACAATTACAGAATGGCCGCAACTCCCATTGAACGCATTGCCGATCACTCTCACAAAATCGCGCAGATCGTCATTCTTTTCCGGCCGGAATTGGGTGAAAAAAGAAGCGCCGAAATTAATAAAATGGCGGAGTTTGCCGCGGATACATTCCAAAAAGCTGTCGAATCATTGATCACCTTAAATCCGAAACTGGCCAATCAGGTCATTGAAAATCGAGTAAATATGGAAACGATGATTACACATTTCAACCGCAATTATTTTGACAAATCGACCGACTTATCCTTTGGAACGATGATTGGCATTCGCACTGTCATTGACAGTATCAGCAGGATTGTCGATTACGCCGGCAACATCGGCGAAGTGGCGATTGACGCGTCGATTGATTCGCCGGATGCGAAGTGGTAATCAATCATTTTGCAATATTGAATTTTTAACCATTTTTAATCATTTTTTATAACTATTTTTTTCAATTATTTTTCACTTTTCAACTCTTTTTTTTATTCTGCCGACACGAATTATAAATACTAGCTGTGACTTTTTTTCTATCAATTACATTTCACCGTTCCAATTAAAAGAATCATAACGGCAGTAATGTTTTTAGTAAATTATATCAAAAATTTAAATCTCTGTTTATTCAAAATTTTAATTTTCCTTTGGAGGATAAATATGGGTGTCTTTTCTCAATTCAGAAATTTTTTCGGCAAATTATTTAAAAAGAAAAATGCGTGTATCGGTATTTACGGACCGCCGAATGCCGGCAAAACAACACTTGCGAACCGTATCGTTAAAGATTGGAAAGATGATGATTCTGAACCTTTGGGTTCTGTTTCCCACATTGCGCACGAGACCAGAAAAGCGCAGCGCCACCATAAATTGGAAATAGAAGCAAGAGGCAGCAAAATCTCTTTGGACATTGTTGACACGCCGGGTTTGGCAACAAAAATCGACTTTCACGACTTCATGAAAGAAGGAATGGGTGAAAAAGAATCAAAGCAGCGTTCCAAAGAAGCAACGGAAGGAGTTATTGAATCCGTGAAATGGCTGGACGATCTGGACGGCGTTATATTGGTTATGGACGCGACAGAAAATCCATATACGCAAGTGAACGTGACAGTCATCGGCAATATGGAAGCGCGCAAGTTACCGCTTTTGATTGTCGCGAACAAAATTGACCTTCCTGAAGCAGATCCGGAAGCAATAAAAGAAGCGTTCCCGCAGCATCCGTTTATCGGAATTTCAGCGCTGGACGGAACAAACATGGACACATTCTATGAGTCTATCGCAAAACAATTCGGGTGATTCAAATGAGCGATATTCAACTTGACTTGGTTTCGGACGCAAAGCTTTCCAGAATGGGTTCTACCGAAAAAGTGCGCTATATTATTGATGAAGTGCGCAAGGGAAAAATTATGGTTTTGGAAAAGGGTCTTGACCCGATGGAAGAAGCAAAATTGATTGAGATGACCATGACAGAAATTGAAGACGATTTTTACGGTCTCGAAATTGAAAGTTATCCCAGAGATGACTCCGGCGGCTCTTTCTTTGGAAAACTCTTTAAAAAAGATTCCGGCCAGCAGAAATTAACCGTCATCGGTCCGGCAAACCAGCTGAAAACACTTCGAAAAGATAACTCACTGATCAGTACGCTTGTGTCAACCAAATGACACATCTTTTTTTTTACTTTTATTTCTTATCTATTGAAAAAAAGTTTTTTCTATTCTTTGAAGGTAATTTTTAAAAAACACTTTTATTAAATAACCACTATTAAATACATTTTATCTTTAAGAATGAATTTTTAATAGGGGAAAATAATATATAGTAGCCTATAGACTTAATAAAACAATTACAGTAAATAAATTCGGATTTATTTCGATTCGGATACTGTTTTTATATTAGGAGTATGGGTGCTTATTGTGTTGGATCGGGAATTACAGTCAGCAGAAAGAGTGAATATGAAACTCTCGGGCATTGACCTTCAGGCACTTATCCATGTGAATATGGGCAATCAGGATATTGATTTGGTCTGCACTTACGGTAAAATTACGCTCCAATGCTATGATGAAATTGCCGATTACACACTCGGCCTGATTTTAAAAACGATTTCAATCGTTGATAACTCGGCAACTCATGAAACAGAGATCTTATGTGATTTTGATGATATTCAAAAATATCAGCATATGGATTACACTCTTGTTTCCTACAGCCGTCAAAACGGAAAATACCGCGCTACTTTTAATGTTCCCTTTTCTTCTTCAAGAGCCGTTTACAACTTGACTGTCGCGCTTTTTGAGCAGCTTCAAAAAGAGAAAACGCTGAAAAAAGACATTTATTGGAGCGGAAAGGATCACAATATTATTCAATTATTCAATGAATTTAAAGACATTGACGGCTGGGAAATCAAAGAAATCAAAAACAAAGACAGCTGAAATATAATAATAACAAAAACAAAATTTAAAAAATAAAAAACGAAATTTAAAAAGTAAAAAATAAAACCGCTGATAAACAGCGGTTTCACATTTGAAATTATTCTTCTTCTTCGTCTTTTTTCCGGCGTATCAAAATGATTATAAAGATACCCAATGCCAGCAAAGCCAATGCCAGCAGTCCCGGAAGCAGCAGATTGTTCATACCGGTTTCATAACCGGGGATGGTCTCTTGCGGCTGCTGCGGTTGCTGCGGTTGCTGCGGCTGCGGGGGTTCTGAAGTATCAGTCTCATTTTCGACAACTCTTGCTTCACCAAATCCGTCGCCTCCTCTATTGGGCAAATCTGCATTCGAAGTCCAGACAGGGTTGACAATCACATTGTTTTTGATGGACGTGATCTGTGTA
>JAITUZ010000023.1 GCA_031286065.1 Candidatus Methanimicrococcus odontotermitis | reverse complement strand
AATCGGAACCAACCATGCGGCCCATTTATCAACAATGCGCTGCATCGGCGCCTGATTCTTTTCCGCTTCCTGAACCAAACGGATGAGTTTCTGTAAGGAAGAATCCTCGCCGACTTCCATCGCGCGGATATCAACGGCGCCGAAACAGTTAACGGTGCCGCAGAAAACACTATCTCCCATATTTTTGTCAATTGGAAGTGATTCGCCTGTCATAACAGACTGGTCAACGGAAGTGTTGCCGAAAATGATTTCGCCGTCAACCGGAATGGTTTCACCGGGCAGAACCCGAAGAATATCGCCTTTTTTAATTTCTTCGGCCGGAATCAGTTCTTCAGCGGCGGACCCGTTTTTTGTCACCAGCCGGCGTCCCTGTGTCGGCGCCAGATTGATTAATTTCGAAATGCCCTTTTTGGAACGCTCAACCGTTTTTTCTTCCAAAATGGCGCCGAGAGCCATAATGAAAGCGACTTCGCCGGCCGCGAAAACTTCACCGATATAAACGGAAGCGGCCATCGCGATACAAATCAAAAGCGCGGAGGAAATCCAGCGCTGCCAAACCAATCGCGTAATCGCCAGATACATCAGCGGGAAACCGCAGATGATAACAGTGACCCAAGCCGGATCAACCTGAATTTCCGCTCCCGTCAGAAGAAGGTACAGACTGGGAATCAGAAAGAGACCGCCGAGAATCGTCATCTTGGCGCCGCTCAAGAGGTCAAAAAGCTTTTTCATGACAGACATTTGCAAATACACTCCCAAAAACACAACAAATAAAATCCAAACAGATAAAATAAAGTAAATTTGAGTTTGATTTGAAAATATATGAAGCTTATTGATGACGATTTAACACAAGAATATAAGTTTGTAGAACAAATTATAACGATTTTTTACATTTTACATAATAAAAACAACAATCCGTAAAAAAACGTAAAATCGAGATTCGCAAAAACAATAGCAGTCGATTGAAAAAACGAAAAACGGGAATCATAAAAAAGAATCAAATCGTCATAAGATTTGTAAACCCGAAATACCGAAAATAAAATGATTGAAACAAAACCAATTGAGACAAAATAATCGAAACAAGAAATTTAAATCATTATAAAAGATTTATATATTCAAATTTCTTAACTCAGATAAAACAGAAAACGGCAAACAGAAATTTGTTTTGTCGATACGGGAAAAAGAAAATATGATCCAAGTCGGTATTATCGGTGCTTCCGGTTACACGGGAGAAGAATTGCTGCGGCTCTTATCGGGACATCCGTCCGCTGAAGCGGTCGTCGCGACAGCGCGTTCGGCCGCAGGAAAAAAAGTGTCCGCAGTTCATGAAAACCTCAAAGGCCTTTGTGATTTGACATTTGAAGAGCCGGATTATGAAAAGATAAAAAAGGAGTGCGACATCGTTTTTATGGCGGTCCCTCACGGCACGGCAATGGACGCGGTGCCTGAAATTTTAAAAGACAGCAAATGCCGCGTTATTGATCTGAGCGCGGATTACCGCCTCAAAACCGATGTGTTTGAACGAATTTACGGCATGAAACATAAAGCGCCGATCGATGCGGTTTACGCGATCCCCGAAGTTCATCCCGAAGTGAACAAAGAGTTAAAAGATCGGCTGATCGCAAATCCGGGATGCTTCCCGACAGGCGCGACACTTGCCGCGGCGCCGCTTGCCGCAGCCGGACTTTTAAAATCCGTCATATTTGACTCTAAAACAGGCGTCACGGGCGCCGGAAACACGCCGACGGCCGTTTCTCATTACCCGAATTTAGCGGAAAATATCATTCCGTACAAGTTATCGGCGCACCGCCATTTGGCGGAAATGATTCAGGAAGTGTCGCGGCTTCAGCCCGGATTTGAAAACGTTTCGTTCACGCCGCATGTCATTCCGGTTTCCCGCGGCATTATGACAACCGCGCACATTGAAACGACTGAAAAAATGACGACGGCGGATGTCAAAAAGATCTATGAAGACTATTACGAAGGCAAGCCGTTTGTTCAATTCGCGCAAACCGTGCCGTCACTGGCAAATGTCCGCGGCTCGAATTTCTGCCACATCGGCATGGAAGCGGACGCGCGCAACAATCGCGTTGTTGTTCTTTCCGCAATCGACAATCTTGTAAAAGGCGCATCAGGCCAAGCGATTCAAAACATGAATTTGATCTGCGGATTGAAAGAAACCGAAGGACTTTGGTTCCCGGGATTGATTTAAAATATAAAAGAAGGAAAAGAAATGATTCAGGAAATCAAAGGCGGCATCTGCGCCGTTGACGGTGTGAAAGCGTTCGGCATCAAGGAAGGTAAATTCGGTCTTGCGGTCATTACCGCCAAAGGAAATGCCGCCGGCGTTTATACAAAAAATAAAGTGATTGCCGCGCCGCTGATCGTCACAAAAGAAAATATCGAAAAGAACGGCGGCTTTTTAGAGGCGATTATCGCCAACAGCGGCAACGCCAACGCGTTTACCGGCGAAGACGGTCTCAAAGACGCGAATTCTATGGCAGAAGCGCTGGCGGAAAAACTCGGCGTTGATCCGGAGTTCATCGGAATCGCGTCCACCGGCGTCATCGGGCGCAAACTTCACATTGAGAAAATAAAAGAGCAGATCTGTACCGTACTTCCGAATCTGGCCGCGACTGAAAAAGCCAACGATGAAACAATGAAAGCCATCATGACAACGGATTTGGTTCCCAAAGGCTTCGCTGTTGAAGTAAAAAGCGCGGACGGAAATTTCAGAGTCGGCGGCATCGCAAAAGGTTCCGGCATGATTGAGCCGAACATGGGAACGATGCTTGCTTTCGTTTACACGGACGCTGATGTCCGCTCTGAAATCCTTCATTCTTCTTTAAAAGAAGCCGTCCGGAAGACTTTCAATATGATCGTTGTCGACGGCGACACCAGCACGAATGATATGTGCCTGCTGACCGCGACCGGAAAATCCGGTGTCGCCGTTCATTCGTTTGAAAGCGCTTGCTGTGAAGAATTCCAAACGGCTTTGGAAACCGTATTGAAAGAACTCGCGAAAAAGATTGCCAAAGACGGCGAAGGCGCGACCAAACTGATTGAGTGCACCGTCACGGGCGCGGTCTCAGAAGAGGACGCAATCTCCGCGTCAAAAGCAATCGTACGCTCTCCGCTTGTCAAGACCGCGATTTTCGGCAACGATCCGAATTGGGGACGCATCGTCGCCGCCGCCGGATATTCAGGCGCGGATTTTGACCAAACAAAAATCACGCTGGAAATGTCAGACGGGCGCGGCAGCGTTTCACTTGTCAGCAAAGGAAAAATTACAAAAAACGATGAAGAGACACTCGGACAGCTGAAATTAATAATGTCTGCCGAAATGATTTTCATAAAAATGGATCTCGGAACAGGCGGAAAAGAAACGGCCACCGCTTGGGGCTGCGATTTGACATATGATTACGTCAGAATCAACGCGGATTATACAACATAACCGAGAATAATAAAAAAGAAAACGGAAGGCTGATAAATCTCTCAAATATTTATCAGCTTTTTTTTGAGTTTTATTTATTTTTAAGTTTTATTCATTTTTGAGTTTTATTTATTTTTGAGTTTTATTCATTTTTGAGTTTTATTCATTTTTGAGTTTTATTCATTTTTGAGTTTTATTCATTTTTGAGTTTTATTTATTTTTGAGTTTTATTCATTTTTGAGTTTTATTCATTTTTGAGTTTTATTCATTTTTGAGTTTTATTCATTTTTTATCGTCTTTATTCACTTTTGATCTTTTTTTATCCGCTTTTCATTGGTTTATCGCATTTTATCAAGATTTTTATTTGAAATCATTTTGATTTTTATCGGGCGTTCAGGTTTGGAAAATAAATCGAAAACGGATGTTTGTGTTTTACTAAATTGAAAAAAAGTTCAGATGCGACCGCAAGTTGAGGTTTTGCGAAGCGAAGCTGAGCAAAATCGAAAACTTGGCGGATTCAAACCGGACGCTTCTAAAACCAATACAAACGACGAGTTTTGATTATTAATACATGCGGTTGACGTTGTTTACTGAACGGATGAGTCCGAATCTCCAACGCCTCCTTTCACTCGCTGACGCTCGTGAAACTCACCGTTGGAGGCGGTTGTTTCGGCTTTTCACTTATTTTCCGGAAACAAAACATCCGTTTTTTGAAAATGATGAAAAATGAACGCCGTCTCAAAAACACTCATTTTTTGTTTTGATTTCAAAAAAGACCGCTTGCGATAAAAAATAAAAAAACAAGAACCGAGAACTTGAAAATCATTCCCGCGTCGGCAAATCAATACAGAAGCAGGTGCCGCCTTCTTTTGTGCTTTTGAAATGGACATGCCCACCCAATGCGTTTTCACCGATCATCCGAATGCCGGACAAACCGATACCGCGATTGACGCCCTTGGATGAAAACGGTCCGCTAAAAATCCGGCTTTGGATCTCCTCGGGAATGAAGCCGTCATTACGGACCCAAAAACGAATGTTATCACCGGCTTTGCTGATTTTAACAGCGCCGATTCGAACGGAACCGCCCTGTTCCGTGTTCTCGACCGCGTTTTTCACCAGATTGACCAAAACGCGCGATAAAAGAACTTTGTCGGTCAGAACCGACACCTCCGGAAAGTCGGCAACTTCAATCGTCCGCCCTTTTGAAACATCGTGTTCCTTGAGTTTTAAAGCGGTTGATTCCAAAATATCCGAAACTTTCGTTTCTTCCGCAGCCAATCGGAAAGTGCCGGTTTCCGCCCGTAAAAAATCTTGATAAGAATTGATTTCTTCAACCATGGAGCCGCATAAAAAAAGCGCGTTGGACGCGTACTTTTTTAATTTTTCCGAATCATCGGTTTCTGCCATCATCTCCAGAAAACCGCTCAATCCGCCGGCCGAATTCAAGAGATCATGCAAAAAAGAGAAAGCGGCTTGATTTTTGTCATCCGGGCGGGAATCCGTCTTTTCAGGCGGCGCTTGATTCGAATCGGCGGAAAGGTCGTTCTCCGCGGAAAAAAACGCAGAAGCAGGATATTTTTTGGTATCTTGAAACATAATGATCAATTTCATGTAAAACGCCGTTTAGAACGGCAAAACAAAAAAAAGAAGGAATGGCCTCAATTACTGAGGAACATTGCATTCTTTCACAATTTCGGGTTCATCCGGTTTTGTCGGAGAGCGGCGAATAACAATATCCGTGACCGGTGCTTTTGAAAACGGCTGTTTTCTCATGGACAAAGCATATCCGTCCGCCATCGGCGACACCTTAAAGCGCGAAGACTTTACGATTTCACCGCAGGCGCACGACACATCCGCCGTAAATCCTTTCAAAAGCGCGGATGCTTTCACTTGGCGGCGGCTGATTTCAATATAATTGTCATTATCTGAAACGCCGTTCCAAAGGAACGGATTGGTCAAATAAAGATGTTTGACCGCGCCGCCGGTTTCGCCGTCTTTTGAGGCGGACGATACAAAGGATTCGGGTTTTGAAAAGCCGCCGAACATGGTTTTCAGATCGGGCAATTTGTCTGAAATCTTTTTAATTTCAGGCTTGGACTTTTGCGCCGGAACAGAGATTTTGTATTCGTCTTCTTCCGCGCCGAGCATTTGAACCGCTTCGGCGTGAACAGCGTCAAAGTCAAGAGCGGATCCGCCCAGCGCCTCAAAAAGCGCGGACAAGGCGTTAAAGCCCGTCAGCGGCGTATCACCCGATGCCGCTTTGATTGAAATCAAGCGTCCTTCAGCGTTCATTACGGAACCTTTCTTTTTATAAACCGGTTCGGCCGCAATCACAATGTCAGCGGCGGCGCAAGCCGATGTGTCCCTTGACGAGATCACCACCGCGTTTTCCAAATTTTTGAAAATCTCTTTCATGTTGTCATTGAGACAGATGTCAATCAAATCCGAATCCAGGCAAATCAGAACTTTCAGTTCGCCGGATTCCATTTTGGAAACGATGTCGTCAAAAGACTGCTGTTTGGTGTGCTTGGACAAGTATCCGGCGCCGGCCGCGTTCATAAACGGGCGCATAAAGAGGAACTTAGAGCGGCCGCCGGCGATTTCAATGAGTTCGGCCAAGCGTTTGGCGCAAGTGTAAGGCGTCAAATCTGAGATGATGACAGTCTCCTCATCGGGAGCGAACGCTTGCACATCGTAAAGACTTGTGCCGGGCTCGACAAGGACATTCTGCGCGGCGATCGGCAGGTCTTTCAGCCCGAAAGCGACGATTTCAGCGCCTTTTTCTTGAGCGCGGACCAGCCGTCTCAACAAAAGCGGGTAAGAAACGTACGGGTCGACAAAGAGATAAATTTTCTTAGCCGTTTCTACGTCTTCATAGGTCGTGCCGCGGCCCGTGTAAGCGTGCAGCTTGCCGATGTCTTTGAAAAGACCGGTCATTCCCGTACTGACTGAAACGCCGAGCTTTTCGCCGATTTTCATGAGCGCCAAATGTTCTTCGTTTGTCGTTCCCCCGACAGAGAGAAACGCGATTTCGGAAGGGTCGGCGCCTTTGAGCGCTTCGGCCGCTTTTGCGACGGCCTCTTCGTTTGAAACGGCCTTGCCTTTCACACTTGAAACGGCGGGGCGGCAACTGCCGGCCAAATTCACGCCGAAACGGCAGAGTTTTCCCTGATTCACAGGAGACGCTTTACGGTAGTCGATATTTAAAATCGGCGCGCTGCAGAATGCGCCCGTTTCAGCGGCTTTCATTTCAAGTTCTCTCATAAAGACGCCGCAGCCGAAACCGCAGCCATAACAGACAGCAGAATAAACATTTTCCTTAAACTTAGGGTCGATGATGTCAGACATTACTGCACCTCCTCTAATTTGATTTCAAAGAAAGGCGGCGTTCTGTCGTCCATTCCCGTTACATAATTCAGTTCGTCCTGCATCGGATTCGCGAACTTTCTGTAAAGCCGCGCAAGCGGAATTTCCGCCGGACAGACATCCGAACACTGACCGCAGCCGATACAGGAATCCATCAAGTGCAGGAAGCGAATCATGTGGAACAATGAAATATCGTAATTGTCGGCAGGGTCATTGAAAGAAGTGCATTTGGCTTCCGCGCCGCAGGCGCAGGGCGGACAAACCGTTTTGCACGCGCCGCAGCCGATACAATTCTCAAGCTCTTTTTTAAGGTCAAGAATCGTTTGGCTCTGCATCGGCACAAAGATTTCTTCTTTGGTTTTAGCGGACATTTTCAGCATGATGCCGTTAACTTTACCGCGGGCTTCGGCGGCCGGTTCGCTGGCTTCCTTGACCTCGGCGTAGCCGCCTTCAATCGCGTTTCTTAAAAATTCGGCGCCTTTTTCGGTCATGACTTCAACAAACGTGCCTTTACCGGCGTAATCCGGCATGACGCCCCAATTGCCGCAAGCTAAATCGGAATTGGTCGCTATCTTAACGACACAATAACGGCAGTTTTCACGGCGACCGTTGTCTTCTTCTTCCAATTCGTCGATGGACTGAGAATGGTGTTCACCGTCAGCGGTTTCCAAAATCAGTTTGCCTTTTTCGATTTCTTCGGCGCGGACATCATCGGGATTTACGCCGTAGACTTCTTCGGTCACTTTTCTGATTTTATACGGCATCATCGTGCCGCCGCAATTGAGGCCGACCGTGAAGATTTTATCAAGATCCAGCATGTTGCGCTTCTGCTGTTCGCGGATGCCGCGCATGTCGCACGGCTTGACGGCAAGCGCGATCGCCGCGTCATTTTGAAACTGGCGCAGATACTTGGTCGGATTGGAAATCAGCATATGCATAGAGCCGGCCGACGCGTAAACATCCTCTACGTCAGATGTCAAAACCGGAACGGCTTCGTACTGGTTGGATTTTTTAAGAACAACGACGTGTTTGACGAGACCTTTCTCAAGCGCGCCGGCTAAAACGGAAGTGACCAGACCGCCGGAGCCGCCTTCTTTTCGGATTTCTTCACGAACGGACCAGCCGATGTATTTGCCGCCGACAGCGATGTCAGACGGCTTGAGAATATCGCCGACAGTCGACGGCGCAGGAGGCTTCTTCTCAGGCGGCTTTCCTGCGGGCGGCGCGCCGGCAGGCGCTGTGTTTTCAGGCGCGGACATTTCAGACCACCCCTTCCTTTCTGAGCGGACTCGGACCCAGCGCTTTCACCTTTTCGACCATTTCGGTCACGAATTCGGCGAATTGCTGGCCTTCGGACGCCGAGATCCAGCGAAGCATCAGGCGTTCGTCTTCCATACCCATTTCTTTAAGCATCGATTTAATAAATTTATATTTGACAAGCGTTTTATCATTGCCGTTGACGTAATGACAATCACCGATGTGGCAGCCGGTAATCAAAACGGCGTCGGCGCCTTCTAAGAAAGCGGTGTAAATATGCACCGGATCCACGCGGCTGGAACACATGACGCGAACGACGCGGACATTTGCCGGCTGCTGGAAACGGGAAACCCCCGCGCCGTCGGCGCCGGCGTAAGAACACCAATTGCAGCAGAACATTACGATTTTGGGAATGAATTCGCCGGAAGAGGCGCAGCTGCTTGCGGCGGTATTTTTAACCTCGGACATCAGTTCACCTCCTCTTCGAAATAAAAGACACTCTTGACTTGGGAAAGCAATTGAACATTATCAAAGTGAGACTGGTCAATCGCGCCCGTCGGACAGGACATCGCGCAGCAGCCGCATCCTTTGCAGGCCGCCGGATTGATGACGGAGCGGACAGCCTTAAAAGACAAACCTTTCTGTGTCACCGTCTTCTCTTCAAGCGTTATAGCGTGGTACGGACAGACATCTTGACACGCGCCGCAGCCGACACAAACCGACTCGTCAACAGAAGAGAGTTCGGCCGGAGACAAAAGCGCGTCTCTGGAAAGAATCGTACAGGCGCGGGAAGCCGCTGCCTGAGCCTGAGAAACGGACTCTTCGAACAGTTTGGGGAACTGCGCGAGGCCGCAGACGAAAACGCCGTCCGTTCCGAAGTCGACCGGTCTGAGTTTCGGGTGAACTTCCATGAAGAAGCCGTCTTTTGTGAGCGGCACTTTCATCATCGGACCGACATCGCGGTTGCCGGCTTCGGCGACGGTCGCCGCGCTGAGAACAACGCAGTCAGCATCCAAAGAGAAATGCAGATTGATGGTGCGGTCATGAACAGCAACCGTGTTTCCGGTGACGGCCGGCGGCTCATCCTTATCATACATCATAAAGTGGATGCCCGATTCACGCGCTTTCGTATATTGTTCTTCGTACATGCCGTATGTGCGGATGTCACGATAAAGGACATAGATTTCCGCATCCGGATTCTGTTCCTTGTATTGAATCGCGTTTCTGACCGTGTTGGTACAGCAGATTCTGGAACAGTACGGGCGTTCATCATTTCGGCTGCCGGCGCACTGAATGAAAACAACGTTCTTGAAGCCGCCTTCGTTTTTATCAACCATTTCCTTGAATTCAAGCTGTGTTCGGACAATCGGATTGTCTTCATAACCGAAGAGTCCGGGCTGCTTCAATTCGTGCGCGCCGGTCGCGATGATAATAATACCGAAGTCCAATTCTTTGACCGGTTTGCCGGCGGTCATGATTTTTCCTCTGAAATTGCCCACGGAACCGCTGACATCCTCCATCATCGAATTGTAATGGATGTGGATTTTGCCGTTGGATTCGGCTTTTTGAATGATTGCGTCAAGCCGCGCTTTGTAGCTTTGCAGCTTTTTGACGTTGCCGCCGAGTTCACCGGTTTTTTCAATCAAATCGACTTCGTAGCCGTTTTCGGCAAGCTCGTTTGCCGCCGTCAGACCGGACACGCCGCCGCCGAGAACGACCGCGTTGTGAACAAGCGGCAGAGATTGGCTGTAAAGCGGCGTGTAATATTTGACTTTGCCGACCGCCTGGCGCACCAAATCTTTGGCTTTATGCGTCGCGTTTTTTGGTTCATCGTGATGGATCCAGGAGCAGTGTTCGCGGATGTTCGCAAATTCGAAAAGCCACGGGTTGAGACCGGCTTCCTGACAGGTCTGCTGGAAAAGCGGCTCATGCGTTCTGGGCGTACAGGCCGCCACAACGAAGCGGTTGAGTTTGTAGTCCTGAATCATGTCATAAATACGGCTCTGCGTATCGTCGGCGCAGGAATACATCTCTTCCGCCGCAATCACGACATTGGGCAGAGCGGACGCGTATTCGACAACCGCCGGCACATCGACAACGCCGCCGATGTTTGTGCCGCAGCGGCAGACAATCACGCCGATACGCGGCTCGTCGCCGATCGGATTTTCCGGCGGGATTTCGGCAATCGTTTCCAAGCTTTTGCGGGCTTCGTTTAAGAGCGCGCCGGCTTTGGACGCCGCGCCGCTGGCTTGGGCGACGGATTCCGGAATGTCTTTCGGACCTTGAGCGACACCTGCTGTAAAAATACCGGCGCGGCTCGTTTCTGTCGGGGTTTCCAAGTCGGTTTTGACGAAACCGTATTTGTCAAGCGCAACGCCGAGGATTTCGGCCAGCCTGACGGAAGATTTCGGCGCCTGCAAACCGATGGAAAGAACGACCAAATCGAATTCTTCGTGAACGACTTCGCTTTCGGAACCTTCGTAGCGGAGAGAAAGCGCGCCGTCATTTTTGACATCCACGCCGGACGGGCGGGAATTAATGAAGCGGATACCGTCGTCCTGTGCGCGGAGCGCGAATTCTTCATATCCCTTGCCGAAGGTTCGAAGGTCAATGTTAAAGACGGCCACATCGACTTCGGGATGATGGTCTTTGATCAAACGGGATTGTTTGACCGCGTAAGTGCAGCAGACGGAAGAGCAGTACGCTTTGCCGATTTCGGGGTTTCGGGAGCCGACGCACTGGATAAACGCGATCTTTTTCGGCAGTTCGCCTTTGGATGTTTGGATATGGCCGGCGAACGGACCGGATGCGTTGGTGTATCTTTCAAACTGAAGCGCCGTGACAACATCGGGGTGGTCGAAGCGGTAAGATTCCAAAATCGCCGGATCAAAAGCTTCAAAACCGGTCGCCATAATGACGGCGCCGACTTCAATGTCTTCGAATTCGTCTTTCAAATCGTATTTGACCGCGCCGCGCTGACAAACTTTCGCGCAGTTGCCGCACTTGCCGTTCTTGAGCATCAGGCAATTGTCAGGGTCAATTGTCACGACTTTAGGGATCGCCTGAGGGAATTGGAAGTAGATGGCTTTTCTTTTGGAAAGGCCTTCTTCAAATTCATCGTCGACTTTCTTCGGACACTTCGCGAGGCAGTCGCCGCAGCCGACGCAGTTGTCAATGTCGATGTAGCGCGTCTTCTTTTTAACGGTCAGCGTGAAATTGCCGGCATCGCCGGAAAGGCCGGTGACTTCGGAATACGTCATTAATTTAATATCGGGGTGGCGGCTCGCTTCCACAAGTTTCGGAGAAAGGATACAAGCGGAACAGTCCAGCGTCGGGAAAGTTTTGTCAAGCTGCGCCATGACGCCGCCAATGGACGGTTTGGATTCGATCAAATAAACGCGGTAGCCGCTGTTTGCTAAATCGAGCGCGGACTGAACGCCGGCAATACCGCCGCCGATAACAGCGACTGCGCCGACAGCATTTGCATTTGTCATATTTAAGCCTCCTTCGCTTTCTGCTGAAGCGCCGAAATCTTCTCTTCAAAAGCAGGATTGGTCGTCATATTCATTTGAATGCCGAGCTCTTTGGGAGAATAACCGAAAGCGAGTCCGAGCAGCTGAGAATAGTGCAGGACCGGAATGCGGTAGTCTTTGCCGTCTTTATTCAGCCGGACCTGGCCCGAGTCGAACTGCAGATGGCAAAACGGACAGGCGTCAACGATACAGTCGAATTCGTCTTTTTGAAGGATCGCCAATTTCTTTTCAGTCATCTTCAAAGTGGTTTCAAGAAAAGCGGAACGCGCACCGCCGCCTGCGCCGCAGCACATCATTTTTTCCTCATAGTCGACGCTCTTTGCGCCGGTCGCGTTGACCAAGACATCGAAAAAACGCGGATTTTCGGCGCTGCCGAGCCCTTCTTTCTCTTTGGACGGGCGGATGAGGTGGCAGCCGTAGTGAACGGCGACTTTAATGCCGTCAAGCGGGACAGTGACTTTTTCCTTGATTGTTTCAGGCCCGACATCTTTTTCGAGGAATTCGATGATGTGGCGGACTTTGGCGTTTCCTTTATATTCCAAACCGACTTCGCCGAGTTTTTCGTTGACTTTGGCTTTGTAGTCGGGGTCGTGCATCAGCGTTAAATTGGCTTCGCCCAGCGAGCCGTAGCAGCCGTTGCAGATGGTGAGCAAATCCATGCCCATCCGTTCGGAAAGAACGACATTGCGGCTGGCCATTGTCAGCCACGCGGTTTTGTCAAAAGACTTGAAAACGCCGGGTGCCGGACAGCAGGAAGCGCCTTCGAGTTCGTGAAGGTCAACGCCTAAATCTTTCATGACCTTGCGGCTGGCCAGCTCGATTCCCGGATATCGGTTCGGCGCGACACAGCCGAGGAACAGCGAAAGACTTTGCGTTTTGCCCTGTTTTTCAATTTCGGTAGACATTTATTGATAACTCCTTAAAAATTTCATCGCACAATGAATCGTTGTCACTGTACTGTTATTCCTTTTGCGTGAGCGTGTCAAACGCGCAGGCTTTCAAAAGCTTGCGGACTTGTTCATACGCTTCCGGATACATGTGAACGGTCGGCGGCACTTCCGAAAGCCCGAGTTCCAATCTCTTCTTCCGGTTAGAATCATTAATCGGTACCGCGTGTCCCGTATCAATCACAAAGTGCGCGACTTCGCGGTGGGGCTCAAGCATAATGCCCTCTTGAACCGCCATTGTGCGCATGCGCAGAAGCGTGTCGACGTTTAAAACGCCTTCCGGACATCTTTCCTGGCATTTGTAGCAGGTCGTGCAGTACCATAAATATTCGTCTTTCAAAATGCGGTCTTTCATGCCGAGTCCGGCCATGCGGATGTATTTCTTAATATCAAATTGACTTTCAATATCTTTCATGGGGCAGCCGGTGGAACAGCCGCTGCAGTTAAAGCACAGCAGGATTTTATCCATCCCCTTTTCCCGGGTAAGCTCACTAAAGAAGCTCTTATCGATTTCAGATGAACTGACTGAATCTGTCATGAGTACTCCCTCTCTTAGTTTTTCAGATAGAACAAAATGGTTTAATAAATAATAATTCAAAAAGAATCAAATCAAAGCCGCTGCGGTCAAACCGACATAAATAATCGGTTCGCTGCATCGCGCCGCCCGAAAAGATCAGGTCGCCGCATTGTGCCGCCCGAAAAGATCAGGTCGCCGCATCGCGCCGCCCGAATAAATAAAACGGGAAACCGTGTCCGTTAAAATTTCGTCATTGATTTGAAAAACCCCGCAAGAGACGTGCACGAAAATTGCGCGGGTTATATAATGATAAATTATGAACATGCACAAATGAATGAAATCCTATATAAAGTCTGCCGTTAGGTTAAAAGGTTTACATATATTTCTTAAGGCGTTTGTTTTAAATTTCAGTTAGAAAACAAAACAAGGTTTACATTTAAAATGCGGTAAAATTATTTTTACAAAAAAGCGAAAAATTGACCAATCCGATATAATATATATTATGTGTTCTTTATGCCTTAATACAATTGTAGAATATAAAATCACAAACAAGCTTTTCGAGTTTGTAAGTCTTTATGTTCGATATAAACTTTCAAGATCGCATCTGTTTTTTTAACGTTTGCGGCCTTTTTAGTTATCCGCAAAAATATTAAAACTTGGAGGAATAAAGCAATGACAGACCCCAAAGCCTATGCAGGCGTTTACGCAGGCAAAACATGGATGGGAAATATGATTTCCATCTATAAAGAAGACGGAACATGTTTTTCCGTAATTTTTATGGGCGGACAGTTTGTAATATCCAATACGGGTAAACATCAAGCTGACGGCGATAAACTGACAGTATCGGTAAAACCCCTTATGGGAAGCGGTAAAGAAAACGAAATCGAAATGAAGCTTTTTATCGGTCAAAAAATCACATACAGTGACAAGTACGGCTCTTATGAATTGTCTCTTATGCAAAAGGAGATTCCGCCCGTATTCAATAATCCGCCGCAAAGTTCCGAGCCGCCGGCCGATTGGATAATCGAGCTTAGAAAATTTGTAACCGTCATTATGACAGATCCGCCCGCCGACCCCGAAGGAGGACGGAAACGCCAAGATGACTGGGAGGAACGGCAGCGCAAAGCGGAGGAAGAACGCAAAAAAGCGGACGCGGAAAAACTGCAGGCGGAAGCTCCGCCGGACGAAAACGGCGGAACGCTTTCCGACTATTGCTATTACTTTTTGGCGCTCAACAAAGAAGTATATACGGAAGCCCTTGACGAAAGCGGCTATAAAGTAAAAGGCGATGTATTCGCGTTTTTAGGCTTTACAAATAAGGGAGAAGTTAAAGTTTTTCCCGCAGTTTTAGAGGAACACAGCAGCGCGGCGGCATGGACACGAATGTTTGAGGCGTTGAAACCGCTCGTTTACGGCATTGTGCATTTTACCTTGGACAATAACTATTATGACGACGCGGCAGTAAAACCGCCCCTTGAAACGGTTTTTCCCAACGCGAAGTATTACAAAAAATATTACACCATACCCTATGGATTGCCTTATAAAATGGAATTTGGACAAGCGGCGCCAAAATTCATAGAGGCGTTTAACGCCTTTTGGGACGAAAACAGAGTGATTGCCGACATACCCGCGCTTAAAACTCTTGCAGACGGCTTGCAGTCATACCTTGAAGAAAAATTATAAATTTTCGGACCGAGATAAGAATAGAGGATTTGCCCTTAATAATTTAAAATTTTTAATATAAATCCTCATTCTTAAAGTTCCTTATTTTTATTGTACTATAAACTCACACTCTTTTATACGACCATAAAAATAATTTTGTCAATTCTTCTGTACTTATTCATCTTTTTAGAGAGTTTTCCAACTTCTTCAATTCTATTGATATAATTTTCATTGATAAAATCATTTATCCATGGTCCGCCTATTTTGTTTCATTTTCAATAAGGTAAACGGGAATAAAATTTTGATTCGGGAGATACAATCGATTTTGAAGAATATCCAACGCTCTTTTTGAAATAATCCAATATCTTTGAGGATTATGAGGGGGAGCAGAATTACTTCCGAAATATTCTTTGCTGAGGTTAAAATCAAGCGCATCCGTCATTGCCTCCCTCGGATAATAAATAAGATAATCCTTCGGCACAACAACTAAACCCGGCACATGCCCTTTTATGATTTCGGTTTCATCAGACATTTCCGGCAGGACATGAAGAGCCGACAATTGAAAATATTCGTTGAAATATTTCTGCTTTTGAAACGGCAATTTTTCATTACCGTATATTACAGGCTGAAATTGAAAACCTGTCAGCTTTTCTTCATTTAAAATATCAAGCGCCGCCCGGCTGACAATAAATTCCCCATAACCTGTCAGGGCTGCATCCGATTTTTGGATTTTATCGGTATCAAGAATCAGAGTACCGATTTGTTCCCCGACAAGCAAATTATTTGAAAATTCATTTCTCGAATACCGATATTTTGATCCGTAGGCGTGCCCGCTTGGAATTCTCGTTTGCGGGAGATAGACATAGAATTCAAAATCATTTTCAGCGAATCGCTGCTCGGCGTGATCCGTTTTGGTAAATGAGAGACGGACAAGCAAATAAAAACCGAGGCCGAACGTGATCGGAACGATCAGCAAAAAGTACCGTCCGAAAATATTCCACGGAGCTGTGATGATTTCAGCGTACTTCACTTCGATAAACGACACAATAAATACAGATATCATAATCGTAAGAGCAAATAAAGCCGGCGTGACGCAAAAGAATCGGAAAACAAATGTGTTCATTTGTTGATTCGGGATGTAAACATAATTTTTCCGAAAAGCTGTGAAAACTCCGGGAAGCAGTGAGAACAAGAAAAACAAGATTGCGTACAGACTGATCATGTTTTCTCCTCGTTTCGCGGTGAAAATGACGGACAAGAAGTGTGTTTATAAATCGTTTTCATCGCAAACACGTAAAGAAAAACCACCGCTGTTTGAACGATGAAAAGCAACGAATAATAAATGAAATTATTTTCAAACGCAAGAAAATCGAACCGATTGAACAAGTCGATATAAAGGAAAAAAAATCCGAAAACCGCAACGGCTGCAAACAGCAGATTTGCGAGATATAAAAATAAACCCGTTAATTCATCATACGTAAAAAATGTATTGATTTTTGAATTGATATTAAATATCGGATAATGCGATGTTACGTATGTGGATGCGAAACACCAATCATAAAGCAGAAGGGTAAATTCAAGATTTTCCAAATTAAACAATATCAAAACGATGCAAATTAAAAAATTCAGCCCGACCATTAATTGTAAAGATTTGACAAGAGTCATAATTGCCTCATAAAGAGGGGTATTTTAAATACCCCATTTGTTTTTAAAATTGTTTATTGAATTTTTTACGGGTGCGGCAATTTTATTGTCGACAAAACTTTTAAAACCGCCCGCCGTTTGTTTAATGATGTTTGGACTGCTTGTTTTGTCAATGCTGCCACTTACAGTCTTTCCGCCGCTGGAAGAAGGGCTTGAAGTGGAAGGTTTAGAAGGACCGGGAGTTGTGATTGTAGTTGATTTTTTCGAAGATGAAACCGAGTTTATAACGTTACTAATTCCTGATTTCGCTGCTTCCGATACCGTTTGCTCCGCCGTTTCCTTAATAATATCCTTTGGTATATCCTTCAGTTTACCGGATATTGGACGAGTTAGCATAGCAGTGGGTCCAACAATAATATCAGGAATTACCTGAGACGGATCCCCCATGTATTCCTTATCAACAGAGGTATAGTCGGAAGCAACCCAACTTTCAGTACCCCTTCCGATAACACCCCCTACAGTCTCTCCAGTAACACCTGAGACACTCATAATCGTTCCCGTTGCTAAAGGTCCGATAGCACTAGCCCCGCCTGCTGTTGTTATCAATGCAGTACCGATACCTAATGTTAAACCACATATGCCTCCGGCAACGGCTCCACCAACTGCAGCACTTATAACTTCTGCCTTGTTAATTTCTCCAGTTGTCGCATATTGAATAGCTGCAGTTGCTATACCGGCAACGAGAGCACCGGCTACAGCCCCTATTACTGCAGTTAAAAGAAGCGGTGTATGACCATCGGGATCCGTATATGTAATCGGGTTATTCAGGCAATAGGAATAACGATTCAATGATTGCGGATTATAGACATTCGGAATAATATTATCCGCCTGTGTGAACGTAAAAGTCGTCGGATTATAATACCGGGCTCCGTAATAATAAAGCCCGATATCTTTGTCAAATTCTTTTCCCGTATACGTGTATTTTGATTGAGCAACAAAACTTTCAATCATAGGATAGGTCAGCAGTTCCATTTCTTCAATATGAGGCAGGTACTGATCACACCAAGAAGCGTCAGGTTCATTTCCCGTGCCGAAATCATCCGTCAAATCAATGATCATCATTTGAGAAATACTCATATTGGTGAAATTTTCAGTCAGGTCAAGCAAAACATCATCATATGTCATATTTTCAACATTCGAATAATATTTGCTGACTGTTGTTTCATTTCCATCTGAGAATACAGCAGCTCTTGAATAATATATATGACCCGGAAGGAAGATAATGACCTCGGATTCATCAGAGTCATTCGATTCATTTTCAATTGCCGAATCGTAATCGAAAATCAAATTTTCAACCAAATATTCTTCTGAATTTGAGTTTAATGAGTCGGGAGACCTTTGTGTTCCGAACGGGTAGTAAAGAATTTTTTCATCGATTTCGCCTTCCTCATTCATGACAATATTCGTTGACCCGAGGTAATCATTGAGATACCATTTTTTACCGTCTTGCGTTTCTTCTGCAATCCTCTCCCCGTTGGCGAAGTAATAAATCGTTTCTTCCCCGTCCAAAACATCATAGCCGTCAATCACATAATACGATGTTTTTCCGCCTTCGATCTTTTTGACACGCTGACCGTTTTCATCGTACCAATATTGTGCAACAATCTTGTTATCATCAGATTTTTTCAAAACGGTTCTTAAATTATTGGCTTCATCATATGTGTATGTAAATTCGCCGTCTTCGATTAAGTTGCCGTTTTCATCATAATACAGTGAAATATTATTGATTTTCGTAGGCGCATGAATGCCGGCGCCCTCGCCGTGTTTGAACAATGTCACCTTATCCCCGTTGGTAAACACAAGCATATTTCCAATCGGATTATAGACAAAATTTTGAGCATATGATTCACTTGAAGCGCTAACCAATCTGTTTAATGGATCATAATAGAACTCCTGTGTTTCATTTAATTCATAATCCACAATTTTGACAACATTTCCCCCTGCGTCAAATGAATATGATAAATTTTGGAGATTTTCGGTCTGAAGATTCTTGAGCCGTTTCGTCACGTTATCATATTCTAAATCAGTGATTACGCCATTTGCATATGCCTTTTGTTTAATTAAATTGGAGGAGTCATATTCAATGTTATCTATAACTCCGGGAATCGATTTTAACAAACCCCTGTTATCATATTCAAAAGTCGCTTCTTTCAGATTCGGATATGTGGCATTCGTTAACAAATCTAACGAATTATATCCATATGTCGTTGTGTATGGACTGCCGTCGAGAGAGATTGTTTCGTTAATGACTCTTAAGCGTTGGTCATAACGATATTCTTTTGAGGTGATTTCTGAAAGAACTTTTGATAATGGTCCGATTGTTTCGTTATCATATTCATAAAACACATCAGAATCGGTCAAATAATCTATTTTTTCCAACCGATTCAGAGCGTCATATTCATAACGTGTTTCTATGCCTCTGCTGTCATTCTGTTTTATCAGATTTCCGTTTAAGTCATATTCATATGTCCAAACACCGAGATCAGGATCATCCAATCGAATTTGCCGCCCCAGAGAATCATATTCATAACTTGTATTTTGCACCCTGTACAAAGAACCAGATTCAACAATTTTGGGTGGCTCAACATTGAACTTTAATGTTTGTTTACTTAAAGATTCATTAGATAAACCGAATTGAGAAATATCAACCTCAACTGTCGCATTTTCGAGTTGTTCAAATCCGTCATTCCTGACCGTAATACGAATTGAATCATTATATTCGGTTTGATTTTTAACAACATCCGGTGTATATGAAGAAATAAATATGTGGTCTATTTCTGATGAGACGTATCCGGCATCATTTATATAAACAAAACATTCATCATGCTTCTCATCATCCAAATCAACAGTTTGAACAAGATTATTGTTTACAAAATACTGCATCTGATTTGTGTTATTATCTTTGACAATTTTACATAAATTGAACTCGAATCCATTTATATTAGATGGTGCAGATAAAATCTCTTGCCCATAAAGTTTCGGATACACCTTTCTAGACTTAAATGAAAAACCGGCGTAATTATCTCCTTCAGGATATGAGATAATCATTCCAATGTCTTTCTGTTCATTAACAGGTTCAAATTGTCCTCTATTAGAACTGCGCAAATAAAAGATAAATCCTTCCGAGAGATTAACGGATTCATTTGAAACAATTGAAAGCATACAGTCATATGCAAATGCTTTTCCATCAATCGCATTTTTGTCTTCACCTATTAAGGGGGCAATTGATGAAATAGGTTCCTGCGGATCGGGATCACCCGGTCCGGGATTGTCGAATTCCGGGTACCAAATAAAGTTAGACTTTAGAATCTCACTATTTTCAGATGAAGACTTGAATAAAGAAGATCCATTAGAATAATACCACTTATCATTTTCTTCAGAGAAACCTTCAAAGAAGTTAAAAATGGATTTATCCTGTAAAAAGCCATTCCTTTCTGATGAGAGATAAAGAACTCGTTCGTCCCCCGGAACCAAATCATTAAATTGAATTAAAGCTGTATTAGAATCCACCAAGTAATATGGGATTTTTATATGACCACTCGGAACAAGAATATTGCTTTGATCATAATTTTGATGCGGCAATATCTTAATTAATCTGCCCAAAGAGTCATATTCGTAATTCGTTTCATAAACTTCATTTTCATTATATTCCAAAACTTTAATGATATTTCCGTAAATATCATAATTAAACTTAGTTTTGTGACTGTTTTCGTCCTTAAATGTGGTATTTAATTGTCCATATACAATTTCTTTTTTGGAGCCGTCGGTATTTTGAATTTCAGTAATACGATTTAAAGCATCATATTTGTATTTCAAAACAAGTTTTTCATCCCCTGCCGTATATGGAAGTGTAAACTCTTTAACTGCTCCGTTTTGATAATATTGAGTATCTTGAGATATTACAGAACCGTTGTTATTTATTGTTTCAACTTTAATGCAATTTCCCAAGCCGTCAAAATATTTTTTTGCACCAATGGTTTTTTCGTTATTTTCTTTAACAATTGTTTCAATAAATCTGCCGTCTGTGGACAATGGAGAATAAACATACTCAATACTTGGTTTTTTAACAGAATCATAGGGTTTGATTATTTTTTTGATTCTGAAATGGTTATCATAAACATATTCCTCAGAATTATTATTCGGGTCAGTTACTTTTATGATGTTTCCTGATTTCATGTCATAATCAATTTTTGTATTATGCCCTTTCGCGTTTGAAATAACCTCAGGATAAAGATAATTTGTTTCGCCGGAATACATTGCCGTTGTCATTTCTCCATTCGCGTCAGTTTCAGAGATAAGGTTACCGAATGAATCGTATTCGAATGAAAGCTCCGGATCATCTCCAAGGTTATTCCAAAAAACAATTTTAGTAACAAGACCTTTTAAAGGCAAAGCTTCATCATCCCCGTCATAAGAATAGGTTACTTGTGAAACTTTTTCAGTCTGATTATTGAATACTTCTTTTGTTTTGATACAATTTAAAATCCATTTTTCGGTATTATATACATAGCTAAATACTGTTTTCCTTTCATCGCCTGCTAAATCATTATTCCCATTTTCCAAAATTTCAATGACATTTCCATAATCATCATATTTGTAGAATGTTTGACTGATAACAGGATTTAAAGCGCCATCATAACATTGTCCTTGCGTTGAATTTAAAGCGACAACATATGTTCCGTTTTTTTCTTCAGTGACATAATCATTCAACACTGTCTGAAATCGCTTCATTTTATCAGAAGAAAAAACAGTTGTATTGTATTCAATTCCTTTTTTCCATTCATCCTGGTAAAAATGGTGCTCTGAATAACTCTGTGATGTTTTCATACTGACAAGACCAAACCCTAAAAATTTGCTTTCTCCCCGAGGTTCGATATGATATAAACCATTAGAATAGGTATATGAAGTCTGGAAAGGAGAACCCTGACCGGCAATTGGTTCAAATTTTAAAGAACTGACAATCCATAACGGAACTGGAATTTTAGATATATTGTTATATTGAAGGCTTTCAAATTCAGCCGCAGAGTGGTAATTGATAGTAGTTTGCCCGCCTGTCAAATGACTTACTTTCGTTAAAAGTAACGGCTTTTCATATTGATAAGTTTGTGTAACATCCTTTAACTTTGTCATTGGTATGTCTGTCGTTTGTATGAGTACTGCCACGCTGTCTCCATTTAAATCTGAAACTAAGGTTTGATTATTCGGTACAAATAAACTTATAGGCACTCCACCCGACAAAAAACCATTCCCTGTATTTCTGTAAACATTTGTTCCACAGACAATATCAGCAAGCCCATCGTTGTTGCCGTCTATAAACATCACATTCTGATCAATGTAATTCTTAACAAAAGGAACCGGAGTTTTCCACTGATTTTCTAAAACAAATCCGATACCATTGTTTATCCATGTTTTATTGACAGCGGGGTTTAATAAGTTTTGAACGATATCAACTAACCCGTCACTATTTAAATCAACAAAACGGACACCCGTATCATTTGATCTGTTCAGCGTCGGAACCGGTATTCTCCAAGCATTATCAAGGTTAAATCCGCTTCCGGTATTAATCCAAGTATTATTAATTGTCGGACTCAAAGTATTTTGCACAATATCCGGTAAGTTGTCACCGTTTATATCAATAATATGAACACCTTGACTGACAGAATTGTTAACAACAGAAACCGGTATTCTCCACGTGTCGTTTAATTCAAATCCATTGCCTGTATTTATCCAAGTGTTATTAATAGACGGATTTACAGAGTTTTGGATGATGTCGGTTAATCCGTCACCGTTCAGATCTGCAAAACGTACCCCTGTATCTTTTGAATTATTGAGTGTTTCTGCCGGAAGATTCCACGATTCATTCAGAGTGAATCCGTTTTTCGTATTAATCCAAGTCTTATTTATATTCGGATTCTTCGTATTTTGAACAACATCCGGTCGGCTGTCACCATTGACATCAATAAGTACAACTCCCGAATATGTATTATTACGATATATCGGAGTTGGAAGTTGTCGTCGAGAAGATGAGTTATGGAATTTAGAATAAGTAAAATTTGTTTTATAAAAACTTGTATTGTCATATGAAAACGGAACAATTGATTCTAAAACTGTTTGATTGGATTGATTCCTGTAATTCAGGTCATATTTTCGCACCAATTCTGAATTGACATACATCGAAATGCCGGAAAGAAGATTCATTTCTTTATAGCGGCCGCCTTCTTTATACAAATCAAAAACGGCTGTTTTGTTTGCTCGGCTGAAATTGATGGTTGCTGAACCGTTATTATATGAAATGGAGTTGAGATATGTTGCAGAAATTTCTCCTGAAGTCGGGTTTTCAACATAATTATAATCTATTGTATTGTTATTGACATCTTTTGCCTGATCAAGAGACCAACGCAAAACATAATTTCTGCCGGAGAGAGAATTTAATAATTCAGAGTTCGGATTATAACCAAATCTGTATGTTGTTCCGTCTTTTGATTTTACAATCCAATATTCTCCTTTTTGATTATTGCCGCCGCTTTCCTTCATAATATTCAGGTAAGTTTCAGTCTCTGTATGGTATCGGTTCTCTGTTGCATTATATATCAAATCATATGCAGCACCGTTTAAAATTAATACGAATGTGTCATCGCTGACATTTGCCGGTGTATAATTTACCTTTCTCTCAATGCGGTTTTCATTCAAAAACCAACCATTTCCAGTCCATCCGTAAGGACCGTTTGCAAAATGACTATTGTAAGACAAAAAGACAGAAGGCTGAAATCCGGAAACACCGTCAGGCGTATTAAATTCATATGCATATTCAAAAGCGCCTGTGAAAAGATTAGATAAAGTTTTATCTCCGGAATAAGTCATATCCGGACCGGATACGCTTGTTAAATCGTTAAGGTTAATGGAAGGCGAAGATGAGCCTGCGGATAAAGCGGACAACTGCATATTTGACTCATTATCTGTGTCCTCTAAATCTGTATTTTTGAACTCCTGTTTCTCCAAATCAATATTTTCCAAAGACTTTGAATTTGTTTTTTCGAATTCTAATTCTTCATTGTTGACATTTGATTGATCAAAATCATTATTTTGATTGTTGCTTGAAGTTTCTAGAATTTGTTTTTCACCGGACTCCGATGCAAATGCCATCGGAGCAACGGACACAGAAATCAATATCATAAAACAGAAAATTAATGCTAGTTTTTGTTTAAATTTCATTTAAATACACCGTGTTATAAATTGTTTTTAATATGAACTGACCTTTTTTTGAATACCTTTATGTGAGTTACAGACAAATCACAAAGACTGCCGGCAAAACGAGAAAACGTTTTTAGCCCCCGTCAAATCAACGAATCAAATCGTTCGATGACCGGTTGAATTAATCCGAGCAGAATTAGCGGCAAACAAAAGGCAAACTACTTAAAAATATTTAATTTGTCTAGAAATATACAAGGGGCAAAATAAGACTAGATGAAATAAAAAAAGAGATATAGAATTCGGCATATAGAGCTCAAGAGTTCGGTTTATAGAGCACAGGTTATTAAAGTTCGATTTATAAAGTTCAGTTTGTAAGGCGCAGATTAAAAATAAAAAATCAAGAAGATGCTTTCGCATCTTCTTTTTCAGAAAAGATTTCTTCAACGAATTTTTCCGCGGGCGGGCGGGTTTTCAAACTGACAGCGATTGCCGCGACGATTGCAAGCGGCGTTGCGATTAAGATCGGGTCGACAAGCGTCCATGTGCCGGCAAGAAGCGTCGGCTGTCCGAACAGCAATTGGCAGATTCCGAACGGAACAGCTTCGGAAGCGTGGACGAAAACATACCAAAAGCCCGAGACGATCAATCCTGTGAAGAAACTGGCGCACGCGCCTTTTTTCGTCATTTTTTTCCAGAAAAGACCGCCGGCGTACATCGGCAGAAGCGCTGACGTACAAATGCCCATGAAAACGGAAGTCGCTCTCGCGATGATGCCGGGAGGCAACTCAAAAGCCAATATGACAGACGCGATGACGGTGAGAACCATTCCGATTCTTGTGAACAGAATTGTTTTGGAAGAGTTGCCTTTAAAGAGGCCGTTTCGAATCAAATCATAGCCGACGGAAGTTCCCATTGTATGGATTTGAGACGCGGCCGTTGACATCGCCGCCGAAAGCAGGCTGAGCAAAAAGACCATGATGAAAATGTCCGGCATCGCGCTGTTGATGTACGCGGGCATGTTAGAATCGACATTGCCGCCCGCGGCTTCTAACGCGACTTTTCCTGTTTCATTGAAGAAATAAACATTTGACAGCGCGCCGACGATGTACGCGACGCCGGCCATCATAAAGATAAACGGACCGCCCGCGAGGACCGCGCGTTTCAATGTTTTGTTGTCTTTAACGGTCATGAAGCGGACCGCCAGCTGCGGCTGAGCGATAATGCCGATGCCGACGCCCAAAATCAAGGAAGAAATCACTGTCCACCAAAGCTGCGACCCGAAGACCGGCATCATCGTCCATCCCTGATGGCCGATGGACTGAAGCGACGCCGGAACCAGCGGCGCCATGTTCGCCAACGCCGTGTGCGCTTCCGTGACGCCGCCGAGCTTCACATACGTAATGATGAGCAGGAAAAACATGCCGAGAAACATGACGGCACCCTGGAAAGCGTCTGTATAAAGGACGGAAAGCAAGCCGCCGATAATCACATAAACGGCGACGACGATTGTGAAAACGATAAGCGCGGTTTCATAGGGGACTCCGAATGTCGTTTCAAGGAAACGGCTGGATCCGATCAAAACGCTGGCCGCGTAAAGCGGCATTAAAACGGCGATAAAAAGGCCGATCCATGATTGAAGCCCGCGTGATTCAAACCGTTTTCCGATAAATTCCGGAAATGTTGACGCTTGAAGCTGATGCCCCATTTTTCTCATCCGGGGGCCGAAAACGAGGAACGCGATAACGATGCCGACGAGAATGTTTAAAAAAGCCAGCCAAAGCAGACTCATGCCGTACGCGGCCGCAACGCCGCCGAAGCCGATAATCGCGGATGTGCTGATGAATGTCGCGCCGTAAGAAATCGCCATTATCAGCGGGTGCGTTTTTCTGCCGGCGACCATGAAATCAGAATCGGTCTTCGTCTTTCTGTAACCGTACCAGGCTAAAGCAAATGTGATTCCGAAATAAACGACCACCAATAATATGAATATCGGCATATTCATGCCCGAAGACGAATCAAATAATGCGGGAAGCGTAAATCCTGTCATATATTATAACCTTAAATTTTCTGTCATTTGTATTTTAGCGCAGCAGATGCCGGCGGCATCCCGCTGTTCAAATCTAAGTCATTAATCCGTGTCGTTCCAGTGGCGGATGCCGTAAATTATACACCAGGCCGCCCCCAAAAAGCATAGAAAGTAAGCCGCCGAAATCAGCGGATCCGGTATTCCGAGAATCATGTGACCATTCCTGTTTTAATAAATAATCCGGCGAAGCGGATTTGAATTTTAATAGAGATGAAATCATGAGATGAAAGCGCATTTCCTTACTCGCAGGCGAGTTTGCTGCGCCGGACAACACCATGACATTTGATAACATGATACATATGCACAGTATATATAGATTATGTTAATCTTTGCAGGAAGAAAAAAGAAAAGGAAAACATATGCAACCGAAAAGAAAACGTATTATAAACGAAAAAAACGATACAAACAAAAAAGTATTACAAAAAGAAGAAATTGTAGCAAAAGATAAATAAACAAATCAATTATTTATGAATTGAACTTTACAGGAGAACAGGTATTATGCATATTTCAGACGGCGTATTGCCGGCATGGGTTTTAGTTGCCGGATGGGGCGTGTTGATTACAACACTGGCAATAACAGCGGCGTGGAGCCGGAAAAAAATCGGAAACATTTCCGAAAAAATCCCGTTAATCGCTGTTGTGACGGCGGCGTTTTTCATTGCCTGCCTGGTCAGCCTGCCTGTGCCGCCGACATCACTTCATTTAGTTCTCAGCGGACTGGTCGGCATACTTCTCGGACCTTTGGCGCCGATTTGTATTTTTATCGGCCTGCTTCTTCAAGCTTTGCTGTTCCATAACGGCGGCGTGACAGTTCTTGGCGTCAACGGCGCTGTGATGGGACTGCCGGCTGTTCTGGCATGGTTTGTATTTAAAGCGCTGACCAAAAAGGCGAATACGGCAATTTCCGCCGGACTTGCGAGCGCTTTTTCAATATTTATATCAACCGTTCTGTTGGCCGTTATTTTTGCAGCGGCCGGCATCCATTTCGGCGGTTTGGCCGAACTGGCCGACATCGCGTCGGGAATTCCGGTTCTGTCGTCCGTTGTTTCCGCCCTGGCAAACTCGGCATTCGGCCGGACTGTAGTCCTGCTGCTTTTAATGAATTTGCCGCTGATGATCATTGAAGGAATCATCGGCGCGTTTATCGTCCCGTTTATTGAAAAAGTGAAACCTGAAATGCTTGAATTATACAAACAACGGAATTGAGAAAAAGAGAGGAGAAATAAAATGATCCAAAAGAAAGTGAAATATTTAGCGGCGTTATTGATTTTGATTTTGGCGGCCGTTCCTGCCGCCGCCCACGGCGTTTATATGAGCTGGGAACAGCAAGGCGGCAGCATTGAAATTCGTGCCTATTACCAGAGAAATGAACCGATGACAAACGGCAGCGTCGTTGTTGAAACGCTTGACGCGTCCGGAACAGCGGCGCCGTATTTGACAGGTCAGGCCGACACAAACGGCAATTATAAATTTAATATCAAATCGGGCGTTTCCTCCTACCGCGTCAAAGTTATCGAAGGAGAACATGCCGTTTCGAAGAAGATCGATATTGCTGCGGCGCCCGGCAGCGGAACAGAAGAATCGGGGAATGAAAAAAGTTCACTTTTCGGAACGCAAGGGCCGTCTCTTTTTACAATCGGCGCCGGTCTCGGCTGGATCGTCGGCATCGCCGGCATTGTTTTGTACCTTCAAGCGCGCAAAATAAATAAAGCCGAATAAGCAAAAAGAATAAGAGCGAAATGCGCCGTAAACATCACAAAATAAAATCAAAAAAGGGCGAAGTGGAAAAAAGAATGGACCGGCCGGAAATCGACTCATATTTATATGCCAAAAACTCAATGATCCACCGAATGGATCCGATGACAAAAGTCATTTCTGTTTTGCTCTGGGTCATTTCAGCGGCAATCGCCATAGATATCCGCACGGCGGCGTTTGTCCTTCTGCTTTCATTTATAATGATTATCGCTGCGAAACTGCCGGCCGGATTTATTTTTCGCAGGATCCGATCTCCTTTTTTATTTGTTCTGCTTTTTGCGGCGGCGCTGCTTCTCAGCGGCGGCGAAGGCGGTATTCTGTGGTCTGCCGGCCGGATAAACATATCAGCGGAAAGCGCGGCGAGAGCTTCATTGATTTTGATCAGATCGACTGCGGCAATCATCCTGCTGACCGTTTTGCTGGCAACAACGCGCTTTGATATGATTATAAAAGTCCTGTATGATCTGAAAATGCCTGTTTTTTTACTTCAAATTTTAATGTTTACCTATCGTTATATCTTCGTTTTATCTGATGAACTGGACAACATGAAGAATTCCATGACGTCAAAAGGATTTCGGCCGGCGCTTTCCATGCGTTCGTTTTCAGCCGTCGCCAATATGCTCGGCATGCTGCTGATTAAAAGTTTCGAGCGCGGAGACGAAGTTTACCGCTCCATGATTTCGAAAGGATACACCGGAAAACCGATGATTCTCACGAAAAATAAAATGCGCGCCAAAGATTACGCGTTCGTTTCGGCGGCAATTATTGCCGCGTTTGCCATCCATATCCCCGCTCTTTTTCAAAGCGGAATATTCGATTCAGTGATTTGACGGAAAGAAATAAAAATGAAAACTGAAAAAATAAATTCCGGCGCGATGGAGAATGCCGGCGGAAAAACGACGCCCGTCCTTTCCGTTAAGAATTTGACATATGCCTATCCAAAAAATAAAATCGCTTTGGAAGATATTTCTCTGGATATTTATCCCGGCGAAAAAGTCGCGGTTGTCGGCCCCAACGGCGCCGGAAAAACGACCCTTTTCCTTCATATGAATTCGACCATTAAAAGCAAGGGTCATATTTTCATTAACGGTAAAGATGTCGCCGACATGAACCCGTCACAGCGCGTCAAAGAAGTCGGCATTATGTTTGCCGACCCCGACAATCAGCTGTTTATGCCGACTGTTTTTGATGACGTGGCGTTTGGTCCGCTCAATCTCGGCCTCACGCCTGAAGAAGTCAAACAGCGCGTCGAAGAAGCGATGGAAATGACAGGAATCACGGACTTAAAAATGAATGTGCCGCATCATCTCAGTTTAGGGCAGAAGAAAAAAGTCGTTTTGGCTTCCGTCATCTCAATGAGGCCGAAAGTAATAATTCTGGACGAGCCGACAGCGAACCTGGATCCGAAAAGCAAACGCGATGTTTTGGAAATCGTGAATAAACTCAATGCCGAAGGCATGACAATTATTATTTCAACCCATGACGTGAATTTACTTTCCGAATTGGCTGACAAAGTTTACGTCCTGAATAAAAAAATTATTGAAACCGGAACGCCCCGAGAAATTTTTTCAAACCCGTCCCTTCTGGAAGAAAATAATTTGGAAGCCTCCGATATTTTCAAATTTTTCCAACTGCTGACAACAATCGGCTTTGATTGCGATGACTTGCCCCTTTCGTTTGACGAAGCGGTGAATGAAATCTACAGGCAGATCAAAGAAGGCGGCGGACATATTCATCTGCATACGCATAAACACGTTCCGGAGAAGCATGATTGAACCAAAAGCCGGAAATTTCAATAAAAATTAAAATGATGACGCGTCAGAACTATTGAAGATTTAACGGCCGTTGTTAATTTTTTATTGAATATTTCACCCGCGCGCCGTATTTTTGCGCTTTCAATAACCCCTTTTCTTCAAATTTCAAAACAAATGTTCTGACGGTTGCATAAGCGACATTTCGGAAATCTTTTTCCAAATCTTTTGTTGAGAATTCGTCGGTTCCGTAATTTGACAAAACGAAAGAGAAGAGTTCCTTTTCTTTTTCAGTGATTTGACCCGTTTCTAAAACCGATTTGAATTTTGCAAATAAATCCTCGCCGGCATTATAATTTTCGAATTGGGAAAACACATTCTGAGTAAAAAAATACAAAAATGGCGTTATATCAAAAATCCCTGCCGCCGCTTGATTCTCCGAAATCTGTTTGAAAGCTTTGTAATAACCGTTTCTGTTTTGATTGACAAAAAGGGAAAACGGAAGGAATAAAGCGGCAGTGTATCCTTTTTGAACCAAATACCACAGCTGGAGAAGCCGCGCCATCCGCCCGTTGCCGTCAAAATAAGGATGCAGATATGCGAAATAATAATGGATCATCGCCGATTTCAAAACCTGATCGATTTCATCACAATCGTCTTCAATAAACCGGAAGAGAGAATCAATATAAGCCGGCAGTTTCTCAAAATCCGAACCGGTATGGACAGATTTTCCGGAAGCGTTGACGACATAGACAACATCGTTCCGATACATCATTCCGGGAGGCAGTTTCACATCCGGTTCCAAAAAATCATTGATCGTGATTTGATAAAGTTTGCTCAGGTTCTCCGCCGTTATCCGATGAGATGTGTCGGAGATAAAATCAAGGCCTTTCTTGATCCCGTACGCTTTTTCTTCATTCAGGGACCGCGGCGCTTTTCCGTTAAGAATTTCCCGAACACTTTCCCGCTTCGTATCGATCTTTTCAATCAGCAGCGTTGAAACGATTTCATCTTCCATCGAGTTTATGCCGTATTTCCCGCCGGAATAATGCCGCATCAGCGGCTTCACACTTTGAGAAACGATTTGAACCTGAGCCGGCGAATAAACAAATTTGTTTCCGAAGAATGTTTCAAGCGGAATTTTCCGATAAAAGAAATCCGAAAGAAGCTCCAGATATTCATTGAAATTTGATTCTCCGTATTTGTATTTCAATTTAGAGAAAATGAACGTGTTTTTATCCGTCAGCATTTGAGTTAAAATTTGAGGGTCCATGATAAAGAAACAGAACTATTGGTATAAATAAGTATCAATAAGTATCAATAGGTATCAATAAGTATCAATAAACATCAATAAGTATCAACACAGATGAATATTAAAAAACATCAATAAAATAAGAAATCAATTCGATTAAAAAGAAAAGATAAAAAAATGAAAGAAATCAATCAATAATCATCGGCGACATATCGCCTTTCATGTCGGTTGAGATCAATTTTTTCACTTTTTCGTAATCGAACTCTTGACCCAAGAGCCACATCAATTTGACTAAAACGGCTTCCGTCAGCTGGTCAGCCGCTTCGGCGACACCGGCTTTTTTCATAGCGAGACCGGTTTCATAGGTGCCGAGCGCCGTTGAGCCGCGAATGCACTGAGACGTGACGATGACAGGAATTTTCCGGCCGGCCGCTTTTTGAAGAGACGGGATCCAGTCATCAGAAACATGACCGAGACCGACGCCTTCGAGGACGATGCCTTTGTATCCTTTTTCAACATAGTAATCAAATATTGCGGGATCCGCTCCCGGAACAAATTTGACGGCGGCACATTTTTCTTCAAGCGCCGGCGTGATTTTGAGTTCATTTTCGCCGCGCTTGGCATAATCAACAAAATCGGAAAGGAACGTGAGTTCGCCTGTGAAATAATCCATATTCGCGATCGGGAACATATTGATTGATTTAAACGCATCGCGGCGGGAAGTATGCATTTTTCGGGCTTTAACGGCCCGGTGAAGTGAACAGAAATCATCCGACGCCGAGCCGTGCATCACAATAAGAACTTCGGCGATATCACCGGCGGCGGCGCGGGCGGCGCACATCAGATTCATGTGATTGTCACTGCTCGGGCGGTCCGGACTGCGCTGAGATCCTGTAAAGATGACCGGAACGGGTGTATCGATCATGTACGCGGCGGCGGCGGCGGAATATGTCATCGTGTCGGTTCCGTGAGTAACAATAATACCGTCGGCACCGGCTTTGATTTCATCGTAAATGACTTGCGCCAGCTCTTTCCAATTTTCAGGCTTCATGTTTTCAGACAAAAGACTGCAGAGATCCCGAATTTTAAACTCGGCGAAGCCTTCGAGTTCGGGAACTTCAAGAAGCAAGTCCTCGCCGGTAAAAGTCGGCTGAACCGTTTCTGTTTCCGTATTCACGTAAGACGCAATCGTTCCGCCGGTCGTGATCAGCGTGATTTGTTTTCCGGACGGTTCAATTTTAATGCCGACGCCTTTGACGGTGTTTCTGACAACCTGTTTCGGCGCGTTTGACAAAGCGGCGGCCGGGGACAAAAGAGTTACTTGAACTTCATTTTCCAAAAATCCGGCGATATAACCGCCGCCGACCATTTTAAGCGTGATATAGCCGGGCTCTCCCGAAATAACGTGTCCTTCAAAAAAAACACCGTTTTTGTCGACTTTTACAAAATCTCCTGTTTTAAATGCCATGAATATTCCTCAGAATGATTGAAATGATATTTATAAAATATTGAAATGAACTTGTTTGAAACGATTATCCACATATGATTTTCGGCATTTCCTTCATACTCTTTTAAGAAAAGGAGGAAAACAGAAAAGTCAGATCAAATTTTTGTTTTGACTTCTTCCGTTAAATTCTCAAGCGCCTTTTCAACCGCCAAATCCATGTCCCAAATCTCTTTTTGAAGCGCCGACAATCTTCTTTTTTTGTCGGCCAGGTCATCGCGCATCTGAGCCGGCGACGGACCGCCGACAACCCTCCGGCGTTCCACATTGCTCATCGGATCCAGCGCGCCTGAAACACCCTCCTCTGTCAGTCCTTTATCGGATAACTTGAAGCCGAGGAGATCGTATGAAACCGCATCGATGTCTTTTAAAGACGGGACCGCTGCCGTTTTACTGAGTGTTCCGATGATTCGGTGCGCTGTCCGGAACGGAATTCCCGCCTCGCGAACCAGCGTGTCGGCAAGTTCTGTCGCTGTCGTAAATCCTGCGGCAGACTGCGTTTTCATGACATCTTCATGAATCGTCAATGTTTCCATGATGCCTGTCAGCATACGAACGGACGCGCCGGTCACATGCGCGCTTTTAATGATATGCGGTGTCGCCTCCTGTAAGTCGCGGTTGTAACTGAGCGGCAGTCCTTTGCAAATCGTCACCAGCGCCGCCAAAGACCCGACAACGGTGCCGGATTTACCGCGCATTAACTCGGCGGTGTCCGGATTTTTCTTTTGAGGCATGATAGATGACGTCGACGCGTATGTGTCGTCAAGTTCAGCGAAATTGAATTCCGGTGTTGACCAAAGAATCAATTCTTCGGCCATACGGCTGAGATTGATCATGATGTTGGAAAAAGCGGCCGCGCATTCAATCAAAAAGTCGCGGCTGCTGACGGCGTCCATCGAATTGGTCATCGGTTTTGAGAATCCGAGACGGGCCGCCGTTACATACCGATCGATCGGGAAACCGGTGGATGCGAACGCGGCCGACCCGAGCGGGCAGATATTGACGCGTCCGTAAGCGGAAATCAGACGGCCGATGTCACGCTCGATCGCGTCCGCGTGCGCTGCCAGATGATGCGCAAACGTTGTCGGCTGAGCATGCTGAAGATGTGTGAAGCCGGGCATCAGCGTATAAATGTGATCGGATGAGAGAGCGGTAAGCGCGGTTTCTAATTTCATTAAATCTTCAAGAATTGAGAGAAGCTCGCTGCGAAGAGCGAAGCGGATACATGTCGCAACTTCGTCGTTGCGGGAACGTCCGGAATGCATTCTGCCGCCGGCGTCTTCGCCGATTAAGTCAATCAAACGGGATTCAAGAGAAATATGGATATCTTCATAACTGAAATCCAAAGTTTCCATCCCTTCTTCTTTAATTTGAAGCAGACCGGAAAGGATTTGAGAACAATCGTCTTTTGAAATAATGCCTTGTTCCTGAAGCATTAATGTATGCGCCATGTCAATATAGACATCCGCTTCAAAAATCCACTTGTCCGCGTCCATTGAAGACGTATACGCCCTCATTTCTTCGCCCGGACTTTTGCTCAGCCTTCCGCGTCTTAAAATATCACTCATATCAGTTTCATCCTGTTTCTTTTACGCGTTTCTTTTACGCATATGAATATGCAAAAATGCCATATGTATAAAATCCGTATGTGTAAAAATGCAAATAGTGTTAGGCGTTCAAATATTAAAATAATCCCCGACCGGACAGAAAAAGTGACGAAACGTTAAATAATACGGGATAAAAAAAAGGACTGAGTGCGGAAACGTAAAAGATACGAATACAATTGTATAACAATAAGACATGGAGATAAATGTAGATTAAAAAAATATTAGTTTACGAAGAATTAAATAGTAATAGATTAATAAGTAAAAGTTAACAGGTAATAAGAAAAAATAGACTTGAAATCAAAAGCAACGGTAAATATAGATTTTCAACAAAATTAAAATTTATTATTACAAGGTTGCTGAAGAATAAGAAGTGATTAAAGTCTTTAACAGCCTGTAACCCAATCCTTGTAAAATAAAACCCTCAAAACGGCCAAAAACGAAAACGTTGCTCAAAAAGCAAAGAGTTCCTCATAAACAACACATATAAATACTCGTCTGCAAGTTTTAGCACGACTATTGTCTTGCTAAAACTTGCAGGTGCAGTCGTCATAATTTTAACCGCCTGTTTTTTTCAGTCTTCTCCGCTTCAATCTCTTCCCCGCTTCAATCTCTTCTCCGCTTCAATCTCTTCTCCGCTTCAATCTCTTCTCCGCTTCAATCTCTTCTCCGCT
>JAITUZ010000006.1 GCA_031286065.1 Candidatus Methanimicrococcus odontotermitis | reverse complement strand
GGCTCTTACGCCGATGCGCTCAAGCTCATCCTCGGACCCAAATTTAATCGTACGCTCCGAAATGTCGGCGCGGACGCACTGAACTGTGCTATCGGCTGGCTGTATGTCTGGATTGATGATAACAAAGAACTGCGATTCCGCAAAATCAACCCGACAGAAGCGATTCCAATCTGGTCAGACGATGAAGAAACAGAATTGGAATGTTTCATCCGCGTCTACGGTGTCGATGTCATCGACCCGACAAATGCCGTCAATAAAACAGAAACAAGAGTCGAAGTATTCCTTCCGGACGGCATCACCTTTTACATTTATGACGGCGGCGCTTTAATCCTTCAAACCCGCGGCGCTTACCTCGATCAAATCGATGCTGATGGAATTGTCATCAAAGAGTTTGATTGGGGCAGAATCCCAATTATCGGATTCCGCTACAACCCGTCTAAAATCCCACTCATCCGCCGCATCAAAACGCTTCAGGATGCTCTGAACGAAATCACGTCCTTCTTTATGAATAACATGCAAGAAGATGCTCGCTCAACGATTTTTGTTTTAACGAACTACGGTGGTCAAGACGGCGCTGAATTTAAAAATTGGCTGATGCGAACAGGTGTCGTCAACGTGACCAGCTACGACGGCGCAAAAGGCGGTGTTGAGACACTGCAGGTTGAGGTCAACGCGGAAAACTATGAGTTGCTCATTTCCACGCTCAAAAAAGCGATTGTTGAAAACGGACGGGGGTACGATGCAAAAGAGGCCAATTCCGGCGGCGACCCAAACGAAATGAATCTGAAAAGCATGTATGTCGATATCGATTTGGACACAAACATGATGGAAACGGAGTTCCAAGCCGGTTTTGAAGAGTTGTTTTATTTCATCGACAGTTTCCTCGAGTTTTCCGGCTCCGGCGATTTCTCAAAAACGTCCGTTGAAGTGATTTTTAACCGTGACACCATTGTCGATGAATCCTCAATCGTTGACATGATTTCAAAACTCGCCGGCATCGTCTCAAATCAAACTCTTCGGGAACAGGTTCCGTTTATTCGCGATCCGGTGAAAGAGGAAGAGCGCATCCGCTCTGAAGCTGCGGACCAGCATCAAAACGATGAGATGTATGCGGCATCGATGGCTCTGAAAGAGCCGCCCGAAGACAACGGCGAAGAGTAACTAAGGTGGCGGTACCACGGCGATCAAAAAACGGAGTGCTGAGTATTGGACTCGGCGTCTGGAAGCTCAGCAGCGGGCACAGTTGCGCAAAAGTGTCCGGTTTTACAATGAAATAGGGCAGGAATATCTAAAAGCAATATCCAATATTGAAAAGGAAATCCGCGGCTGGTATTTCAGGTATGCGTCCGCAAATGGGATGACACTCACGGACGCCCGTAAACTTTTGACGGCGGCAGAACTTGACGTTTTTAAAATGTCTGTTGAAGAGTACATCGAACTCGGGAAAAAGAACGCAATCAATCCGATTTACATGAAACAGCTGGAAGCGGCGTCTGTCAAAGCGCACATAACGCGGCTGGAAGCGTTGCAGCTGCAAATGGTTCAGCAAGCAAATCTGATGTACGCAAAAGAACTTCACGGTATGGCCGATTTGTCAAAAGGAATCTACGCAACCGGCTATTATCACACCGCTTACGAAATTCAGCGTGGCGCCGGTATCGGTCGAACACTTCAAAAACTGGACCCGAAGAAAATTGAGCGCGTTGTTTCTCGTCCGTGGACTGCTGACGGTCTTACATTCAGCGGCCGGATTTGGAAACAGCAGGATGAGTTGGTCGCGGCTCTGAAAACTGAAGTGTCGCAAATGCTGATGCGCGGCGAAGCGCCGGATCGGGCAATCAAAAACATCGCAAAGAAGTTCGGCACGTCAAAGGCGAATGCCGGACGTTTGATAATGACTGAATCAGCTTATTTTGCTTCTGCCGGGCAGAAAGATTCATTCCGTGAACTCGGCGTCGAAAAATTTGAGTTCGTCGCCGCTTTGGATGAGAAGACTTGTGGGACATGCGGCGGCTTGGACGGGAAAGTTGGGCTGATGTCGGTGTTTGAAGCGGGCATCACGGCGCCACCTCTTCATCCCCATTGCCGCTGCACAACCGTCCCTTATTTTGCTGACATGGAAGACTGGGGCGAAAACCGCGCGGCTTGCGGAGAAGACGGGCAGTTTTACGAAGTGCCGGCGGAGATGACCTATAAGGAGTGGTTTGAGGAGTTTGTCGAAAAGGATGAGCCCACTGAAGTTAATGTGGTCGATCTGTCACATCTGGATTATGTTTCAAAAATAAAAAGCCTGTATGAAAAGTCGAATGGAGATCCAATCATTTTTGCTCAGAGTTTAATGGACTCAAGCGGCATCAATGTCACTGTAAAATATAAGAAAATGGACAACGATTCGATTGCGGGGGAATGCAATTTTGACATCAATGATAGAGCAAATATCTTAACAATTACAGAATTCAATGTGAATGAACATAAAATGTATTCAATGAATTCAAAGTTCACAACAGTTCTTCACGAAAGTTTCCATGCAAACATGTCCGGATTGAAATCAGACCTACAGTATTTGAAAGAATATTACACAGAATTGGAAGAAACATTTGCTGAAACGTCTTCTTTGTATCTTTCAAATGTGATTGGAATTCAACAGAAATTTTCACCAGCATATTCTAAATGGTTGGTTTCGAATCTGCCTCGTTTAAAAATGTTTGATGAATTCAAAGATTGTGTGTCTATATTCGATTTTGGAAAAGTTGCTTCTGAATTCCGATTCAGTTCTAATAAAACAGCATTGTGGCAGAAATATTTTAAAATTTATGAAACGAAAATAGACATATACAAATATGGAGAAAATTATATGCCCTATATAACAAAAAACAAAAAACGGATCTTTGATCTCGTCATAGAATCCAATCCAGGGATGCGAAAAAAAGAACAGGAATGGAGTGATGATCTGGATAGAATACTTTCCAAATACGATGGAGAGTCTATCCCCGGCGAATCGGTTTCAGGTCGTGAGCAGAGAATATTTGAAGCCGTTTTGATTGTTGCAATGGATGAGACTGGAATAAGAGGCGTTTAAATGATCCCATGGTTAGATGAAAATTTACTTCTCAATAAATCTAATTCTGATGCTGTTCATAAAATTATAGAATCTACGTCCGAAAAGGAGAACAGTTACGGCAAACACAACAACCTCAAAGTTTTAATTGCACGTAAAAAAGCACATAAAATGGTATTGGCTGAACTTGAAAAACTCGGAGAAGACAAAATAATTGAAGAATACTTGAAGTATTTTGGAAAATATCTTGGTGACCTAGAAGATCTAGTGGATGAATCGGACTTTATGTATAGATGATGATCGAAAAATATTCGAAGTAGCCTTAATTATCGCGATGGATGAAGTCGGAATAAAGAGGATATAAATGGCTGGACGACTCTTAAACATAGACCCCTATCTTATTAAAAACTCTAATAGTGATGCTGTTTATAATATTTTAAAACCTTTGAACAGCACAGATTTATTTTGGGGTAATGAATAGGAAAAAATGTGTAAAACTGCACGGATTGAACTTGAAGAACTCGGCGAGTTTAAAATTATTAAAGAATACTTGGAATTGGAAGAATAAGAGATTCCATTCCTCAAGGCTATGTTCCGGATGAATACGAGTTTTTAATCCAAAAAGGAGACTTAAGGTCTCCCCGAGTCAAAATTCGTTCCATTGAGCAGTATGAATCAAACAGGATCACTTATAATTTAATTAGACTGGATGAGATTTAACCTTGGAGATGGCATATTTTTGGCGGACTTCTTCATCCGTCAAACCCTTATCTTCTTCTATTATTTTTTAATGTTGCAGATAGTCACATCATATGCATCTTTAATGTATGGAATATCCGATTTGTCTCGGTGCTCACTAAAGGTGCGAATCATATTTTCTCCTCTGCGCTTTCGGACCTGTATTCCGAGCGGTTCAAATCCCATATTTTTTCTCCAATTTCATTTGGGATTTGTATTTATTTAATCGTTTCTGTGTTTCATTCGTTTTTTCCGCTGGTCGGAAATCTTTAATTATTTACAGTCATATTAATATAATAATGGGCTCCAAAAACGCATAAAAACGACATGAGTCTTATCATTTTATCAGGTGCTGTTGATGGAACGAAGCGATATTGAAGATTTAAAATTGAGTGCTGCGATTTTGGATCTTATTGATCAGGGTTTTTCCTTCCCCCTAAATGAGTTTTCTGAAATTGTTCATAGTATGGAAACATATCGATTTGGTCATGATGTCGAAAGTTCCGAATTCAAAAACCATGAAACGACATATGAACGTGACTATATGACCGGATCAAAACAGCCGGATGCAGATGTTCTATACTGTTGTGCATTGTCTTGTTATACTTCAAAAGATTCAGCAGAATCTGAATTAATTAAAATACTGGAAAGACACAAAAAATATCGATTAAAATTAGGCAACAGTTTATTGTATGGTCTGCTAAATCCCGAAGATGGATTTGTTAATAAACCAGACCATAAAACGCATTTTGATTTCTTTCAAAAAAAATGTTGTGATATGAAATCAAATTTTAAATTATTTAAAATATTGAAACCATCGGGTGAGTAAAGTGATGAAACCGATTGAAGGCGCACCTCTACCGGATTTTAGTTCTTTGTTAAAAGTCGGTGACATGGAATGGTTTGAAGGGCCTTTATTGTCCCATTATATCTCATCTGATAAAGAAGATTTTGTATTTTATTGGGCCGACCTTGGGCAAAATAGTGGGTTTGAACGTTGGATTGTAATTCCCACGACTGAATATTTGATAGACATCTATCTTGATAAGCGGATAACTCTGCGTGATTTTATGTTGAAAGCACTCGGTGGCATCGCTTATTCGGTTGAAATAGATAAATTTTCAAATTATGTCAATTCATTTGCATTTTATATCCATGCCATTGACCCGGATTATCTTCCAGAAGCGGGATTATATCATGATTTCGAATCTCGAAATTATTCTCGAACAATGTATCTTTCGAAAAAGAATGAAATTGGAATACTTGAGTTAAATATTACAGGTGACAATATAAAAAGAGGTGTTATAAGTCTTTCCCAATTCAATGGGATTCTTGGGAAAATCGAAACTCTTATTAATAAAATCGCTTCGGAATATATCGAAAACAATCTTAACATATATTATAATGAAAATGAGATAAATCCAGCCACCCGAAACACTCTGTTTAATAAATCTCATTTTGAAGTCTTAGCTACTGCACCCGGATCCTTTAAGATATATTTGAAGCCGATTTCAAAACAGATTCAAATTTCAGGAAATCATGAGTTTACAGATGAATTTACAAGTGAATTCCTCAATCTTTTAAGTTCTGGTATTTACAACGATATAAATATTTTTAAACACTATGATAATTCATACAAAGTCGATATTCTTAGCAATTACCTCAATTTTGCAAAATATTTAACTTCAAGCAAAGTTAATATTGATTTTTCGTGGTTTAATTCGAATACGAAATTCCGCGAATCTAAACAGATTACAATGGAAAATTGTAATAAAATTATTCAAAATGTAATTGCATATAAAACCCGCGATTCTCGAAAATTTACAGCAAGTGGTTATTTTACATCTTTAAATGTCAAAACGGGACAGTTCACTTTTAATTTGGATGATGAAAACGCATATAAAGGTCGTTACGTTGAAAATGATAAGTCCCCATTAAAACAGATCCAATTTGATAAAAATTACTCTGCATCTTTGGAATCGATATATGATAAAAACGGAGATGAAAAAATTATATTGCGCGGTTTTGATATTTATGATTCCAAATAAACTATTTCCATTTTGGAAATAATTGCTTATGGCATGTGCAAATTATGCACATACCACTCTTTTTAGTTATCTCAAATCCAATTTTGATTTTATTCCAAATTCAGAGAGTTCCTCTAAACAGTCGATGAATTCAAGGAGTTTTTCGAATAATTTTTCATCAACGGTTGAACTCGGCGGTAAAATTTTCCAATAGTAATCTAATTTTATTGTCAAAACCATTTTCCGCACGATTTACATTTAACACGATAAGTGATAATTTCGAGAGCATAATATGTATTATTTTTCCGGCAGTGCGGGCAATTAAAATCTTTCATTTTCATGTTTCCCCTTATCGGTATCTTTACTAATTAATATCAGAATATATTTATTCTAAGTATATTCTATTAGTATTGTTATTTTTTGTCAATTTTAGATTATCTTTAAATAGTTAGACTAAGTAGTATTAAATATATGCGCTTTTACTATAGCGCTACTTTACGATTTTTAAAAACGACTGTACGGGGTCGTCACCCCCGACAACAAACGCGACATCGGTGTTTAAAAATGGATCAAAAACGGCTTATGGAAATCGGCCTCGATGAGACGACTGCAAAGAAAGTGTATGATGAACTGGTCTCCGATAAAGAAAAAGAGAACTGGATTCCAAAACACAGGTTAGACCAAACAACCGAGCGGATGAAAGCCGCAGAGGACGCGAAGAAGGAGTTGGAAAAACAACTCTTGGAACGCGACAAACAGCTTGAGACTCTCAGCAAAGAGTCAAAAAGTGCTGAAGACCTCAAAAAACAGATCAAAGAATTGCAGGATTCCAACGCCGAAGAAAAAACGAAGCGTGAAACAGCGGAGAAAGAATTCGCGTCAAAACTTAAAGCGACGGCAAGAGCAGCCATCGATGACCGGATCTTAACCGGTGCCAAAGCCAAGAATCTCAAATCCGCAAAAGCGCTTCTCAAAGACCTCGGAGACGAACTCGACAACGAGAAATACGCCGCGGAACGTGAAAAAGAAATCAAGGAACTCATTGAAGCTGAAGATTCCAAATTCATGTTCGGAACAGGTGATTTCAGCGGTTTGAAAGGGCGTCAGCCCGGCGGCAGCGGCGGCGATCCGGCGAAAACGTCGAATCGCGGCGAACTGGCCGCTCAAAGAATTAACAATGAAAAATTCCCGCAAAAAACGGAATGATGAAAATAACGGAGTGACGAAAACAATGGTAACAAGCGGACATCTCAGTTCTCGCAATATCACAGGGACCCGCCCGAACTTCCTCGCAAGTCAGGTCGGTCTCGAACAGAAAACACGGCAAATCACGAAATCGAGCGCAACTGAAGACACAGAAGGACGATTTATCGTCAAAGGCGGCTCTCTTTATAAAAACGCAGGTGACGAGCCTGAAGGCATTGTCTTTGAAGACGTTGACGTGACGCGCGGCGACATGCCCGGAAGTGTGATTCTCAAAGGCAGTGTTTTGATTGAGCGCCTTGACGCGGCAGTTTTCACAGCCGAAGTGCAGACCGCTCTGACGGCAAAAGGACTTTACTTCGAACACCAGCCCGAAACCACAAGGGTTTAATCACAAAGGAGCGAAAAACGATGACTGATACCTCTTTACTCATCCCCGATGACGAATTATATTCTTTTGCTGAAAATCTCAAATACAAATCAAACACAATCGCCGGACAGCTGTTCCCTGATATGAAAACGGCATCACTTGAAGCCGTTTGGTACGATATCTCCGATGGCGGCGACTTGCCGGTCATGTCTTTGGTGCACGGTTTTGACACCGAATCCAACATCGGAAGCAGAAAGCCTTTCCGTGAAATCAAGCTGCAGAAAATGCTTGTCAAGGAAAAAATTAACCAGTCCGAAAAGCTTCAGATGCTTCTTCGAAACGGCGTTACTGCCGCCGAAAAACAAATTGATTTCATTTACAATGACTTCGCAAGGCTTGGCGCCAATGTTTATTCCCGTTTCGACGTCATGAGATGCGAACTGCTTACATCCGGCAGCATCTCGGTTGTTGAAAACAATCAGAACTATGTAGTCGATTATCAGGTTCCGGCGGGGCATAAAAAAGCATTTGACTGGGCAAATGCCGGACACGATATCCTCAGCGACATACAGGCAATGGTTGACACGGCAGAAGACGCCGGCAAAACAATCAACACGGCAATCACCTCACCTTCTGTGCTGAGAACTCTCCTCGCAAACACCGAAATTAACCGCGCGATTAACGGAACAACCAATCTCGGAATCCTCGTCACGCGCGAAAAACTCAATTCGTTGATGGATCAGATGTTCGGATTTACGATTACAGTCGACAAATCCAAATATCAGTACCAAACTGCGTCCGGCGATTTCAACACAACTCCGTATTTCTCCGCAAACAAGTTCGTCCTCGCCGCTCTCGGATCAGACGGAACGCTCGGAAAATGCATTTGGGGCGAAACTCCCGAAGAATTCCAGACACAGCAGAAAGGCGGACAAGCGTTCAACAATTATGTCTTCATGAATCAAAAGGAAGAATGGGACCCTGTGGCACTTTGGACAAAAGCGGCCGCAATCGCAATCCCTGCGCTCCGCGATTCCAGAAGCCTTGTCATCGGCGACATCACGTTGCCGGCCGGTGCGACCTCAACTCCTCTCGCGGCACCGGTTTCCCCGATGCCTTTCTCCGCTCCCGCATCGATTCCGAAAACATCCGACGGCACCCTCAGACCCCTTACAGTCACATCCGCGCCCGGCACTTCTGTCGGCGAAACCATTCTCACTGTAACAGGCGCAACGGGCGCACTCGTGTACAAAGTGACGAATTCCGGATCCACGGTGACATACGGAAAAGTGCTTGCCGACACGATTGATGCCGAAGGCGCAAGTCCGTTTACACTTGACCTCGGTGCCGACTCAAACGGTAAAATCATCACCGTTGTCGAAGTCAACACTGACAGGAAATCGGTCACATACGGAACTGCAACAGTCGCCGTAAAGGTGTAAATCTCTCTGATTGCTGCGGCAGGTCATGATTCTCCGCCTGCCGCCAATCTTTTTAATGGGGTGTCTAAATGACTGTATTCGGGCAATTTAAATTGAATTTTTCAGAAGCCGTGACTAATTATTTCTTCAGATTTTGCATCCCCAAGACCGGATTGAGTCCGCTTGCCGAATATTATGATTTGACCAAAGAAAACGGGCAGCGCGTTAAATTCAACGTTGAAGTCAACGATTCTAAAAACGTCATTTTCGCAGTAAAAGACTCGTTTCCGAAAGGAGAATCCGTTTTAACCGTTTCGCTTTCAGGCGCCGACTATACGGTTCCTGATGCTGTATATGAAAAATATTACAATCTTCAAAAAGGTGTTCCTGAAAACCTGAAGTCTGAGGATTTCGGCGGCATGCCGGGTGCATCATGGATTTTTGATGAACTTAATAAAGCAATCTACAACCGTTCACCGTACTATGCAGATAACGGCGGCGAAGTCGTACTTGTTGATTATTCCGTTGACATTTCTTCACTGGTTGGGAAAAAACTCGAAATTGTCGGCAGAACTCGGAAAATAGAAGGAAGAAATGACCTGATACATGGCGGAATATACTTCATGGGGTCTAAAAACACCGCTTACGAGTACGCTAATTTCGACATTTCTTCTTCTCTTTTAAAAAGAGAGGCAGGACGACCTCAAGTTGAAGCGGCATCTAGCGGCCTGTATAACTGGGATGACCCGCATCCAGGCGAAGAGCCGCCGGAAAACATTGATTATTTCAGACCGTGGGTCGGCTCCATCCAACTCCGAGACGCACAGAAGGACCCGGATTATCCTGATGATGAGAAAATTTGGAAATCTAAATTTACCGCTGAATACACAGTTTTCAACGATGATTCTGCTCGGGACTATGCCATTATAAAATCAGAAGATTATGATTGGTATAATGACGATGGTGTTCTTGAATATGAAAATTGGTCTGTATTTTACAATTTCCCTTATTACAAGATGTCCATCACTCACGGATATACACAGTCACTGTTGTACGGAATTGCCGTCCGCTCTGCACAGTCAGATGTCCCGTTCACATGTGAATTTATTTTCGGAATTGTTCCGCCCGCGCCGCCTGAACTGACCGGAACTGCAGGTCTTATAATTAAGCGCCTTAAGATGTTCGGCTACACTGTCAAAGATGCCGATTATAGCTACATTGAATATTGCCTCTCCGTTGTTGAACAGAAACTGAAAAATTTCCTCAATGTCCGAACCGTTCCGACCGCGCTTTAGTGCACCGTCATCGACATGACATGCGGTGAATTTCTGTTTATGATGAAATCGTCCGGAAATGTCAGCGGATTTGCAATTGATTTGACAAATCCGGCCGTCAAACAAATCAGCGAAGGAAAAACGACGGTGGTCTTTGAAATGAAAACGACGGCAGAAAGCGGCCTTGACAGATTCATCGAGAATCTCATTCAGGGCGGCCTGTACGGCGGCTCCGAACTGCTGAATTTCAGACGGTTGCCGGGGTGCCGGAGATGACAACCTCTTACGCTTATCCAAACACCGCCTCAATCCTTAAACGGTTATGGACAGGAGTTTGCGATATCTACATAAAAAGCAGCCAAGAAGACCAAAACGGTGTGACTCGCCAAACGGCGGAAAAGGAACACCTGCTGTATGAAAGCCTCCATTGCGACGTTTCGTCCGATTCCATCACGCCGGCATCGGGCGGAATTGTCGCATCAGCGGATCAGAAAATCACGCTGTTCCTCGGCGCGGAATATTTCATTCCGCTCGGGTCCAGGATCGTTGTTACGCAACATGGCAGGACAAGAGAATTTACGAATTCAGGTGAACCGGATTTTTATCGATCGCATCAAGAAATTCCACTTAAACTGATTGATACAAAGGCTTAAACAAAACAAATTTACTTGTTCAAAAAAACATAACGCCGAGAAAAACAATAGCGGCAAATTTTCAAACAAGATCTAAAAACAAACAAATTCAGTTGATTAGAATGGCATCGTGGGGAACAGTCGACATCAAACAATTAATCAAATTGAGAGACGGGGTCGCCGAAACGAATGACGTTGTCGATGAGTTTATGCGCGCTGTTGCAAAAGAATTCGCGACTCGTTTCCTCCGGCTTGTTGTTAAAGGGACGCCTGTCGGAATATATCCGTCCGGCTCCGGTAAAACGGGCGGTACGCTTCGGCGTGGTTGGACAGCGCAGCAGAGCGGCAGTGTCAGCAGATTCGTTGACTCGCTTTCAATCCGTTTCGATGGTGAAAATTACACCGTTGAAATCGTCAATGATGTCGATTATGCATCCTATGTCGAATTCGGGCACCGGACACCAAACGGCAAAGGCTGGGTTTCCGGCAGGTTCATGATGACAAAATCTGAAATTATTGCAAATCGGGAGTTTCCGAAAATTGCAGAGAAAAAAATGTTAGAATTCCTGAAGAGGCAGATGAAAAATGGATGATTGGCTGAATCCGATTGTCGGTGTTTATGATCCGGCTGTCTTGGGAAAGTATAGTGCGGACAAGCCGCATCTCGGCGTTTCAGGCCGTCTGAAAGAGGCGTTTCCGGACTGTAAGATATACACAACGGACGATGTTAAACAGGGTTTGGAAGAGCCATGTTTTTTCATCGCAGACCTTGATTATTCAGAAATACATTTAGCAGACACTCATTATGAGTTTGAGTACTCTCTTGACATCCATTATTTCCCGCCGAAAAATACGGAAAAATACAACGCCATCCGCAAAATGAAAACGGTGGTAATTGATATTATCGAATACATCACAGTATTGGACCCGTCTCGAATGGAAACATTCACGATAACGGGAAAAGACAGGCGATCGGAAGAGTCTGATGGCGTTCTTCATGTTTTTGTGACGTATGGCACAAGATTCTATAAGCCAAAGCCGGCTGACCCTACAATTGAAACATTGTCGGCGGCACCTCAGATTAAATCGGAGTAAAAACGATGGCAAAATCACCACAAAACGAAAAAAAAGTTGAAACCGCAGAATCTGCCATGGTCGAGATTTCCGAAGCCATGACAGAACCTGTAAAAAACAGTTTACCGAAATTCAGCAAACAAAATATCATCAAAGCATTCCCGCGGCATCGTGATGTTTTCGAAGCGATTTTGGAAGATAATAAAAAGTATGAAAAAATGGAAGCGTTGGATCTCCTTGAGAAATTCCTCAAAACGCCTCTATAAAAACAAAAACAGAAAAACGGAGTTGAAAAAATGGTATTTGGCGGAACATGGATTACCCAAAACAAAATATTACCCGGCGCTTACATTAACGCGGTTTCCCGCGGCGCTGTATCTCAGCAGCTTTCCGATCGGGGCATTGTCGCGTTTGCGACGCACAGTCACTGGGGAGCAGAACACACAGTTGTTGAAGTGACCCCTGCAGATTTCCAAAACAAATGTATGGAAATTTTCGGCTACTCGGCGACCGCCGATGAAATGACAGGCATTCGAGACTTGTTTAAAAACGCGAAAAAGCTTTACTTCTACAGGCTGAACGGCATGACCGGCGGAACCAAAGCGGAAGTGAAGTTCCGGATTGGGGATGAGAGCGAAATCACGGTTGCGACTGCGAAGTGGACAGGAATGCGCGGAAACGCAATCTCTGTCGGAATCGAACTCAGCTCAAACACTCCCGACGAGCCGACTCCGGAAAACCCTGCCATTTACGATGTCACGACATACATTGACGGAATCGCCGTGTCCGTGCAGGAAAATGTGACAAATGCTTCCGGATTGATTGACAACGCTTTTGTCACGTTTAACAAAACAGTCACTCTTACAGAAATGGTCGCAACAGCAACAGGCGGAACGGACGCACCGACGACTGGCGCAGATTTGGAAGCCGCCCTTCGAGCTCTTGAAACGTACCAGTTCCACATCTTTTCAACCGACTCCGTCTTGACGGCAACAACAGGCGATTTCATTGTGTCGTGGGTCAGACGCATGCGCGAAGACAACGGCTCAAAATTCCAAACTGTTGTTTACGCTCCTATTGATTCCGCGTTCAGCGTTGATTATGAAGGAATCATCCCGATTCAGAACGACGCAGTCGTTGACGCGGCAACACAACTCACAGCGCAGGGATTTACAAAATCCGCTCTCGTTTACTGGGTTGCCGGCGCTGAGGCGGCGTGCGCCGTGAACCGTTCTCTCTCAAACACCGTCTACGGTGGCTCGTTCTTACCGTTTTTGGATTACGACAAAACAGACTTCGAGACTTTCATCAAAAAAGGAAGATTCGTGATTTACAGAAACGGCGATTCCGTCAATGTTCTTTCCGACATCAACGGCTATGTCACGTTCACGGAAAGCAAAAACTACTTGTTTTCCAAAAATCAGGTCGTCCGTGTTCTCGACCAAATCGCAATCGAAACCGCTCTGTTATTCGGCGGCCGTTACATGGGAAAAGTTCAAAACAACGCGAACGGGCGCGATTCGTTCAAAGTCGCAATCGCCGACGTCTGTGATCAGCTGCAGGATTTGGAAGCAATTGAAAACTTCTCAATCGACAACATCGATGTTTATGAAGGCATTGATATCAATTCCATCGTAACGAAAATCGCAATTGAACCGGTCGGCGCAATGGAAAAGCTTTACGCAACAATTTATGTGGAGTGAGGTGACGAAAAAATGGTAATGTTAAGCGATGACGCGATTTCCGGAAAGGAAGGGACCGTCTATGTTATTGCAGGCGAACGCAGAGTGCCGATGGCAAACGTGATTTCCTGCGAGGCGGATGTCGAATATAATAAAGCCGAGGTTCCGGTTGTCGGAAACCGTGCAATGGGCTACAAAGACAACGGCTGGTCAGGGACGGGAACCCTCACTCTCTATTACAACCAGTCCTTTTTGAGAGATGATCTGCTTGATTACATCAAGAACGGCAACTCTCATTACTATGAAATTGAGGTCATCAACGATGACAAAGGTTCCCGTGCCGGCCGTCATATGACGGTTTTAAAGCGCGTTAAATTTGACAGTATGAGAGTGGCCGCAATGAACATCGATGAAGACTCGTTGCAGGAAGAACTCGCTTTCACATTCGAGGACATCGAAATCCCGACACGATTTACAGACTTGCCTGAAATGGCAGTCTGATTTTATTTTAAAAAACGGAGAATAAAAAATGTCAGATTTGGATTTATTTCTCACGCCGGAACAAACGGAAACAATTGATTTTGTCGTTTCAAAACGGTTCAAAAACGCTGCCGGCAATCCGGAGCCGTGGGAATTGAGACCGATTACAATCGGTCTGAACAATGCGTTAATTAAAGAGTCGACCAAGAAAGTCACACAGGGACGAAAAATCATCGCAGAAACGGATGAGGCGGTTTACGGACTGAAACTCGTTTCCAAATGTGTGATTTATCCTGATTTAATGAACGTGAAACTGCTTGAACACTACGGAGCGGCACGGCCGGAAGAGGTGCTTGAAAAAATGCTCCTTCCTGGAGAATTCGCCGGATTGCAGAAAAAATGTCTTGACATCTGCGGTTTTGGCGAAACCTTAGACGAACTGGTTGAAGAAGCGGAAAACTGATAAGGGACGATGCGGAAGCGACAGTCGCTCACTATGCGCTGCAGAAGCTTCACATCTTGCCGTCTGCATTCACCGCTCTGGATAAACGAGAAAAAGCGTTCATTGTCGCGTCATTCAATGTGAAATCAGAGGACGAAGAGAAAGCTCGGAAGAAAACGGAAGCCGAATCAAAGAAAAAAGCAAAGTCCCGCAGAAGATAATTTTAAAAAACGGATTTGGTAAAAATGGCAGGAATCGCAACAGCCTTAAGGATCAATGATCAGATGAGCGCACCGCTTCGAAACATTACGGACGCGCTGAATCTGACAATCTCATCTTTTGAGGCGATGCAGTCCGCGTCCGCCAATTCCATTTCAACCGCCTCGTTTCAAGCGGCAAAGCAACAGATTGCTCAAGCGTCCGCGCAGATTGACCTGTTGAGTGCCGGCATGAACAAAGCGGCACTAAACAACCGGAACTTAAATGCGGAAACACAGCGCACCTCTGTTCTTTCAAAGTCGCTTTCCAGCGGTTACGGAACCGCGGCTCAAAAAGTCGCGCTGACGGTACAGAAAGCGGCCGGTTTGAAACAGAGGATAACTGAGGCAAGGAATGCACAGAAACAGTTTAACAGCGCAGTCGACGGCGGAAACAATTCTTTGAGTCGAATGGTTCGCACCGCCGGCTCAATGGCCGCCGTGTACGCTGGAATTCGGGCGACGACTGCGGCGATGAACAAATCGGACACGCTTGTCAGTATTGATGCGCGTCTGAATCTCATTAATGATGGAAACAAAACAGTTGACGAACTGAACAGCATGGTCTACGATGCCGCGAACCGCTCCCGCGGCAATTATGAAGAAATGGTCAGCAGCGTCTCAAAACTCGGCATCACTGCAGGCGGTTCATTTACCGACAATTCCGAAATTATCCGATTTGTTGAAAATTTGAATAAACAGTTTACGATATCGGGAGCCAGCGCGACAGAAGCGAGCAACGCGATGTATCAGCTGACGCAGGCCATGGCTTCCGGTCGATTGCAGGGTGACGAATATCGCTCAATCATTGAGAATGCGCCGATGCTGGCAAAATCAATCGCGGATTTTGCGGGTGTCGGACTCGCTGAACTGAAGGAAATGTCGTCTCAAGGTTTAATCACTGCCGATTTGATTAAAAATGCTCTGTTTTCGATTGAGGGCGAAACAAATGAGATGTTCAATCAAATTCCGGTCCGCTGGAGTGACATCTGGAATCAGATTAAAAATCAGTCAACAAAGGCGTTTCGAACCATCTCAAAGGAACTCTCATCGCTTGCAAACAGCGCCGAACTGATTGAAAACGTCACGGACGCAATCGGAAATGTTCTTGAGAGCATTTATTCCTCCGCCGCGAAATGGATTTCAAAGCTTGTCGTCATGCTCAACGAATGGTCGCAAAATGAAGAGCTTAAAACAACCTTGAAGCAAATCCAATCCGGAATCGAAGGAGCGGCAAACGCTGTCTTTTATCTCCTCGAACAATCCGTTAAATTTTTGACATGGGCGGGCAAAAATTGGAGCTGGTTCAAATATGTCGTTCTCGGGGTTGTCGCGGCAATGGTCGTCTTAAAAATCACTTTGATCGGCGTTCAGCTGGCCGGCATGCTGGCGGCTGCAGGCATCTCCACGGCGTGGATTTCTGCTCTGTGGCCGATTCTTTTGATAATCGGTCTTGTCATGGCCGCCATTTACGGATTGGTCAAAATCATCAGCTGGATGACCGGGGAATCCATTTCTTACATTGGTGTCCTTGGAACGATGTTCATGCTGTTTTACGCGATTGTCCGAAATGTCGTCGCTCGGATTGCCAATATGTTTTTGATTGTCGCTGAGTATTTTAAAAACGTATGGAACAGCCCGATTTATTCCGTCACGCGATTGTTCACGAATTTCGTGATTGATATTCTGAAATTGCTTTCTCAGCTGGACATCACCGGCAAATTGGCACCGATTTTTGATTCCGTCGCCGAATCCTTACAGGCCACGATTGACGCGTCTATGCCGGATGATTACAAAGTCACAAACCGCATGGAGTATGTCAATCTTACAGACACGACATACAGCGGCTACGAATTCGGTGCGGGTCTCAGCGGAGCATTTAACGGAGTCTCTTCTCTTGCGGACGTAACAAAAGAAAAAACAGACGTGAATAAGCTTCTCAATTCTTCACAAGGAACAGAGAAAAACACCGGAATCGCGGCGGACAAATTGTCTGACAGTTCTTTGGCAGACCGACTCCGAGACTTTACTCAAAGGGAAGCCGTCAATCGCTTCACGACGGCTGAAATTAAGATTGAAATGAACAATAACAACAGCATCAACAGTGAACTTGACATGCAGGTTATTTGGGGAGCACTTGAAGAAGGCCTTTACAGGGCAGTCCGTGACGTAAAGGAAGGAGCTGACAGCCATGTATGACGTTTATTTCGACAAGACGCTTCTTCCGATTCCGCCGGAAAGCGTGACTTACGCGTTTCCTGGACGAGATGAGAAAATTGATTTGATTAATTTTGACCAAATCAGTCTCCCGCGCTTGTCAGGATTAATTGAGATCGACCTCGATGTCCGCCTCACGCACCGTGCTCTTCCACTATTTACAGATCGGTTTATTCCGATTCGTGATTTCCTGTCATTTCTCTCCAATTTGAAAAAAAGCAAAGCGCCGTTTCAGTTTATCATTATACGGAATACAGACACAATGGACGACACAAACATCACCGTCACTCTCAGCGACTATACCATCCATGAAAATGCGGATAACGGGTCTGACATAACGGTAAGCTGCCGGCTCACCGAATACAAAAAAGCGGTCGTGAAGACGGCAACGATACAGGGAACAATGCGAATGGTTTACACAGGCGCGAATGTCAGCCGTTACTCGCCTTCGTCTTCCGCCTCGTCCGCAGCGTTGGCAAATTCGGCGGACGTATGGAAAACGGGGGTCCCGAAAAGGTATCAAATTAAGAAGGGGGATACACTTTACAACGTCGGAAAAACGATTTACAACAACAGCACGGCGTGGGAGCAAATCGTTGAAGACAACGGACTCAAAAACAGAGATGACATCAAAGTCGGGCAATGGATAGAACTGCGCGAATATGTCGATGTCAGGTATCACAATCAACGGGTGAGATGATGCCTCAAGTCACTCTTCAAATCATAAACGGCGGGACAGTAATGGAACCGCTGACTGAAAATGATATCCAAGTCACTCTTGAAAAGAGAGGGGCCGCCGGAAGGATCGATTTCACAGTCATTGAAAACGGCGAAATGGATTTTGAGTTGGGAAATACGGTCAAATTGCTCATTGATGGCGCTTTGTTCTTTTATGGATTCGTTTTTGAAAAATCCAATTCAAAAGACGGGAAAACGAGCGTGACGGCATATGACCAGCTACGCTATTTGATTCACAATAAATTCAGCTATATTTTCGAGGACAAGACGGCGGATGAAATCATTAAGGTTATCGCCACAGATTATCTGCTGAACCTCGGAACCATCGACGGAACAGATTATCCGTTTGAATCTTACACCTGCGAAAACAAAACGCTGATGGACACGATTTCAGAAGTGCTTGACCGAACGTACGATGAAACCGGAAACGAATTCATCCTGTTTGATGATGGTGCCGGAAAGCTTTCTCTCCGCCACCACGATGACATGAAAACAACTGTTTTTGTCGACGCGACACAGGGAGAAGATTACAGTTACGAATCGTCAATTGACAAAGATACTTACAACGACGTTGTCCTCGTCCACCAGGACACCGAGGAAATCGCCGAAGCACACGATCAGAACAACATTTCAAAGTGGGGACTGCTCCGGCTTCTCGAAACCGTCACAGACACGACCGAAACGGTTCAGACACGCGCCGCACAGCTTTTAGAGATTTACAACCGTCCGTCTAAAAAACTCTCCGTTTCCAGCGTTTTTGGAAACAGCACGGTTCGCGGCGGAAGCCTTGTCACGGTTAATCTCAAAACAGCGGCGGAAACAATCAATCAGACAATGGGCGTTTATTCCGTGACGCATGTTTTCCAAAACGACAGGCACATCATGAATCTCACACTCGAAGGCGGTGAGTTCTCGGCATGACATCGCATGAAAACGAATTTCTGAGACTTGTCAAATTGGCGTCAATTGATGCTGTCAATGAATCCGCGCCTGCCAAAGTCGTTTACGGAATCGTTGATTCAGAAGACCCGATCAAAATCCGGCTGCTGGACACAAAGGATGAAATGATTCTCGGTGACCGGCAATTGATTTTGACGGAACACGTAACGACTCACAAGATTGAAATGGAACTCAATCTCACGTCACTGAATTTGAGTGTTGATTGGGCGACAGAGCCGGCGTCCGGTCTGATTGACACAAACCACAGTCATGAAATTAAAGGGATAAAGCCTGCAGCATTGACTCTTGGAATCGGAATCGTGACGATGAAATATGCGCTTGAAGCAGGCGATAAAGTGTGCCTTCTGCGTGTTCAAGGCGGACAAAAATACATTGTTGTCGGCGTCACTGAAAGAAGCAGAGAAAGAGGCGTCTGAAATGGCGGGAATGCAAATGGTTCCGACAGGAAACGGCTCGGAATTTACGATTGAGCCGGAGCCGAATTACACATACAGAATGGATTGGGTCAATAAAAGAATTGTCGGACACATCCAAGAAATCGACGGAATCGAAGCGGTCAAACAGGTGGCGATGAAGATTTTAATGACGGAGCGGTTCATTTTCGCGATTTATGATTGGTTTTACGGTTTACAAATCGCAGATTTGTTCGGCATGCCGCACTCTTATGTCGAGTCGGAGTACAAGCGCCGCGCAAAAGACGCGCTCATGGCGGATGACAGAATCCGTGATGTGGTTGATTTCAAATTTTCATGGAAATTTGATGAGTGCAATGTACTGATGATGATTGTAACAGATTTCGGAGAATCGCAAATAACGGGTGAAGTAACATGGGTTTAACTTATGACCAAATCATGCAAAACATGATAGCACGCTGGGATGCAAAATACGACAAGCGACAAGGCAGTCTTGTTTATGACGCTTGCGATGCGGCGGCGAATCAGATTGCTCAATTGTATTTGGACAATGATGACAACGAGAGAAATGCTTATCCTGACATGGCGGACAGAGAATTTCTCCTTGACTGGGCGCTGATTCAAAACGTTTCCGTCCAAGAGGCGAGTTCAGCCGTTTTTCGCGCGGTGTTTAATGTCGAGGTGCAGGTGACAATCGGCTCATCTCGATTCAATCAATCCGACCTGAATTTCCGTGTCATTGACGCGATGTATGACGACACCGGCACCGCGATTCCGGGACAATATAAAACGCAATGTGAAACGGTCGGAACGCGTGGAAACAGTTACATCGGGAAATTAACACCGATTACACCGGTTCCGAAAATGACAAACGGCTCAAATGTTGAACTGTTAATTCCCGGCGAAGATGACGAAGAAACTGAAGTCATCCGCGCTCGTGTTTTGGAATCGTTTGATTCGAAAGAATTCGGCGGCAATCGGAAGAGTTATAAAACGTGGGTCAACACGATTCAGGGTGTCGGTGGATGTCATCTGCACCGCCGTGTCGGCGATAATATCAGCGTTATCATCATCGCATCTGATTTCAGCGTTCCATCGAAGACGCTGATTGACGAGGTTCAGACATCTCTCGACCCGATTGTCAATTCAGGAGAGGGAGTCGGAACAGTTCCAATCGGTCATCGTGTCGCTGTGACAGGTGTCACGTCTCAAGCGTTTGATATCTCTGTCAGAATCGATTTGGTTGACGGGTACAGCTGGGAATCCGTTAAGCCGAATATGGAATCGCAGATTCGCAAATATCTTCTCGGATTGAGAGCGTCATGGGAAGACGCGGCGGCCGTTGTCGTCCGTGTCGCTGAATTAATCGGGGCTCTCGTTAATTTAGACGGCGTTCTTGACATTACAGAACTGTTGATTAACGGCGCGGGCGCAAATATTGTTATGGAAGAGACAGTCGTTCCGATCCTCGGCGAATTAATCCGATTGGAAAACGATTCTGAAGAGAGTGAGCCTTAATGGAAGTCCAAGAACTCATCACTCTGTATCCGCCGTTTCTCCAAGAATTCGCAGAAATTCAAGAGATTTCACGGCTCATCACTCCGGAACTGAGGCGCATGAACAGTGAAATCCAGCGCGTCAAAAATGATCATTTCAATAATAGAATGTCACTGCAGGCGATTGAGCATTGGGAAAGAATACTCCTGATTTCACCGCGGCCAATTGATACGATTGCTGACAGAAGATTTCGAATTTTGACGCGGAGATTAGACCGGCTGCCATATTCCGAGAAATGGCTTCGCTCTCAAATGGATTCACTTCTCAGCGCAGACGGTTACACGTTTGAGCTGAGTCCGGAGAATCAGACGCTCGTTGTCAAAATTCATATCGAAAACCAAAGCAGGTTTGAGACGGTTCGGGAATTGTTAGAACGAGTCGTACCGCTTGACATCGCAATTGATGTAGAACAATTGTATAACAAGCATATGGAGATTGAGGATGCCGGATACCGCCACTGTAGTCTAGAAGCATACACCCACCGTCAGATCCAAGAAGATCCATCCATTTTAGTCAATGTTCCGGAGTGTGACAGCGACAGCTCTTGATTACAAAAAAAATAGGAGATACGATTATGCAATACACCGAAAAACTTCATTTGAAAAAACCCGACCGGTCTGACAGTTACAAGGTCGCCGATTTCAACGAAAACACTGACATCCTTGATACAGCCGCAGGACAGCTGATAACTGATGTCGAAGATATTAAGACCGAATTGGATGACGGCATTATGCTGAAAGAAATCAATGCGGCGGCTGTAAGCACAATGATGGTCGGAACTGATGTCATTCCAAAAGTTTCTGCAGACGGAATTTTGCAGAAAATTGAATGGATTGACATGATGCTTCCTTATAAATCCCATAGCAAATCCGTCAATACAATGATCGCTTCGATGAATGAAGAGATTTCCAGATTGTGGCTAAGTGAAGCAGCAAGAGGAGAAATTGTTTCTACTGGAAATGACAATTTGGAATACTTTGGAATACGTCAACAGGGTCAACTGAATGCATTGAATAACTACTCGGATTTTGGTGTTTTAGCAGAACCTGTAGAGGCCGGAGAGAATCAAATAAAAATAATTAATGCAAGCGGTTATCGATTCGTTGAAAGAAAAGTGGATGGCAATTTAAGTAATTATACGTTGTTAACTTTACCAAATTATTATCCTGCTTTCGTTTCTGATTCAGGAAAAATTAATATGGTTGTCAGAAGTAACAATAATTTTGAACAATACACCAACTGTTCATATAAAACAATCACAGAAGAAGGTTTTGTTATTAATACAATCGGACAATCTGTTGGTTTTTTTTCAACTGTGCCTCGATTGGTTATTAAAAATTTAGGAATTATTTTAGCACCGCAGAGTTCATCCGCACCCTGGAGAGACCTTATTTTTTATAATGAAAATGGAAATCAAATAAGCAGATCAGGTACTTTAGATCTCTATGACGGTTACTCGATTGTGTTTGATTCGTTTAACAGAGTTTTTTTATTGTCAACATTTCGCTCGACACCGCATTTGTATTATCAATCTCAAAAAATAATCAATAACACAAGTCCAATTGTTTTTACGTCAGGCGCACACAGAATTGAGGTGGGGGGAATTCAATTGTATTCCCTTGACAGCGAAGTTTACATATTAAATTCGGGAACGGACTCGATAATAATCACATCAAATTATACAGCAACAACTAAAAAAACTGTAACAGGAAGTCCTGTAAATTTGGCTCATAATGGTTCGTCATTTTTAATATTGATGTCGGACGGGAATCTATATAGATTTAATTCAATTTCCGATAAATTAGACGTTAATGATAATGGGACACTAATAACGATTCCGTTTTTAAATAGTCGCACTGTTTTATCAATTAATGCGCAGAAGGGCATTTTTTATTTATGCGGCACCGAATCATTATTAGGTTATTCCAATGATGGTTTAGCATGGGTTGAAATCTTATCTAATGATGATAATGAAATAAACATGAATTATGAAAACGTATGCGCATCAAATAATTATATTTATTTATGTAGCAAAAACGCAACAAATGCAGGTTTTTCAAAATTTGAATCGTTTGCTCCAGAAAAATTTAAAAATAAACGCTACAAACTTGATTCTGAATTTGTCACAGTTACGGATGTTTCGATAGTAAATGACGATATTATTTTGACTTTACAAAACGATCTATTACAATCGCATACATCCGGCGCTTTGATGTTGCGCACGACAGATTCTACAATCCAGCCGAATTCTGTGCAAACTGTCTGTGTGGACCTCCAAAATCATTATTCTCACGATGAAATTGCCGGCATTCCCACGTTTACGAGTCTTGATAACACAACCGTCATTGCTGAGGTTTGCGGCCGTGACAGCGAAGATGAAGTCGAAGAATGGGTTCCGATGACTCTTGTCACTGAAATTGATTCAAACGGATGGAAGAAACAAAAATGGGCTCACAAGTTTGATTCTGAAAAACGAATCTTTTCCATTGCATTCACAGTGGACCACGAAAACGATCAAGCAATTGAGTTAAATAATTTGGTCGGTGCAGTCGCCGACAGTTTGGAGTGATGTAAAATGAGATTTGTAGGAGTTACAACGGAACACGAAATCGCTGACGAAGAACTTCTTCGTCATCAAAAAAAACAGATTCTGAAATCTTATGTTTCAGAGAACTCTGAAAACATTAAAAAAATGAAAAAAATGGTTTGTAAGTTTGAAATCAAGTCGGTTGGCGATATCGTTGAAGCCGGCGAACCTTTCCTCTACAATGGAAAATCTTTCATTGCAAATCAAACACACACTATTCAAGCACATCAAGCACCCGGCATGGTCGGACTTGGCGCTCTTTACTCGGTCATTGCAACCGAAGACGAAAACGGCGTGAAAGAATACGCATTGAACATGACCGTTGATTCCGGCGACCTTGTCCGCAAAGATGGCGTTGTTTATCGGTTTAAATATCATGAAACAATTCAAATCGTTGCCGAAAACTGGGCGCCGCCCTTTGCAAACTTTTGGGAAATCGTGAAATGATTTCCTTTATTTCTAAAAACTAAAACGGTATGGGTGCAATAAAAATGATTGAAACAAAAACGACGGAGACTTTGGTTGCCATTTGCGGGTTTGTCGGAATCATCGCATCGGCGGTGACTGAAATCCTCGGCGGCTATGATGTCTACCTTGAACATTTGATTCTGTTCATGATTCTGGACTTCCTTGCCGGCCTCATCATCGCGCTTTTCGGAAAATCGGACAAATCTGTTTCCGGAAAAATCTCATCTCAGGCGATGCTGGAAGGATTCGGGAAGAAGATTTTAATCATTTTCGTTGTCGTCGTCGCTGAAGGTGTGGACACGATTCTTTCAATCAATTATCTGCGCAATCTTCTCATTTATGCTTTTATTGCCTACGAGTCGACATCAATTATTGAACATGCAGTCGCTATGGGACTGCCGAAATCGCTCGGGAAATATAAAGAAATTATAGAAAATCTATTTGAAGTAAACTCAAAGAAGTAAAAAACGAAGTGAAAAACGATGTTAGACGAAACGACGATCCAAGTTACAATCCGAATTATAATCGCATTACTCCTCATTGTGGCAACAGCTCTTTTGCTGGATTACATCTCAAAAAAGACTGGCAAGGATCCGCGCGAAGCGCTCAAGACCGCAACGCTCTTGATTGATGAAGTCAACGCGGCGATTGCAGACGGCCATATATCTGAAGAGGAAGCACAAAAGATATCTGACGCAATAGTTTTGTTAAAAGACGATGTTGAGCCATTCATTGACTACATCGCCGATTCCGGAATTCTCTCTGCAATCCTGCAGAAAATAAAAAAGACGCTGGGATGAGTTAAGGTCATCTCAATGCGGAATTTTTTCATAATCTACTTCATATAAAAAATAAACGATTGTAAGAAGCACAATAAAAGAGGACAAATTGTGTTTCTCACAACCGTTATATTTCGGCTCATTTCCGTTTTTGTTATTCGTTTTTTAGAGCCGCCGTTTTTTCCGTTTTTGACAGAGGTGGTGGGTATCCGAGCGCTTAGACAATTATACAAAAGCTTCTTATTTTATATAAGTGTCTAAAAGTTTTTATACACCAGTTCTGAATCTTAGATTATTGAGTTGAGTTATATTTATCGAGAATAATTTATTTTATTTCACTATTTTATACGGAATCCATTCATTTGTTTCCGTTGTCCATGTCCCGTTCGTTTGCGGTTCGATGTAAATCAATTCCCATTCGGTCGTTATCATGAAATTAAATGCGTGCGCCGATATTTTTCCGTCCTTTTCTTTCTGTCCATCGACGCGACCGACAGCCAGCCACCCATTAATTTTGATGAATTCGGCTTTTAAAATATCTGCGAAATCCTCGCAATCGTGATTGATTGTGAGATTCAGTTCTTCGATTTTGACAGCTTTCTGCTTTTCCGTGAAGTCTGCCGAGTTTTCAATCGCGGCGATTTTCTCAAAAATGTCAAAATCCTCGAGGTACTTCCTTTTGTGGACCCCGAACTTTTCCGCCTTTTTTAACGCCCATTCCTTGTCAACAAGAAGGACTGTTTTGTCGTTCACCGTGATGTCACTGCAGCTGGTCTGGTCTTTTAAAAAAGAAACGACTTCATCTTTTGCTACAAAGACTTTTTTCATATTTTTGTACTCATTTTGGTTTATTTTGTCACCGTCAAAAATTGACAAAAAAGTGAACAGTATGTTCTTTAAAGACATCGTTTTTCACACCATTTTTGTTATGTCTGCTGGCTGAGCAGATTAAAAGAGGATTCTATTTCTTAGTTTATTAACGATGTGCACATCATCATTTATCTAAATTGATCAGGAGTTCATTATCAAATAGATGATAAATCATAACACATTAATTATAAATAAGCTTGAGTAATAAATTAAGAATGTCCAATGCGGACATTCTGTGATGGTTACATACTAATTAAGAAGGGTTAATAAATGCAATCAAAATCTATACTCATGGCATTCTTGGTGCTTTTCGCTCTCTTTTCATTTGCATCTTTTGCATATGGTGAAGAAGTAAACGTAGACAGATTCGATATCCGCAAATCATCCGATTTGCCTCTGAATGAGACAGAAATTGCGGAAATGGTTGAAAAAAATACGCCGGCCATTGACCCGACCAATTTTGAATCAAAGAAAGCAGATAAAAGTACTCTTGCCGTATATGGTGAAGTGCCCGTGAAAAACGGAACTGCTTCGTATGATTGGCATCTTCTTCTTTTCAAAATTACAGATGATATTAAAAATGATTCCGATTTTCAAAAATATAGTGCCATTAATGGTGGTCCTCTTACAAGCTACGGCTCAAAATATACAGACGGTTTTATACAAGTAAATGTTGATTTTAAGCAAGCGGACCTTTTAAAACAAGAAGATTTAGACCAAATTCAAAAAATATTTGAAAAATATGCAAATGAAAATGGAATTAAAAATCTTCCGATCGTTATTGCAACCAATGAAAATGTAAGGAATGTGGCAACCGTAAGTAATGATGATGTAACTCGCCCTGTTATTGGGGGCGTGAATGCGCAGGGGACTTATCCCACTGGAAGCAACTTGGTCAAACCCAATATCACTCTTGGGTATCCTGTTATTAAAAATAACAATTCTTTGACGACACGTGGTTTTATTACTGTAGCTCACTTATTTCCGGAAAATGGGACCGTTGGGTCACTATATCAACCGGAATACAGCTCCAGTAATTTTGTAGCAGGCGGGTTGATAAATAATATTAATTCACAAATTGACGCTATCTATGTTAAATTTGCAAATGTTGAACCTGCAATTCATGTCGGCGATGACCCTGTGCTGAGTGCCAAATCCAGAACCTCGGAAAATGAATCAAAAATGATGATTTATGGATCTTCTAATCCTTCAGGAGAGCTTAGAAGATTTGGTAAAGCAACCGGAAATACAGGTGGATATTATATAGGATATGAGAGAAATTTTAAATTTGACCGTTCCGATAAATATCTTGACACAGTGTATATTATGAATGCAACCGACGGTGATGCCAGTATTGAGGGAGACAGCGGCGGTCCGATTTATATTGGAATGAATGTTACAATATCCGGTAAAACAGATTATCAAGCATTCATGGTCGGGATAACAAACGGGCGCAGAGAATATATTAATAATGGGACCTGTGAAACTATTTTCGCACCACAGTCTGAAATAGATTATTATTTGGATGTAAGACCGTACTGGTCAAGAACAGCGACATTGACTTAAAAAGTGAGGCAATATATTGCCTCACTTTTTTTAATTCCAGAACTGTCTCAGCATCTTTCATTTCTTTTTTCATAAATTCAAAGATTCGGTCAACGGGAATGATGAAATCTGTATCGGCATTATAAAAACAAATAAACTCATCACCAAATTCATCGCCGATTTCAAGAATTTTAAACCGTTCGCCTTCTTAAATTGTACACTCAATCCCTTCATCTTCATCGCAGATATCAAATTTTTTGACAGCGATAAATGTTGTTTCATTCAATTTGTCGTCTTCGAATGGTTCAAGCATCTCGCTCAAAACAGCGGCTGTATTTTTCGTGACAATTTTAAAATGTTCTTTAATAGATTCGGGATCTGCAATGAAATAAATAATCTGTCCGTCTCTGTCTGTAATGAGATTCTTCCGGGATTCGTGAGGATCATAGTCAAAATAAATCCCTTTGTCCTCTTCCCACATTTCTCCGATATGGACTTGATATTCTTCGTTCAGTTCGCCTGAATAAATTATGAACTCTTTGATACATTCAAATTTTGTCATTTTAATTTCTCTTATTATTCAGATTCTCAGTTTCGGCAACCGAACATGGTGCAGCGGTGTATGGATCAATCTATCTCCTGTCCTTAACTTCTGATTTTTATCTTCGAAATTAATTTCAAATTCGCAGTGAAAGGGTTTACTACCGCAACCGCCGATATCCCATTTATGCTCAATTTTAAAAATGTTCAAAAGTTTTTCGAGTCGGACTGATTCGACATAATCCATTGATTCAGCGATAAATTTTATCATTCTTACCCCTGATTATTTCTCATTTGTAAAATAACAGACTTCTCCGCCCATTTTTTCATCATATTCTTTTTGAATGTTCCAACCCTGCTTTATTCCGATTTCCTACATTCTCCCAAGAGGTGTCGGTATTCTGAAATTGATGCCTCTTCGTTCAATTTCTTTCATCATCTGTTTAAATTCCCCGCTTTTTTTGGAACAAATCATCGAAATATAAATCAAATTCTCTTTCGGTACCCCCCATAAATACGAAAAATATGCAAAATTTAAAGATGTAAATCCAATTTCTTTTCCGAAATCGGAATCAATTTTAATGAATCCTTCAGGGACGCTGATCATTCTTGTCATTTGTTTCACCTCTTTCGGATGTTTCTTCATCTTCGATAAATTTTTCAAGTTCATCATCTGAAAAATTGTACAACCGGTCATCCCAGCGAAAATGAGAATTGGCACGATATTCTAACTCTTCTAAACTTTGTTCAACAGTTATATTATTTGGTTTTTCATTCATTTTGATTGCTCCTGCAGTTCATAATTCCTATACACAATTTCTGCTGCCTTTCTTTTTGTAGAAGATGAGCGGATCCGTTTTTCAGGATTTGTTACTTTTTTCCAATCTGCAAGTTTTGAATCATACATCTCATTTTGATATGTTGAAATCAAAACAGAACCCTCAAGAGATGTGATAATTTCAAGCAATTCAGAATGCCTGTCATCATCCAATTCATAATCGTAGAGTTTTTTCGTTCGGCGTGTATCGGTTGGATATGGCGGATCAACATAGAAAAAAGAAACATCGGAATCAAATTTATCAAAAATTTTTTTAAAATCCCGATTTTCGATTTGAACGGCTTTGAATCGTCCAGCAATTAAGTTTAAGCGGTCTTTTTTAGAATTGTATTTAGAGACGGCAGAGCTACCGTTTTTAGTAGAATCCTTGATACAGATTTTCCAGTTAAACTCAGAAAGAGAATTAATCCGAGAATGATATGATTGATTGGCGACAACAAAAAATGCTCTTGCTTTTTCTAAATCATCCGATTCGGTATTTTTCAATATATCAATACAGTTTGAGTATTCTTGCCGGCTGTATGAATTGATTTTGAATCGGACACTTTCGGGATTTTCCAAACGCATCTTTTCCGTCTTTTGTTCGAGAAATCTGTAATAATTTCACGTTTTCCTGTCGTCCGTCTCGTTAATATTTTGTATTTCCGAGTCTCATGCAGTTCTTTTGGTTCATACTGTGTTTTAAAATAATACTCAGTAGACTTAACGAAAAAGAAAATCTTTTCAAAATTGTTTGAAAAACGGTCTTTTGCCGATTCCGGCATTGCATTTGTTTTTTCCCAAATGATTTCGTTTCTGAGAATCCAACCTCTTCGGATCATTTCAATTCCGATTCGATCCGGAAGCTTCATCAAACACTTTTCTGTGGCTTTTTCATTTTCATTGTAATAAATTCCTTTTCGGCAGACCGGCACTTCTCTTATTTTCTTTCCACTGTATTGAGTTTCATCTCTTGATTTTCCCGCCCGAATCTGATTTGCGCGTCCGCTTTGCGTTGCGTATTTGTCTCCGACTATGAGGTAAACCGTCCCTGTTTTTTTGAGGATGCGCTTCACCTCATCAAACACATCGCATACCGAATTCACATATTCATCAACAGTTTTCTCTAAACCGATTTGGCCAGAAACGTTGTAATCGCGCTGAAGATAATAAGGCGGCGATGTGATAACACAATCAATGGATCCGCTTTCAAATTCTTTCAGCTTTTCCAAACAATCGCCGATTATAATCATACAATGACCCCGAGTTCTCTTTCTAGATCTCTCATCGTTGCGATTTTCCTGCCGCATTGTTCGGGCAGATTCGCCCTTACAAGCGCTTCGGCGAGTGCAGGGCACACGCTGTTACCGCAGCGTGCGACTTGTGCGGATTTTGTTGCGGGTTTGCCGTTTTTTGAATAATCGATGATGTAATCAGACGGAAATCCTTGCGCATTGAAAAGTTCTCTTGGAGTCAGCATTCTCATACCGATATCAACGATTGCATATCGGACTTCATTCAAAACGACTGTTCCCGTTTCCTCATTGTCAGTAGATCCGTTTTTTTCGATCATGAATGTGCGGACCTCTGCAAAATGAACTGTACTTGCACAAATTGTGTGTAACGGTTCGTCAGCGGCTTGTCCCGGATCATTATGTTTAAATTTGATTATGTTTGCCGCCACGATTCCGTATCTATTGGATGTGTCTACTGTCAACAACGGTCCGTCCACAGCTTGCCCTCTCATATCATTTTTGTTTGATTCGGAATGATACTGTATTAAAAAAGGACTTATGAGGCATTGTTCAGCTTTTGAAACGATCGTGTTAAGAGGTGCTTCTGCGGATCTCGACCGGTCTGCTGAGAACCCTGTTTGTCCGATTGAAACAACATAAGGAGTGATTAACATCTGACCGCCGCCTGTTGCAGTGGTCGCTGTTCCGATTTGTTCATCAACGGTTCTGCCGACAGAGTTCGATGTATTTGAAAGCGTCCATGGCATAATGAACGGTTTATCACTTTCTAAGATGAATTTATTCAATCCTCTTGCGATTCTTTTCATCGTCGATTCTGAAAGCGGTCTGACGGCTCTCAAACTGTATTTTTCTTTTATGGCTTCCGACGTGTCAAAAATAGAGGGGCAAGGAAGTGTCCAATCAATGATTTCTGCCGCAGTTTTATATGGAATCTTTCCCGGACCATGTGTTGGTTTCGGCCAAGAGATTGTCTCTCCATCACATCTGGCAACAAGGAAAAATCTCTTGCGAATGGTAGGTGCACCGTAATCGCAGGCACGGAGTTCTCTATAATCGACATCGTACCCTTGTTCTTTTAATGCATTTATGAATTCATCAAACGTTTCACCCGATTTTTCTTTAATCGGATAATTATTTTCATCAAGCGGTCCCCATGTCTGTATTTCTTCCACATTTTCCAACATAATAATTTTCGGCTTTACGGTCGCCGCCCATTTGACTGCAATCCAAGCCAACCCTCTTATTGACTTCTCAACGGGTTTGCATCCTCTCGCTTTTGAAAAATGTGTACAGTCGGGACTGAACCATGCCAATTGAACAGGTCTTCCTGCAGTCGCTTCTACAGGATCGATGTCCCAGACAGATTCGCAATAGTGATGCGTAAATGGATGGTTTGCTTCGTGCATCGCAATGGCATCGGGATCATGGTTTATGGCGATGTCGACAGGACGACCGAGTGCAAGTTCAATTCCTGTGCTGGCGCCGCCACCGCCGGCAAAATTGTCGAC
>JAITUZ010000059.1 GCA_031286065.1 Candidatus Methanimicrococcus odontotermitis | reverse complement strand
GTAATCAAGATCTCCGCGCCGAACGCGCGCATTTCGGCAGGCTCGACAATCCGCAGATTCGGATTGATAACCGGCATGACCGTCGGCGTTTCAACGATACCGTGGGGTGTTTTTAATCTGCCGATCCTTCCGGCGGCGTCTTTTTCAATAATTTCAAAAATTCGCGACATTTTATCTCTGACATCCAATCCATTGAATTATAAATAGACCGCCGTCGGATCAGAACCATTGATCCAAAGTCGGCTGTTTGGTTTTCATATCAAACGCTGCATTGAGTTTTTTCCAAGCGGAAAGGACGCGCTCTTCCGAAAATTCGCGTTTGGAACACAAAAATTCAATCATCTTTTCCTGGTCCGGTTTTGTCCACCGGAGCGTATAATCATCCGTTACAGGCGGGTTTTTAAAAAATTCTTTTGCCGCGGCGTATCGCGGTTCCTGATCTTCCAGACCTTTAGATTTCAAAATACCGGCATAGCCGCCGTATTCTTTAATCAGCTTCAGCGCCGTTTTCGCGCCGACACGGTCAATTCCTTTGTTGAAATCGGTGCCGACGCAAAGCGCGAGATCAATAAACCGATCTTTTGTGAGCCCCATCCGCGTCAGGTTTTTGTTCAAATCCACTTTCTCGGGAAAAACATCTGTATAAATGTTTTTCCCGGGCATTTTGCGTTTGCCGGACACCGTCAAATTTCGGATAACGATATCGGCGCCGAAAACAAAAGCGTCGTAATCTTGAGACGAAACGAAATCGACATCGCCTTTGCGCGCCATATAAGATGCCTGCGCTTCGCCTTCAGACGGCGCTTCAATAACAGGGATGCCGAGCATGGAAAGCAAGGTTTTGGATTCCTCCACCGCCTGCGGGTCGATTTTAACGGCGGCTTGAGAATATTTTAAAATTTCAGCGGTGTCGCCGCGTTCCATCGCAAACGCCCATTTTTCATGCGCTGCGTCACGAAGTTCGCGGCGCTTGCCGAGCGTCTCAGCTTTAAGTTCAGGCGGAACGCCGTCAAAAACAAAAACGGACTTAATGCCGTCTTCCGCAAAAGCGGATGTGCGGTACAGAAGACCGGAAAGATGAGAAGTCGGATTGCCGTTGGAATCCGTCAAAGGTCTGCCGTCGCGGCCGCGAACGGTTGTTAAAAATTGATAAATCACGTTATACGCGTCAAACGCAATAATTTTGCCTTTCAGGTCCGACCTGGAAATTTCTTCCCGTTCCAATAAATCGCCGATGGCAACGCCCATAAATCCGCCCCCAAACATTCGCCGCAATTGATTTTAAAACACGCGGCATGGCGGATAAATGTGTACCGTTCTATAAAAACGTTTACAAAAAAAATCGTTCGCTTCGCTCACGATTTTTCATTATTGGGAGGGGAAGGCGGTGTTTGCGGAAAAATCGCTGCGCGATTTTTCGCGGCTGCGCCGTATTTGGACAGCGGGGAGACCGAACCGACGGCGGCAGACAGAAACAGGAAAACAGCGGCAGAATGGCAGCAGACACGGCAGCAGATTGCACCTGAAAACAAATGAAAACAGCCGGCGGCAATCACAGCAGCTTCCCCCGCTCGCAAACAGTGCAAATCGGGAAGAAAAGAATGAAAAACGGATGCGTTTTAAAAATTTAACAAAGAGAGAATATCAGACAATATAATAAAAAGAATTACGGAAATCAAAAATATTAAAAAGGATTTAAGAACCGGAGTTACTTTATTAAGCCGTATTGTTCAATGGTTACGCCTGCTTCTTCGAAGAAGCCTAAAGCGTCGGGGTCAGGATACGGGTGAACGTAAACAACATGATTGATGCCGGCATTGATAATCATTTTTGTGCAGAGGATGCAGGGCTGATGTGTACAGTAAAGCGTTGCGCCGGATGTCTGAACGCCGTGAACGGCGGCCTGGATGATAGCGTTTTGTTCCGCGTGGACGGCGCGGCATTTCTCATGCATCGTTCCTGACGGAATATTTTGCAGGTTACGGATGCAGCCGACGTCTAAACAGTGTGCCAGCCCGCGCGGCGCGCCGTTATATCCGGTTGTTAAAATGCGGTTGTCACGGACAATGACGGCGCCGACCTTGTTCCGCAGACAAGTTGACCGTTTGGCGACGGTTGTCGCGATTTCGACAAAATATTCATTCGCCGTTAGTCTTTCATTACTAAAATGTTCATCAGACATACAAACAAAAAAACAGACAAAGATATATATAAATTACGAGAGAATATTATAAAAACATTGAAATTAAGACTGTATCGTACAATAAAGAGATTAAGATTGGCTATGAACATGGAAATATATCAATATGTAAACCCCTTTGTCCAAAAAACAAGCAATAAAAAACTCATTGCAATCGCGTTAGTGGATCTAGCCCTTGCGCTCATGTTTATTATTTTTACAATGATGCAGACCGGAGCTCCGGTCGCTCTCGGCATGAACTTCGTTGGCGGCACGCAGTTTACGATGATGACGGACATGACCGAAGAAGAACTTCAAGACATGTTTTCGGATTATCCGCTGACCACCGTACGCATATTCGGATCATACTGCACCCTTCAATTCAACCAAATGGATGGAGACGATCTGAAATCGCTTGAAGATACAATATACGGGAACGCGTCGTTCCAAGAGGTCCAGGAAGATCAGATTTCACCAAGGTACAGCAAAGACCTTCAAAGATCCTCATTGATTGCTGTCATGCTTTCCTTTGTCGGAATGATGGCCATTGTTTTTCTGTTATTCAGAAAAGTCGTGCCGGCGCTTGCCATAATATTATCATCGGCGTCCGATATAATCATCGCGATGGCCTTTATGGATCTGTTCGGCATTGAATTAACACTTGGAACAATAGCCGCCCTTTTGATGATTATCGGTTATTCCGTAGACAGTAACATTCTTTTGACAAATAAAGTTTTTAAAGGAAGCGGCACCCTTGACAATAAAATCTCCGCCGCGATGCGCACCGGACTGATAATGACAACAACGACGGCCGTCGCTTTTTTTATTATGCATATTATCACCACATATATGCATTACATCCTTCCGGAAATCGCGCCGGTCCCGATTATCTCTCAACTTTCTCTGATTGTTTTAATCGGGCTTTTGGCGGATACGATGAACACATGGTTCCTGAATGTCGGCATTCTCAGAATGTACCTGACGCATCCCAAAAATAAATCAAAGAAGGGAGGCAGGCACACATGATGGAAGAAAAGAAAGAAAAGCCTCTTTACAAAGATTTCCAAATCATCATTTGGGTCATTGCTCTCTTAATCTCATTGACATTCCTCTTTGTTCCGATCGGCTGGTGGAGCACCGACAGCGGGCTCACGAATATCCAATACGGTCTTGAAATTGAAGGCGGTTCAACAATTTATTTGGAACTCGGAGGCGCGGTCGCGCAAGTTGACGCTGCGCCTCAAAACATTGTCAAAACCATGACCGCGGCGGCTTTTCCAAGCGGCATTGAAATCACGGGTTCAAATATTTCAAGAGACGGGGCGGCTTACGTGACATTCAAGACGGCGGACCCTGTCAATAAAACGGCATTGGAACATCTGTTCAACTCAAGCAATATTTATGTTACCGCATCCGGCGGGATTTCCGAAGTGAATATGACTTCCTCAAAAACCGGATTCATCACATCTTATCTCGCCCATGTCTACGGCACAGAAGTTGTTCCGTATTCTCGTTCGGGAGGCAGCGTAGAGTACGAAATTCGAACGAAAACCACCGAAAATCAGCTGGCCGGTCACATGCAGGCCGTCAACGGAAGCATTTTAACGGACTACAGCGGAAAAACGCATTACCGTGACGGAACGACAGCCGAAACCGTACAGACGATGATTGCCGTTTTGAATAATAAACTCGGCAACGGTCTGGGCGTCAAAGACCTTCCGATCCGATCTGTCAGCGATCAATACATTCAAATCGACTTTGCCGGCAAAAACCTAACGGATGCGAGAGAATTGGTAGAAACGCCCGGAAGATTCGAAATCCGCATCCAAACAACTGAAAATGAAACGGCGCACGTCCTTTACGGCGATTCGATTGAAAGTGTCGGCATAATCGGACAAGACCCTGCCACCCGCACTTATTCCGTCCCGTTTACATTAAATGATGACGGGGCGAGAAAGCTTCAGCAAATCGCCGTCAGCGCAGGCGCGACAATAAATCCGGAAGCGCATAATCTGACAATGGTCTTGGACGAAAATGAGATTTATTCGGCGCCGCTCAGCCGAAACGCCGCCATCCAGCTGAACACTCAGCCGATATATTCATGGCAGGCAGGAATAGACTCATTGGACAATGCCAGCGAATTACAGATTCACCTGCGTTCCGGCGCGCTCCCCGTCAGTGTTGAAATCGTGAACGCCGGACAAATAGAAGCGACGCTTGGTCAAAGCTTCTTAAAAGGAGCCATTTTAACAGGCATCATTTCAGTTCTGGCCGTGACATTGATTGTGTATAACCGCTACTATAAAAACCGGAAAATTGTTCTTCCGATGGTTATGGTATCGCTCAGCGAAGTTGTTTTGATTCTCGGCTTCTCTGTTCTCATCGGCCAACAACTGGATTTGGCAACTCTCGCGGGTATTATTGCCGTCACCGGCACCGGAATTGACCATATGCTGATAATTACGGAAGAAATGCTTCATGAAGGAAAAATGCCGTCCGGAAAGATTTACTTGGCGCGTATTAAAAATGCCTTCAAGATCCTCTTAGGATCCGCCGCGACAACAGTGATTGCCATGGTCCCGCTTATGATCCTCGGCTTCGGCGCGTTGAAAGGCTTTGCTTTAACGACGATTTTCGGCGTTTTAGTCGGCGTTTTGATTGCCCGGCCGGCGTATTCCGCGATTTTGAGACATATGCTGACAAAACGCGGACTGGTTCATGACGAACTTCCCGAACACGAATGAAAAGATTCAAAACGAATCAAATCATTCGTTTATCTGATTTTTTTATTTTTATGATCAGAGATTTTTATACGGAAGAAAACGCATGAAAGATGTTTGGACACTCAAATACCGCCCGGACACATTTGACGGCATCCTCGGAAACCGCCAAACGACAGAAACTTTAAAGAGCCTGGCGGCCTCCGGAACACTTCCGCACATAATTTTATTCGGCCCGGAGAATTCCGGAAAAATAACGGCCGCGACAGCCCTTGCGCGGCAGCTTTATGGTGATGAAAACGAATTGAATTTTACATATTTCAACGCGTCCGACTTCTTTGAGCAGGGCAAAAATTATTTGGTCAGAGACCCGCGCTTTTATCGAATTCTCGGAACGGATGAAACGAAAAAGATCCAAAAGAGTGTCATTAACATTTTTAAAGACATTATCAATGAATACGCGGCGATCGCGCCGATAAACGCGGATTACAAAATCATCTGCATCGATTCGGCCGAAGCGCTCACGATGGAAGCGCAGCAGGCTTTGCGCCGGATCATGGAAAAATATTCCAAAACCTGCCGATTTATTTTATCTTCCAAAAGCATTTCAAAAATCATTCCGCCGCTGCGCTCAAGAGGCGTCACTCTTTTTTTCTCGCCCGCGGCGCCCGAAGAACTTGCGCCGTTCCTGCGGGATATCGCTGAAAAAGAAGGATTCGCCGTCAAAGAAGACGTTCTTTTTGAAATCGTGTGCCAAACACGCGGCAGCGTTGGAGATTCATTGAAAATCCTGCAAACCGCCCTCACCGAAGCGCAGGAGCTGAAAACGGAATTGACTGTTTCTATGATCCAAATGCAATTCCGGCTGGAAGAAGAAAACGGCACCCGAGAACTGTTCAACGCGGCCGCTTACAAAAAAGATTTTACGGAAGCGCGCAGCGTGTTGGATACGCTTTTGATCGATGACGGCATGACCGGCAGTGAAATTTTGGAAGGATTTGAAAACGCCGTTTGGGCGGATGAGAAAGCGAACGGGAATGAAATGAAAACGGCAAGGCGCCTGATTCAAATCGCCGGCTGTGACAGCCTGCTGGCTCAAGCGTCCAACGAAAGAATCCAGCTTGAGAATTTGATCGCGAATTTTGACAATGAATAAAAAGAGCAATCATATCCTTTTTTAAAAAAGAAAAATAAAAAAAGACGGAGCCGCCATTTTGGGCGAATCCGTCAAATTGATTTTTACGATTTTGCAGCTCAGTAGTCATAGTTCTTCACGGAGTGATAAAGAATCACAGTGAAGAAGACAATGATAATCAAGAGCGTTCCGAAATATCCGGGCGTGTTCCAAACGATTGCGTCGCCGATACCGCCGCCGCCGACAATAAGACCGCCGCCAATGAAAACCGGCGTAACCACACAGATGAAGGCTAAAGCGAAAATGAAAATAATATCGAAAATTTTCATTGCCATACCTTGTTGGTTGGAAATTTTATCTGCCATTTTCGTCACCTCAGTCGTAATACGTGAATTCATACATGTGTTCTTTAATGGAACTGCGCACTTTCCAGCAGGCCAAGCCGTTGACAACGAAGATCAAAATCAACAGCAATCCGAAGAGACCCAAAAGGAAAGACGGAATTGCAACACCGGCTTTTATGGCCGCATTCAGGATAGAGACAACCACATAAGTCTCGGAAACGGCAAAGAAAAGCCACATTCCGACAATAAGCAGTGTGTCCAGCATCAGCCATTTCTTGTATTTTGCTTCATTTACCATTATTGCCGCCTCCTGTCTGAGCAGTGAATCTCTTTTGGCCGTGAGCGACTTCAGGGTCGGGCCAGCCGAGCTTGTCCTTCCAGCTGAACTCTTTGCTTCTCTCGACCTTAATCTTCTTGTAGCGCCATGTGAAGTAGAAGTAGGCGATGATGTAGAAGAGCAGAGCGAAGAGCAAGTTGGAGATGTACGCCCAGAAGAACGTGGACATGATCAAAATAGCGATGCCCATCGCCAGCATAGCGATATAAGGCTGGAGCGGACCGGCGAACGGACGAATCAGCGAGTTTGTTGTCGGGTACATCTTTCTGAACCGGATCAAAGCGAACGGAATCAAAACGTAGCAGACAAGACCGGACATAATGGAGAACGTAATGACCTGGTCCAAATAACCGCTGAAAGCGAAGCCCGCAGAAACCGGAATCGTGAAGATGATGGCTTTAAACGGACTCTTATATTTGGGGTGGACATCCGCGAACCAGTCGGTGATGAAACCGTCACGCGCCAATGCCAGCCAAGAACGAGATGAATCGTTGATACAGCCGTTGGAACTGGCCAAACACGTAAAGACTGTTCCGATACCCAACAGAATGACCAAAACGATTGCGCCGCTGTTGACAGCCGCTTCATAAAGCGGATAAACGGAAGCGCCGAGTTCGGCGAAGCCCATCAGTCCCGCGCAAATGAAAACGGTCATACCGGCCATTAAAGCGAGTGTGATCATACCGGCCTGCTGACCCAAGGGGACAGCGCGTGTCGGGCGTTTACATTCTTCAGCGCACATCGCGGCGCCTTCGATTCCCAAATAGAACCAGGGACCGAATTGCATCGCAGCGAATACACCGACCAAACCGTACGGCATGGCGCCTGAAAACAAGCCGTCAAAGCTGAAGTTAGGAACGCCGATTCCCGTCACAGAAGCAACGAAGAAAATAACGACCGCAATCGCCGAGACGAATGTTAAGAAGAAGTTCAAAGTAAGAGCCGTCACCGCACCGCGGTAATTGATGAGAGTCAATATAGCCAAAATTAACATAGCGACGGCTTTGACATCAATCCATTCAAAATACACCTGAGCCAGCTGACCGACCACAATAGAGTCACCGGCTGACAGCGCGATATATTCCATGTATACGGCTAAACCGACGATCGCCGCCGCGCCGGGACCGACAAAAAGCCTGACCCAGTCATACGGACCGCCCGCCAATTTCGTTGATGAACCGAGCTCACTGGCGCAGATTGCGATGATAATATACATCAAACCGGCGACAAGCATGGCGAAAAGCGAACCGATGATACCGCCTTTTGCGACGGTAAAGTTCCAGCCCATGTATTCGCCGACCAACACGATACCGACACCGAGTGCCCACACGTGATATGGCCGAAGTTTCTTTTCGAGATCTGACATGTCCTTTCACTCTCCGGATTTTTTGAGCTTTGAAACTCTGTACGCATCAATACACATGTAAGCGATGATGGCAAATGCCAAAAAATAAATTAACAGATTTATAATAGTTCCGTATTCCATCATAGCACCTCATTTAAAATGAAGGGGTTGCGATAAGATTTGAAGAATGCATCAACTGCAAAAGCCCAGGTAAAACTCAAAAATAACCGCGGTAAAACCAAAAGTAAAACTGCCATAGGAAATCACGGGGATTGAAAAAGAGCATACGGAGAATATAATAACTCGTACAATACGGTCCTGTCCGCCGCCGACCTTATTCGCGGCTGAAACAGCAGCAGAACCGCAGACTTTTCCAAAAATCCCATCTGAAATTGGATTTTAAAACTGCAACACTTTTTTTGGCTAAACCACACATTTTTGAAATAACCCAAATCAAAACATTTGACACACACAACTGTCAAGGTATTGACAACAAACCCCCATTAAGTAATCGAGTTTTATACGATTGATTTTATGAATTCGGAAAAGAAATGCCGTTCTTTAATCAGCCGACCGGACCACAAACAAACCGGCGGAAAGCGCAAAACCACATAAAGCGGCTTTCCGATATGGCGGATTGAACCAAACATTTCAAGATTATCCGATTTTCATGACAAACATCCTGATTTTATTTTAAAGCTGAAATCCGGTTTAAAACCGGATTTTTCAGCTTTGATTTAAAACTGTATGTCAGGATATTTCACCTACGGCAAAATTGCCGAAAGCTTATTTTTAAGAAATAAGCAAACTCAACAGCCAAATCATTTAAAGACAAGACCGAAGCCTTCGAGCTTCTTTCTTGCGCCTTCGTAGACTTTGACGTGTTCGTCGGTGGGCGTAATGGTTTTAACGTCGTAGCATTCCTGGAAGGTCTTACCTGCCGGAGCGTTGCCGTAGTTGTTTTCGTAGCTGCCGACGAGTTTGTCCAAAATCTTGTTGATTTCAGCGATGTCCACGCCTGCTGCGGATCTTGCGACTTCTCCCATCATACGGGCTTCCATACCGGTTGTTTTGTCGGTGATGACACCTTTTGCGGCTGCGACACCGGAGAGGATTTCTCTGCCGGATGCGGAGTCGGTGATCGCCTGTGCGGCAAGTTCGAGGAAGCACATTTCTGTACACGGACCGGCGCACGGGTAGTACTGGTTGCCCTGCATGAAGTCGGTGTGGTTGGAGATGGCTGCGCTTGCCCAGCCTGCGACAGCGAGGGTTTCTCTGGTGTTGGTGGAGCCCCATCTGATGTGGACCGGACCGTCAAGGTGCCAGCTTGCGCCGGACATGACGAATGCGTTAATGGATGACGCGACGTCGATGATGGCTGTCTCTTCAAGACCGCCGGCGTAACCGCCGTAAATCGGCATCTGTTCATCCATAAGGATGTCGCTGTTGCCGTGGTAGTGAGCGATAACGGAAATTGCGTCAAGGTCAATCTTAAGTTCGTTCAGCTGAGAGACTTCGTGGCTGTCAGAAGCGATCATACCGCCGACACAGTCCGCGCTGATGTTACCCTGTGCGGAGAGTGAGGTTTCGGGGCCCTAAACGGCCATTCCCGGACGGCCTGCGATTGCGGTTGCCTGCTTGATAAGTCTTGTTTCCATCTTTGCTGCGAGAATTTCGAAGGGTGTCTTCGGAACCGGCGGGTAGCCGCGGACAGTCATCATAACACCGTTAACGATGGTGTCGACTTCTTTCTCAAGAGCGTAAGACATGTGGACTTCGTAGAAGACCTTTTCGGAAACAGGGGAACCGGTCGGACCGCCCTGGATCAAGGGTCCTCTCTTGTCGCCGACAGTTCTCTTTCTCATTGTAACGGCGTCTCTGCCGGTACCGAGCTGGAATTCGGGCATGGGGTTGCGGATTGCGTCCCAGATTTCGTCTTCGGTGTATTTGACGATTCTGTTTGTATCTGTCACGAAGATACCTGCTTCAAGAAGCATGTCAAAACCTGCTTTGAAGAGCTTTTCCGTCATGTCGGCGTTGGTCGGAACAAATTCGCCCTTGAAGTCAAGGCCGTATTTTTGTTTCAATTCCATTGCTTTCATCGGGATGTGCATTAAGTCCCAGTCATCCTGTGAGCACTTTTCGCCGGTTTTTGCGCGGTTGTAGAATTCGAATGCATCAATTGATCTTTTGTATGCCATGATTAAACACCTCAGGCCATAATTTTCTTTGCAACAATAACTGCCATTGCTGCGTTTTCGGCTGTTCCGTCTGCGCCGATTTCATCAATCCAGGACTGAGAAACAGGTGCGCCGCCAAACATACATTTAACTTTTGCGCGGACGCCTTCTTCGTTGATCATGGTCATCAAGTCTTTCTGGCCGAGCATTGATGTGGTCATGAGCGCGGAGCCGACAAGGAGAACTTTATCAGCGGACGATTTTTTAACTTCGTCAACAACGGCTTCGTTTGCGATGTCAACGCCGAGAACTTTCACGGTAAAGCCGTTTGCGCCGAGCATTGTGGAAACGAGTCTGTTGCCGATGTCGTGGATGTCGCCTTCCTGAACGAAGGAGATACAAAAACCTGCGCTTGCGTTGCTGTCGCCTTTTGCGAGTTCGGGCTGGAGGACTTCCATTGCGCTGTTCATTGCTTTTGCAGACATCATGATTTGGGGCAGGAAGAGTGTTCCGGCTTCGAATTTTTCGCCGACGACTTTCATGCCTTCAGAAAGACCCTTCTGGATGATATCAAGAGCGGGTTTGCCTTCTGCAAGAGCTTTTTTTGTTAACTCAACGGTACCGTTAATGTTTTGGGTCATAACGGCGTCTGCTAATTCCTTAAAGATATCTGACATATTTTTACCTCCGTAAAAATGTACGCTTAATAAAATCGTACACTCATTTCGAATGCCGAGCATATAACCGGATATACTGTAAAGATATCCCGTTATACCATGACTCTTTCGAAATAACATAACGTTTAACAGATCAAAATCCCCATTTCAATCTGTTTTGAGTGAACTACACTCCGTAATTCACTCTTTATACTTGGCGAATTTCCTATATAATCTAAATCAGAATGAATTTATGAACCCCCCACAGGAATTTACAATTATTTTGTAAAATAACAATGGTTTAAAAATAATATAATTTGAAAACAAAAAAAACATAACATTAAAAAAAGATAAAAAGAAAAAGATTGAAAACGGCAGCGGGCAACCGATAAATATAATTAAGGACAGATAATACCGAGTATAAGTAACACAAAACATTTCATTTGTATGAAAACGGACGAAAATGCAATTTCCGGAAAAATGACAGAATGAATTCACAAAATTTCAAAGATGCCATTTCCACCATAATGTTTAAATGCATAAAGGCAACCGTTCTCGAAACAGCCGAGAATCGAAAAGATGACGGGAAAAAGAAAGAACACAAAAAACGAAAGAACGCAAAAAAAATCAAAAAATGAAGAAAAGAGCAGAATGAATGATTCATTCTGACAACTTTTAATTTTTTAGTATTTAGAAGATTTAGCGAATTCGACAAAAGCCTTTAAGTTTTCAGTCGGGGTCGCGGAAACAGTACCGCAGCCGACGGTAACGATTTTGGCGCCGTCTGCGAAAACTTTTGCGCATTCCGCTTTGATCGCGTCGGGTGTGCCTTTCCAGAGAAGCTGGACAGGATCAAGGTTGCCGACGATCACAGCTTCTTTCGCTGCTTCGGAAGCGGCTTTAACATTCACTTTCTGGTCAACGCTGATGCCTTCAACGCCTGCGCGGTCCATTAAGTAGATGCCTTTTGTCGTGTCGCCGCAGATGTGAAGAACGGTCGGGACATCCATCGCTTTCATGGCATCGGCAATCTTCTTGTGGTACGGGATCGCGAATTTCTCATAGAACTGGTCGCCGAGAAGTTCGTAGCTGGCTGTCGGGTCAATGATAACCATACAGCAGGCGCCGGCTTTAACCATTTCCTGAGCGTAGCGGACACAGAAATCGGTGGTCATGTCAATCAGCGGCTGAACAACGGGGTCGTCCGTCATAAGACCCATGAACCAGTTGTCGCCGTTGAGGTGCTGCGCAAGTGAGAACGGACCGAGCATGGAACCGATAATCGGGATTTCGTCGCCGTATTTCTCTTTCAGAATGGCAATCGATTTAATAACTCTGTCAACACGCGCGTCGCCGCCGAATTTGAAATCTTTCAATTTGTCAACATCTGCGGGTGTTGCCGCGACGTGACCGATGACGGAGGGCTGCTGTTCGCGGGTTCCGGACTTCAGTTTGCAGCCGAAAAATTCTGCTTCGGCGGTGATGTCAAAAGGAACGCGGATGGCTTCATAACCGACAACGGTGTGGCCGGCTTCTCCGAGTTTTGCAATTAATTCGGGATCTTCATTGGCTTCGGGCCAAAAGGCGCCGCATGCTTCCATTTGTTCAACAGTTGCGGTCTGCGTGAAACAGACAGCGGGCATTCTGTCAACATCCATTTTCTTTAACGCGCGGTATAATCTTTCCTTAGGTGTGTATTCTGTCATAACTTGATTTCCCCCAAATTGGATTTAGTCAAAGTTGAAAATTACATAATTCACATTTTTGTTTTGCACACGACTGCCGATCGAATCCATTTTTTTTTCGGAAAAATCCGAAAAAATGAGCAACAGCCGCCAAAATATCGTGCCGCAGTTATCCGTTTTACGATGAAATCACAACGGACCTTCAAATAAAATTGCTTTCGTGAAAACGAAAGTCAAAAAATTCAAAAACCCAATCGAACGGATAAACTGAGTTGTTAATAACATTAAAGATTCTTATAATTAATCCTAAACGGAGAAAGGAACAAAAGTAAAAACGATTAAGGGGGAATAAAATGAAGGAAAGATGACAGAATTACAATACCGTTGTGAAAATACAACGAAACGGAGTTCCGCAAACATTTTGTTCAGGGAATATCCGATAGATTTAAACGGCTTCGGGGAGATTCATAAACAATTCATTTCTTTCAAAAACTGCATTTGGTGGATTAAAAATGTATGCAATCGCACTTGACCTTGGAACCAGCGGCTTTCGGGCGCAGCTGATCGATCAAAAAACAAATGAAACGCTGAAAACCGTGATCACGATGGGACACCCGCTGCCGGGCGGCAATGTGATTGACCATTTAGAATTCGCGATTGTCACCGGCGAAGATGTCGCCAATGAAGTTATGCTCCGGACCGTGAAAAAAATATTGGACGCCTTTAATGCGGATTTAAAAGACATAAATTACATTTCGGTTTGCGGAAATCCGATCCAGCTTTCCCTGTTCCAGAATATTGAAATCCGTGATTTGGCTTATGCCGGCGAAACAAAACAAAAGAGCTTGGGCGTTGAAAATGTTCAGCGCGACGCGCGCGTTTTTCCCGCAAATGACTTGTTCAAAGGCGTTGCAGACCTGCCGAACTGCAAAATCATTGTCCCGCCGGCGATCAAACACGAAATCGGCGCCGACGCTTTGGCGATGATGACGGAAACTGATTTTATCAGCCAAACAAAACCGTGTTTGGTGACGGATTACGGAACCAACGCGGAAATGGCAATCAAAGTCGGCGACAAAATTATTACCGCGAGCGCCGCCGCCGGTCCGTCCATTGAAGGGCAGGGCATTCCGTGCGGCATGCTGGCAGCTCCCGGCGCCGTCAGCGATGTCAACATTGAAGGAGATTACTGGCGCTTGACTGTTTTGGACGAGATGATGCAGTCAGGCAAAGGCGATTTGGTCAATCCGGTCACCGGCGAAATTATTGAGAAAGGCGATCTTGAAGCCGTCGGCATTACCGGAACCGGCGTTATTTCCTGCATGTCCGTCATGCTGAAAAGCAAATTGATGACGAAAATCCCGAAACTTCCCAACGGCAAAGTCATTCTCGGCAAAGGCATTGAAATCACTGAAAAAGATGTTGTCGAAATCGGAAAAGCTATCGGCGCAATCCGCGCCGCCCAGCTGACATTGATGGAAGCCGCCGGTTTGGATTACGATCAGCTCGAATACGCTTATATTTCAGGCGCGACCGGCACATATGTTGACGGGAAAAAGGCGGCTTATCTCGGCTCGGTCCCGAATTACGCGAAAAATGTCATTCAGTTCGGCAACACGTCCATCGGACTCGCCAGAAAACTGGCGATCCACCCCGAAAAGCTGGAAGAAGTCCGCGAAATGGCGAAAAAGATTCAGGCCGACCACCTCATGATGGCGACTTCTCAAACGTTTAAAGACATTTACATTTGCGAACTTTCCTACTGGGAACAGGGCATGCCGATGGAAATGTATGACGAGATGCTGAAAATGTTTAATCTCAGGCCGTTCCCGCACAACGACACTGCGCCGAATGTCGAACGCCGCGTTATCCGCGACATTGATGATGTCGGCGAAGAAGGCGTCAAAATGGTCGAACATATCGGCGTCTTTTTAGAAGCGCCCGCGAACGGATGTATTTTCTGCCGCAAATGCGAGCAGTCCTGCCCCGAAAACGCGATTGCGGTCAAGAAGGGCGAACCTGTCAATTGTATCGTTATCGACAGCCAGAAATGCCTCGGCTCCAGCTGCAAGCGCTGTATTACGAATTGCCCGAAAAACGCGATCAATCATTCGATTTTGAAAGTGGTTCAAAAAGAAGAATATTAAAAAAAAGGTTTGGAGCGTGACGGCAATAAAAAACATCTTTGAACGGATGAAGATAATAACAGAAGCCGCGACAATTTATTTCGCAGTTTCTTTTTGTCTGATTGCCGTCTCTTTTGTTTATTTATGTCTGACCGGAAAAAATATTGAATTGCCGCCGATTATTGAAATTCCATTTTCGATTGGGTTTAGCATTTCAACAATAATAATTTTTATTTCGATCTTCATTGATATTTTAAACGCCGTCAAAAAATTTTTAATTCCGCGCTGAAACCGAATTTTTAAATACTGAAGTTTTATTTTATTGATGAGTATGAATACCCGCCGCGTTGTTTTAAAAAGGTGCGCGGCATGGCATATTAAAAGAGCGAGGACATAAGTAAATGTTTGTGCCGACAACTTTTTTTGACGCGATTTATGATTATGAAGACGCCGAATACGTTATTTTCGGCGCGCCGTTTGACAACACATCGTCTTTTCGAACCGGCAGCCGCTGGGCGCCTGACCGGATGAGGGAAGTCGCCATCAATTTTGAGACCTACAGCCCGAAATATGATTTGGACATGACCGATATTTTAGTTCATGACGCCGGCAATTCATTCGTTTCCGTCAACATTGACGAAACGTTGGAATGGATTTACGAAGACGCGAAACAAATCATCGGCGACGGAAAATTCCCGATCATGCTCGGCGGCGAGCATTCGCTGTCATACGCGCCTGTTAAAGCGTGCTATGACGCCTGCGATGAGAAAGACGATTTCGCCGTTTTGGTTTTAGACGCGCACTTTGACTTGAGAACAGACTTCCGCGGCCTGAAAAACAATCACGCCTGCGTATCCCGGCATATTCTTGAAAACATTACCAAGAAATATGTTTCAATCGGCATCCGCAGCGGTCCCCGTGAAGAATGGGAATACGCCAAAAATACCGGCGTCAAATTCTATTCCAACGAAGATGTTTATGAGAAGGGAATCAAGGAAATTATCAAAGAAACGAAGGAATACTTAAACAGCGACCACATCTATTTGTCATTGGATATGGACGCGATTGACCCTGCTTTCTGCCCCGGCCTCGGCACGCCCGAGCCGTTCGGCATGACTGACCGCGAAGTGCGGGAAGTGCTGCGCGCGTTTGCGCCCCAAACGATTGGTTTTGACATTGTCGAGATCGCGCCGGAATACGATAACGGCCAATCCGCGATTTTAGCGACAAAGCTGCTGCGCGAGTTCATCTTCGCGCGCGAGGCATCCAAAAAAAGAAAAGAATAAACCGGCGGAAAAATAAAAATTAAACCCGCCGCCGCTTTTTTGAATAAATAAAAAAGAGATGATTTCATCATCCCTTTTTCTCATTTTTTGAAAATCAAATCTTCCCCTGTTTCTTTAAAACAAACACAGCCGTGCCAATGATAATTACGGCAGCAACCGCGGCGGCAAGCAGCAAAGTGCCGGTTCCGCCGCCATTTTCAGGCGTATTTGATGAATCCGAAGGCGTTTGATTTTCCGGTCCGGTCACAGGCGTATTATTCACGGATGTTTGATTGCCGGGCGTTTGACTTGAAACATTTTCAGCCGCGACCGCCGATTCACTTCCAACGACTCTGGCTGATCCGGTTCCTTTGCCGCCGCCGGAAGAAGCGGGAACTTCAGGGTCCCTGAATGTGAATTTCTCTTCATCCCATCCGGTTTCCGGATCAATTCCTTTGACATCTTCCTTGTCATCGATATTGTTGCCGCGGACATCTAATGTATCCAAATTCGGATTGTGAGAGACATCCAATTCACTCAACTCATTATCGGAACAATCTAATTCTCCAGATTCGGATTTTGAGTGACGTCGAGTTCCGTCAATTTGTTGCCGGAACAGTCCAAATCCTTCAGATTCGGATTGCGGGTGACATCGAGTTCAGTCAATTCATTGTCGGAACAATCTAAATTCTCCAGATTCGAATTTTGAGTGACATCCAATTCCGTCAAATTATTGCCGGAACAATCCAAATCCTTCAGATTCAGATTTTGGGTGACATCCAATTCATCCAATTCATTGTCGGAACAGTCCAAATATTCAAGCGCCGTGTTGTTCGTGACATCGAGTTCCGTCAACTTGTTGCCGGAGCAATCCAAATATTCCAGCATCGTGTTGTTCGTGACGTCAAGTTCTGTCAATTTGTTATCGGAGACATCCAAATGCGTCAGAGCCGTGTTTGCGCCGACATCCAGTTCATCCAACAGATTGCCGGAGCAATCCAAATATTCCAGCAGCGTGTTGTTCGTGATGTCAAGTTCTGTCAATTTGTTATCGGAGACATCCAAATGCGTCAGAGCCGTGTTTGCGCCGGTCTCCAAAGCGTCCAGCAGATTGCCGGAACAATCTAAATATTCAAGCGCCGCATTGGAAGCGAGATCAAGTTCGGTCAATCGATTGTCAGAACAGTCCAAATAATCCAGCAGCATATTGCCGGTGACATTCAATTCCGCCAACGAATTGCCGGAACAGTTCAGCTCTTCCAGCTGTGTACTGCCGGTGACATCCAAAATTCCCGTCAATTGGTTGCCGGAACAATCCAAATACACCAGCTTCGTGTTTTGAGAGACATCAAGTTCTGTCAATTTATTATCGGAGCAGTCCAAATACGTCAGTTCCGTATTGTTCGTGACATCCAATTCGCCCAGCGAATTGTTTTCGCAGTAGAGATACTGCAGCTTGCCGTTTCCGGAGACATTCAGCTCTGTCAATTGAAGATTGTCAGCTTTCAGCGTTTCCAGCTCCGCCAACACGGAAGTATTTAATTTTCCGCCGGTGACAGGTGTTTCAAGCGACAGGACGGAGATACGTTTCTCAGCGCCTGTGACCGCCCACTCTATAGAATTGCCGCTGCTGCCAATCGGCCACGAAGCGGGCTTGCCGAGCTCCCAAATCTCATCATCAAGCGTTCCGTCTTCGATCAGCCCGTTAATGAAAGCGACATCATCTTCACTGTAAGAAAGGAACAGGAAATCCTCTTCATCCCATCCGGTGTCCGGATCAACGCCGGTGACATCGCCTTTATCATCTATATTGTTGCCGCTGACGTTTAAATACTCCAGCTTCGTATTTGCCGTGACGTCCAATTCCGTCAATTCGTTATCGGAACAATCCAAATATGTCAGCTCCGTATTTGCGGCGACATTCAAGGCGGTCAATTGATTGCCGGAGCAATCCAAATATTCCAGCAGCGTGTTGTTCGTGACGTCAAGGTCTTCCAATTCGTTGTCGGAACAATCCAAATGCTTCAGAGCCGCGTTTGCATCGACATCCAATTCAGTCAAATTGTTGCCGGAGCAATCCAAATATTCCAGCAGCGTATTGTTCGTGACATCGAGTTCTTCCAATTCATTGTCGGAACAATCCAAATGCTTCAGAGCCGCGTTTGCATCGACATCCAATTCCGTCAAATTGTTGCCGGAACAATCCAAATATTGCAGCTTCGTATTTGCCGTGACATCCAAGGCGGTCAATTTGTTGTCGGAACAATCCAAATATACCAGCTTCGTATTCGTCGTGACGTCCAATTCCGTCAATTTGTTGTCGGAACAATCCAAATTTGTCAGGTCCGTATTTGCGGCGACGTTCAAATCATCCAATAAATTGCCGGAACAATCCAATAATTTCAGCTTTGTATTCGCCGTGACGTCCAATTCCGTCAATTTGTTGTCGAAGCAGCTGAGATCAAGCAGGGCAGTGTTATTGGAGATGTCCAAGGCGGTCAATTCATTATTGGAACAATACAACGTGACCAGCTTAGAATTTCCGGAGACGTTCAAATCAGTTAATTGTGAACCCGTGACGTCAAGAGCGTAAAGTTCCGTTAATGCGGACGTATCCAATTTCCCGCCGGCAACAGCAGTATTTCGAAGTGACAGGGTGTTGATACGCTTTTCGACGGTGCCGTACCACTCGACAGAAGGATTGCCTGTCGTCGGCCATGAAGCGGGATCGCCTTTCGTCCAACCGAGATTCGCGTCATCAATCAGAGAATCAATAAAAGCGACATCATCTTCATTGTAAGAAGGCGAATTTTGGGGGCTGAATTTGAAAGTGAGGTCGTTCCAAGTAATATGCGGTCCTGTAAAGGTGGACTCATCGGAGGGCATGTAGTTGCCGCTGCAATCTAATTCATCCAGTGCCGTATTGCTCGTGACGTCCAATTCAGTCAATGTATTGTTCTGACAATAGAAAAATTCCATCAGAGTATTTGAAGAGACGTCCAAGTCGGTCAATTTATTATCGGAACATCTGAAATCATACAGGTCAGCGTTATTGGTGACATCCAATTCAGTCAAATTATTATTGGAACAATCCAAAAGCTGCAGATCGGGATTATCAGTGACATCCAATTCAGTCAAATTGTTACCGGAACACTCTAATTCCCACAGCAGAGTATTGTTCGTGACATCCAATGAAGTCAATTCATTATCGGAGCAGTTGAAATAATACATGACATCTTGATTGATGACATCCAATGAAGTCAATTCGTTATCGGAACAAATGAAAGAGTACAGGACATCGTTATTGGTGACATCCAATGACGTTAAATTATTGCCGCGGCATTCTAATTCTACCAGATCCGGATTGTGCGTGACATCCAATTCGGTCAAATTATTATAGGACAAGAATAAACTCTTCAGCAATGAATTTTCAGTGACGTCCAATGCCGTTAAGTTATTTCGGGTACACGCTAACTCCAGAAGCTGCAGATTTTGAGTGACATCCAATCCGGTCAATTCATTGTCGCTAACATAGATACGTGTCAGCTTAGAATTTCCGGAGACGTGCAAATCGGTTAATGATGAATTCCTTACGGTAAGCGTCTGAAGTTCCTCTAATGCCGACGTATCCAATTCCCCGCCAACGACAGCAGTATTTTCAAGTGTCAAACGGGTGATACGCTGTTCTGCGGGTCCGTCCCAACTGACAGAAGGACTTCCTGTCGTCGGCCATGAAGCGGGAGTGTTTAGGGACCACGACGGCAGTGTTCCGGCTGTAATCAGCCCGTCAATGAAAGCAACGTCCGTTGCGTTATAATGGTTGTTTTGGGGGGCAAATATGAAATTTACGCCGTCAATATTCGGTCCCTTATAAGTGGACCGATTCGGAGACATATCATTGTAGCTGCAATTTAAATAAGTCAATGATGGATAATTCGTGACATTCAAAGAAGTCAGCGAACTATTCACAACAGTTAAAGAAGTTAGATACGGAAGTACAGGAAGATCCAAGCCGGTTAATGAAGTATTGTCAAGTTCTATTGTTGACAAACGAGGACTTCCGGTAATATTCAAACCTGTTATCGGGACATCATGCACATAAACAGCTGTCAGGTTTGAAAGCCCCGACACATTAAAACTCCCTCCACTCTTGTTTTCGAGAGAGATACCAACGACATGTATCCTGTTATTAACGGTAGTCGTCTCTATATGGTTTATACCATCGTTTCTATCACTTGGAGAGCTAATGTCGCTAGAAGGCCAGCTCGGGTGCGCGCCTTCAATGAAACCTGGCAACATTCCGGCCCTTATCATCCCGTCAATGGCACTAGCATCGGCTGGATCAAAAAGGATAGGTTCAGGATCATACGGGTCTGCGGAAGCGGCCGGAAGTGTCATCAACAAAAAGCATAACAGAAATGCAGAATAAAGAAGAGGTTTCAGTTTTAGTTTCATAATCTTTTCCTCGAAATTTCATTAATTTTATTGTTGTTCAACGCCGTTTTTGCCGGATTTTCTGTTTTATTTTGAAGAAAGCGCGGCAAAAACGGCGGGTTTGAATAATTGGTACGAGCACCAATACAGGGCATAATATAAAAAAATAAATATATAGTCTTTTCTATTGTTTTTTAAAAATAAATGCGACCTGCTACAGATAAAAAAGATCGAATTAAAAAAAGACCGCGGGGAAATGAAAAATCATTTCCGGCGTTTGATTAAATGGTTTTTATTTTGTTTTTAAAAAAATACCGGCGAATTCACCGTTTACCAAAAACAGTGTTTGCCGCATTTTTTGCTTTTTTTGTCCTTTTTGGAACAGCAGCCTTTGTGAAAGTGCAGCAAAAGGGCGATTAACGCAATTGGGAAGATAAGAAGAAGCAAAAGCCGGATCAATTTTAATTTTTTCATTTTGAGTTCACCTTGGATTTGAGTTTTTTATGTTGACTGCTCAACGATAAAGATGACTCTTCCCGGTTATAAATAATAGTGCTGTAAATAAAAAATAAAAATAAAAAAAATGATTGAAGTAAAAATAAAAAAAGAAAAGAGTTGAAAAAAATTAAACTTCCGGCGGAATCGTTTCAAGCTTTCCGAGGATGCTCCAAATATAAGTTCCGGTGTGCATCGGAAGATTCGGATCATAACTGACATCGGAAAGCGTTTTGAGCGCGGACGCGGCGCGCAGGAAAAGCTCTTGGTTTTCATCTTTAAGAACGTCAATAATTTCCGTCACGGAACGTCTGATGTTTCTCGGAACGGATGTGTCATTCGCAATCATATCCAATTCCGCAATACATTGATCAATAGTTTTTTGGTATTCATCGGCTGCCATAATATCACCTGAAACAGAGTCGAATCAAAAACCCGGCTGTATCCCGACAAACGGATTTTGCAGAACAAGAAAGATTAAACAAGAAAGAGAAAACGACTCAACCGCCGATGTTCTCAAATCAAAGCATAATTATTTTTGAAATTTCCGATTCGGACTCTTTGATAAATTTAAAGATTATAATAATTGAAGTTATAAATTTATTACTTTTCTATATGTCCTCTGTCAGACTTAATGGAGTAGATTGACCTCTCATTTAAATTTAACCTTTGAAGAAGTCCGCCGCGGCAAAAACAAGAACGAAACAAGAACGAAAAAATAAAACGGCGCGTGAAAATAAGATCCTGCATTCAACTGAGAAGTGCATAATCTCCAAAAAAATAATCGGGACGCTTATCTTCTTGTAATTTGCGCCGAACAGAGAAGTCAGCACCCATGCAAGGTCTGATTTTAACAGTGGCTGAGATATTTGAACCTTTGAATTAAGAATCAGATTTCAGTCCCATAAAATAATAAAATCCAAATCCGTTTGTTCTAACGCAAAATTTATTAATTATGAATTGTATTTGAGCAATACTTCAAAGTGCCTCGTTGGCTTAGGGGTATAGCGGCTGACTTGTAATCAGCAGGCCGCGTGTTCAAATCACGCACGGGGCTTAAGAAAACATGTTCAGGTAAAACACCTGAACATGAATTATTCATTTTTCATTTTGACTGAATTTAACCAATCCCCGCGTCTGAAAAAGTTTTTTATCGGCATTATTTCAATCCCATAAAAGTCTGATTTTAACTTATCGTCTCTTACGTAATTTCAGGATTACGGAGACACCTTTCAATCCCATAAATTACAGCTTCAGAATATAAAATATAGAGTCATCCTTCATAGTTCAATTTCGGCATTTAATAATGAAAAAGATTTGAAATTGAAATGTGAGGCGGTCTTTTTGTCGTATTCGTATAAAACGTGAGAAAGATTAATTATAAGAAAAATCCAATTCTACTCAAAAATAACAGGTGAAAATATGGATTCAGACAATAACGTTAAAAAAATAGCCCGTTTCCTTGAAAACGGCGGAACGATGCTTGCCAGTCATTGCGATCGATGCAGCGCGCCTTTATTCAGATTCAAAGGCGAAATCATTTGCCCTCTTTGCAGCGGCGTTGAAACGAATGAAACGCCTGCGCCGATTTCAAAAGACGCCGCCCCCGTGTTCTGTTCGCCGGGCGTTCCCGCCAAAAAAGCGAATCCGCCGCAAAAATACAAAAAAGAAAGAGAACAAACGGCGTCTCAGCCGGCCGCCGAAGAAATCGGAAATTATACGATTGCGCCAACCGTTTATTCCGTTGAAGAAGACCAGCTCCGCGATTTGATTCTTCTCAAACTCACGGCTGTCGCCGAAGATATGCAGAATGAAAATGACCCGCGCCGTGTTTTTGAATATTTGGAAATCATTGAAAAAGGATTGGATTTAATAGAAAGGCTGAATTGAGCCTTTTCATTTTTTGTATTCCGCCGCGACAACTTCACGAATGCGCTGAGCCGTTACCTTTCCGATGCCTTTGACGCGGCGCAGTTCCTCTTCGGACGCGTTGAAAATAGAATTCAGCGACCCGAATTCCTGAAGCAGGATCTGCGCGGCGCGCGGCCCGACGCCTGATATGGAAGACAGAATGTATTCCTGCTGCTCATAAGTTGTCCGAGCCGGTTTTTTGCCGTGCGGATTCACAAGTTTACTTGCATTGACCTGCTCCTTTTTAGCCATCATTTTCAGCAGCGAAGCGGTTTCTTCTTCATTTTTGGTGTAAAAAACCGAAACGTTTAAATCGATCTCAATCGAAAGCAAAGCGCCGCGAATAGAATTTTCGTTCATATTTCCGGCCGCCAAGTCCGCGTCGCCTTCAATAATTAAAACGGACTTTTTGTAAGCGCGGGAAAGGTCAACGAGCTGAGAAAACAAATTACGTTTGCCGCCAATCAAAGACGCGTTAAAGTCGGCAATTGTTTTGCGCTCGGCCGCCATGTCTTCACTGATGACATAATCAGCGACATCTAATTTCGCCGTTTTGAGTTCAACGCCGCCGGCATCCAAATATTTCAAAACGCCGCTCTTAAGTTCACGCGTGTCCGCCAATATTTTCAGCCGCGGCTCCCGAGAAGTGCACGCCTCTTGGCCGCCGATGAAATTTTCTGAAAAAACATGAGAACGGACAGGAGGTTCCTGCGGACGAGAAAAGTCATTAACGGGCCCGTCCGATTCTTTATTCTCATACTTGCTTTTGAATTCTTTTTCAAAATCAGAAAATGTTTTTTGATTTTCAGTTCCGCCTGAAAAACCGGAATCACTGCCGCCCGAATACGCTTTTTGGAGACTTTTCATTTCAGAAAGCATGCGTTTTTCTTTGTTTTGGCTGCTCCACCGATACGCTTCGTCACGCGTTCCCTGCGTGATGAGCATGATGATGCGGCCGGTTTGAAAACGCCCCGTGCGCCCTTTTCTTTGAATGCTGCGGATTTCCGACGGAACCGGCTCATAAAACAAAACCATATCCGTTGACGGGATATCCAAACCTTCTTCAGCGACGGAAGTCGCGATGAGAACATTATAAACGCCGGACCGGAACTGTTCAATAATTTCGGTTTGCTGCTTTTGCGTCAGCCCTTTGTCTTTGCTGCGCGACCCTTGCCCGACGAAACGGACCGGCCAGACAGCCGGAAGTTCTAAAAGCGCTTCTTTGACAATGTTCGCGGTTTCTCTGAAATTCGTAAAAACGATGATTTTAGAATCGGGTGATTTGTGAAGCTGCTCGCTGACAATTCTTTGAACGGCGTAAAACTTCGGATGTTCAACGCCGCATTTTTCTGCGAGATTGAGCGCTTGGCGGAAATAAAGGTCGGCCGCCAGCCTTTTAACGGCCTTGCTCGCGCCGGACGTTCCGGCCTCTTCATCCATTTTATGAAGATAAGCCAAAAGCGCTTTTGTTCCCTGCGTTTCAACCAGTTCGACCGCGTGCTCAATTTTCATAATTTCCGCCATGGCGGAAACCGCTTGATAAATATTAGGGTCAGCGTCTTTGATTTTCACCGCCGCCGTCAGCTGAGATTGAAGCGCCAGCAAATCGCGCTTGGCTAAAAACTTTTTATCTAAGGGGTAACCCAATTCTGCCAGTTTGTCCAGCCTTTCCGTTAAAATTTTTTTCAAAGCTTCCCGAATGTCCGCCAGCTCTTTCGGAAGTTCAAGCTTTGTCCATTCAATCTCCTTTTTATGAACGTACGGTTTAATATCGGCGTCATCTTCTGTTTTTACAACAACGTTTTCAATAAAAAGCGCGCTGCAGACATCATTGATTTTTTCTTTTTCGCTTCCGGGGCTTGCCGTAATTCCTAAAATGAGCGGCGAAGACGCTGTCGAGATATATTTATCGGCGATATAAGTATAAGCGTAATTGCCGACGGACCGGTGCGCTTCGTCAAAAACGATACATGAAACGTTTTGAAGAGAAATTCTCGAATTGATCAAATCATTTTCAATCACTTGAGGCGTTGCGATAATCATATCCGCGTCCAGCCACATTTCCCGCCGTTTTTCCGGAGAAATGCCGCCCGTAAATGCTTTGACTTTCCCGTCCGGCAATTTCATAACGCGGGAAAAGAAATCAAAATGCTGCTCAACAAGAGGTTTTGTCGGAGAGAGCAGCAGAACTTTGCCGCCCGCTTTTTCAAGACGCATCACCATGACTAAAAGAGCGACAACCGTTTTCCCAAGAGACGTCGGCAAAACGACAAGCGAATTTTTAAAAACGCATCCTGAAACGACGCCGAGCTGATATAAGCGCTGCTCAACAGCGTTTTCTAATATCAGAGGATGCTTGATGTATTGTTTGCGGACGGCTTCTTCCGGCATGGTTGTCTCCAAACAGTTATTATTGTAAAATCTTATGAAGCTTTTTCTTATAAATAATCAGGCTGCCGTGTGAAACTATTGAAATATTAAACGAAACCGAAAAAAAATGAACGGACATGAGAAAACAGACATCAGAAGAAAAGATAGGAGATAACGGCGCCCGATTTGAATGAAAAATCGGAAAAAAGAAACGGAAAATGGATTAATCTTCCACTTCGATCTTATCGATTTTTTTGGGAAGGAAAACAGTTAAAATGCCGTTCGCTAATTTCGCCGTTGCTTTTTCTTCATCGATTTGAACGGGAATATTAACGGAGCCTTCATATTTCCGATAAAACCTCTCACGGCGGATGTAAATGCCTTCTTCGATATCTTTGAGACATTCCGCGCGTACCGTTAAAAGTCTGTCCTGAATCTCAATCGTAACATCCTCTTTCGTGATTCCGGGAAGATCGGCTTTTAAAACGATATCATTTTTGCGTTCAATCAAATCCATCAGCGGCGTTTGTCTGAACTCACCGAAAGCGTTTTCCTTCGTATGTTTTCCAAATGACGTAATTTTACTGAGAATGGACGCTTTATTTTCAGCCTCTGACTCGGGCTCATCCTTTTCTTTGGGTTGTTTTTTCTGGAACGGATTCATTTCCCCTCACCACTCCTGAATGAACGTTTTTGAGTTAAACCTCAATAACAATTAGCAGTGAAGAAGAGTTCGAAATATATTAATCTATTTCAAAACGGCTTTCAAATTATCGTATTTTCCGAATCATTGCTTTTCATTTTCAATCATTAAAGACACCAAATCAAAAGCGGGCACTATTCCGAAACTGCCGTTTCGGGCAGAATCTTCATCATATGCAAAAATGCCGTCCGTTTCGGTTTCACGCGTGTCGTACAAAATAAACGGAATCGGATCGCAAGTGTGCGTCTTTAACGCGACAGGCGTCGGATGATCCGGCATGACAAGAATCCGGCACGGTTCATTCAGCGACGTCGCGTATTTCAAAAGCGGCCCGACGATCTTAGAATCAAGATCCGCCACGGCCCGCATTTTCATATTATAATTTCCGATGTGGCCGCATTCATCCGGCGCTTCAATATGAACAAAAACAAAGTCTTCCGTTTTCAAAGCTTCAATTGCCGCGTCTGCTTTTCCTTTATAATTCGTGTCTAAAAATCCGGTCGCACCTTCCACTTCAATCACATTCAGGCCGGCGCAGATACCGATGCCTTTGAGAAGATCAACCGCGGAAATGACAGCGCCCGTTTTATGATGAATTTTTTCAAACAATTCAAACTTGGGCGCGTTGCCTTGCCCCCAAAACCAAATGCAGTTGGCCGGAGGTTTTCCTTCCGCGATTCTTTTTTTATTGACGGGATGGTCTTTGAGAATAGGATAAGAAGCCGCCATCATCTCCAAGTAAATCCGGGCGGCATCACCGCCTTTGGGGAAATAATCCGCCGCCTTTTTACCGGTAATATCATGCGGCGGCGTGAATACAAGTTCCTTTCCAAAATTGTCCTGCGCGACAAGCAAATGGCGGTAGCTGATCCCGGGATAAAATTTAAACCGGCTGTTTCCGAGTTCCGCATTGACGGCGCGGATCAATTCTTCGGCTTCTTCGGAAGAGATGTGTCCGCCGCTGTAATCGACAATATACGCGTCTTCCAACGAGGGACCGTCGCTGCCGACTGTCCCGTCCGCGTTTCCGATGGTAATTAAGTTGGTGCGAAAAGCCAAATCATTTCCTTGCAGAGAAACGCCCATGCTGAGCGCTTCAAGCGGCGAGCGGCCTGTATAATAAACAGCGGGATCGTAGCCGAAAATGGACATGTTCGCGACATCGCTGCCCGGCGGATATCCGTCCGGAACGGTGACGGCAAGACCCATCCTTCCGTGTCCGGCCATATAATCCATATTCGGTTTGCCGGCGGCCTGCAAAATTGTTTTTCCGCCCAGTTCGGAAATCGGAAGATCAGCCATGCCGTCTCCGATAATAATGATGTATTTCATAAAAAGAGTGAGGCGTTATTGTTATTTGAATTCTCTGATTCTAAAGAGTCAAACAAAATCGGATTGCAAGAGGACATCAGGAAATTAAAAAAATAGAAGAAGGCATTGCCGATATGCCGGCAATTCTTCATTTGAATTTTGTTTCATTACAGATTTTTCCGTCTTGTGCCGTAGAAGATCGCGCCGACCACCAATATGACAAAGGCGAGGGCGACCATGCTTGATGCTGAAAAAGTCGGGTTTTGGACGAAGTCGCGGACGGAATTGGCAACATTTGACACGGTCATTTCAAATCCGCTGACTTGAGACGTCGGCGTTCCGGTTTCCGTGCCGGTTGTACCGACACCCGGATTTTGATTTCCGTCCTCACTTTCTTCGCCTTCTTCAGCAGTTTCGCCGCTTGCCGCTTCACCGGCTTCAACGACTGCCGCTGTTCCGAATCCGCCGCCGGAAGAGGAAGAAGACGAGGATGAGGAAGGCTCACGGTTCGTCGCGTTCTTCACAGCGTCCCAATACGCTTCTTCCTGATCGGGTGTCAGACCTAAAGCGGACATCTGGCCTTGGATGAATGTGTCAAGCGTCGGATTACCGCACGTGTGGTGACAGCAAGCAACACCGGTTTCAATAACGGATTCAACATAATTTTGAAGAACCTGTTTGATCTGGTCATCTGTCGCGTCCCAATATCCGGTGCGGACCGCTTCAAGCAAACGGCCTGAAGTCGATTGAAGCACATAGGGCGAAGAATGCGACAGCCAGTCCGTCATATCCGGATCCGCGGCATAGGTCTTAAAAATCCGGTTCCAGGTTTCCTGACCGATGAGTTCACCGTTTGTCGCAACGGACCAACCGTAGATGTTTTCAATGAATTCAGCCATCAAAGCAGCGCCGCTGTAGCCGGCTTCTTTTTGACCTTGAATCCATTTGTCGTTCAAATAACGAGCAGCTAAATCTTTTTGGATGTATTCACCTGCAGTGTAAACGATTTTTTTACCGCCTTTGTAACTGTCAATATTACTTGTATCAGCAATGTACATCTGCGGCGTCTTCCATTCATCCTTGTTTTCGATGTAATTTCCGTCTTTGTCATACATTGAAGAAACCATATTCATAACACCAAAATACTGGTAAACGTCATCATTGTCAAGGGAATCATAGAGATTTCCTGCACTGGCAAAGACAGAGGCGTCCGTTCTGCCGAGAAGCGCTGTCAGCATCTTTGTAATATCTTCAGAACTCGTACCCCAATTATTTTGGGAATACAAATACCCCATTTTTTCCAGATACAAGTCTGCAATCGCTTTTATGCTGTCCTGATCATTCGGGTCCAAATAGCCGCTGGCACTGACAAGGTTGCCGGTTCCGATTTCATACTGGCCGAGCTGCTGCGCAAAGATACGCGATGTTGCAATATCCCAAAGAGCGGGGTCATTTTCATTGCCGCCCAAAAGTGCAACAAGTTCCAAAGAATTCTTTCGAATGCTGTTGGAAACCTGAGGATGATCATCTTCTTTTAAAGCTGCAACTTCTTTGATTGCTTTATCGATTTTGACAAGAATAGAACCAAAACCATCGCGCATACCGGCACTGTTGTAAACAACATCAACGCGAGGGCGATATTCCTGCTTACCATTTACAGTTAACAAGAACATATCATTATACTTTTCATCATTACCGGTTCCAAATGTGACAATTTTCGTACCGGTCAGTTTACCGCCGTTATTCCATTCAGGCTCACAGCCGATCAAATAGAAAAGACAGGCTTCAAGAGTTCCTTCATCCTGAATGAAATCAACCCCGAAACGCATCATCGAAATTGTCTCAGGCCATTTACCATGGTTTTCATAATAATGAACAAGCATTTGTTCACCCATTGCCTGACCAACTTTCCATGCCGCCGGCGTCGGATAAGTAGACGGGTCAATGCCGTAGAAATTACGTCCTGTCGGAAGGACATACGGATTCAGAACAGGATCATTTCCGGAAGAGGGAGGGATATATCCTGATGAGAGCGCATTCAATAGCGCATTCATTTCAGAATCGCCGCAGTCCAATATTTTTTGAGCGTAATCAATACGGTCATTTCCACGCATGTAATGAACCATATCCTCATTGTACCACGGCCTGCCTGTGCCGGTTCCGGACGCGTTTCCTAAGCCGTATTCAACGGCCTCATAAGAATAAATGCCGTCATGATCTGCCATATATTTGCGTGTATCATTAATCATATTGGCAATTCTTAACACTAAATTGGCTTTGGTTATGTACGTTCCGTCAGCGGCTTTGTATTCTGTCGGGGCTGCAGACCGCAGAATTGGGGGAACACTCTGATAATAATAAAATTCAAACCATTGATCAGCTATTCCGTCAACAATTACCCGCAATTCAGGGTCACTTGTGCTCTGTAAAGCCGCATTCAATTTAGCTGCGGTATTATTATTGGTACCGCTGAAATTTATTATATTATCCGTAATTATGTATCCCGATCCGAGGAGGAAAAGAATGACTTCATTTTGATAAGCCGTATTTCCTGCGTCTTTTGTAAAAACCTGATCTAAATAACTCCGAATATCTGTTGCAGTAATTCTTTCACCGTGATTCACAACCAATGTGACAAATTCTAAAATGTCATCTTCGTTGTATTTGTACTCGCCGCTTTCAGCTGCAGTTATTGTAACAAGAGTTTCTCCGTCTTTAAAAAATATATCCGCCGTTTGAGTTGTCGGAATGCCGGAGCCTTCGGGGATATCATCGAAGTAAGTTTCAAGCATAATGTCATCAAGGCCTTGACGGCTCCACATATTCCAAACCATCGGAATGACTTGTTTATCTTCAAACGCGCCGTAAACATGCGTTCCGTATGATAAACTGGTTTCACGGATAGCTTCAATGAAATTGTGAAGATAATTATTCAAGAAACTGTCAAAAACGCCGTTCTTATTAGAAATCAAATATTCCTGAAGAACTTTATCGGTGACATCACTTGTCTTTTTAATTGCAGGATAATCCGTATCTGCAACGATTTGTCTTTTGTAGCTTTCAAAGGTATCGGTGAACGCATCATTCTAACCAAAATCGAAGACATCTTGTATGATTATAGAACGGTATGCTGTGAGAAGCTCTTCGACACCGCCGCCTGCAGCAACATTTTTCTGATAGCCGCGGATAGCCGTCTCCATTTCAATGAGATCATCATACAATTGCGTTTTAATCATCGGCGGAGTCATATGAGAAATGATAAGCGCATTTCCTCTGTATTCTGCCGTTAAGCCTTCTCCGACATTAGCAACAATGTACGGATAGATGTTCGGAATCGTCGGCAGCAAAACAGGTCCCCAGTCATCTGTTCGGGATAAACCGAGAGATGTTTCGGGAAGCCATTCCTGTGTGCCGTGCGTTCCGAAGTGGATGAGTGCATCCGCCTTCCATCTGCCGTCACCGCCGACAAATCCTGTGGTGCCGTCGCCGGTACTGTCATCGGTTCCTCTGTTCAGCCAAAAATAAGTTGCAATATACTGATGTGTCGGCGGCAGATCGCCGTGATAATCAGGAGAACTCAGTGCTTTATCGCTTGCCAACGCTCTGTTAGGCTCAGGCATGATACGGATGTCACCGAATTTAATCATCGGGACAACGATATAATTACGGTCTTGCCCGCCTTCCAGCTGGTTTTTCATATCGGTCCAAATCATACCGCCCCAATATGTATCATTGTCGACTGCACCGAATGCCTGAGGAAGACCCCAAACTTCAACTGCATCTTCCCACAGAGAAGCATTCATTGTTTCGTTGACGTTTATTTCATGGTCAATCCATTTCAGATAATCGGAAACAGGAATCAATTCAGCACCCCACCAACCGGAAGCATTATGGCGCAGGTCATCATCGTTAATGTAATCAATTCTTTCCTGAACCATGGTGTCCAAAACACCCGGAGCATAGGAACCGACGTTAATACCCTGAGTATAGATGAGATTTATCAAATTAACTTCGTTGAGAATCAAATCTTCATCCGAAACAGTATAATCAAAGACATGATTTCCACCTTTGTCAATCGTTACAACCGGCAAATGATCAATGCTGACATTGTACCCTTCCGTACGCATTTCCCTAAGAATCCCGGGATATGAGGTATACTTTCCGATTGAATCGAGACCAAGAGAAGAGTCAGCAACATATTTTTTTGCACCGTCGCCGGCCAAACTTCTCATGACATTCAAATAGTTGGCACCGATATCCTCTTTGCCGGGCGGATAGTTGTAATACATGAGCGCGATGTTTTTGGCAATATTGTCTTTTTCACTTAATTTTGCCCAAGCCATCGCTCTGTCTGCCACCCATTCCAGATTCTTTGAATGCATTTCAGCATCCGTCGTTCCAATAAAATCAATCATGCCTTCCAAATTCGAGGAGGAGCCCATCCATGTAAAATGCTGAGACAGAACGCCGGAACCGGTGTCATATATTTCAGCGTACTCTTCATCTACATAGCTGCCGATGGCTTTGATTACCGGTACATTGAGTTGTTCCAAATTGTAAACGCCGTTCACCTGATTATTGTAATCCAGCGCCCAATTTTTATAAGAAATAATTGAAGTGATATAACGGCCGTTATCAATATCGGATATGTCAGAATTGAATTTGGTTTTATCCAGATATTGATCCATATTCACGTAGAAATCAAAACCATTGTCGGCGACCACAACCGTATTATATCCTTGGTCTTCAATCCGTTTTGATAATTCATGCATATTTTTTGTATAATCTTTAAACCCGATTATGGCAACGTAGGGTTTTCCCGGATTATGAGATTCGGTTTGTTCATGTGCGTTCATATACTCTACGATTGAACTTTTTCTGATAGTTTCAACCGGATGGTAAAGATAGCCTCCGAAAGTAAGCTTTGCATACATCGAATTGTAAATGAAATTACCGGCGAATTGGGTACCTATTGGATTGGTTACTCTTACCAACGGGAGTCTTATAGCCTGAATCGTCTGATTAAATCTGGCTGAATCGCTTTTCTGAACAAAATCCCTCGCCGACAGGAGAAAAGAAGAGCCGGCCGGATAACTGCTTTCCGGAAGGTTGGCAGTGGTTGTACCGGCCGCAGTATTATAGTACTGCCTTTGGAAGAGAAGAGTTGCACCGGAATCAGAGGCGTCCGTAAAAACACCGCCAAACATTTCAATTATTTCGGCTGTAAAAAATCCGTCAAATAAAACAACATGATAATCTTCGAATCGGATACCCTTTTCGTCCATGTTTTCATAAAGAGTTTCGGGAGAATACCACGTGCCATCAGCGAGCTGAGGATAGACATTTGAAGAAGAATCGGGAACAGTTCCAAAAGAAACTGTATCAATTTCCATATAAGTATCGTAAATAGAATTTTCAAGAATATTTTTCACAGTATCAAAAGCAACCATGCCGGAGTAATTTGATGTTTCAGTTCCCGGATCAAATCCGACATACAAAACTCTTGTTTTTTCAAAATTCATCTCCTCAATTTTTTCAGGCGGAGCATATTCTTTAAGGAGATGACAAATGATGGCCATTGCCAAGCTGGCACCATCGGATTCGCGGGATGATATTGCATAATCAATCTAAGCTTGCCAACAACCTTCATATGTCGGATATGACTTGAGGAAAGGATTTGAAGGATTAGACCAATCCTTTTCATAAGTCAACATGAGCCCCCTATTATATGCCTGCATAGGGTCGGTCCAATAATCATACGCGTTAAAATCGGAATTAACTAAAGTTATTAATCTTTCATCTTCCTGTGAAGCAAATATGCCGTCAGGATCAGATTCATCACTTCTTATTTGAATTAATTTTAAATTTGGGTTGGCTTTTTTAGCGGCTTTTAAATTATCTACAAGGTCCTGATTGTCATAAACCCAAAGCATGTCAATGATGACAATATCTTGGTTCAAAATATCTCCTGTATCCGGATTTGAAAACATCTTCAATTCAGAATTCTCATAAGATATCCCATAACTGTTGTTAATATAATGATAATTTACATGAAAGATTTGAGAATTCACATGATTTAATGGTTTTCGATTTAAATAATCTTTATCAGAACCGAAATAATCTTCCATTAACGCTTCAATCGCTGAACTGTCAGAATCATTAAAACCAACATAAGTGATATTTACAGAATCGTTCATCTCAGGAACAGCTGCCTGAGACGCAGAAATTGAAAAAAGCAATAATAAAATCAATGAAATAAAAATTGATGAATTTAATTTTAGCCTTGTGGCAAGCGACATCAAAGTATAACACCTCTGTAACATTGTATGAAAAAATAAAAGATGATGCTAAAGCATCATCATCATTCATTTTGGCAGAATTATGATAAACACACGAATAGAACGGTGTTTAAATCATAACTCTGAATTTTCGATCAGTTCAGATCAGACAACAACCTTTCGTAGTCGTCAAGAGTTGAGCCATATCCGATAGCATTCAGACCGTCAGCCATTCTTTGATCGAATGGTGAGTCGAAGGCGTGCGGGTATATCAAACTGTCACGGAAGCCAAAACTCATAGGTGCGTAAGAATTTGTGAAATCATCGCTGTATGATAGATGCTTTGTGGGTAATGGTTGATGCATCACAGGCATTATAGAAAACTTCGCGGGCTTCGTCAATGACACCACCATCGTAGGAGTAACCCGTAAAGGCCATATCAGTAATGAGATAGTCATATCCGCCTGAAGTAGTGACCACGTCAGCAGCCGCATCAAGGCTGGCAGGGGTAGGGAGGTAATTGACATCGTAGTCAATTTGAGTGTAAGTGGTTTCATAATACACGATGTTACCAGTAGTTACATTGCTGACAACCTCGCTGTCAACATCTGCATCAATCATAGATGTGTAAAAGCCGGGATATTCATATCCGACATAAAGAACTGTATACGGATCATCTTCTGTGCCTGTGCCTGCACTTGCCAAAGGAGCAACTGCAAAAATCATCATGACTGCAAGAGCAGCCAAGAACATTTTATTTACTTTCATATTTTCACCATTTAGTAATATTTTGTGCGTTTAGTTTTTTCAAAAATTACAATGTATATGACCGTTTAACCCGAAACGAATACGTTCAAACAGCCATACACTCAAGAAAAAGAAAATCTGACTCTTTCACTTTCGTGAAAAAGCTTCCAGTTTTAGAAAAATCAGATTATAAAAATTCCTCATCAGAACGGCTGCGAACAAATGGTTTATATTAAACACAGTTGCTGCATCCATCGATTATTTGGAATTATTACTATCTAAACTTCCTTTTTTGGTAAACTGTCGGCAATGATAAGAACATAGCCGGATTTTCTTTTTTCTCTTTCATTTCTGATTCTGTCAATACAAATATCCGTCATCAACAGCAGAAATGCTGTCTTGGATAACACCGCTTTTTCGGAATTGAACCGAAAAGACTGCCGCCCTTATTCCATCTTTAAGATTTTCGGGGATCAGATGAAGCGACAAACGAATTTTGTTTTAGTCTGTTCAGCCGCCCGATTCAATTGAAGAACCATTTTTTCGAAAAGATTTCGAAATCTGAGGCGGCATCTGATTTAATATTTGATTTGACGCCTGTTTTTGACTGTTTTTGAGTTTGCCTCCGTTGATTTCCGCCGCGTTTTAGAAGTGCGGGAGGTGTTTTAAAACATCTGCATACGGGGTTATCGGGTTTTCCGCACGGTTAAAGACGGAAATATCAGCGAAGGCAAACGAAATCCGATTTCGGATAGAGTAGAGGGTGCAATCAAAAAGGCGAATGTTTTGATTTTTTTGCAAATACAGACTTTGTCGCTTTTAGTGATTGCTGGAGATGGAAGTGAAAGCGGCAGCCTTGTTACAGGAACAGGGCTGCACACGGATTTCTGCTTCCTTGCCGCCTGACGGAATTGGACCGATTGTGTTTCTCAAGAGCGAGAACGGGACTGAAAAAATCCGGCTGATTTTTTAAGTCGGTACAGGCGGCACGGTGAAATTGCCCGAAAGGAAATCGAGCATTACGGAAATGATGAACACTTCCGTGCATTTTGAAAAAATAAAGAAAAAGAGACAAAACGCCGGAAAAAATTTTTATATTTCCTGAAACGTTGAAACGTATGCCTCTGTTTACTTTACTTTTGCGGTATGGTGACAAGGTATGAATGCCGGCCGAGTCAAAGGCGGCCGGCATCTCTTGTTTTATGTCTGATCGAAACAGGGATTTCGACAGATTACATGTGTTTGGCAATTTGCTTTCAAATTATTTTTCAAGTTTTTCGAGTGAATCATAAACATTCAATTCAAATTCTAAACGGAATTCTTTTTTACTGAACATTGATAACGCAGCCCGTTGCACAATTCATGAAATTTGTTTTATACGGCTGAAAGAGAAGAGAACTTTCGCGCAAATCTCCCCCGCCGGAACATCCCGCAATGACGTGCAGTTCATCTGAGAGAGTGCAAAACAAGTAAAATTGTGCATAAGGCAAGTAAAGGAGCCATAATATATAAAGATTTTTGATTGAAAAATCAAGACAGATAGACCCATAAAAGGACAGGAGATGGCAAAACGAGAAATATAAAACAAGCTGGATTAAATAAAAAGAAGAAACACGAATAAAAAAATACGGGATATAACAAAACAGATTACAATCGAGAAAAAAGAAAATCAGCCTTTATAGAGAGAGTTTGGTGATAAATTAAGAGAGTGTTTATAAAGGCCGGACAAAGTGAAGCCGAAAAACCGCAAAGCGGTTTTCCTGCAAACACCTGCTGAAAAGCATAAACTTCTGCCGCCGGTGAAATTTTGTGAGCGAAGCGAACAAAATTTTTTGACATCACATCATGCCGGGAGGCATTCCGCCCATTCCGCCCGGAGGCATCGGCGCGGCTTTCGCGGACGCGATCACGTCATCGATTCGAAGAATCATGATTGTTGACTCTGTGGCGGCATTGATGGCCTGCGTTTTAATTCTCAAAGGCTCAAGAACATTGTTTTCATACATATCCTCGACTTTGCCTTCATAAACATTGAGCCCGACGTTCTTGTTGCCTTTCTCGTGCTGCGCTTTCATTTCGGCAAGCATGTTGATCGGGTCAAGACCGGCGTTTTCGGCAAGAGTCTGCGGAATGATTTCAAGCGCGGACGCGAATTTGGAAACAGCGAGCTGTTCCCTTCCGGAAAGCGTCGCCGCGTATTCCTGAAGGCGAAGAGAAATTTCGATTTCAGGAGAACCGCCGCCGACAACGACTTTTTGGTCTTCGATGGCGACGCCGACGACACGAATCGCGTCTTCAATAGCGCGGTCCAGCGCGTCAACAACGTGTTCGGTTCCGCCGCGGAGGAAAAGAGAAACTGTTTTCGTGCCCGAGCAGCCTGTGACGTAAATCATCTTGGAGCCGGTAGTTTCTTTTTCTTCGACGAGTTTGGCCGAGCCGAGGTCTTCAGCTTTGATTTCATCAATGCTCGTCAGAATTTTGGCGTTGGTCGCTTCAGAGAGGCGCGTCATGTCGCTCTGTTTGATGCGGCGGGCCGCCAAAATGCCGGCTTTCGCCAAATAATACTGAGCGAGATCATCAATGCCTTTCTGACAGAAAATAACGCTTGCGCCGGAAGCGAGGACCTTGTTGATCATTTCTTTCAGCATGGCTTCTTCCTTTTCGATGAAGCTGAGCATTTGGTCCGGAGAAGTAATTTTGATTTCGGATTTGGTTTCCGTTTTCTTGTATTCGATTGCCGCGCCGAGAAGAAGGATTTTGGCGTCTTTGATACTTGTCGGCATGTTCGGATGAACGCGCTCTTTGTCAATAATCACGCCGTCAATCAGAATGGAATCTTCAATGCTACCGCCGGCACGCTTTTCGACTTTGATTTTGTCGGTATCGGCAACGATTTTGCCGTGAGCGTCGGTCTTTGTGATGGAGCGGACCGCTTCGACCGTTAAGTCGGAAAGTTTCTCTTTGTGCATTTCAGCGCCTTTGCCGGTGATTGCGGTTGCGGCGATCTTTTTCAGAGTCGCGACATCATCAACGGACGCGTTTATAGCGATGGATTTAACGATTTCCTGCGCTTTTTCAGACGCCAAACGGTAGCCGGCAGAAATAAGTGTCGGGTGGATGCCGTCTTCCAAAAGATCTTCGGCGTTTGCCAAAAGTTCGCCTGCCAAAACGGCCGCGGTGGTTGTTCCGTCACCGACTTCGGCGTCTTGGGTCTTGGAAATTTCGACAATCATTTTCGCCGCGGGGTGTTCGATATCCATTTCTCTTAAAATTGCCGCGCCGTCATTTGTAATAATGACATCGCCCATGGAATCGACAAGCATCTTGTCCATGCCTTTGGGGCCGAGCGTCGTTCTGACCGCTTCGGCGACCGCTTTAGCTGCCATGATATTATTATTTTGGGCATCAGAACCTCTGGTTCTTCTGCTGCCTTCATTTAAAATAAAGATAGGTTGTCCGGACATAATTACTGAATCCTCCTTTGATAAGTTTTATAAAATGACTGTCAGATTGACAAATAAGTATTACACAAACGGATTTCAGACAAGCTGAAAAACGAAATGATAATATTTCACAAAACAGCCGACATAAAATCATAATCGAGAGAGGCTGCTTTGTGCATCTGCAACTCCGATTTGGAATTAAACTAATGTAAACGCTTCTATATAAGAGTTTCCCTTAATTTTTTTCAAAAAGAGGAACAGGAGAGAGAAAAAGAAGCGATGGCAGGAAGAGAAAAACAAAAATTCACAAACATTACAGATCTGTTTTCTGTTTCTTCCGCTTTTTCCTCAATGCCGCATTTCGTTTATTCATCCGACAGCGACTCAGCCGTTTTTTCAATTTTAAGTTTTGTAACGCGCTGCTCGTCCGCTTCTAAAACCGTCACTCTCAGATTTTTGTAAGTGAAAACTTCGCCCGTTTTGGGGATCCGCTCAAAAACATCCAACGCCCAGCCGCCGGCCGTATTGTAATCACACTCAAAATCACGATTATCGGCGTCCAAATAATCAAATAAATCATCAATGTTCATGTTGCCGCTGACCTCAAAACCCCCGTCGTCCGTCTCAATGATTTCCTTAACGATTTCATCGTACTCGTCCCAAATTTCACCCACGAGCTCCTCTAAAATATCTTCCATCGTGACAATTCCTTTTGTACTTCCGTAATCGTCAACGACGACCGCAAGATGAGACTTCGCCGCGCGCATTTCATTGAGGAGCGGAGAAATGTTCATGGTCACATAAGCGAAAGTCGCCGGCTTGATCATAGCCCGGATATTAAATCTCCGATGCGTCGCGATTCGGACGAGAACGTCTTTGACATTAATAACGCCGCGAATATTATCCAAACTGTCTTTGTAAACGGGCAGCCGCGTATAGCCTTTGTCTATAATCGTCTTCAAAATAGAATCCATATCATCATCAATATTGATCGCCGCGATATCTGAGCGCGGCGTCATGATTTCCTGAACGGTCGTCTCATCGAAATCCAGCGCGGACTGAACAAGTTCACTTTCATTTTCTTCTAAGATGCCTTCTTCTTCGATCGCTTCCACGATATATTTTAATTCGCTTTCCGTCATGGACGGTGCCTCTGTTTCTTTTTTCCGGCTGAACAGATTGATCAATTGAACCAAAACAAAAGCGGCCGGTGAAAAAATGATCATGACGGCGCCGACGGCCCCTGACGCGCCCAGCGCGTATTTATCGGCATTGGCTTTTGCAATGCTTTTTGGAAGCGTTTCGCCGAAAATCAAAACAACGATTGTCACAACAGCCGTTGAAACGGCGGCCGCCAACTCATCCGGGAACAGACGCGCAAAGAGAAGGGCCGCAATGGAAGAAGCCCCGATATTGACGATGTTGTTGCCGATTAAAACGGTTGAAATGAACTTATCATAATCTTCCGTTATTTTTAAAACGCGCTTCGCCGACAGATTGCCGCTTTCTGCCATTGATTTCAGACGAAGTCTGTTTATTGTAGAATAAGCGGTTTCCGTCGCTGAAAAAAAAGCGGAGAGCACCAGCAGAATAAACAGTAAGACATACCAAAATGTCAAAGAAATTTCCATAGTGAACGCACTCTTTAAAAAAGTTTCCGATGCAAATATTTGTTTTGATAAACGAATCGAAAAGGTATTCGACAGTCACCTTAAGATAAAAGGCATTCAATATAAATAAATAATTGAATCAAATCTGCACCATGTTTTAATAGAAGCAAAACGGTTTTAATTTACTTTTTACAAAACTGTTTAAACACACAAGGGAAAGAATATGGCATTGGGAGATACAGATATTTGGACGCTCATGTATATCGGAATCGGCGTCTTCGCCTATTTAACGATTTTATTTTTAACTTTCCGGGACATGCGTATTTTCAGAAGGACCGGATACGTTTCATACAGAAAAGGCGCGTTTAAAGGAATCGTCGCGTCATCCGTCGTGCTGATCGGCATTTTTTCGATTCTGGCCATGCAGCTTCTCGGATTGGGTCTGATCTTTCTCGGCCTGATGCTGAACCAAAAAGGCGCGCGCGAAAACGTATTTACGACAGCGAACGCACTGAATCGATTTATCGGTCAAACAGATATTGTTCTGACGAATGAAGAAAAAAAAGAGCTCTATGAACAGCAAATGGCCGATAAAAAACGCATGGAAAAAGAAAAAGAACGCGCCGACCGAAATGAAAAATTAAGAGAGAAAAGAGAAAAAGAAGAATCTTAAGCATTGGGATTTGGGTTTAAAAACGAATTAAAACAAATTGTTAAAAACCGCCGTCATTTTTCAATCTTTTTTAAATTGAAGCGGTTCACGCGCCGGGCGGCCGCAGCGGCAGTAAATGAAAGCGGAAAAGGACAGGTGTAAAACAGAAATATTTAAAATGCGGTCTGATTAATCAAACCTGTATGTATTGTATTCGACATTTACGATTTCAATCGTCATGTCTTCATTGACATACATGTCATAATGAATTTCCTTTACTGCATTTTCAGAGATTTCGGCTTGATAAGTTAATCGAACGCTTCCCTGTTTTTCTCCTTCAAATTTCCAATTGTGAATAGGGATGTCATCCGTTTCTGAAATGGATATATTTTCATTTGCCGTATTCAGTTTTCCGCCGTATTCAACCGTTTCTAAAGTCCATTTTTCGGCCGGCTCAACCGATTCGTGAAATGTCATGTCAGCGGTTTTATTTTCTTCAATTTTCAATCCTGTTTCCAGGGGATTATCGGATGTTTCCAATTGTCGGGCTGCAATCATTTTTATTGTCCGATTGTTTTCGCCGACATTTAAATGATAAATGAATTGTTCTTTTATTGAATTATCCGATACGTTCCGCAGTTTAAAGTCTAATTCAACGATTCCGCTTCCTTTACCGTATCTGTCAAATTCCCACAAATGAGTTCCCGATGTTGACCCGTTAAATTTGGGGGATTCCGGTATGATTGGTCCGATATCTTCATAATCAATGAGTTCTTCCGGTTTCATTTCAAGTGACCATTTTTCAATTGCGGTATCTTCACTATAACTGAATCTCAAATCGCTGCCGCCGGCTATTTGAGCTAATCGGAATTCTCGGGAAACAAGTGTTTGTTCCTCTTCGTCAGTTTGATTCTCTGTCAAACATCCGGCAGAAAATAACGCTGCGCTGATTATCAATGTTAATAAAAATAAATTGAATTGATTTGACATGATTGTCTTTTTACTTTTACATCATTAGCGGAGTAACTCCAAGTCTTTCCATAATTTCTCCATTTGGCGTAAAGAGAGTATAGCCCTCTTCATTAAATTTCCAAGTTCCGCCATGGAGAACACCTACTAAATAGGCTTTCCCATCATCTCTTATTACAAATATTGGTGACCCGCTATCCCCTCCTGCAGAGATGTGAGAGAAAAGAGAGAGGATTTCAATCATCTTCTTAACATTTATTCAAAAAATTAAGAAGCGTCCGCCGTTTTTTGAATGATTTCATCAATATCTTCTTTTAAAATTTCGGGAATGCCTTCGATTCCGGCGCTCAGGAAACCGCGGACGATCAGGCTTGTCGCTTCATTTTCGTCCAATCCGCGCGTCATGAGATATTCCACCTGATCACGGGCGATTCTGCCGATAGCCGCTTCATGCGTCATTTCGACATCCATCGCGTTCGCTTCAAGTGCGGGGATGGCTTTTTGAGAACCGTTTTCACTGAGAACGAGACCGTTGCATTCCAAATGTCCGTAAACCTGCGGCGCGTTTCCGACGATATCGCCGCGCGAAATCACTTCGCCGCCGATTGTAATTGTCCGCGAGATGATTTCGGTTTTGGTGCGCGGCGCGTTTAAGAAAACACGGCTGCCCATATCCAAAACAGATCCGGGGTGCGCGACGGCGATCGTGTTGAAATAAGCGGTCGCGCCTTCGCCTTCCAAATAGGCGGACGGGTTCGTTTGAATGGATTTGGCCGGCTTCAGACAGACATAATTGTTGTTCAAAAGACCGCCTTCTTCAATACGGATTCCCGTCCTCGGGCGGACTTCGACCGATTCGTCCCAATCATGAATCATAGAAAACGTCAGCTTGCCGTTCTTTTTGACATACATCTCAGAAACGCCGATGTGCAGCGCGCGTTTGACATCATCGTGCGTCAGGCAGCCGGTCACCACTTCAAGCTCGGCGCCCTCTTCAACGATGATGATATTATGCACCGTCTGAAGCGCTTGGTCAGACCCGATCATCAGACAGGATTGGACGGGAGCCGTCACTTTCACGCCCGGAAGAACGCGGATGAAATACCCGTCCGACTCTTCCAAATAGCTCTCCGCCGTGTATTTGTCGGTTTCAGGATTTACGAGCTTCCACCAGTAATCTTCCAGCCAGCTGTATTTTTCGCGGGCTTCTTTGACAGACATGATTTCTAAACCGTCTTGAGAAGAAGAACGGTGAGAAACTTTGTTGTTAAACATCAAAAAATTGCCGCCGGCATCACCGTCAGCGGAAATGCCGACATTCGACAAAGACGATTTGATCATGGAATCCAAATCCGTCATTTTTTTAACTTGAAGAGACTCATCCGGAATATGATAAAGCTTTAAATCCACGTGACCGCCGTATATGGCTTCTTTGTCCAAGGATTTTTGGACGCGCTGCGCCGCTTCTGTCTCTTTTGCATTGGTTTTATTTTCTGCCATTTTTTCCACCTCACTTCAGCTGCTGAAGATTCAGCTTGCAGCGAATGCATTCGTCATAGCCCTGCGTCTTGATTTCATTGAGCAGACGATTTGGATTTCCGGAACACATCACCGTTCCGCCGCACAGAATGTACGCTTTGTCGGCATCCAGATAATCTAAAATCTCACCGGTGTGCGTAATCACAAGCGATGATTTTCTTTCAGGATCGTTCGGAGAGCATGATTTTTTGCTGCAGATCAGCTTTTTGATCATATTGCCGACTTGAGCCATATTCACGGGATCGACACCGGATTCAGGCTCGTCCAGCAGATAAAAATCGGGGCGCTGAACGCTGAGCTGAAGAAGTTCTGATCGTTTGATTTCGCCGCCGGAGAAACCGACATTGATGTCGCGGCCCAAGAAGCGTTCCATATCAATGCTGCGCGCCAGTTCTTCCAAGTTCAAAAGCTTTTTATGCGTTTCGATTTCCAGCAAATCGCGCAGCTTGACGCCTGCGATATTGGGCGGGCGCTGCGACATGATGCCGATGCCCATTTTCGCGCGCTCGTTGATCGGCGCGTCCGTGATGTCTTTGCCTTTAAAATAAATTTTACCGGAAGTCACTTTAAAATTGGAAAAACCCATGATCGTACTCAAAAGCGCGGATTTTCCGGCGCCGTTGGGACCGAATAAAATCGTCGTTTCGCCTTTTTCCACGGTCAGCGACACATTTTTAAGAAGCGGCCGCCCGGCGACCTCAACCTGTAAATCTTCAATTTGAAGCATCGTTTTGACTCCATATACAAATTAATTCTAAATATGATTTGAGGAATAAAAAGATTCTCAAACCGTTTTTATGATTCATTCTTTGCCGTGATTCTATAAAACAGAAGGGTATCAAAAAGATACTTAAAGGATTCATTTTTTTGAAGTCACGGTGCCGATGGCGACGGCATATGCCGATCAGAATTCAGCCGACGGAGATAAAAGACGGAATCCGGCTGATAATCATGATAATGAAAAGCAGTATGAAAAACAAACAGAAGAAAATGGCGTCTCTTTTTCGGAATTTCAGTTCATTCATAGATGTCTTGCCGACGCCGGTATATCCTCTGTTCAGCATGGCTCTTGAAACATCGTCCGCGAATCGGAGAATCGAATGAATCAAAGCCGTTGAGATGATTTTAACAGAGCGGAATGTGTTTTTGGACGGGCGGAAAGCGCGCGACTGCGACGCGGCTTTGATTTGAGATGCCGTAAACGTCAGAAGCGGAATGAACCGAATCGTCAGAAACGCCATGAGCGCCAAATCATAAGATGTTATGCCGGCCCATTTCAAAGGAATCGGCCGGACAAAACGCTCGATTCCCTGAATCAAAGCCGACTGCTTTGTTGTCGCCGCCATTAACGACGCGAACAGAATCAACAAAACGAATTTTAACGCGGCGCAGATGCCAGCGATGAAACTGAACGGACTCGGATAGATCAAAAAGCTTTTTTCGGGCGCGACATTGATTTGATAAACAGTCGGCTTCAAATAAACCAAATCGTCTGTTTCCGATTCGATGGATCCGAGCTCAATTGAGAGTTCTCGAAACCTCTCCTCGGGAAGTTGGTCCGGCGGAAGTCTTTCAATCCGGAAATGACCGATTAAGAAATGAGCGTTCTGCGCCTCCGAATCCGCGGGAACGGGCGGTCCTTCGACAAAAATCAAATAGGGATCATTCAGCCCTTCCGAGGAATCGGCATCGGAAGGAAAAAAAAACTCAGAATTCGGGACAAAATGATATGAGACATAGATTTCGGAAGTGTTTAATCGATCATTAAAGTGATAGATTTGATCATCAATCAATTTGACGGATATCGCCGCGTCCAGAAAAACCGGCGCCGGCATGAAAATGAAATGAAGCAAAAAGATGATCGCGATGAAAAAAGCCATCGGTTTGACGGATAAAAAGAGTTTTTTGAGTGAAACGCGGACAACGGACGCGGCAAAGAGAAACAGAAAGAGAAAAGAGATTAAACTCCACATGCTGTTTGTGTTGAAGATGACAAGACCCAGCGCCATCAGCGCAGCTATCTTTGTCCGCGGGTCTAATTTGTGCAAAAATGATTTGCCGTCAACATAAACCAAGAACTGTTTATGCATAGTTATCTGCCGTGTCGTTGTCGAATTGTTATGAACGTATTTGTTTCAGGATTTCATCAGCGGCTTCTTTGGGGTCTGAAATCGTTTCGGAAATATCCATGCCGTTTTCACGAAGATGCCTGAGCAATTCAATCATATCCGGCAAGCGGTATTTTCCGGAAGCGATATAACCGCAGAGGCCGCCGTCAAATGAAATTTCCCCTTTGTCAAAGACGATGATTCGGTCCGCTTTCAGCAGATCTTTGGGATTGTGACTGATATAAACAAGCGTTTTTCCACGGGCGCGAAGACCGTCAATCAGATCCAGGACGCGGTCTTCGGCCTCAATATCCAGCATGGACGTGACTTCATCCAAAACGATGCATTCGGGATCCATTGCCAAAACGCCCGCGATCGCTGTGGCCTGCGCTTCTCCGCCGCTGAGCGATGACGGATCTTGATAAGCGCGGTCTTCCAGAGAAACAGCCTTAAGAACAGCGGAAACGCGTTTTTTGATTTCTTCGCGGCTCAAGCCTAAATTTTCGGGACCGAAAGCGATGTCTTCTTCAACGGTGTTTCCGACAAACTGCGTGTAGGGATTTTGGAAAACGATGCCGACTTCCCGGCGGATTTGAGAAAGATGTTTCCGCTCTTTTGTGTCTTTGCCCAAAACCGTCATTTTGCCGGAAGTCGGCCGATAGAGACCGTTTAAATGATAAGCGAAAGTTGATTTGCCTGACCCGTTCAGACCGACGATAATTGTAAAATCGCCTTTGTAAATTTTCAGATTGATATTTTTCAAAACGGGCGAACCGCCTGGATAAGAGAAAGAGAGATCTGCCGCTTCAAACAGAACGCTGCGCTCGTTTGACGAATCGCCGCTGCCGGCTTCATGAGAGAGCGGGAGATTCAAATCTGTTTTCATTTTTTTCCTCATTTATAGTGAATATGAATTTGTTATCAGAAATCGCCGAAATTGACTTTTTTAATAAATGCCGGAGCGACAAGCCCGACCATGACGGATTTCAGCATATCGCCGGGGAAAAATGGCAAAAATCCGCCTTCAAATGCCGTCAACAAGGAGATGCCGGATGAAAAACTCAAATGGATTGACCCGATCAGCAATATCAGGATGCTCCCAAACGCCGCGATTCCGAACAAGACGGCGGGGGTTTTCTTTCTGACAAGATTGCTCATCCAGCCGACCAGGAAAACGACAAGGATAAAGGAATAAAGATAACCGCCTGTCGGACCGAAGAGAATAGAGAAACCGCTGTTGCCGCCCGCAAAAACCGGAAATCCGACAAAGCCGACAATCAGATAAACAATAATGCTGACAGTTCCCCAATTTTTACCGAGAATAACCGCCGCCAGCAATACAAAAAATGTCTGAAGCGTGATCGGAACGCCCAAAAATGTCGGAATTTTGATGAAGGCGCCGACAGCGATCAAAGCAGCGAAAAGAGAAGCGAAAACCATTTTTTTTATTTTAGCAGAATCATCCGCATAATTGAGTTTTTCATTCATAAGTATCACAAATCTCAAAACAGGTATAAAACAAATACAGAAATAAAATCGGATTAATGACCGAACGGATTGTAAACCCAGTTGAATTAATAGGTAAACAATAGATTTCTGCTATATATATTTTATTAAGAGTTCAATTTAAAAAAAAGTAATTGTAAGAGAAGGGTCATATAAAAATGACTGAAAGAATAAAATCGGGTTCCAGGAATGATTGGTTTTCTGAAAATAATTCAAAAAAATCAAAAAAAAACAAAAAAGAATAAAGTCTGAAATGAGTTCCAACTTAATCCTAAAAATTATTTTTTACGTCCGCCGGCTTCAACAATGTCTAAAACGTTCCTGAAATTTTGAGTCCAGGCGGATGCTTGAATCATCCACTCAACGATTTTTCCTTCTTCCTGCGCTTTTGAGAAAGACGGGTCCATGGGCAAACGGGCGAGAATCTCCGCGCCGAAATCCGCCGCCGCTTTTTCAAGTCCGCCGGAACTGTAAAGATCGATGGCTTCATCACAGTGCGGGCAAATCAGGCCGTCCATATTGCTGACGATTCCGACCAGCGGAACATCCAGCTTTTGAAGGAATGTCAGAGATTTGCGGACGCTTGTCAGCGCGATGTCCTGAGGAATGGTGACAATGACGGCGCCGTTGTTTTTCGGCAGGAGCTGCATGATTCCGAGCGGCTCGTCTCCCGTTCCGGGCGGCAGATCGATGATTAAATAATCCAAATGACCCCACTCGACATCGGTAAAAAACTGCCGGATGGCACCGGCTTTTGCGGGACCGCGCCAGATGACCGGCGTGTCGTCATCGGGCAAAAGCAAACCGATGGAAATGACGCCGAGATTCAAATTCGGATTCGGTTTGACCGGAATCATTTTTTCGTCAATGACTTGCAAGTCTTCCGGATTCAGCCCGAAAATTGCAGGAACGCTGGGGCCGTGCATGTCGCAGTCCATTAATCCGACGTGATTGCCGCGAATCGCAAGACCCGCCGCGAGCGCGCAGGCAACGGTGCTTTTGCCGACGCCGCCTTTGCCGCTCATGACGACAAAAACGTTTTTGATGCGGCTCATATCGAGTTCAGGCATCGCTTGAGACGAATTGTTTGGTTTTTGAGGCGTTTTATTCACAACGTTTAATTCTGTCATTTAAAAATCTCCGATTTAGAAGGGTGGAAGTATGAATAAAACAAATGATTTAAAAATTCGACTCTTCAGAGTTTGAAAGGAGGGTGAAGCAAAAAATAAAGAAAAAGATAAAAAATTAAAGGATAAAAAAATAAAAAAAGGGCTGAAAAAGCCCTCAAAACAAATTTATCAGGCTCAGCCGAATTTATACTTCCGTTTTTCTCTGTAAATCAAGAAAAAAACGATTCCGACCGCGATAACGACCAGAAGAATGACAGCGATGATGCCGAGTATCAAATACATGAGCAGACTGCTGCCGGATTCTGCCGGCGGTTCCGCGCCGGGCGTCTGATTGACTTCGCTTCCCGATGACGGGTCCTGCGGTTCTTGGGGCTCCGGCGCCGGCGGCTGCGTCCGGCCGTCACCGAGAATGCCGGCCGCGGGATTTGAGGAACTGCTGTTCAAAGCGATTGTATAAACCGGAATGTTGTCAAAGCCCGCGGTCTGTCCGGTTGCTTTTGTCAAAGAGGGCAGCCCGTTTTCAATGACGAAAAGATCAGCCGGCTGAAGGCCTGCGGCATCGGCAGAATCAATCGGGAAACGCCCGCTGCCGTTATAAGTGCCGACAAGATTACGGCCGCCGCTTTGAACGCTCGCGTTGAACTCCCCGAAATCAATCGATCGCGGATCAGTATTTCCGACAATCACATTATCGGATAAAACCGCGCGGCTGTTGGAAATATTTAAACCGCCGCCGCCGATATCTTTAGCCGTGTTGTTGGATTTGGCTGTATTTCCCGCAATCGCTGATTTTGTTAATGTTGTATCCCCGTCATTCCAAAAAGCAAGCGCGCCGCCGTAGAATTTCGCCGTATTGTTAACAGCCGTCACCGCATTTGCATTAACTGTGCCGCGGCTGAAGACAGCGCCGCCGTAATTCGCAGAATTATTGAAGAAAGTGCATGTGTCAACAGACACTGTCGAGCCGGCAGAAATACTGATGCCGCCGCCGTCTCCTGTGACTGTTGAATTGGAGAAAACGGAAGATTTGACGGTTCCGTTCGAACCGCTGCCGAGAGAAATGCCGCCGCCGTTTCCGGAAGTGATGCCGCCGTTAAAAACGCAGTTTTCAACAAGCAGCGTTCCGGAAGTCATGATACCGGCGCTTTCCGTTGCCGTATTGTTTGAAAAAGTGCTGTTTCTGAATTCAACGACCGTTCCGGCTGAAGCGTTCAGCGGACTGCCTTTGGAAGTCACAGTATTGTCAATGACACGCGATTGTGAAGCGATGATTTTGCCTTGGTCCAATCGAATGACATTGTATTTGTCGGAATGTCCGCTGATAATCGAATTTTGGAGTTCGACTGTGCCGTTTTTCACATAAATCGCACTGCCGTCCGTTACAGCGTTGTTTCTGTAAATCGAAGATGTGATAAACTTGACATTACTGCCGTTTGCCACGTAAACCGCGCCGCCGAAATCCCCCCGGTTTCTTTGAATCGTACAAGAATCAAAAACGACAGAGGCGCTGTCAACCGTGACCGCGCCGCCCGTACCATTTACAAGATTGCCGTTTTCGATGGACAAATGCTTAAAAACGACAGTTCCGCCCGAGACGGCAAAAATTGAAAATGACGGCGTCACCGAACCGGAATCGCGCGCGACCGTCACTTTAGAATCGCCGCCGATTGTCAGGTCTTTAGAAATATTTAAAGTACCGTACACAGTTGAGACGGCGGAAATATTATCGGCGAAAAGGATTGTATCGCCGGAGGCGGCTTTTCCGATAGCTTCGCGCAAAGTCATATTGTCAGGATTGACAGTGCTGAGATTGACTTTATCAATATCACCCGGTGCCGTAACGACCCATTCCTGGGCGGCGGCGATACCGGTGAAAAGGAACAAAATCAAAGCGGAGAAAATAAGTGTTTTGATGATTTTGGATTGCATCTTTATCCTCTGATTTTTGCTGAAAAATAATTTAATCGAACATATGAAAGAATAATAGAACGGATATAAAACAAATAAAATACACACCGCGAAATATTCGGATATCGCTGACAAGATGAATGAGCCGAATATATATAAGAATTATTAATGCAAAAAAATGAACAGAAGACAGCATTAAAAAAGTAAGGGACGGACGGGAGGCCGTAACAGAAACAGAGAAACATAATATTAATTAATATGAAAAGATAAGACAGTACGAGTCTGAATCGTACGGGGCGCGTGGCCTAGCGGATATGGCAGCAGCCTCCTAAGCTGCAGGCCGGGGGTTCGAATCCTCCCGCGCTCGCTTCATTTTCATAATAAAACAATGAAATTTCCAAAAAATAACGAATTTTACCGATTGCTTTTTATCCTCACAAATGATTTGAAATCAAATGGATTTAATCAGGATGGCACTATGATTCGAAAAGCGAAGATGAGTGATGTTTTTGAAATGAAGGAATTGATCAATTCCTACGCGACGGAGGGGTGTATGCTTCCTCGGTCTTTAGACAGCCTTTTTACGAATATCCGCGATTTTGCCGTGATGGAAAAAGAAGGAAAAGTTGTCGGCTGCTGCGGCGTTCATCCGGATTGGGAAGATTTGGGAGAAGTTGTTTCTTTCGCGGTTTCCAAACCCTACACGCGGCAGGGAAACGGGACCAGACTATTGGAAACCTGCGTCGAAGACGCGAAAGCCATCGGATTGAATCAATTATTTGTACTGACCAGCAGTCCCGATTTCTTTAAAAAGAAAGGTTTTACAGAAATCAATCGGGAAGAACTTCCGTGGAAAATTTGGGCGGACTGCGTCAATTGCTCCAAATATCCGGACTGCAATTCGGCGTCATTGATCAAAAAAATATGAGCTCAAACAGACTGATTTCAGTTCATTTTTATTTTTTTGAAACACTGCCCAAATTTGAAAAATTGAATCCGTTTTTTTGACCTCTTGACTGCCCTCGTTTTTTTCTTTGTTGTTTTTCGGCGAACGAACCTTAGATTTTAATTTTATTTTTTTAAATTTATCAGTTTATAAAAAATTAAAAATTTATTTATATGCACCACCCATATCTTTTTTTGTGATCCTATTTTGGAAAACTGATCACCCGAATCATATCAATGGTCAGACAATTGTTTAACATTTTTTAAAACATTCGAATTAAAATAGGAGATGGCAAAATAAAAACTAAACGAATCATATTAAGTGTGCTTTGCATATTTTTGATCAGTCCGTTCGCCTCCGCTTGCAGTTACCATATGCCTGCCGGAGATGAGGCGGTAGATTGGGGAAAAGGCATTCAATGGGATGGCTCAACCGCCTATTCCAATGAATGGAATGCTTCAATTGCAACATGGAACGCTATGAAAAAAATAAACATTAGCAAAGATACGCTTTTTACAATTGAAGATCTCTATATCGTTGATGTTTATACTCCGACCTTTCCTGCTTTTGCGGGATATGCTAATAAGACTGTGAGTGGAAACAATCCAAATACAAATAACAATACTCCGTACATCCAGATTAATACTGGTACTATGTACAGTCTAACTTCTGCAGAGAAACAAAAAACATTGACACATGAACTTGGACATGCTTTGGGAATCAATGAGATCACTATTTCCGGAAACATTATGAAACAAGGGAAATCAAGCCAAACGTATTTGGGAATGAAAGACAAAGAAGTGTATAACTGTTTGTGGGGGTAAGATAAATGATTTCAAAAAACTGCAAATTGATTTTAGTTTTATCGCTTGCAATCCTCTCCTTTTTAGCTTTGTCTTTGGCAGTTATCGGACATTCCATCCCTTATTCAGAAATGTCCGAAGCGGAACAGGCGGAATATGATTTCCAGGAATTTAAAAAGGCAATGCTGGAAATCTATCACCAAGATGTGACAAAAGAAGATTATCTTCGGATAAGGGAAGGAACATTTGAAATGATTGCAGCTTATGAGTCGGATATGGAAAAATACGGCAAACAATCGGATGAATTTAACATCGCGAATTCCGACCATGTTTTCATTGGCAGAGTTGTCGAACACAAAGGAAATTATCAGGCTCAACCGAATGAAATCCGAAATCCTTACAATCTCTTCGATGTTGAAATCATCGAATTGATAAAAGGACCGGCTCTAAGAAGCGAAATCGAGTTAAAGCAAATCGGTGGATATTATACGGCGGATTATATTGTCAAAGAATTTATTCGTGAAAGCGATGCGCGTTTGGAAGATTATGAAAAGTATGACCAAGGCTATTATGGATTCATAGAATCCGGTGACTTTTTGATTGAAGTCGGCGAAATGTATCTTTTCATAACTGCCACGGACTTTGATGGCAGATGCACGATCTTCACTCCGGAAGATCGCATTCTTTTGGAAGATTTTGATGAAAAAAGCATCGAATCATTTGATGAAATCGGTTATTACAAGAATCTCGCGTCAACAGTTAAAGATTTTGACCGGATTCGATGCATTGCAAAAGAAGAAATATGAATTCAGACGGACTGATTTCAATGGATTTTAGATTGACTTCAGTTCATTTTTTATTTTCTTGAAACATTGCCTCAAATTTGAAAAATTAAATCCGCTTCTTACTTGATCATAATCAAAACGGCGATGTCATGTATGCATTTTCATCCAACGCCGTCAGTTTAACGGCAAACGACAAAGCTTCTTACGATGCTTCATATGCAAGGTATTAAGGTGATAAAATGAAAACGAGATTTACAAAAAGAAAGACCCTCTTCTCATTTGTATTCATTGCCCTTATGCTCGGGATGGCAGCAGCCGCTGTCCTTTATGAAACAGCTCACAACGATTCGGCTGAAGACGGCGAACCGAGAATCAATCGATTACATGCGTCTTATATTATTGATGTTTATAATCCCGCCGCGTTGGTCGGTGATGTGGATTACGTCTTTGCCGCCAAAGTCGATAAAATGACCGGCAATACATATAAAGATCCGGTCATGATTGAAGACGCATTCGGGAAAGAAACGATTGAAGTTACGAGTCCGCATACGAATTATATGATTACCGTTCTTGACAATATCAAGGGTGAACTCGTCGCCGGCGAATCGATTCCGGTTGAAAAGGCCGGCGGTCTCAGTAAAGACGGAAAAACGATAACGCTTCATGAAAACGATTCCCTTCCGGAAGTCGGAAAAGTTTACATTTTTCTGGCTTACACACAGCCTGACGGAACGCTTCAAATCTCGGGACCGAAGTCAAACATTGAAATCGGCTCGGTTGATTCTTTAGAGGCGGATTCGGCATTTTCAATCCGCGAATCACCCGAGTATTTGAAAATGGTCGACGCTTATGAAAATCAAATCGTTCGCGAGCGCGACAGAACGGTTTCGATATATGACACAGCCTTCAAAAATTAAAAAAAGAAAACTGTTCGGGCTTGATTCGGCAGAAGAGTTTTCTCTTCTGTTTCTTTTCTTTTTTAATTAAAATTTATTTGCTTATCTTCAATCAAGACGTGAAGAATTTCATGACTTCAATCAAAATGAACTTCAAGTATTTTCTTATCTGTTATTTAATTTCTATTGCAACTCTTTCAATTTTTAATTATTCACATGAGAGAAAATTGTACTTTTCGGATGTCGGAACTTTACCAATCCGATTGAATTTTCAACCGCCCCTTTTTGCCAACTATCATACGAGAGCAGAAAAATAATATGAGATATAGCGTGGGATTAACTGTGTGAAATATTTGTAAAGAAAATATGACTCACCGTTTGATTTGACAATTTTTGGTTGTTAAATCAAATACTTAAATGTGAATGAATTCCCGATTGTTTTACTGAATTCGCTTTGTCTTTGATTTTTAAATATTAAAATTAATCATAGGAATCTAAAATTAGAATAATTTTTACACTGATTGTTCTTGATTCATACATAAAATTGAGCGAGTAAAACCATGAATCTGTATAAAATCATAACAGCCGTTTTATTCCTCATTTTATGTTTTTTCATTTACCTCTGTTTGAGTGATATCTCCGCTTTTTATTTTTTACCGCAGTTGTGTTTGTGGTCTTTTATTTTCATTTCTTCTTTCTTTTATGAAAAAATATCCCAATCGACCTCTTCCAATGAAAAACATGTGATTCGCGCAACTATATTCAGTGTTTTAATTGCTGTTTTATGGGTCATCTTTTTAATTTACTTGAAACGTTCGGACTTGCCGACCGGCAATGATCCATACTCCGCTAACCGATTTATTTAGTCTTTGGAACCGCCGCCGTAAGCTGTTTGATCGCTTTTATGCTTATGATGAAATCGTATCCGGAAAAATTGAGGAAAGGAAGGAGTTGAACAAACAAATTCGAAATCATAATCATTTCATTTTTTAAAAAAATCAAAAAAAAGCCGCAACCCAAAAACTCATAAGCGATCGAATGAAGAAGGATTGCGGCTGTTGACCTTATTCGCCGCCGAACTTATTTCAAATTTTTCGCGGCTTCCTCAACGGTCGCGCCGTGAAGGCAAATATCGGAAATGGCGGCGGTTATGCCGCGAACGTTTTTGTGCTGGAACACATTCCTTCCGATTGAAACGCCGCGCCCGCCCGCCTCGATTGAGTCGTAGACCATGTTGAGAATGTCCATATCGGAATCCATTTTTGGTCCGCCTGCGATGACCACGGGAACCATCGTTCCTTTGACAATGTCGCGGAATGAATCAATGTCGCCGGTATAACTGCATTTGATCACGTCCGCGCCGAGTTCCATTGCGACTCTTGCGGCATGCGCGACCGCGTCCGGATCAAAAGAATCTTTGATCGTCGGACCGCGGGGGTAGGCCATGACGACAAGCGGCATTCCCCATTTCGTGCATTTCCGGGAAACTTTTCCCAAATCCGAGAGCATACGCGGTTCGGTTTCCGCGCCGACATTAATGTGCATCGACACGGCGTCTGCACCCATCTTCAGCGCTTCTTCGACGGTTGCCACCAGCACTTTGCTGTGCGAATTCACGCCGATGTCGGTGGACGCGGACAAATGAAGAATAAGTCCCACGTCGTGACCCGCCGTTCTGTGCCCCTGCGGCGCCAGTCCTTTATGCATCAAGACCGCCGTTGCGTTTCCCGTCGCGACGTTGTTGACGGTCTCCTTCATGTCTATCAAGCCGCTGATCGGACCCACGCTGATTCCGTGGTCCATTGGAACGATGACGGCATTGCCGCTTTCTCTGTCAATTATTCTTTCCATTCTGATATTTTTACCGAACATTTTTATCACCGTGATATGTGTTAGCACGAATCATAAATATATAGTTTTGCATGACCACAAGTTCATCGGGTAAAATTGCATTTTATCAAAAAATGATGCAATCATGCCCTTGAGGAAACACGGATGGAAACGAGAAAACATGTCAAGTTTAAAGAAAATTATAAAAGAGGAAAGTTGTTTTGATTTGATTTTGGCAGAAGGTTTTTTGTTCTTTTTCTTTTGATTGAAGTTTATTGGAAATACATATACTTATTCAATTTCAGTTGCCAAATTATTCCAGTCATTACAATTGTATACACCACGATTTATATAATTTATTTGTTTTCCGAAATAGATATATAGATTTAAACCGTGGGTACTTTGTGAAATCTTTTTGAAAAAAGCCTCACCATTTGATTTGACAAAACTCAGTTGCCAAATCAAATGCTTAGATGTGAGTGAACTCGCCAGTTATCTATTGAATTCACTCCTATCTTTGATTTTTAAGTATTTAAAAGTATTCAAATTAAAAATAGGAGATAACAAAATGCAATTTAAACTAATAATATTAGGTGTGTTATGCATCTTTTTGATTAGTCCACTCGCATCTGCTTGCAGTTATCATCTGCCGGCGGGAGATGATGCTGTCGATTGGGGAAAAGGCATCCAATGGACTGGTTCAACCAAATATTCCAGTGAATGGAATGCTTCAATCTCAACATGGAACGCTATGAAAAAAGTAAACATTAGCAAGGATACACTTCTTACCCTTGAAGATCTCTATATCGTTGATGTTTATTCTCCGAATGCAAAGCATATCCATGCAGGATACATGAATAGTACCACGAGTGGAAACAACACTCCATTCACTCCCGCTGAAAAACAAAAAACATTGACCCATGAGCTTGGACATGCTTTAGGGATTAATGAGATCGGTATTTCAGGAAACGTTATGAAACAAGGGAAATCCAGTCAAACTTATTTGGGAACGAAAGACAAAGAAGTGTATAATTGTTTGTGGGGGTAAAATAAATGATTTCAAAAAAAGGCAAGCTGATATTAGTTTTTTCGCTTGCAATCCTTTCCCTTTTGGCTTTATCTTTTGCAACAATCGGGGATTTTGTCCCATATTCAGAGATGTCTGAAGCAGAGCAGGCTGAATATGATTTCCAAATGTTTAAAAAAAGCATGGCTGAGACCTATCATCAAAATGTTACGAAGGACGATTATCTCCGATTAAGAGAAGGAACATCCAAAATGCTAGATGCCTATGAATTGGACATGGAAAAATACAGCAAAACTTCTGATGAGTTCAATGTTGCTTATTCCGACCATATTTTCATCGGCAGAGTTGTCGAACACAAAGGGAACTATCAAGCTCAGCCAAATGAACTACGAAATCCGTACAATCTTTTTGATGTCGAAATCATTGAATTGATAAAAGGACCGGCTCTGAAAAGGGAAATTGAATTAAAGCAAATCGGCGGCTATTACACAGCTGATTATGTTACGAAAGAATTTATTCGCGAAAGCGACACTCGTTTGGAAGATTATGAAAAGTATGATCAAGGATACTACGGATTCATGGAATACGGTGATTCTTTGATTGAAGTTGGCGAAGTTTATCTTTTCATAACAGTTTCCCAATTGGATGGACGAGGTACAATTTTCACTCAAGAAGACCGGATTCTTTTGGAAGATTTTGATGAAAAAGGCATCGAAGCTTTCGATGAAGTCAGATACTACAAGAAACTCACATCGGAGATTAAAAATTTTGACCGGATCCGATGCATTGCAAACGAGGAGATTTAAGTCATTTGATGGCATACAGAAGAATTATTCTTCTGTTTTCATTTATTTTTATGTTTTGTCTTTTCATTCAATCTAAGTTATACAATGGATGAGATAAAACAGAGGGGGTTTTAACACCTTCCGTTACAACAATCCCAGTAAGCTTAATCCCCCCTAATTTATATTGAATTTAATTCGATCCAATATATTTAATAAATTCAACTTTAAAAATGTTTAAACGAAATATTAAGATGAATTTCAGATACAAGCAGTGAATTAAAAGTTTATTATTAACATCTGTTCTTATCTTGGTCCTATCTGTATTTATTCAATTTAATTTATCAGACCTTTAATTCCCATCTTATATTTTAATTATTTTTATAATTTTATTTTTCAAAATATTTAAAAACGTATAAATAATCGCCAGCTATAGTTGACGATGTGAAAAATATTTGAAGAAAATAGGACTCACCATTTGATTTGACAATTTACAGTTGCCAAATCAAATGCTTAGATGTGAGTGAACTCAGCAATTGCTTATTGAATTCACTCCTATCTTTGATTTTAAGTATTTATAACTATGCAAATCAAGAATAGGAGATAACAAAATGAAAAAGAAATCTAAAAATTTCAACCGAATAGTTGCCGTTTTATTGGTGTGTTTGCTATTAATGACCCTTGTAATTCCGGCACTGGGCGCAATATCCAGTGTTCAGTGGTGGCATATGGTGGATTCCGGAAAACATTTGGATTGGGCCGGCAGCACAAAGTATCAAAGCGATTTCAATTCTTCTGTTTCAACATGGAATGCCTATAAATCCGGCGTTATCAGAAAAGACAGCATCTTATATGTTAAAGATGCTACAATTTCAGATGAAAGATGGATAAATGGAACAGCTGGCGAAACAAATGGAAATGATAAAACAATCAAGTTCAATTTGAATAAAATGGATACAATGAACCAAAATCAACGCCGTAATCTTTACACACATGAACTGGGGCATGCATTAGGACTTGACCACAATCAAGTGGGCGATGTTATGTATTACATATCTTCAAGTGTTTATTCATTATCAGCAAATGATAAAGCTTCATACGACACATCTTACAATAGATATTAAGGGGGCAAATAATATGAAGAATCAATTTACAAGAAAACATTTTGCTTTGTTTTCTGCTGTTTTAGTTGCCCTTATTGCAGGGGTAGCCGCAACTTCAGTGTTTTACAGCAATGAATCACCCTCATTCAGCGGAGATGGAAATATTTCACGAATCCGGGCATCTTATATTATCGATGTATACGATCCGTCTGAACTTGTCGGCGATGTTGATTACGTTTTTGCTGCAAAAGTTGATAAATTTGCAGGGAATACATACAAATTTCCGGTCTTAATTGAAGATGAAAAAGGAAATGAAGTTGAAGTTGGAAGTCCTCACACAAATTATTATGTAACCGTTCTCGAAAATATTAAGGGAAAACTCATAACGGGGGAATCCATACCGATTGAAAAAGCAGGCGGCATCAGCCAGTACAACGGAAAGTTGGTATTGCATGAAAACGATTCACTGCCGGAAGTCGGAAAAGTTTATATTTTCCTTGCTTACGCGCAGCCCGACGGAACACTTCAAATCTCAGGACCGAATTCAAACATTGAGATAACATCCATTGATCTCTTGAAGAAAAATTCAACAGGCTCAGTGAAAGATTCGTTTGAATACTCTGAAGCGGTTAAAGTTTTTGAAACTCAAAAAGTCAGTGATCGCGAACGTTTTGTTTCGATTTACGATGTTTCAAAACAATGAATCAAAGTATCACCAAAAGCCTGAAAACTTTACTGTTTACTTTGACGATTCGAGTTGCCAAATCAAATTCATAGAAGAGAGTAATCCCTCTTTGAATAATGATTTGGAAGCTAAAAAGTGAAAAAGCTTGATTTTGGCAGAAAAGTCTTTTGACTTTTCTGTTTTTTCTTCTTTTTTGATTAAATTCTTGGCAGATTTATCTGTATTTATTCAATTTAATTTATCAGATCTTTAATTCCCATCTTATGCCGTAATTATTTTTACAATTTTATTTTTCAAAATATTTAAAAATGTACAGATAATAACCGACTATAACTGACGATGTGAAATCTTTTGAAAAAAGCCTCACCATTTGATTTGACAATTTACAGCTGCCGAATCAAATACTTAGATATGAATAAACTCAGCAGTTGCTTATTGAATTTAATTCTATCTTTGATTTTTAAGTATTTAAAAGCATTCAAATTAAAAATTAGAGGTAATAAAATGAAACATTTAATAAAGCCGATAGCAATTCTTTTTATGCTGTCTTTATTGTTTTCCATGATAAACCCCGCCTTGGGAACAGCCTATACTTTGGGGTGGGACTTGGTTGATTCGGGAAAGCATTTGGATTGGGGCGGCAGTACAAAATACCAAAATGATTTTAATTATTCTGTAAACACCTGGAATAATTATAAATCAGGTGTCATTCGAAAAGACAGCATCATCTATCTTAAAGATGTCACAATTTCAGACATCACCCTCAAAAATAATGACGCCGGTGAAACAGATGGAGATAATAAAACGATCAAATTCAATACTTTCAACATAGATCCCATGAACACGACAAGAAGAAGAAATGTGTGTGCACATGAACTTGGACATGCTCTTGGTTTGAATGAAAATCCAAATACAGGCAACACGATGTACTATAAATCCTCTGATACATACACGTTGTCTCGGGATGATAAGGATTCTTACAATGCGGCCGTCTTGAATTGGTAATGAGGTGAAAATATGAAATTTAACAAATATATTCTCGGCTCCATTTTATTAATCGGCTTATTCGCGGCGGCAGTTATTGCTTTTCCCGGCATAGTAAATCCTGAAAACGCTTCATCCGGCGAGACGCAAAGTGCAATGATTGACGGCATACGGGTCAATTATCTCCAAAATTCATACGTGATTGATGTTGAAAACCCCGCCGAATTGGTCGGTGACGCGGATTATGTTTTTGTCGCCGAAATTGAGAAGTTAACAGGAACAGCCTACCGCTTCCCTGTGATGATTCTGGACGAAGACGGAAAAGAGATTGAAGCAACAACGCCATTTACGGAGTATCAGGTTTCAGTCATTCAGAATATAAAAGGCGACCTTGTTTTAAATCAGACCATTCCTCTTCAAAAGAAAGGCGGCATCAGCAAAGATAATAAAACGTATACTATCCCTGCCGGTGATTTTTTACCGAAAGAAGGAACCGTTTACATATTCCTCGCTTACGCTCAGGACGACGGCTCCCTTGTGGTTTCCGGGCGCAATTCCGTCATTGAATTGGACAAAGACACCGATTCTGAAATGATTCAAAAGAATTACGACCGGCTCCGCAGTGATTCTCAAATTTTGACTTTTCAAAAAGCTTATGAAAATCAAATTTTAAGAGATCGTGAACATTCTGTTTCGATTTACGATGTTTCAAAACAATGAATCAAAGTATCACCAAAAGCCTGAAAACTTTACTGTTTACTTTGACGATTCGAGTTGCCAAATCAAATTCATAGAAGAGAGTAATTCCTCTTTGAATAATGATTTGGAAGCTAAAAAGTGAAAAAGCTTGATTTTGGCAGAAAAGTCTTTTGACTTTTCTGTTTTTTTCTTCTTTTGATTTTTGCATGTCTTGCACTCTTTTCGCAAGACTCAAAAAGAAAATTGTTTTACGGCGTCTTAGCAATGGCTTCCTTTTCTTCAATAATTATAATTTTATTATCGGGAATCAATTAAAAGACAGGAGTCATATCTTCGGCGCATTGTAAACGATTACCTTTATTTACCAATAACTAAATTTAATGAATTGAGGTTATATTTATGGACGCTAAAAATTACGTTGAAAAGGTTTTGGAAGATGTCAAGAAACGAAACCCGGGAGAAGCCGAGTTTTACAATGCCGTGGATGAAGTTCTTCACTCACTGATTCCGGTCCTCGATAAGAAGCCCGAAATCGTTGAAGCGGCGATTTTAGACAGAATCGTCGAGCCCGAAAGGATGATCTATTTCCGCGTTCCGTGGACGGACGACGCCGGAAAAATCCATGTCAACCGCGGATTCCGCGTACAGTTCAACGGCGCAATCGGCCCTTACAAAGGCGGTATCCGGTTCCACCCGACCGTGAATCAGAGTATTATCAAATTCCTCGGTTTTGAACAAATCTTTAAAAATTCTTTGACCGGACTTCCGATGGGCGGCGGCAAAGGCGGTTCCGACTTTGACCCCAAAGGCAAATCCGACGCTGAAATCATGCGCTTCTGCCAGTCCTTCATGTCCGAATTATACAAGCACATCGGACCGGATGTTGATGTTCCGGCCGGCGATATCGGTGTCGGCGGCAGAGAAATCGGCTACATGTACGGCATGTACAGAAAACTCTCCAATTCCAGCAGCCAAGGCGTTCTGACCGGAAAACCGCTCACATTCGGCGGCAGCCTCGGCAGAACTCCCGCGACCGGCTACGGTCTCCTCTATTTCACCAATGAGATGCTCAAAGACAAAGGCACGACCTTTGCGGGCAAAACGATTGTGATCTCCGGCTCCGGAAACGTCGCCATCTACGCGATTGAAAAAGCGCAGCAGCTCGGCGCAAAAGTCGTCACTTGCAGCGATTCCGGCGGATATATTTACGATGAAAAAGGAATTGATCTCGCCGTCGTCAAACAATTGAAAGAAGCGGAAGCCCACAGAATCAAAGATTATCTCGAATTCAGGCCGGACGCGAAATATGTCGAAGGCAGTACAAAAATTTGGGAAGTGAAATGCGACGTCGCGCTTCCGTGCGCCACCCAGAATGAAATTGACAAAGTGTCCGCCGAACTCTTGATCAAGAACGGCGTTCAGTTCGTTGCGGAAGGCGCCAACATGCCGAGCACGCTTGACGCAGTCGCAGCATTCCAAAAAGCAGGCGTTTATTTCGGCCCCGCCAAAGCCTGTAACGCGGGCGGCGTTGCGACTTCCGGCCTTGAAATGACCCAAAACGCCATGCGCCTCAGCTGGACTTTTGAAGAAGTCGATGAAAAACTTCAAGGCATCATGAAGAATATTTTTGCCGCCGCCAAAGCCGCCGCCAAAGAAATCGGTGACGAAGACAATCTTTTGGCCGGCGCGAACATCGCCGGTTTCCTGAAAGTTTCCGACGCGATGATGAAGCAGGGCCTCATCTGAAATAAATAATAATTCCAAAAAAATACGAGCCGGAAATCTTTATTTTCCGGTTCGTTTTTCAAATTTCAAATAATTCAACGAATCATTTTTGATTCATTTTGAATTGAAAGTAAGTTTTTTTCTATTTCATTGCTTTTTTTCAATTTCTGTAAAATACGGGGCGATTTTATTCTTTTTTGAATTGCGGCGGCTCGCGCACAGCAGCGGCACGCGCAACGGCGTGTTCGCAGCTTGTGCACAGCGGCGGTCAAAAGACGGTGAGCCGGCGGCAGAAACAGAAAAATGGAAAGGCAGCTGCGCCCCGGCTGCCATGAAAATGAGCAGATACATTTTGGGAGGAAAATGCGTATTGGGGCAGATGCAATTAAAGAGACGCACGCAACAAAATGAACTTAAAAGGCTGATTCGTTTTTGCTGTATCGGCTGAGTACGAATCCGCTTATTCCCGATTCCTCATTTCATTCGGAATCGAAAATAAGCGGGCGGTTAATTCAGGTTTTATTTTTATATAAAACTGTTTTTTATTCACTTACTCTTTAAAAATAAGCGGCCGTGTTTCTTTTACTTTTTCAGGTTCGTAAATCCGCTTTCCCTCTTTTAAAAAGTCAGGCAGCCGCTTGTTTTTTGACCCGAGGAGCTGAATGCAGTACATCACGCCTTCGATTCTTTCACCCCACAACCCGTGAACGCGGTGAACACCGATTAAATTAATATAATCCTCTAAATTGTCTTGTTCGGCTTTCATGCACTTGACAACTTCGCACAGCGCTTTGACATCGTCAGCGGCGCGGTGCGTATTTTCAGCACCTTCGATTTTGTAATAGTCAATCGCGTCCTTCAGCGAATGCGGATAAGCTTTCCGGTCTTTTAAAACCGTAAACGTATCCAGAATATCAAAGGATACGGGAATGGTTTTACCTTGTTTTTTCATCAAATCCAAAACAAAAGACAGATCAAACTGGGCGTTGTGGGCGATGATCAATGTTTTCTCCGCCGGATAAAACAGATCTGAAAATTTCTCCGCCGCTTCTTTTTTCTCAATGCCTTCTGACGCCAGCATCTCATCGGTAATGCGCGTCAGCTCAACGATTTCATCGGGAACTTTTTCACCGGCAGGTAATTTGATTAAAAAATTGATTTCTTTCTCATCGGCAAAATCCGCGCCGTATTCATAAATGCGCGCGGCGGCGAGTTCAATGATTTGATTCTTTTCAACCGACAAGCCGGTCGTTTCAACATCGATAAACACAATTTGTTCATACTTCGGAAAGATGTCCGAAACTCGGAGAGAGGGATTGAAGACGGTCATGGGAGATTTCCGTTCATTTGACTTAATCTTAAATCGCTTTTTTGAAATTAAACCGTTTCGCCGTGTCAACGGATTTAAAGCCGCTTCGGCCACTTCACGCCGAACATCGCCGCCGTTTCCGCAATTTCATCGCGGATCGTTTTGTCGGCTCCGAACATAATCAAACCGTAAAACAAACCGCCGGCGACGAAGGCGGCTAGAAGATAAATGACATTCGTAATCGGCAGAACGTATTTGAATCCCAGGAGAAAAGCGCACATCAAAAGCGACGCGATGACCATTTTTAAAATCGATTTCCAATTGTAGCGGACAGGAATCACTTTTTTAAGCAGCAGATAGGCCAAGCCCGAGTTTAAAAGCATCGCAATCACCGTTGCTAAGGCTGCGCCTTCCATGCCGTAAACCGGAATCAGGAGCGTATTCAAAAGAATGTTGGCGGCAATACCGGCGGCGATTGAAAGAAAAGCGTATTTCGGATGGCTGACCGCGTTTAAGCAAATGCTTTGCAGATACAGAAAAACAGTGACGATTTGGATAAATGAAAGTATAAATAACGCGGGAACGCCCGAAATGTAAGCTTCGCCGTAAAAAAGAGAAATGAAATCATATCCTAAAATCAGAAAACTAAAAAAAATCGGAATCGCCAGCATCAGCGAAATCGATGTTCCGCCGCGCAGCCCTTCCGTGATGTTTTTAAATTGTTTCGTTTCATTCCAGGCGCTGAATTTCGGATATAACACGGCTTTGACGGATGTCGCGGCAAGCCCGCCCAACATTGAAAACTGATAAACGATCCGATAGATTCCGGCGTCAGCTTCCGTCATATATCTGCCGATGAAAACAACATCGATGTTTTGATAAATCAGATAGCAGCTCATCACCAAAAATATCAGAACGGCATACATCAAAACGCGCTTAAAATTTTCCTTTGAAAACGCTGCTAATTTCAGCTGATTGTAACGGTGAGCGAACACAGCGGCAAAAATCATGCCGGCAAAAAAACCGCCTTCCAAGCCGAATGAATGATAACCGAGATAAACGACGCCGATTTGAAAGAGCGACCGAACAGCGGTGTTTAAGAACAGCGAGACTTGAAAAACATTAATTTTCCCGTCAGCGTAAGCGGCATAAATCCGGCTGTTGTAAAAATAATCGATAAATAACGCCGCGATGATCCACCAAAAGATTCCGGTTTCCATGACAGTCGAGGTCGGAAAAATCACGGCGGAAAGGAGAAGTCCTGCGACGCACGAAATCAGATAAACCGTACGAAGCGTCATAGAAGCCGTATAATATTCGTTCCGGTTTTTCCCTTCGCTGATGAGTTTGACGCTTGCCTCCCCGATGCCGCTTTCTGAAAACAGAAGGAAGAGAGCGCAATACGAGAAAAATAAAAAATAAACGCCGACAACAGAAGGGTCAACAACGCGCGTAAAATAAATCGTACTCAAAAAACCGACGGCGGTCAATCCGAATTGAGAAATAAGGGAAACAAGTGTTTGAGAATGAACCGTCTTTTGACCGCCGGAATCCTCGCCCCCTTTCTTTTTTCCGATAGTTGAAAAAATATCCGCCGTTTGAGCCATACTCCTTAAAAGCGCCGTCGGTATTAAAAACTGACTGAATAAAAATAAGAGAAGAATGAAATTGGCGGGTCAGATATCATAAAACGGTTTTTTAAACAAATCCTGATGGTTTTGAGGATTGACCAAAAAGTCCAGTTTTTCTAAATCATTGACTAAGCCGTACATGTCAACGCCGGAATATAAATTGATTTTCGGATAGCTTTTCGGTTTACAAAAAGACAGCGGCGGCATCCGGTCATAGTTATTGTTTTGAATGATCCCGTTTTCCGTGACATAGTAAGCCAAACCCGCTTTGCAGCGGACGGGTTCATATTCCGAGGCAAAAGCGTCTGAGACCCAGTTCGCCATAACCAGTTCTTCGCCGCCGGCATTCACGGTCACGTGTCCGTAATTCGGCGGGATCAGCACGACGTCGCCTTCGCCGGCTTCGACAATAATGAAGTCCGACAGGTCTCTCTTTTGAAGCAGATACGTCGCCGTTCCGCGGATCACTTGATAGACTTCAGGATAGGAAAGCAGTTCTGCGCCGCAGTATTCGGGACAGGGATGATAATGGCCGGCGGTTTTGACGTATTCGGATCCGAGAATCGCCGGCGGAATCACCGTAATATCGTAACGGAGACGCGCTTCTTTCATTTTTTGAAGCTCGTCTTCTGAGAGATGCACCTCGCGGTACATATCATAAAGGATTTTATCCGGATAAGTCACTTGTTCCTGATCCATCAGCACGTCTTTCATATCCCCGATTTTTCGGGTACTATGCTTGGTTGAAACTTTTGAATAGTCGGGATGCGTCACCATATCTATTTCTCCGATTACGTTTTAAACTCCGATTTTAATATTTGTCCGGTATTATAAATCTCATTCTTCAAAACGTTTCCGAATCGCTTCCGCATGTTCAAAAAGTCCTTCCGTTTCAGCCAAATCAATCACAGCATCTTTGATTTCTTCCAGTCCTTTTTTGCTGATCCGCTGAATCGTGAATGATTTTAGAAAGTGAGCCGTATTCAATCCGGAATACATGCGGACATAACCGGATGTCGGAAGAACGTGATTTGTTCCGGACGCGTAGTCCCCTGCCGGAACCGGCGCGTAGTTTCCGACAAACACGGACCCTGCGTTTTGGATCCGGTTCAAAATCGTGTCTTCCATCTCCGGAGCCGTCATGATTTGCAAATGTTCAGGTCCGAATTCGTTTGAAAATGAAATGCATTCGTCCGTATTTTCGGTAATCAGAATCGCAGAATTCTTCAATGACGCTTCAATGATTTCCTTGCGTTTCGCATTTCCTGTCTGTTTTTCAACTTCGGCCGATACTGCTTTCGCCAGAGTTTCAGAGGGCGTCACCAAAACGGAAACCGAATTCGGGTCGTGCTCCGCCTGAGCCAATATGTCGGCTGCGGTCATTTTCGGATCAGCGCAGTCATCAGCGATAATTAAAACTTCACTCGGGCCTGCCGGAAAATCGATTTCCGCATGCTCCCGAATTTTCATTTTCGCGTATGTGACATAAATATTTCCCGGCCCGACGATTTTATCCGCGCGCGGAATACTTTTTGTTCCGTACGCCATTCCGGCAATCGCCTGAGCGCCGCCGGTTTTGAAAATTTTATCAACGCCGGCAATCTTGCAGGCGGCAAGCGTCAGGGGGTGAACCGTCCCGTCAGCAAGCGGCGGCGTGCACACGATGACCTCGGGAACGCCGGCGACTTTGGCAGGCAGCGCCGTCATCAGTACGGTTGACGGGTAGCTTGCGCGGCCGCCGGGCACATAGCAGCCGACTCTGGAGAGCGGAATCGTTTTTTGCCCCAGAACGATTCCGGGCGTCTCTTCGAGATACCAAATCTCTTTGGGAAGCTGGGCGGCGTGGAACCGGCGGATATTTTCAGCCGCTTGGCGCAGATGTCCCAGCAAATCAAGAGATAGAGACGCGACAGCCTCTTCGATTTCCGCCGGTGTCACCTGCAATGATTTCAAATCCGCTTTGTCGAATTGTTTCGCGTATTCCAAAATCGCCGTGTCTCCGTTTTTTTGAACATTTTCCAAAATCGCGTCAACCGTCGCGCTGACATCCGAAAGACCCCTGCCGCGTGACAGCAGTTTATTTAGTTCCGAGTCGGAAAGTTCAGATAACCTTTTAAAAATCATACTTAAAACAATCGCCTGAACTTTCATAAACTTTACTCTTTTTCCAAATACGAAGAGCTCAAAGAGGCGGCGATACAGGTTAAAATTAAATAGCTTGCATAGAATTAATGTTGTATTTATTTACGGCGTTTGATTCACATTTGACGAATGCGTTTTTCAAAACTGTCAGAATCAATGCTTTTTATATATTTTATAATTATTATATCATTGAGGTTATCATCTTGGCGAAAAGAACTATCCGCAAACAAACTTCCCAACGCCGCGCTTCTGATGAGTCGGATACCGCCGCGATTTCGGGGGAATATGCCGCTGAAGAATCCGCAGGCGCAGATACGGCCGCGGTATCCGGAACGCATGACGCCGGTGTCGGCGAAGCGGCGAAGCCGCCGGAAAATGAGAAGAAATCTGAAAAGAAAAGTTTCTCGGACGAATATAAAGACAAAAACAATCTGATTAAAATCGCTCTTTACGGCATCGGCGTTATTTTGTCCGCGCTGCTTGCTTTTTATATCCGTATCCTTCCGCAAGAGGGCGTTTTCTTACAGAGCGGTTTCATCCGCTTTGGTGAAAATGACCCTTGGTATCACTGGAGAAACGTAGATTACCTGCTTCACAATTTCCCGGATTTCTTATGGTTCGACCCCGCGACAACTTATCCTTACGGTACGCCGCAGGCATTCGCTCCGTTATACGATTACATATTGGCGGGCGCCATTAAAATTCTGCAGGCCGTCACGGGAAATACGACCGAAGCTTACGCGATGACTGTCGCCGCTTATTGGCCGTGTGTATTGGCGGCCGTTTGTGTTATTGTCGTTTACTTTGTCGCGAAGAAACTTTTTGACAGCCGAAATGCCGGTCTTATGTCCGCTTTCCTTTTGGCGGTCGCCCCGGGTCAATTCTTGTCAAGAAGCATCATCGGATTCAATGACCACCATGTCGCCGAAGTTCTTTTCAGTTCTCTTGTCATTCTGTTTTTGATTTTCACACTCGTAAAAGCCCGTGACAAAAACATTACTTTTGAAGACATTTCTAAAGGTCATCTTTCCGCGTTTAAATCCATTCTGCCTTACGCCGTGTTGACCGGTATCGCAATGGCGGCGTATACGCTTGTTTGGGAAGGCGCGCTTCTTTTCGCGTTTATCATCGGCGTTTTCATCACCGTTCAAATGCTGATCAACCATCTCAAAGGAGAAGGGACGGTTTTCATCGCGGCGACCGGCATCATCATTTTTGTCATTGACTTCCTGATGGTTTTCATCACGCCGCAGATCGGCGAGTATAAATCACTTCATATGATGGCGCTTGGCGCGGGTATCATCGCAATGCTCTTTATGGCCGCTTTGTCTTATACGCTTGCGAAAAAGAATTTAAACAAACTTTATTATCCGGGCATTTTAGCCGGTCTTGCCGTTGCCGGCGCGGCTGCCGGCAGTTTGTTTTCGGCGACTGTCAGAGACGCGCTGCTCGGTGTTGTCAGCTTCTTTACAAGAACGGGCGGAGCGACGACGATCGGAGAAGCGTCCCCGTATTTCGGAGGCGACGTTAATCCGCTGCTGTTTACGATTTTGATTGCCGGTTTCCTGATTCTTTTGCCGTTCATGGCAACGCCTTACATCAATAAACCGAATACCAAAAAAGGATTATTAGCCGGCTGGGCAATCCTGTTCTTCCTGCTGGTTCTGGCATCCGGAAACGCGATTAGTCTGTTCACCACTTTCTCCGTCATGGGATTCATTTGGATTGCCGTGCTGCCGATCATGGCTTATATTACTGTCAAAAACAACAGTATGGAAAAAACGCTGCTTGTGATTTGGACAGTTATCTTGCTTTGGGCTTTGGTACAGCAGAACAGATTCAGTTATTACTTTGCGGTCCCGGTCATCATTTTAACATCATGGACATTTATGGAACTCGCCCGCGCTGTTAAAGCGGATGAGGCTTGGGTCCTCTTCAAGAAAAATTATCTTTCCAAAAAGACCTGTTCCAAGAAAGACGAATCTGCCCCAATCCTGTCTTCCAAACAAGAACGGGCACAGTCTCACCGCGACTCTTCAAAAATAAAAGCCAAACAAGCGGACAACGGCAATGAAAAAATCGCAACCGCTGCGGTCATTTTAGCTGTCGCGGCCCTCTTCATTTTAGCTCCGACTTACTTTATGACGTCCCAATACGTTAATTCGGGCACAGGCGGTCCGAATGACGCTTGGATTGACACAACCTTGTGGATTCGTGAGAATACGCCCGAAATCGGACTGGAAAAATACGGCGGATATGACGAGCCGCTTCAAGACGCAGACGGTGACGGCATTGAAGATACTGTCTCCGGCATCGGCATTGAGCATTTTGAAAATCAGGCGAGTATAATTCCGTTTGAGTATCCGGGGACCGCATACGGTATTTTATCATGGTGGGACTACGGCCACTGGATAGAAGTCATCGGCGAACGCCCTGTGAATGCCAACCCGTTCCAGTTCGGTGTCGGCGGACGCCGCGGAAATGAAACGGATGCCATGATTCCGGGAGCGTCGCCGTTCTTTGTCGCCGAAACCGAAAAAGACGCGACGAAATATTTAATCGACATCGACCCGCGCGAAGACAAAAACGGTGCCCGCTACATTGTCACGGACATTGAAATGGCTTCGGGCATGAGCAAATTCTACGCGATGGCGGCGTGGACGCTTGATACGGTTGGTTATTACAACACGTACAATATTAACGGCGCGAATCAAACATTCATCGGCGGTGACAGGTATTTCAATTCCATGGTTTACCGCCTGCACATGCTGGACGCTGCCGGTTTAGAACAATACCGCATGGTTTACGAATCTCTGATTTACAATTCCAACAGCACAATGGCATCGCAGGAAACCTTCTACAAGCAGTTGTTCAATCAGCTTTATTCGAGGAACATTTTGGAATCAAACACCGGCTATGTCAAGGTCTTTGAATATGTACCGGGCGCTGTCCTCACCGGCACCGCTTCCGCGAATGAAACGGTTGAATTGACGTTGACGATTCAAACCAACCAAAACCGTATCTTCAACTATAACCAAACGGTTCGGGCGGATGAAAACGGCAGTTTCTCTTTCAGAGTTCCGTATTCGACAACCGGCCCTGTTGACGGTGAAACCAATTTCGCGGTAAAACCGATTGGAAACTACACTGTAAAATACGGCGGCGTTGAAGAAAAAATCGATGTCAGCGAAGAGGACGTTTTGAACGGAAATACCGTTTCAGTTGCCTGAATCAGAAAATGAAAAATAAAAACAGAGTTGAAACGGAATTATTCCGTTTCCCTTTTCTTTTTTAAGTCGAATTAAGGCTCGATTTGAGCCGTCAGTTTTTCGTTTATAAATTTCCAAAAGTTTTCATTTTGGATTTTCATAATATCTTCTTTTCGAAGAATACGGTAGCCGTTTTTCACGGAATCGCGGATATGCCGCCCCAACGCCGTTTCTTTGAGAATCAAATCGTCAATTAAAGATTCGGCCGTTTTATATTTTCTCGGGACTTCAGCGACATATTTCTCATTTTCAATCGCAAAAGAAAAGGTATCCGGACTGGTTTTGTATTTCCTGCAAAACGTTTCAGCGTTATTCGCATTCCAAACGGGCGGCCCGAATCTTTTTTGAAGCGGCGGAAGCTCGGCGCTCAAAAGCTCAATAAAAACGATACTTTCTCCGCTTTCCTCTGACCATGAAAAAGTGTTGACGGCCGTAAATTCGTTTCGCAAAAACAATTCTTCCAATGACAGTTCCATTCTGAAAAGCTGCGGATAAAGCGTATCTTCCGCAGCGGAAGGCGTTTGAAATGAAACGCCGATCATTTCCGTTCCCCGTGCCGCCATTTGTTTCTCAAATTCATCGGCGGACATCGGCGCGTATTCTTTATGTTTGAAATAATCCGCGCTCGGATATTTCATGAATGAGCGGGTGCGGTCAATAAAACGCGCGAATTTCGTCAGCGATAAAGCGGCGGCCACATTCCGTTTCGGGTCTGTCGGATCGACAACGACAAGCGGATGCTCATGTTTTAAAGACTGATGAGCCGCCAAATCAATGACAACGCCGTATTTCCACAAAGCGGCGTGTTCCAAAACGCTTTCAAACCCGCCGTAACAGATGACCAAAATTTCCGTCAAATATCCGGAAAAACCGCCGGTCCGAACTTCGGAGCCGTAAACGCCGACCCCTTTCATGAACTGTTTCAGAAGCAAAACATCTTCTTCCAGCCCGCGGATATTTTCTTTGATGTAAGCGCAGTGAAACGGCGTCCTGTCAACAGAAGATTTGATGCAGGCGCCGCTTTTCACGCGGAAACACGGGACCAAATCGACTTCGAATCCTTCTTTTCGGATATGGATGTAAGGGTGTTCAGAATGACGGTCTTCCCAAGAATCTCCTGTTTTTGCCATTTCCGTTAAAATTTTCCGGCTTTTGCGGTGAAATTCATCAAACGGTATGTCTTCCGGATATGAAATGAAAACATCGATATCGTGGCTGCCGGAAAGCCATGTGTCTCTTTCAGCGGAACCGACAGAAAGCGGAAGAATGCCGTGCTGCCCTTGTTCTTGAGAAATTCTGACAATATCGTCCATAATGCTTTTTCGAACCGATTCGAGTTTTATTTTTTCTTCGGCTGTCGGACGAACACGTTTTAAAATCTCGCCTTTGATTTCAGCGATTTTTTCCAATTTAGAGTCGGCAGTCATGCTTTTGATCCTTTGTTTCCCGTGTTTTTTAAAAATCACTTTTCAATTGTGTTTGAAAAATATTTATAACTAGTTGTCGGCGGTGATTTTTAAAAGATATCAATTGTGTTTGCCGGCAAACATGGTATAAATTGTAAAAAAGTTAGAAATAAACTGATAAAAGACCAAGAAAATGCTTAATCTCATGACTTGGATTGGAATTATGAAATTATGCACATCTTGATTGAAGATAAAAAAAAGAAAAAAATCATTAATTTAAGGATTTTATTTCTTCAAAAGTTATTTTTTCGCCATAGGGATTTACAAGAGCATTACCCTCAACAGACAATGCACCCTTTGGTGTTACAATAACATAGTAATTAATCCCATCTTCAGTTTTACTTTCAGATTTTGTGAGATAAAAAACGACAGGTTTATTCTCTGTATATTCATCTGCATTCAATCCTTTATTATCACCGGCTTGAAGCATCCCAACTATTCCGGAATAAAAACGAATGACGATTTTATCTGAATCTGCTTTGCCTTTAAAATATTCATTAATTTGAAAAACTGAATCAGTATATATTGATTCACTCGTATCTAAAATAAAATCAATATATTCATAACCTTCTGAATCTACGTTTTTTGTAATTTTTACACCATCCGGCTGTTTCCCATCCGAAGTCGTCCATTTCGCTTCTTCAAAGGAAATAAATTGACCCATTACAATCAGATCACTAATCTCAGTCAGTTCTTTATATGTATATTCAGGGTAGAGACCTTCTTCTGAAGGAATCGGAAAAATCTCACTCCCATTAAAGTTGGAATCTGAACTCAAATCATCTGCTGTAAAAAATCCAAGACTGCATATTATTAATATGCCGATTGCTGCAAAAAGTATGTTTCTCATATTATCGCCTTCCATAAATTGCTCGGAGACCAGCAATCTCGTCACTTCCGACTGTTCGAGCAACACCCATTCCGATAGTTGTTCTCATTAAGCCGTTTGTGTAAGAATCGTCATGATGCAATCCGAGAACGTGACCAAGCTCATGAGCAATAACGGACTGTAAACTGTAATTATTCGATGAAGTTCCTGTGCCTGTATACCAATTTGTGTATGAAGTGTTTACACGCAAAATTATACCTGAAATCACAAATGTTTGATTTGAAGGATAATACGTATAGGTGGAATAGTTTACAAAAGCTAACGCATGCCTATCTGTAATAGGTACTGCAGACATCATACACTCAATTCTTCCGGATTGATTAACAAGACTGATATTCGCATCATTCGAACCTGTATTCCACATGTTTATTGCATTTACGGTTGCAGATTTCCAAGAACTGTTTAAATTTGAGGAATCGACATAAATAGGATTACTGTAATTTTTGTTCCATTTATAATATGAGCCGTAACTGTCAGTCAAATTATATGCAGCCATTGTACCTGCTAATGCGAGTATAATACAAAGTATAATACAGAGCATAATCAAACGAGTTAATATTTTTGATTTCAATTCGGTCACCACGCATTTTAAATAAATTCGGCGATTAATATATTAAATTAAACATGACATATATAAGAATATATAAGTTATGCTGAAACTGGGAAGATTTTTATAAAGAGTTAATAGAATCATATAGACTTACCATTGATATTGCAATAAAAAAGTTATAAACATAAATCCAAACCTTCCTTTGAAACGCTTTTATAGAATCAGCCGTTTTAGTCAACCGAGGTTTACATATGAATTACGATCTTTTGTTTATTCTTATTTTTTGGATGGCCGCGATGACGATTGTGACAATTTCTTCCGTTCGGATCGTTCAAAAATATCCGGCTTACGGCTTTGCCGCACTGACGGCTTTCTACGTCGCTTATTTGCTCAGCTCTCAGGTGATTGCGACAAAACTGGCAACATTTGATTTTGGAACATGGTTCGGCTTCAGCATTGTTTTATCAACGCCCGCCGCCGCGCTTCTTTACCCGTTCATCGCGCAGGTACTGGACATGATCAATGAAGTTTACGGCAAAAGAAGAGCGGTCGCCGCGGTTTTGATCGCGCTTGCGACACAGGTTCTTTTCGTCATGTTTATCGCGATGGCTGTTAAAATTCCGGCGGCGGCTTTCTATGAGCTGGACAGCGAATGGACAGCGATTTTCGCGCTCAGCGTCGGCGTGACTTTCGCCAGCTGGGTTTCGTTTTTGGCGTGCTCTTTGCTGGACACCTTCATGTTTTCTTATATCAAGCAAAAACTGCGCCCGAAAGAACTGGCGTTCAAAGGAGATACTTTCCTGAACCCCTATATTTGGATCCGCTCGCTTGTCACGGACGTTTTCAGCTTGGCGGTTGACTCTGTAATTTTCGTCATCATCGCCTTTTATTTTGTCGGCGGCATGCCTTGGGAAGTCGTCTCAGGATTAATTGTCGGCCAGCTGGCCGTTAAAGTCATTATCGGAGCGGCTGACACGCCGTGGTTCGTTCTTTACAAGCGCATCCTCGGCAAAACGGACTTGTCAAACGTTCAATTCGTTGAAGAAAAAGCTTGATCGCTTTTTTCTTCTTTTATTTTTTATCCGCTTTTTTTTAAATTCGCCTATACTTTCACTCCGCTCTCTTGAATTTTATATGAAACTTTGCCGATTCTTCTTCTATGATTTCGGATAGAGAAAGAGCGGCAATTGAAACCGGCATACGCCTCAGAGATATTTCGGGAATCGGATCGATTTTGGAAAAGCGTTTAATTACCTGTTTCGGCAGCGAAGAAAAAGCTCTTGAAACGCTCTTCAAAGGCGACGTTCATGAATTGTGCCGCGTGGAAGGCATGACACGTAAATCCGCCCAATCATTGATTTTAAATATTTCAAAAGAATGCGACGGTGTCTCATCGGAAGATTTTTTAAAAACAAAAGAAGCGGAAGCGCTTTACGCCGGCGTATTAAAAATAATGAAAAAACACTGCTGTACCCCGTATTCCGCCGATTTCACTGACCGTTTGGTCCCTTACCCGAAAAGAAGGCTGGACCTGGCTTTGAACGTTCGGGAAAAAATACAAAGCCATCTCTCGATATTACAATCCTTTTCTCCCGATGAGCGTGAAATGATGCGTTCGCTGCTCTCCCAAATTTCTCCCGCCAAAGAAGACGCTGCTCAAAAAATCCGCGATCGCGCCGTCTTATCATTTTCCGAAGCCGTTTATCTTGAAGCGCGTGAAAAATTCGGCGCGGTTCTGCCTGTCCATCTCGTGACGGAGCCGCAGGAATGCGCGGATTTTTTTCTCTCCTACCGCGCCGTTATCCTCTTTGATTTTCCGGAATTCGATTTGCCGGAATCGGGATATGACTATTTCCGCGACATCGATTCAGTTGAAATCGAACAGCTTGTTCCGGAACTGGCGCTTTCTTATTTTGTTAAAAATTTGAAAAGTTTTGACGCTTCTCTTCGTTTGGCGGAGATATTGGCGGCCGGCTCCATGAACGGCGTTTTCTCCCGATTTACCGCGGAGGAAGCGCTTGAACTTCGGTCTCTTTTGAAAAAATTGAATGCGGACGGCAGCATAAACTCGGGAACAAATCCCGAAGCCGATCGGCTGAAAAATATTTCCGGCACATGTGATGAAATTTTTCTTAAAAAAGCGGCTGAGCTCTCTGAAAAGTTGAAATGCGCCCTTTCGGGAAATACGATGACGCTTGACGGCGAACAGCTCATGCATATTCTTTCCGGCGCGGATTTAAAACAGATCGTCACGGCGAATGTGTCCAAACCGTACCGTGAGATTTTAAAGGAAACGCTGGCCGAAATTACCGAGACTCTGTCATTGAAGCGTGAGGAAGAACTCATTTTATCCGACATTTACGGAGATGAAATCGTCTGTCCGGTAAAGCTCAACTTGGATTCGCTGACACGCTTTAAAAAAGAAATTAACGGGAAGTCGGCCGAACTTGAACAAAAACAAAAAAAACAGCTTTCAAAAGAATTGGCCGGCCGAAAAGAAGCGGTCTCTCTTTTGGTCAGCGATTGTCTTGAATTTGACGGCTGGTATTCGGCGGCTTCGTTTGCGCACGCTTATCAAATGACGTTTCCTGTTTTTGCCGAGATTTCGTCCGACGCCGAATCGGATCCGGGTTTTGATACGCCCGCTTCCCGGACCGGAAACGTTTTTTTCAATCTTGCCGGCGGCCGCAATCTTTTCCTCTCTTCAAAATACGGTTTTGACGCGGTGACGCCCGTTTCTTATGATGTCGAAAACACAGTCCTTTTGAGCGGCGTCAACTCAGGCGGCAAAACGACGATTTTGGAACTTATCGGGCAATGTTTGATTTTAGCGCATATGGGATTTCCAGTTCCGGCCGAGTTGTTTGAGTTCTCGCCGATCGAGGAATTTTATTATTTCGGAAAATCCAAAGGAACGCTGGGAGCCGGCGCGTTTGAGACAACGCTTCGGAATTTCTCAATCGTGTCAGAAAACGGCGGGACGGAGCGCGCGGTTTTCGCCGACGAGCTGGAGTCCATCACCGAACCGGGCGCGTCGGCCAAAATCATCGCCGGCCTTCTGGAAACTTTTTGTGAAAACGGCAAAACGCTTTCTCTTTTCGTCTCTCATCTGGCCGAATCCATTTTAGAAAACTGCAGCATTCCGATTCGCGTCGACGGCATTGAGGCCGGCGGCTTGGATGACGATTTGAATTTGATCGTGAACCGAAATCCGATTAAAAATCATATCGCGAAAAGCACGCCCGAATTGATCGTTGAAAAATTGTTTTTAACATCAATAGGAGCCGAGCGTTCTTTTTATGAAAAATTGAAGCAAAAATTTAAAAAAACGGACTGAAAAATCCGCCGATTCATCGAATTTTTCAGTGCTTCATCCTCATTTTTTACAAAGGAATGCCGAGGATTCCGAAACGGATCAAAATCGTCAGCCCGAATATTGCCGTCGCCAGTAAAATCAAAACCAAATCGGCCGCTTTGTATTTTATTTTTCTTCGGTTCTCCGACGCTTTCCGATATCCGCGCATGTCGATCGTCAAGCCGAGCGTATCCGCTTTCGAAAGCGAGTTCAGCATCAAAGGAAGCATAACAGGACCGACTTGTTTCATTTTCCCGATAAAACCGCCTCCCGGATTGTATCCTCTGGAAAGCTGGGCTTCGTTGATTCGGACGCCTTCACGCTGCAATGTCGGAATAAAGCGAATCGCAATTAAAAACATCAGCGCGTAATCGCTCGGCACGCGCAGAACATAAAGCGTGTTCACCAATTCACTCGGCTTTGTTGAAATCACAAGCATCTGGAATGAAGAAATCAGAACAACGAATCGAAGACTCATTGCGACGGCGAATAAAACGGCGCCGGATGTTACAGGAAGATAGCCGATGCCGATTGGAATCAAACAGAACAGCAAATCTCCTTCTTTCATCGTCAAAACCGTCAGCAGAATTAAAAGAACGCTGAGGATGATCAGAATCGGAAGCTGTTGCACAAGTGCTTTCCCGAGTCCCGAGACCAGCGCAAGCACGGCAATTACAGAAATAATCGCCGCCAGCAGGTACAAATTATCCGTAAGGACTGCGGCAAACAGCATGCAGACGGCGAAGATGATTTTCGTCATCGCATTCAAACGGTGGAATAAGCCGTTTCCGGGAACAAATTGCATGATGTCGTCCATTTCAGACACCTCCGGCGATTTCAATATCCGTGCTTTTGAGGAGCTCACCGGCGATTCGGCTTCCGGCATTCCCGTCAACGACACGGAGAATTTTTCCGCCGCTCATTTCAATAATTCTGTCGGCGGCGATTTCCGCGATTTTCGGGCTGTGCGTGACCATCAAAATCGTTTTTCCGTCGTTTCGGATTTTCATCAAAAGTTCCATAATCTCAAAAGATTCTTCCAAATTCAATCCCGTTGTCGGCTCGTCCAGAATAATGATCGGCTGCCCCATCGCCAAAACACAAGCCAAAGCCAATCGCTGCCGTTCTCCGCGGCTGAGACGGCGCGGATTGATGTCTTTCTTTTCCGAAAGACCGGCTTCTTCCAGCGCTTTCAAAGCGATTTTATCGTTTTCTTTACCGATGTTTTTCAAGCCGAACAAAATCTCTTTGAAACAAGTATTTTCAAAAAGCATGGTATCGGGATTCTGAAAAACCAATCCGGCCCGGCTTGAAATTTCGGGAACGCGCATTCCTGCAATATCCTTTTCAAAAATTTCAACGGTTCCGGCTGTCGGGCGCAAGAGACCGTTTAAGTGTTTGATAAGCGTCGTTTTGCCGGATCCGTTTTCACCGACAACGGCGACAATTTCGCCGGCGTAAAGCGTCATTGACACATCATCTAAGGCTTTCAGGCCATTGCCGTAAACATGAACCAAATTTTTTGCGGAAACGGCGGCGTTTTTCCTCTCGGCCGGAAGCCGTTCAAATTCGGGGATAACTGCCGAATCTTTGACCGGAACGCCGTCGTAGACGATTTTTCCGTTTTCCAAATGAATCCGGCGAGTCGCGTATTCTTCGGTCTCGTCAACCATATGTTCCACCAAAATCACTGTTTTTCCGGAATCCGTCAATGATTTCAAAACCGAATAGACTTGTTTCCGGGCTTCTTTATCCAGTTCGGAAGTCGCTTCATCCAGCACCAATATCGGCGTTTCTTTAGAGAGAGCGGCCGCAAACGCGACACGCTGCTTCTGTCCTCCGGAAAGCGTATGCGGCGCACGGTCTTTGATGCTGCCGGTATTGGTGAGATGATACAAATAATTCAGTTTCCTGCTGATTTCATTTTCTTTCAGCTTGCGCGTTTCAAGTCCCGTTTTGATTTCTTCTTCGACGGTCGTGAATATCAATTGAGCGTCCGCGTCGTCAAAAACCATGCCGACTTCAAAGCTGAGCTCTTCCATGTCTTTGTATTCATCGGCGTATTTTCCCATAATGGTAATTTCTCCTTCCGCGGAGCCGCCGTACGAATGCAGAATAACGCCTGTTACGGTTCGGCAGAATGTCGTTTTTCCGGATCCGGAAGGTCCGGTCACAACGACAAATTCGCCTTTTCCGATGTCCAGCGTTATATTTTCCAACACTTTTCGATCGTCTTCGCCGCCGTAAGCATAGCTGACACCGCTGAGCCGGATGACGGTTTCTTTATCGGCAGGCGTTTCATGAATCGTTCTTTGTATCGGCTTCGCATTCTGCATCACAAGCATTGCCGGAACGGCAATCACTTGAACGATAATGGCGTTTGCGATGGTTGCGCCGAGAACGATGACAGAAAGCGTCCCCATCATTGAAATCAGGGTGGCCGCTGTCGCTCCTGTCGGCGCAATCGTTGCTAAAAACATGACGACGATGAACGACAAACCGCTCGCGGGCGTTGCAATGGACGCAGCCGCGATCGGAGACATCATTCCGGCTTTGTTTCGGATAAGCTTATAAACGAAAAGGCAAACGACCGCTCCGATTGGCTCGGAAATCAAATTTCCGAGCGGAAACACGGAGTGGCTGAACACGGCACAAATGATGCCCGCGACCAAGCCGATACCGAGCGCTTCTTTGTATTTCGGGACAACTAAAATAATGGCCAGGCAGTAAAATGCGATTGTTAAGTTGGCGACAATCGCGCCCGGTATAAATAATGAAATGTATCTGGCAATGGCGCCCGCGGCAAGCAGTATGCCGACAAGCGCGATATCTCTTGATTTCATAGATGATCTGTTCTGATTCCTAAATGCTTCTTCATTCTGATATGTTATTTTATCGGCGGCGCATTCCGGTTTTGCAAAGCGGGCGCATGAGAAAATTATTCCGAAAACATCAGTTCATATTTTTCGCGCAGTTCCCGGCGGAGCAATTTCCATCCGCTGACACGCGGCAGCTCCTCCGCCGTCAAAATATGTCTCGGGACTTTATAACCGGCCAAATGTTTTTTTGCAAAGTCAGAAAGCTCTGCAGGGTTCTCACAACCCGCGCGCCATATAACAGCGGCGATGGGAATTTCGCCGCGGTGCGGGTGCGCGACGCCAAAGACCGCAATGTCTGCGACCGACGGGTGCCGGAGCAAAACGTCTTCGACTTCTGTCGGGTAAATTTTCCATCCCGACATGACAATCATATCTTTTTTCCGGTCCGTTAAGCAGAGGCGCAGATCTTTGTCCAGATAGCCGATGTCGCCCGTCAAAAACCATCCGTCTTCCAAAAATACTTTTTTTGATTCTTCCGGAAGTCCGTAGTATCCTTTCGCGACAGCCGGTCCTCGAAGTGCGATTTCACCGATTCCGCCCTGCTCAAGCTCTCGGACCGCATCGTTTTCATCAACGATTTTGACTTCCGAGAAGCAGACGGGATGTCCGACGCTTTGGAATTTGTCGGCGGCCGCGTAATCAACAGGGCGAATGACGGTTCCGGTCCCGATGACGATTGTTTCGGAAAGGCCGTAAGCGTTGACGACAGGGATATTGTACCGGCAGTGAAACGCTTTCCAAATTTCGTGGTGAAGCGGACCGCCGCCTGAAATGATTTCACGAACGGTCTTGACGCGCTCTTCGGTTTCCGGCGGGCAGCTGACGAATGAATGGATCACCGGCGGCATTCCGGAAAGGGCGGTCACGCCGTGCGTTTCTATCAAGCGCAGATAATTTTCCAAATCATAGCGTTCCATCATGATGTAAAGCGACCCTGCCCGCAAAGCGGAAATGCCCCAGCTGAGGCCGACATGTCCCATCGGATAGATACCCAAATAAACGTCCGACTCCGTAAATTCCATGACGTCTGTCTCATTAGAGACGGCGGCCAGCCAGTTGCCGTGCGTCAGCATCGCGCCTTTGGGTTGACCGGTTGTCCCGGAAGTGTATTGAATCTGGCACAAATCTTCGGGCTCTGTCGGCGTCGGCGGCAGAATCGGATAAGTTCTCATCTCTTCGATTCCCGCCGGAATGAAAACGGAAAAACTCGGATTTTCATCAAATAAACCCGCGCCGGCTTCATCAGTGATTACCAAACAGGCGCCGGAATTTCGGATCATGTAATCCAATTCGGATTTTGTATAGACGCGGTTTGTCGGAACGGCAACGGCGCCGATTCTCCAAATCGCAAAATAAGAAAATAAGTATTCGGGAGAATTATTCAAATAAATTAAAACGCGATCGCCTTTTCCGATTCCCTTCTCCCTCAATTTTTCGGCGAGTCCCGAAGAAATTGAAAGGATTTCGGCGGAGGTGTAATACGCCTCCCGCTCCGGGCAATAAAAAACATTTTTTGAGAGGCGGCGCATATTCGCGTCTAAAAATGTGGTGATATTCAGCATAATTGATGTCCTATTTTGTTCTAGTATGTGCAAAAGTGTTCATTGTATATATGCATTCCTCTCCGCCGTACAATGAACATTTGAGATTTACGGCGTTCGGCTTACTCAGGCTTGAAGCCGCCTCAATTCGAAACGCTAAAAAAGTAGATTCGTATCAAAAAAGAAACAGAAGAAAAAACTCTTCTGCCAAAATCAAAACCGATATCTTTTTCTTAATTTTCGGCGTTTGCGTCGTATATCGAAACCATTCTGCCGCGCTCGCGAACGATTTGATTTTCATAAGCGTCGATCATTTTCAAATACTCGGGCGATTCACGGATTGAAAATACCGAATCCGCCTCAAAAGAGTCAACCGAACCGATTTCAATGTTTGAATTCGGCCCCGCGATGAGAAGCGTCCCGTCAGGCTGCGCATAAGCCAGGAAAACATAAACTTTTCCGACTTCAGGAAGGGAATCGTTTTAATGAAGCGTTATCGTTTTTCCGTCTTTACCGAGACCGCCTGACTTTTCAATCGGAATAGATTCATCGGCAACGAGTTCTCCCTTGATATTGTCAAGAACTGTAATCATATAATTCGTATGCGAATACACGAACGGATTATTATACGTATTGCCGACCATTTTATCGACTTTGGCAGCAAAGACGTAATCAGCGTCGCCGACAAGTTCATACGGATTGGAAACATCAACAGCATAAGATAAATGAATCCGTAAAATATCATCATCTCCGTTGAAAGAGGGGAATAATCCTTTTTCGCAAAATATTAAAATTGAGGCCGTTCCTGCAATAAGGGCAATTAAAGCAACCGAAAATAAAGCAAACTGTTTTTTTGTAAATTTTACCATTATATCTCCCTAAATATTTGTAAAATATCAATCGTCTGACAACTGCCATGATTCAGGTGATCAGATTCAGATGAACGGATTTCCCGAAATGAGGTCAAAAAAGAGACGGGCGGCACATATAAATAAATTTTTAATTTTCATAACCCGATAAATTAAAAAAATAAATTGAAATCTGAGAATCACCGAAAATGGAAGATAAAAAAACAAAAACATAAAAGATCAAAAAAGGACGGTGTTAATTTTCATATAAGATGATTCAAAAAATAAAAAATGAACTGAAATAAATTTGACTTCATTGAAGCTCCAACGATTCTGACAGTGAAATCTGTCAGAATTATAATTCCTTTTTCGATCGGCGTTTTTCAACAAAATCATCCAAATAAAGAGCGGCCCAGCGTACACAAATGCCGGCAAGAAACAGAATTCCCGAAAATTTCAGCAGAGGCGGAAGAATAATGCCGGAGCGGACAAATTCATAATAATTGTAGATGCCAAGACCGAAAATAAGAGCGAGAACGATGATGATAAGAACAATCATAAAAATGACAAGTTCCCCTTCATTTCTCGGTTTTGTTTGTTTTCGGCCGCTGATCGAATCGAATAAAGAGGCGCCGACACTCACCCCGAGAATGCCCGGAAACATGTAACCGAAATGCCGTGCTATTTTTAAAAATTCTTCATCAGGCTCAGAACAAAAAATAGAAAAGAAAAATAAAATAAACAGAGCCCCCGCAAACTGAAAAGAATTCAGCCATTTCGTTTTCTTATCCGGCATCCTCGCCCGGCTTTTTGCATTTTCACCGCTTTTGACACCTTGAAACTTTTCAGCAATATCATCTGTATAAACCATCAAAATCTGAATAAAAACGCCTGCAGCAAATGCTGACGCTGATAAAACCAAAAACGATTCACGAGGAATTGCACCCGTGAGAGAAAGATCAGTTGTCACGCCCGATGCGAGAATAAGAATTCCCCACTGCAATAAAACGATAAGAACGGACGCGATCTGAATGCGGATATATTTTTGGACAATATATTTTCTGTTGCTGATGAGACGAATGAGAGACACGCCGCCGATAAAACCTGAACCGCAGGCAAAAAAGAAAAAGAAAAGCCGCGCGAACATCAAATATTCAGTATTGGATTTCGGATAAAAAATGATAAAACTGAGAGTTAAAAAAGCAGAAACGAAAAAAGACAGAATATTTGTGATTCTTTCCGTTTTTGTTTGCTGAAGAGGAACAGATTCATTTTGATTTTCGGACATCAGACGTCACCGATTCATAAATTAAGATTTCGGATAAAAAGGATTTACAGAAATGAATTGCCATTAAACCGGCATAATTTCAAAAATCTGCAAAATTTCGAAATAATCCGAATAAAACCCGCAGAATTTCTTTTTTGAAAGTCAGATTTTGTAAATATACAAAGACTTCAATTATATATTTATTTGAACAAGTAATTCCGAACTTTTTCCGGAAAGGATGGAAATGAAGGTACAAAAGTTAATTAATATCCGGAGAGGAAAATCGCAGGCGCGACAATACAAACAGCAGCGGCTGAGTAAAAAAGTTACATAACACTTCTTTTTGTTGATTCTGAAACATATTTTACCCCGTTATCTTGTGATTTGTGTTGCATTGCCATTATTTGATGCATTTTGACCAAAGGTACCGGAGTTGAATAACCTAATATAATTTGATTGTACTTGCCAATTTGCATTCGAAAAATAGCCACCGACAACCGATTCTGCACCTTCCAAGTTTACAACTTTATGAGTGACACCTGAAGTACTTATAATAGGACTGTCGTAAAAATATGCACATTAAATTTAATAATTTAAAGTATTTAATGAATAATACCATAATTTGAGTTTAAAAACATACAGATACAAAAAAGTAAAAAAACAGAAAAGTCAAAAGACTCTTCTGCCGAAATCAAGACTGCAAAGCAGCTTTTTTCTTTTTAATTTTCTTTAAACTTGACATGCTTTCTCTTTCCATTTCCTCAAGGCGGAGACGGATGAACTTGACCTGTTCCTGAAACTCCGGGATGACTTTGAATTCCAGCGCATTGACACGGCGCTTGGTTTTTTCGATGTCGTCAAGAAGTCTTTTCATGGTTGTTTCAAGTTCGGCGGCGACAATAATTTTCTCAACGAGAATTTCATAAGCGTCCGCCACATCGTCAATATAGGCATCGGTGCCGACAAGACCGTAACCGCGCTGGTGAAGAGGCTTGTGGACATCGGATCCTTCGATTTTCGGAACCACGACACCCATAATGTTGGTGCTTTTGAGTTCGATGGTCGGAACAGCATCGACAGCGAAAGAGGCCGATTTGAGGGCAAATGACCCGTCTACGGCTGAGGCCAAGTTGACTTTTTCAACGGCGTTCGCGTACGCCGCATCCAACTCTTCTCTAACCCCTCGCGCCTGATTCAGGATTTTAAAGAACTCCAAAATCAAACCGTCTCTCTTCATTTTCAACAGTTTGTAACCGTTTTGAGAGAGTTTGATCCTTTTTTGAAGATCCTGAAGCTCGGAACGCGTCGGCTTTACGTCTTGAACTGCCATTGCCATCACTCAGCTTTGTTTTCCGGATAATACTTGTCAATATATTTATTGTCAATTCTTCCGAGATACGCTTTGGGCAAACTGGAAAGAATATTCCAGCCGACTGCCAGAGTGTCTTCAATGGACCTGTTTTCAGAACGTCCCTGACGAACGAATTTATCTTCGAACAAGTCCGCGAATTCCAAAATCTTCTTATCGCGGTCAGACAAAGCCTCTTTACCGACGATTGCGACGAGACCTCTGAGGTCGCGGCCTTCGGCGTAACCGGCATAAAGCTGGTCAGAAACCGCTTTGTGGTCTTCGCGAGTCTTGCCGTTACCGATACCCGAGTTCATCAAACGGGAAAGAGACGGTAAAACGTTGATCGGCGGATAAATGCCTTTTCTGTGCAGTTCCTGCGAAACCACGATCTGACCTTCGGTAATGTAACCGGACAAGTCAGGAATCGGGTGCGTGATGTCGTCGCCCGGCATGGTCAAAATCGGGATCTGAGTAACGGAGCCTTTGTTGCCTTTAATAACGCCGGCGCGTTCATAGATACCGGCCAAGTCGGTGTACATGTAACCCGGATAACCGCGTCTTGCCGGAACTTCTTCACGGGCGGCGCCCATCTGGCGGAGAGCTTCACAATAGTTCGTCACGTCCGTTAAAATAACGAGAACGTGCATGTCATGCTCATAAGCCAAATATTCGGCGGTCGTCAATGCCATTTTCGGCGTAATCAAACGCTCGACGGCAGGGTCATCGGCAAGGTTGAGGAAAACGACCGCGCGCTCGAGAGCGCCTGTTTTCTCAAAATCTGCCATCGCGTGCTGCGCTTCTTCGTTGGTAATGCCCATTGCGGCGAAAACGACGGCGAACTTTTCGGAAGATCCCGGAACTTGAGCCTGTCTGGCGATCTGAAGAGCGATTTCCATGTGCGGAAGACCTGAACCGGAGAAAATCGGAAGTTTCTGACCGCGGACCAGTGTATTGGTACCGTCAATGGTCGAAATACCGGTTTGAATGAACTCTTCCGGCTGCGCGCGGGAATACGGGTTCATCGCGGCGCCGTAAATGTCCATCATTTTCTCGGGAACGATCTGCGGACCGCCGTCTCTGGGAAGGCCGGAGCCGGACAAAATTCTTCCGAGAAGGTCGATAGATGCCGGAAGTTTCAAACTGTCACCCGTAAAGGTCACAGCGCAGTCCTTGTTAAGACCGCCCGTTCCTTCATAAACCTGAACAACGACGATATCTTCAGAGGTATCCAAAACTTCTCCTCTTTTGATGGTGCCGTCCGCCAAGCGAATGTTCACGAATTCACCGTAACCGACAGGTTCTGTTTTCTCAACGAAAATCAACGGGCCCGCGACTTGTGTAATCGTTTTATATTCTTTGACCATTTTAATAACCTCCGCTGCCGATTTCTGCGAATTCCGCTTCCATCTTGTTCATGACATCGGTGAGCATCGAATCGAAGTTTTCTTCATATTTGATTTTACCCAATTCCGCTTTAGAATCCATGGTGACCAGCGCCTTAATAGACGCGCCGTCTGTCAAATACTTCTCGGCAAGTTCATTCCATCTCATGATGCTCTTGAGAAGCTTGTACTGTTTGTCAAATGAACAGTAAGTGTCAACGGGGTGGAAAGAGTTTTGCTGAAGGAAGATTTCACGAATCATACGGGCGGCTTCCATTGAAACCTGCTGAGATTCCGGAAGCGCGTCAGAACCGACCAACTGAACGATTTCGTTCAATTCCGCTTCAAGCTGGAGGATTTCCATAGCTTTTCCGCGGAGGTCGTTCCAGTCCGGCGCCACGTTTTCAGTGTACCAGGAAGACAAGGTGTCTTTATAAAGCGTATAACTGTTCAGCCAGTTAATCGCGGGGAAGTGCCTCTTCTGAGAAAGCTTTGCGTCCAGCGCCCAGAACACTTTCACGATACGAAGCGTGTTTTGAGTCACAGGTTCTGAGAAGTCGCCGCCGGCCGGAGAAACCGCGCCGATAACGGTGATGGACCCTGTAGCGTTGTTGAGAGACTGAGCCACGCCGGCGCGCTCGTAGAATTCTGCCAAACGCGCGGACAAGTAAGCCGGATAACCTTCTTCACCGGGCATTTCTTCAAGACGGGATGAAATTTCTCTCATCGCTTCCGCCCAGCGGGATGTTGAGTCGGCCATCAAAGCGATGTCGTAACCCATGTCACGGAAATACTCGGCAATGGTGATGCCGGTGTAAACGGACGCTTCACGGGCAGCCACGGGCATGTTGGACGTGTTCGCGATCAAAACTGTACGTTCCATGAGCGGACGTCCGGTTTGCGGGTCTTCAAGTTCAGGGAACTCGTTCAAAACTTCCGCCATTTCATTGCCGCGTTCACCGCAGCCGATGTAGACGACGATGTTTGCGTCAGACCATTTTGCAAGCTGCTGCTGCGTCACGGTTTTTCCGGAACCGAAAGGTCCGGGGATAGCTGCGGTACCGCCTTTTGCGACCGGGAACAATGCGTCAAGAACACGCTGTCCGGTAATCAAGGGGATTTTCGGAGCCAATTTTTTGGAAACGGGTCTGGGCACTCTGACCGGCCACTTGTGAGCCATTTTCAGCTCCGTTCCGTCTTTCAATTTACAAATAACATCGTCAACCGTATATTTGCCGCTCTTGATCTCGGCGATTTCGCCGCCTTGCGTATTCGGGGGCACCATGATGCGATGTTCAATGTTTTCGGTTTCCTGAACGGTACCGATGACATCTCCGGGCTTCACAGCGTCGCCTTTCTTGACGCATGCGTTAAATTCCCAAAATTTGTCGTGGTTCAGACCGTCTGCGGACACTCCTCTTTTAATGAAGTTGCCCATTTCATCTTTCAAGACGCTGAGAGGTCTTTGAATACCGTCATAGATACTTTCAAGCAAACCCGGTCCGAGTTCAACAGAGAGAGGAAGACCTGTGTTCTCGACAGGTTCTCCGGGTTTAATGCCGGAGGTTTCCTCGTAAACCTGGATGATGGATTTGTTTCCAACAATTTTAATGACTTCGCCCATAAGGCCTTCGTGACCGACTTTAACCACATCATACATTTTTGTGTCTAAGCCGACCACAGTAACCACGGGTCCCGCCACTCGATAAACTTTACCTTTTACTTCCAAAGATCAACACCTACCGCCTGTTTTATTTTATCCCTTAAATTCGTCGAGCCTTCACCCGAACCGCCAAGCGTAACAACGGTCGGCTGAACGGAAGCGTTCAGTGACTCTTTGAGTGATTCCGGCAGCTTTGAAACATCATCGTTGTGCATCACAAGAATGCCGATGTCTTTGTCTTCTAAAACGGTGCGAACAACCGGTTCAACGCCGCTGAGATCTGTTTCATAAACTTTACGGATACCGGCAAGCCTAAAACCCGTAACGAAATCACTGTTTCCAACTACTGATATTTCCATTAAAGAATCACCAACCGGTTTTTGATTAATTCATTGTCCATACCAGCCGATTTTCCGCGAACGATAATTCTTAAATTGCGGACTTCATTGGTTTTATAGATGATGAATTCCAAAATCGGAATAATCGAAATCAAGAAAAGACGAGAATTTTGGGTCACTTTCGTCAAGTTGTACCTTGTAAGACGCGCTTCAACTTCTGTCAAAGAAACGGATTTCAAATCCGAATTTTCAAGAACGGGACTGATAACATCCCAGTAAGGCGTCAAACGAAGCGCTTCAATGAAATCATCATAACATAAAGTCTTCAGTTTCTCCGTATTCAATGAAAGTCCGTGCGGAATCATCATAGAAGAGAGATCTTCAATAATGCACGGCGTGCCTTCTCTTTCTTCATTTTCGAGAGCTTCATATTTTTTAACGCGCAGAAGCAAACTTAAATTTTTGATATCGATTTCTCTGCGGACGAACTGATCAAACTGTTTACGGTCTGCAGAGCCCGGCCAGCCGATTGCTTCAAAAAGATTCTCGTAATAAAACTTGCCCAATTCATTTTCGATTTCAGGAAGATTGTTTCCGTCAAATCTTTTTAAAATCGGACCGTACGGAGAGTCACTGAATGAGGCAATGATCTCATCAACGGACTTGGTCACCAAGCCGGACAAGAATGTATAGCGAAGTTCGCCGCCCGTGACCAAAGATTGTAAAATTTGATCTTCGGGGATGCTGTGCAGCTTGCCTCTGAGAATTGTCTTAATGTCCTCGATGTCGAAAACACGAAGGTATTCCAGAACAAGTTCATGCGGTTCGCCTTCCGTAATTCGTAAAACTTTTTGGAAAGATTCCGCCATGTTTCTGTTTAATGCGTGTTCAATCAAGTTGACGCCGCTGTACTCCCTGGAGAGCTCATCGATGTCTTGCTTGTACTCGGATTCCCCGATTTTACGCGTTATTTCATCCAAACTCATGTTCAAGAATCTGGGATACGCGTCGCGGGGGAAAAGTTTGACTCTCATTGCACGAATACGGGTAACCGCATACGGATAATTGGATGACCCTTTTCCAAATGCCGGCAGACGGGAAGGAATGTTTTTGAAGACGGAATTCGGCAGAAAATCCTGCGCGGATTTCGAATTTTTCCTGCTCTTTTGCGTATTCAGCATTTGTAATCACCCGTTGAGAATATCAGAGATAGATTTCAGTGAACGGTCGTAAGCACTCTTGATAATCAAATCATACGTAAAATCCAATCGAACTGTTCCTTCCTTGTTTTCAATAACAATACCGCCGATACAGTTGATGTTTCCGCCGTATTCCAAGGAAGAGAGTTTTTTGACGAGTTTTTCGGATTTTTTATTAGAGTAAATCCGGTGACCGTCTTTTTCATTCGCTTCAATCAGCGCTTTGAGGTATTCCTCATCTTTGACTGCAGGCAAATCCGCAATTCTCTCAAGGGCTTGATCATAGACTTGATCCAATAAGGTTTTGCGCTTGTTTAAAGCAATACGCTTCACCTCTAAATTGGCGCTTGATAATACCTGCTGGCGCTGTTGTTCGAGTTTTTCTTCAACCTCGGCAAGACGGGACCCCAGTGCTTCTTTGGAAGCCTGGCGTGCCTCTTCGATGATCAAGTCAGAAGCCGATTTCGCTTCCTCGTTGATACGTTGGACATCTGCCTTGGCGCCCTCAGTAATATCATTTAATACGATTTCCAGTCCCATGCTGACACCTGTGAAATTAAGAGCGGAAACGGAAAAAAGCCGCCCCGCTCTTAAAATTTTGAATTTAGATAAGAATTGCAACGACAAGACCGAAGATGACGATGGTTTCCGGGAGAACGGTCAAAACGAGCGCCTTACCGAAAAGAGATTCGTTTTCAACCATTGCGCCGACTGCTGCTGCACCGATGACTTTTTCAGCCCATGCGGACGCGATGCCGGTACCGACGATTGCGATTGCTTTTGATAATGCTGCGAGACCTTCTGTTGTAAGTTCAACCATAATTTTATTCCTCCAAAATATACTTCTTTAAGTGACCAAACGGTTTGTAAGCTTTGCCCCCGCTGGCATAGAATTTGCCGAAAAATTCGACATACTGCAATCTGAGCGCGTGTAAACCGGGAGCGATGATACTCAGAACAGTGTTTAATGAGTGTCCGAGGATAAAGATCAAAATAGATACAAACATCAGAACACTAAAACCGTCCGCAGGGGTCCAAATAAGACCGCCGAAGGCGATGTCGTTGACAGTTGATGCGATGTAGATAGAAGAAAGACCAACCGCGATAATACGCGTATAGGACAGCATGTTTCCGAGAAGACCCGGAATTTCAATCGGTCCTTTGATACCTTCGCCCTTCGCGAGCATACCGACACCGATAACTGCAATAATAGCACCGACGGCAATGCCGGCGACGCCGATTCCAAGATACCACGCAGCGATTGCCGCGATGGCACCGATTTCAAGTACGATCCAGCTGAGTTTTTCTAAAACCGCATGCTTAATACCGTGCTGGCCTTTGAGATCGAAAAAACCGAGGATAAAGCCGGCGTTAAGATGCAGGAATCCGAAAGCAGCCGTAGCGACTAAAAATGTCATAATCATATGCGTTCTGTGGATCGGGAGCATAAAACTCTCGCCGGGAACAATACCGAAATCAAAAACGATTGTTTCAAGACCCGGAATCAGCCCCGGAATATATTCGCCGTGAGACAGCAAACCCGCAAGCGGGAATCCCATAAACTCACCGTAAATAATACCGAAGAACAAAGCGAAGATTTGACAATAGATAAGGACGTACATCAATTGTTTAACAGCGTCCGATTTCATGAATTTCATCACGAGGAAAGCCAAGGTCATCAAAACAAGGGCATAACCGATATCGCCGAGAATCATACCGTAGATTAACGGGAAGGAAATAGCCAAAACAGATGACGGGTCGATTTCATTGTACTTCGGTCTTGAATAGAGATCAACGACCGCTTCCATCGGACTGACAAACTTTGAGTTTTCATACGCCACCGGAATCTTTGCAATCTCTTTTTCATCATGCATATCGACTTTAAGTGTCGTGATATGAACACCGTTATTGGTTTTATTGGAAACCGCTTCGGTGAATTCATCAAAGTTGTTCGTCGGGACCCACCCCTCAATGACAAACGTATGTTCGGACGTGGCAATTCTTAAAGGCAGTTCGGCTTTTTCACTCAAAATACTGAGATACTCATCGCTTGCAAGGATGAAATTTCCGTATTTTTCGTTAAGAGCCGCACGCTTTGCAATTAAAGATTCAATCTGTGCTTGTATTTCTGATTTTTCAGCTTCAAGGCCTGCATAAATATCGGACGGGCGTCCGGATTTATCAGGCGCTCTCATTTCTTTGTAACCCATGTCGGCAAGGACGGATTGGATATCCTTTTCAAATCTCTTCGAAACAAAAAGAACGAAGAATTTGGAGCCGGAGTCAGTGAAAAGCTGATAGGCGTCAGTAATTTCAAGAAGGCGCGATTCGTTAAGAGAAGAAACCGTACCTGAAAAAACAGCTAAATTACCATAGCCGCCATAATACTCCAAGCCAATATCATAACCGAGAAAAGGAACAAGTTCTTTTTCTGCGGATTCGATGTCTTTGACGCGGGCATCCAGACGGGATAATTCCTCTGCGTTGCGGCCGATTTCTGTGTCCATCTCTTCCAGCGTCGCATCAAGCTGTTTGGAAACATCTGATTCCGTCAGCGGGACGGTTTCATCAGTCGACCTGACGCTTAAAGTGCTGGCAATCGAACGGACTTTAACAAGCTTTCTTGAGACTTCTTCGCCATATTTTATCGGCATGCCGATTTCAAAATCAGAGTCGTCGCCTTCGACAAAGTCCTCTACATGAAGCAAATCCGCTTCATACAAGGCATCGACCGCCGCTTCAAGATGTTTCTTGTGACCGGCAATCAAAACTTTAGACATTCGTTTCGGGTAACTCATACGCGTATCTCCCTTTCAAATTCCTCAAGTAAAAAATCAACCGCTTTTGGAATATTTGATTGGGATTTCACAGCTACAGATTCAGCTTCGCGAACACCTGCTTCAACAATCTCATTGCGTTTGGCATCAATTTCAGCCTCGCCGGAACGAAGGGCGTCCTGAGCGGTTTTCACCGCGTCTTCTTCGCCGTCTTCGACAATTCGGCGCGCTTCCGCGCGTGCTTTCGCAATTGTCTGGTTTTTAGCTTCGGTGGCCTCGCTTACCGCTTTTTTTGCATCTTCTTCTGCCTTTTTAATTTCAGATAAGATTTCATTATTAGCCATGCGAATACCGTCTCTATATTTTTAACGAATGTTCATCACGAATATGAAAGAACATTGCGTCAGATAAAGGGTAAAGTAGTCAATTCATTACCCCATATATAAGCAAATTGGTTAAAACAATTCGTTTTCAATGATTTATTGAACCGCCTTCGGCGTCAGCCATGAACGTTCATGACAGAATCCCGCGGCAGAAATTGTGCCCCCAATGCATGTTTTAAGCAAAAAGCTCCAAAATGCAAAACGAATAAAGAAAGACTATATTAAAAAGGTTTTGCCGTTTTTTCAAAAAAAGGAGCGAACGATGAAAATGAAAACGTCCGAAACCATCACGCGGAATCGTGATAAATTCAAGACACCGAAAATATTTCCGTTCTCTCAAAATCGTCAAGAGGACCTTAAAAAAGAAATGAAGATAGGGAAGCGAACCTTAAAAAAGTGAAAAATGGAAAACGAATCTAAAAAAATGAGGAAAGCGAAACGGTTTTAAAAAATAAAAGAGGTGAATCTTAAAAACGGATTCCATCAAGACTGTTTCGGCCCGGAATAATAAGGCAGTACAGCGTCTTTAGGAATTGTATGAATGTATTTTTGACGGAATTCGGGGTCTCTCATCAGGCACACCGACGATTGTTTTTTATAAGCGGGATGCTTGCCGATATCAGACCAGATTTTGGAAAGCGGTGCCGTACGGATGTTTCCGAAAGACAACGGCGTGTACGGACACGGCAGAGCGTCTCCCGTGGACGCGATGTGCATCCAGCGGCTGCCGGCGAAACAGCCGAACATGTCGGGACCCATAAGATAAGGCAGCGCCGTTACGCGCGGACCTTCAGAGACGGAATTTTTGTTTTTGTGAAACGCTTCCAGCCGCTTGGCGTCCGCGCGGGTGAGCACTTCATCTTCATGCTCTTTCCAATTGCCGACCGCGATAATGCCGGTCATGGACATTTCATCCATGCCGAGATCGGCTGCCGTTTGGTACAAATCATCAATATTGTCAATGTTGTACGGTGAAATCGTCAGATACATATCCGTCATAATGCCTGCGTCTTTGGCGGCTTTAACGGCACCGACCGCGCCTTCGAAAGCGCCTTTTCTTCCGCGGAATTTATCATGAACTTCGGGGTCAGCGCTGTCGAAACTGATTTTAACGGAATTGAGACCTGCGTTTTTGAGCGCTTCCGCGCGCTCGCCGTTCAGACGGAAACCGGAGGTGAACATGGAAACCGTTGTTTTGGTTTTATCAATGTTTCCGACGATTTCAGACAGATCATTTCGAACCATCGGTTCGCCGCCGTCGATCGTAATGAGATAGGTCCCCAAATCCAGCGCCTGATTGATTGTGCTTTTAATTTCTTCGACAGTCATTTCATTATTCGGCGCCATCATGTCGGCTGCGCCGCAGTGAATGCATTTATTCGGGCAGCGCGGGGTGACACCGACAGATAACTGGTCCGGCGTTCTTTTATTCAAAAGCGAAAAACCGATTTGAGAATGAATCATCCGATTAAAAACGGGACCGGGGATTTCAGGAATCCACGTCGAAAAAATGATTTTGTCATCCGTAACTGAAATCGGCTTTTCTTCCTGAAAAACCGTGTTGATTTTCTGAATCATCGGTTTCACCGCGATTGAAAGCGGCCCCGCGGATTCTAAAACGACTTTGCCGTCAACGATATCAGCGTTGATTTTGACAACCTTATAATCATAAATTTGCATTAGAATAAACCTCTTTTTGAAAAGTAGATTAGAGAAAGACGGATATAAAAATTTCCGATTCAGAGTGAGAAACGCCGGCCGAAAAAAAGAAGAAGAGAAAAGAACCGACGAATCAGCGCCGAGACGGCACGGATCTGACGCTGTCCATCAGACCGTTTACGTAATCGGCAAGCGCAAATAATTTCTCTTTGGACGGCGACTCGGCGACACCGGATAAAGCTTCTTTGGCGCGAAGCAGATAAGCTTCAGCGACGCCGACCGTTTCCTTTGCCGCGGCGCCTGCGTCCATAGAACGCAGATAAATCGAAAAAAGGCTGTCGGAAAGAACGCCGGATTCTTTGTCTTCGTAAACGCCGAAATCCTCAAGCAGATCATCAACGATTTGATAAGCCATGCCGAGTTCATACCCGAAACGGCCGAATTTTCCGATCATTTCCTCATTGCCCGGAACAGCGATCCGAGAACCGATTTTTGCGCTGATTTCGAAAAGGGCGGCTGTTTTTTTATAAATGCATTCAATATATTCGTCCATCGTCATTTCGCCGCGCTTGATGCCGGCGTCCAGCACCTCGCCTTCGGAAAGCAGCGCGCCGGAGTGACCGAAATCCCATACAATTTGTTTTTCGTAAACAGAAATCCATTCGATCGCTTTGGCAATCAAAAAATCGCCGCACAGAATGGCGGCTGCCGGACCGTACAGCGTATGAAGCGTTTGCCGGTTGCGGCGCATCAGTCCTTCGTCCAGGATATCGTCGTGGACCAAAGAAGCCGTGTGAATGCCTTCGATTGCGAGACACGCGTTTATCGAGTCATGATAATCGCCGCCGCAGGCGCCGCAGGAAAGTGTGATGACCATTGGACGAAGTTTTTTACCGCTTGCATTAAACACATACTCCGTTATTTTTGTCAAAGACGGAAACTCAGAGATATTTGAAACCGCCTCAGTAATCGCATTTATAAATGCATGATATTCGTCCCATTCTTCAATTTTCATGCAAGGGTCAACCCCGTGTAACCGAATTTAAGTGAGTGATGTAGAATACGTAGTCAATCCGCTTCAATAGTATATATTGATTTTGAATCAGACACGAGAATCAGAAAAAGAAGAAGAAGAAAAATTAGAAGAGACCGATGAGGAAAGCTGCCAAAGCCAAAAACATCGCGATTTTAAAAAATTTGGAAGATTCAGCGTAATCTCTTTTGGCCGCCAAAACGTAAATGGCGAAGATGAAACACAAAATTCCGAAAACAAGCGCGTAAAGATAATGAACCGTCAGAATCCCCATAAAATACGGAAGCGGACTGAGCAGAACCGCTGAAAACCCAAATCCGGATGCCAGCGCAGCGGATGCTTTTTCTCCGAACCGGATCGGAAAAGTAATGGCGCCGTCTTCCGAATCCCCTTTAATGTCCTCAATGTCTTTGACGATTTCGCGCGCGGCCGTTGCCGGAAAAGCCAAAAGGAAAAGCGGCAGCAACACAATGACGCCGTCCGGCCCGAAGAAAGAGGCGCCGAAGAGGAAAGTCGATCCGGTCAGATAAGCAATGGACAAGTTGCCGAGGAGAATGGTCCGCTTCAGCGTCTTAGCGTACCAAATCAGAATAAAAATATTAATGAAGCCAATTATTCCGGAAACCGGATTGATCAAAAATGAAATCAAAAGCGCGGCGGAGAAACAAATAAACGTCAGATAAACGGCTTCTTTTAATCCGATACGGCCGGACGGTAGCGGACGATTCGGCTTATTCACGCGGTCAATGTCAATGTCATAATAATCATTGAGCATGTTGCCCGCGCCTGTTGCCAAAAAAACCATCAGGAAAATATAGCAGAGATGGAGAAGATTATACAGCCAAGTGCCTTCCATCGAATATTCTAAAATAGAAGCGGCGGCAAAAACGGCGACAACTGATGAAAAACCTGCCATGGCGGCGTTTTTATATCTCATAAATTCCAGATATATCAAAATTTTTCGAATCAGAGTCATAATTTCATCCGTTTGCGGCGCGTCAATTGCGCGTCAATTATTTCGGAACGGCTTCAAGCATCCGATCCAGTGATTTTTTCGCTTTGACGCGGATTTCTTCGGGAACGGTGATTTTCGTCGTTTCGGTTTCAAGAGCGTTCAGTATTGAAGGCAGCGCCGCCATTTTCATATTGGCGCAGTAAGCGTATTTGGAAACGGGGTAAAATGATTTTTCGGGGCTGTCCTTTTTGAGTTTATGCATCATTTCCTGTTCCGTGCCGATTAAGAATTCCGCATCGGAAGATGCGGCAGCGTATTTAATGATTCCGGCCGTGCTGAAAATGCCGTCCGCGAACTTTAAAACTTCCGGGCGGCACTCGGGATGCGCCAGAAAAACAGCATCCGGGTGCCGTGATTTTGCCGCCAGGACATCATGGGCGGTGATTTGCTGGTGAATCGGACAAAAACCGTCCCATAGATGCACTTTCTTGTCCGTCAGGGTCGAAACGTAATGACCGAGATTTTTATCGGGAACAAATAAAATTTCATCTTCTTCAATTGCCGAAATCACCTCTTTGGCGTTTGCGGAGGTGCAACAGACATCAGATTCGGCTTTGACCGCCGCCGAACTGTTGACATAACAAACAACCGCCGCGTTCGGATACTTTTTTTTCGCTTCGCAAAGCGCTTCGGCGGAGACCATATCCGCCATCGGACAGCCGGCATCAGCGTCCGGCAGAAGAATTGTTTTCTGAGGCGAAAGAATATAAGCGCTTTCCGCCATGAAATGGACGCCCGCAAAAACAATCACATCCGCGTCTAAGTCAACGGCGGCTTGACTGAGCGTAAAGGAATCGCCGACCAAATCAGCCGCGTCCTGAACTTCGGCGCGGGCGTAATTATGCGCCAAAATGACGGCGTTTTTTTCTTCTTTCAACTCGGAAAGACGCCGTAAAATTTCATTATTGTCCATAATAATCCCATTCTTTAAAAATAAATAATCAAATGTATCGTCCTATTAAACGATTTCGGAAATCGGACGGAAGAAAAATGAAAAAAAACGAAAACGAAAAATGGAAAAACGAAAAATGGAAAAACGAGAATAAGAGAAACAAAAAATCAAAAGCCGATTTGTATCGGGTCGGTAATTCGTTTCAAAGCCGAAACGGCGGAGAGCGCTGCCAGATAGCTTGTTTTCGGATTTTGCGGAGACGGATGATTCTCAATCATCATTTTCATACGGCCGAAATCACCGCAAACCTCCAACTCATGAATATTTTCAGAAATCGTCGGGTCGGCGATAATCCGGACAGCTGTTTTATCAAATCCGATCCCGCACAAGCTGACGGTTGCGCAGACATTCACATTTTTGGGGAAACCGATAACCGCTTCAGCCGCCGTCCCTTCAAAAACGGTTGTCGGCTCACGGATTTCAGAGAGATCAATGTTATTTTCAATGAGATAAGGAGAGCCGGCAAGACCTGAAATCGGTTTTCTCGTCGTGACGGACACGGAATCCAGACCGGCAACGGCCGCCGAGTTCAAGCCATCTGTTCCGGCAATCGCGCCGGAAGGGACATAGATCTTTGAGCCGTGTGCGGCCGCGGTTTCTCGGACTTTGAGAAAAAAATCCGGATTTTTGAACGCGCCGACACTGAGAACCATAAAATCGGTGCCTTTTTCCAAAGCGGGAAGAGCGTATTTCAAAACAGCTTCTTGAGAAGCACATTCAATGATTAAATCGCATGAGCCGATCATTTCTTCAGGCGTATATTTTTTCGGCAAACGATTTGATGAACCGCTTTTTTTCAGAAGTTTCAAAACAGTGTCGGCTTTTTCATCAGAAAAATCAAAAACGCCGAATATTTCAGCGGGAATTACGCCCGAATCTACCGCTAAACATATTTGAGTGCCGATGAAACCGCAGCCGATAATGCCGATCTTAAGCATGAATAAGAACATCCTGAATTTGAATAACAATATGAGTGCTTTTTCGGATGATGCATCTTATATTTTCGTATTATTATGTCTTTTGCTGCGCACAAAAAAAGAAAATCATTTAATTATTATCTTTAACTGCAAATCTATTTAATTTAAAAATCCAATTCATTAAGATTTATGAACAAAAAACTGTTAAATTAAAAAGAAACGGCGGGAAAGAAAATGATATTGCAGAAAGAAATTGAACAGTTTCTTGAAGAAGATTTGAAAGACGATGATATTTCCTGCACGCTTGTCAAAAATCAGAACGTTCGGGCAATTATTTTTGTCAAAGAAAACTGTGTTGTCTCAGGCCTTGAAATCGCGTCCTCGATTTTAGATTATATGAAAATAACGTATCAGCAAAGAAAAAATCCGGGAGAAACCGCTCAGGCCGGAGATATTTTGTACGAACTCCGCGGCGACTCCGTTTCAATTCTGCGAGCCGAACGGCTTGTCCTGAATTTTATATCGCATTTATCGGGAATTGCGACCAACACAGCCGGCTATGTAAAAATAGTAACGGACGCCGCCGGCAAAAACGCGCCCAAAATCGCGGCGACGCGCAAAACGACACCCGGGATTCGGAAATATGAAAAGAAAGCCGTCTTAGACGGCGGCGGCGATCCGCACCGTCAAAATCTTTCAGACTTGGTCATGATTAAGGACAATCATATCGAAATCATGGGAATGGAACAAGCGTTTAATGAAGCAAAACGCCTGACATCTTTTTCAAAAAAAATAGAAGTCGAAGCGGATACGAAAGAGCAGGCGCTTAAAGCGGCCGAACTCGGTTCCGACATCATTCTTTTAGACAATATGACGCCGGGCCAAATCCGTGAAGTCGTCTCTCTTTTAGAACAGAAAAATCTGCGGGCGCGTGTGTTACTGGAAGCTTCCGGAAATATCCGCAAGGAAAATTTAAAAGAATACGCCGTCACGGGCATAGACGTCATTTCTCTCAGCGCGGTGACAAATGACGCGCAATGGATTGACGTCGGACTCGATATTGTCAAGTAAACGCTGCCGAACTCTGCGACGGCTGAAGAACCAAAAATACTAAAAATAAGAAGAATGATATTTAAACAATTCATAAATAAAAGCGGAAAATATTTTAAAAAAATCAAAAAAGAGGAATACTTTGAAATTGAGAAAATACTGCATCGGATTAATATTTCTCTCGGCCGTAATAATTGCTGCCGTAACGCCGGCCGCCGCGTGGGAATCAACGGAATGGATTGAAGGCGGCGACGGTTTTATGGTAAATAATATTATCATTGATGTCGGGTCAGTCGGCGTCACCAAAGATGAAGACAACAGCAGCAACACGACAGGAAATGCTTCGATTTCCGTTTACGAATGGAAAAATGATAACTGGTCGAGAGTAAACGGGACAAAATTATCATTAGATCAAACGATGCGTTTTGCCGCGGCAGACGGAAACTATACGGTCCACGCGGTTGATTTCAGAGAAGTCGGCAGATTTAACGAAGTGAAATTGGAAATTTGGAGCAACGCCAATGTGACGAATTCGGGAGTCATTGAAGGCGGCCACAGCAACGCGTCCGGAGCGGGAAGACCGAATTTGGTGATCACGCAGGTGGTTACGCCGTCAGAAAATGTATCCGTTGACGATTTAATCACAGTTTCCGTTTATGTCAATAATTCGGGCGGATATGACGCGAAAAACGTTACGATTCACAAACCGAACGCTCCGCTGGGATTTATGATGTCGGGCGTGATAACGGACAATACCGTTAATCAAACAATTAACAAAAACACAAACAACACATATTATGTGTATCAATTGAAAGCGGTTGAGCCCGGAAATTATGAGTTGGGGAAGGCAACGGCCGACGCTGAAAACGAGCTGGGCGGAAAATACAATTATACTCAAAACAATACCGCAAGAATAACTGTTGCGGATTTGGCCGCTTTGACGTTTGCGGCGGCCGGCCCGAACGGAAATACGGTGGATTACCACACGCGTTCAAAGATTGACGGAAATATCACAATCCGAAATACGGGAACGATGCCGGCCCAATATGTCAGCATTGATTTTTCACTTCCGGACGGCGCAGCCATCAGCGGTGACAATATCACCGTAAACGGCAACACGGCGACTTACTACATGGATTCGCTGACGCCGAACAACCAAAGAGTGATTGAATATTCCCTTTCGGCGAAATCGGGAGGCGTTTATGACGTTTCGATCGCTTACAGCTATAATTACAACGGCAGCGCGAAGACCGGCGCAATACAATCCGTCTCATACAGCGCTGTCGGAAATAATATGGTCGGCACTCTTTTAGAATACTGGTATTTCCTGTTCATTCCGGTGATTTTGATTGCCGGCGCCGCGTTATTTATTTGGAGGCGGCACAGAGAATACAAATTCTGAGTTCGTTTCATTGAAACTCAGAATTTTATTTCATTTAATTTTAATTGGATTTTAGTCTTTTATTCTGTTTTATTTCATAGATTTTTCAGGGTTTTTATTTAAATCAGTTATAAAACATCTCTGATTTTTATTAATTTTTATTCAGTGTTTTGAGTTGATCATATTGATTTTTAAGATGTTCACAGGAATAAGGAGAGCAGCATAACGGAAGAATGATATATGTCGTCGTTTGCCGACATTATCGGAACGGGCGAACAACGGCGGACGGTCCGGATAATAGAAAAAACAGGGATGAGAGAGATATAAAGACAGAAGAACAGATATATATACGAAAATTGATAATGAAACAAATCAGTTAATCAGTGATAATAACATAAAATTCACAAAGATAATTTTGAATTCGGATCGGAGGGTTCTATTTTGCTTAATGTTTTACTTATCGGAAACGGTCAATGCGGCAACAGGATTTTAGACGCTGTCAACAAACACGCCATGAACCGCGGCTCCAATGTCAAAGAAGCCGGCGGCGGCATTTCAAAATATTTTTCAAAACATAATTACCAAAGCAATGTTCAAACCATTGCGATCAACACGGCGATTAATGATTTGAAAGAAATGAAGTTTACCAAAGCCAAAGACAGAGTTCATATCAAAAACCTTCACGGCGTCGGCGCAAACCGCAATATCGGCAAAGACGTGTTTGAAACGCATAAAGCTCAAATTTTGAGGACCATCGAAGAAAGAGGCAGTTTCGATGTCGCTTTCATCGTCACTTCCGCTTCCGGCGGAACAGGCTCTTCATTTACGCCGCCGCTGATTGAGGAACTCAAAAAATCTCACAATTTTCCGGTTTACGCGCTCATCATTTTGCCGTTCAGAGAAGAAGGAACGCTTTACCTTCAAAATGCCGCTTTTATGCTGAAAGAACTCAGAGAAGGGCCGTGCGACGGCATTATTTTAGCCGACAACCAATATTTGAAATCTATCGGCGGCAATGTCCAGGAAGCGTACGACGGCATCAACAGCATGATTGCGAAGCGCCTTTTATTCTTGTTGGACTCGCTGGACAGTGAAATGATGATGGTCACCGACTTGGGTGACTTTAAGACCGTTATGAGCGGCGGCGCGGGTTTGGCCACCGTCGGCTATTTCAAAGCTGAAAACGATATGCCGATTCGGACCGTCATTCAAAATTGTTTATCTCCCCGCGGATTGCTGTTCTCCACCGACGTTTACAAAGAAGGCGGCCGCGCGATGATTATTCTGAAAGGAGATAAAAAATATTTGAGCATGGAAGAAGTTTCAAACGAAGTTGAAAAGCTTTCAGGCGCGATCGGTCATGTTTTCAAAGGCGTTATTGTTGAAAACGGCAGCCTGCCGGAAGCGCTTTGCGTTTTGACGCTCAACTCCGCCGAAGAACTGGAATCTCTGTATGAAGGCGCGATTCAGGCGATCAGCATGGAAAAAGATAAAAAGGACCGCGTCAGAAAGAAAAAAGAAATGGAATCGTCATTTATGACGATTGACGGCATGGATCCGGAATACTGATTCCGGACGCTTTTTTTATGTAAAAATCATCTGCATTCAATTTGAACAAGCGCCGTGATTTGAAAAACCTGCGGCGCCGTCAAGTTTTAGGTCGTATTCGCCCGCTTGTGATAAATTTTAAGCAGATCCCATATGACATAATTGCCGAAGGTGAAACTGATTAACATCACCAAGAAATCTCCGGCAAGCGCGCCGGTCCAAACGCCGGACAATCCGAGTCCCAGGTATATGCTTAAGAGATAAGCGAGCGGAACTTCGAAGATGAAAGCGCGGATCAAAGTCAAAACCAAGGCCGACGGTCCCATTTTCAAACCCTGCAGCATGGAAGATGTCAGGATGTTTGCCGGCAGGAACATGAAAATCAGACACATGACACGCAGAAATCCTCCGATGTCGGTCTGAAGATAAGCGGAGTCGCCTGTCGCGAAAATACCGGCGATTTGGTCGGCGAAAATGAAAACAAAAATCGTCATAATCAATTCGATCGCCAAGCCGATTTTTATGCCGAAATAATAAACGGATTTCAGCTTTTTGATATCACGCCCACCGAAAGAAACGCCGGCCATTGTTGTCATTCCGGTCGCAAGACCCAAAAGCGGCATAACGCCGATTGATATAATGCGCCATCCTGTCGTGTAAACTGCGGCGCCGTCGGTCCCGCCGACGTTTAGGACAAGCACGTTCAGCAAAACGGTTGAAATGGACATTGTCAACTGAGAGACGGCCGCCGGAATCCCGACAATAATGATGTCGCGAATGATCGGCCATTCGAATCTGAATCCCTTAAACCGGATCGTAACATATGTTTTCTTTTGAATCAAAAACCAGTACAAAATCATCACTGTCGACACGCTGAATGACAGAACGCTGGCGTAAGACGCGCCGTTGACACCAAGCCCGAGACCCCAATCATAAATGAAAATCGGGTCAAGAATCATATTTAAAACGGCGCCGACGATTGTCGCGAACATTGTTTTGCGGCTGTTCCCTTCACTGTTGAGGAGTGAATTGCCGATGTTAAGAAGGAAGATGGAAAAGGAGCAGAAAATAAACGGATTCATATATCCGGCTGCCGTGGCTGCCAATGACGCGTCTGCGCCCATGATTATGAAAATCGGCTCCATGAACGGAACGGCCAGCCATGAAATAAAACTCATGATAACTGCAAAAATGACAGCGTGCGCCGCGAATTTGTCCGCGCTTTTCTTGTCTTTGGATCCGATGGCTCTGGAAACGGCCGACCCCGCGCCGACACCGATACCGGTTGCGACCGCCATCAAAGCAATGAAAAACGGAAAAGCTAAGCCGACAGCGGCCAGCGCTTCAGAGCCGAGACCGGATACCCAAAACGTGTCGACAAGATTGTAAATGGATTCAAAGAAGAGCGCGATCATGACCGGAAGAGAAACTTTGATCATGGCTTTCTTCGGATTTCCGAGAAGGGCAGAAACGCCTTTCGTCATTTTATTGGAATCGGATCCTTCCGGCTCGGAACGATTTGAAACCGCCGAGTCCGTTCGCGGCGAAGAAAGTCTTTGACCGGAATTATCCGAGTCAACTGTTTCGTCCTCTTGAGAATGAATGTTTTGAGTTATCATAAAATAAAATCCCGTAAAATAATTAAAAATGAATGGACTGAGGCGCAAGATTTGACCGATTCAGGCATCATTCTGCAACATATATCTGAACAATTATAAATTTTGCTGATACGATATTTGTTCCCAAACAAAATACAAAAAGCCTCGAGCCGAGCGCAAAAATGGATTTACAGGCGCGTTTTTCACGGCGGGGAATAACAGAAAGGCCATACGCCGCCGAAAGAAAAATTGAAAAAAAGTTTAAAAAAGAAAAACTTGGCACTGCCTAAAATATATATACCATATCGCTGTTTTGAGTGGTGCGAATTTTGATTCAACGAACATGTTGATTTTATTTTAAAATCCGATTCTTGAGTTATTTTCGACACAATAACACGCGAAGAGATATCGGGAGCCGAAAATTAGAAGCTCCGGAAACGGTATTTTGAAGTAGCGGTTATTTTGAGGTTGATATTATGGCAAAAATGCACACGAAAAGAAAAGGCAAGTCCGGCTCAAAAAAGCCGCTCAGAACCGAAGTTCCCGAATGGTCAAATGTTACCGCCGAAGACGCGACGACACTCGTTCTTGATATGTGGAAACAGGGCGTTCCGACAAGTCAGATCGGCATGATTTTAAGAGACCAGCACGGTGTCGGCGATGTCAAATTGCTTACCGGCAAAAAGATCACGCAGATCTTAAAAGACAACGAAGTCGCGCCCCACATTCCGGAAGACTTGACCAACCTGATCGTCAAAGCGCTCAGACTCAGAAAGCACTTGGCGGCCAACAAACATGACCTTCATAACAAAAGATCTCTTCAGCTGACTGAATCCAAGATCAGAAGACTCGTGAAATACTACCACAACTCAAAAGTTCTGCCGATGGACTGGACTTACAAGCCCGAAACCGCGGAAATGATGCTGAGCAGATAATTTCTGTTCATTATTTTTTGTTTTGTAAAAAAATTAAAATTATTGTCCGGCAGCTTTTTTCGGCCGCCGCTCTTTTTTATTTATTTAAATCGGAAAGACGCCGTCTTTTCATTTTTCAAAACGCAGGAAACAGCGTTTGAAATCCGCTGATTTGCAGAGAGATGCGAACACCTGCCGCCGTTTTTAAAAAATCAGGAAAACTTGAGAATCAAGTCTTCCAAACTCAGCGAAACTTGTTCGCCGCTTTTCATATCCTTCAGCGACAAAAGTCCCGATTCCAATTCTTTTTCACCGACAATCAAAACGTAATCGGCTTGAACCGTGTTGGCGTATTCCATCTGCGCTTTGAAATTGCGCCCCATCACGTCCGTTAAAACCGCGATGAAAGGACGAAGCCTCTCCGCGATTTCAATGCCGTTTATTTGGGTTTGGGGTTTTGTGATCAAAACGACAGATTCCGGTTTTTCAGCAGGAAGATCGCAGATTTCCATAATTCTGTCAAAACCGATCCCGAATCCCGTTGAGACGACATCGCCGCCGCCAAACAGAGAAATCAATTTATAAGACCCCCCGCCGCAGATTTGTTTTTGGGCGCCGAGTCCGTCGGCATAAACTTCAAAAACGATTCCGGTGTAATAATCCAAACCGCGGGCAACGCCGAAATCAACGGTGTAATCGGTAACGCCGTAAGCGGAGAGGAACGTAAGCGTTTTTTCAAAAGTGTCCAATTCGGGCAAGTCCCCGACAACGCTGCGGGCGCGTTTCACCGCTTCAAAACCGTCTTTGCCGGAGAGAGAAATGATCTGATGAATTTTATCAATCAAATCGGCGGAAACAAAAAGTTCACCGAGATAAATGTCCAAATTCTCATACTCTTTTTTGTCAATATAACGCATGATTTGATCTGAAACCGCTGACTCGGTTGTGATTTGAGCAAGCAGATATCTGAGAACGGACAGATTTCCGATGTTCAGGTCGCCGGCAATTCCGACAGCGGAAATCATCTTCATCGCAAGCGCAATCGTTTCAGCATCCGCTTCCGGCTTGCTGCTGCCGATCAATTCGGCGCCGAACTGCCAGAATTCCCTGTAGCGGCCTTTTTGGGGACGCTCGTAGCGGAAACAATTTTCAAAATAAAAAAGTTTTATCGGCCTTGGAAAGGATTGCATTTCGTTAACGTAAGCGCGCATGACAGGAGCGGTCAGCTCGGGCCGAAGCGTCATTTCGCGGCCGCCTTTATCGGTAAAATTGTAAAGCTCGCCGATGACGCCCTGACCGGATTTGAGGGTAAAGAGTTCGAGTTCCTCAAATATCGGCGTGATCACTTCTCCGTAACCCCATTTTTGAATGACTTCGCGCAGCTTGAATTCAACGTTTCTTCTGCGGGCCGTTTCTTCCGGCAGAAAATCACGTGTTCCTCTCGGTTTTGAAATTGTCATAATAAAACTCTCGAATAACAGAAATATGAAATTATTTCCATTGAATGCCGTCTTCCCAAATGAGCTGCCATATGATTCCGTACTTGTCGACAATCATTCCGTAAAGAGCGGCGTAAAATGTTTCCTGAAGGGAACAAGTGACTGTTCCGCCGTCGCTTAAGCGGTCATAAACGGTTTGAATTTCCTCTTTGCTTTTGCTTCCGAAAACCAAAGAAATATTGTTCCCGGCAGTAAGTTCAAATCCCGACGGCACATCGCCGAACATAACATTCGTGCCGCCGATTTCCATAGAGGAATACACCACCAAATCCGCCGAGTCCTCCGAAATCGGAGAAGACGGGTCAGGCGGCATGTCGCCGTAGACTGAAAAATGCGGCGCGTCCTTGCCGAAAACTTGAGCGTAAAACGTAACCGCTTCGCGGCAATTGCCGCCAAAATTGATGTAAGCGCTGAATGTCATTTTAGTTCCTCTAAAAGTCATAAAAAGAATGAATTAAAAAACGGTGAATAAAAAGTTAAGGGCGGAATAAATTAAAAATATTATGATGGAACGGTTTATTTCTGAATGACAATCGAAACAATGTCTTTGTCCGTCAATTTATGTTCCAGCCCGACACGCTGCCCCGGATGTTTCGCGGAAGCGCCCCAAACATAAGCGAATCGGAATTTTTTTCTGAAATCTTTGTGAAGCCGGTCGCAGATTTGACCGATATCGGTGCCGCGCAAGACGATCATCGGCTCTTCCAAGTCAGCCACTTCGCCTTGAGGTTTCATATAAACGCGGATAAAGCCGAGGCGGTCATAAAGAACTTCACGGAGCATATCCAAGTTTTGGCTGTTGTGCGCCGAGATCAAGACGGCTTCAGGATATCTTTTTTGATTATCGTCCAATGTCTGCCGATTCGCCAAATCGACTTTGTTGACAACGATCATGGATGAAACATAACTGCGGTTGCCCGCGACAACATCAATAAACTGGTCAACCGTAATGTTTTCTCTGAAAAGGACGGTCGCGTTGTGGATTTTATATTCATCCATAATGGATTTGATGGTGTCTTCATCTAAATATTCCAAATCAACGGTGGAGTTGACGCGGATACCGCCGCGGTCAACTTTTTTAATGACAACGTCCGGCGGCACCTGATCAACACGGATCCCCGCTTCATACAATTCTTCCATCAAAACCTGATAGTGCGTCGGCTGGAAAACGTCAAGCAGGAAAATAACCAAGTCGGAACTGCGGATAACGGCAATGACTTCTTTGCCGCGGCCGCGGCCGGAAGCGGCACCCTTGACAAGACCCGGAACGTCTAAAATTTGAATAATGGCACCTTTATATTCCATGACGCCGGGAACGACGGTAAGCGTTGTAAACGCGTAAGCGCCGACTTCAGAATTCGCGTCCGTCAATTTATTCAGAAGCGTAGATTTGCCGACAGACGGAAAACCGACAAGCGTCACGGTCGCATCTCCCGATTTTTTAACGCTGTACCCTTCGCCGGGTCCGGCGGAAGAGCTTTTTTTCTCAACTTCATCATGAAGTTTCGCAAGCTTCGCTTTCAGCCGGCCGATATGAAAAGAAGTGGCCTTGTTGTAAGTCGTTTTTTTAATTTCTTCTTCGACTTCCCGAATCTGTTCCTGTAATGTTGCCATGGTGTACCGAAATAAAATTGAGTTAATAATAAACGCGGGTCGCGGTGAACAATAACCTGTTTTTCAGTATATATAATTAATGAAACGCAAGCGCCGCCGAAAAATAAATAAAAAAAGAAAGAAAAGAAAGTGCCGGCGAACCGGCGTTTTAAATTCAATTTATTGCTTTTTTGCAGCCGGCTTTTTTGCGGCCGGTTTCTTTACAGCCGGTTTCTTTGCCGCGTAAATTTCCGTTCCGGTCGTGCTCGTGATTTTCTCAAATTCTTTGAGCATGAGAGCGGTAACCGGACCTGTTTTTCCTGTGCCGATGGTTCTGCCGTCAACCCAAACAACGGCGGCCGCTTCAGCCGCGGTCCCGGTAACAAAAATCTCATCGGCGGTGTAAACGTCAAAAAGACTGAGGTTTTCAACACGGATCGGAATTTTGTTCTTTTCAAGCAGTTCGATTGCTGTCGCCCGCGTGATTCCTTTTAAGTTGTTGATTGTCGGCGGGGTGTAAACGGCGCCGTTTTTGATGATGAAAATATTATCGCCTGAGCCTTCCGCGACGAAGCCGTTTTGGTCAAGGAAAATCGCTTCTTGTCCGCCTTTGGCGTTAGCTTCGATTTTCGCCAGGATGTTGTTCAAATAATTCAAAGATTTGATGTTCGGAGACAGCGCATCCGGAGCGTTGCGGCGGACGCCAACGGTGATTGCTTTGAGTTCCGTCGAATCGTACAGAGAAGACATGGTCTTAACAACGATGAAAACATTCGGCTTGCTGCATTTCAGCGGGTCAAGGCCTAAGTCGCCGTTGCCGCGGGAAACGATAGGGCGGATATAAGCGTCTTTTAAATTGTTCTTCCGAAGCGTCTCAAGAATCGCTTCTTCCATTTGCTCTTTAGACATTCCGATATCCAAATCGATCGCTTTCGCCGAGTCAAACAAACGGTCAACATGTTCTCTTAATTTAAAGACGCGGCCGCCGTAAGCGCGGATTCCTTCAAAAACGCCGTCGCCGTAAAGGAAACCGTGATCAAAGACGGAAATGACAGGCTGGTTTTCAGGAACGAACTTGCCGTTGACATACATTAAATTCTCGCTCATTTATGAATCACCCGATATAATACAAACATAATGTTAAAATGTAAAGATATTGCGTGCTGCCGGCATCGCTTTAGGAATTTTCGCCTGCCGGTTCAAAGCAGAAACCTCATAAATATTAGGTGTCAATTTCCCAATCCATTTAAACCTTTTTCCTGAAGTCTTTTCAGGGTGACATTTAAAAACGGATTTTGAAGTTTAAAATTTGAAGCTTAAACTTATGGTGAAACGATTCTGCATAATAAAGAGAAAAGAATCTTGTTTTTAACAGATCCGATGTGAGAAACAGGAGGAACAAATTGAAAAACAGGCGGAACAGATACCGCATCAGCCGAAAAGACGTGTCGAAACAAAAGGTATATATGAGAAAAAAGCTTTCATTGCAACCTTACCCTTTCAGGGCTCGTGGCTTAGCCAGGATATAGCGTCGGGCTTCTAACCCGAATGCCGGGGGTTCGAATCCTCCCGGGCCCGCTTTTTTTCAATCTGATTTTTTGGACCGCGATGACATTCCTTTTTTTGAAAAAATTAAAATCAAGAAGAAAAATCGAATTCGATTTCCCGAACGGTCAGGTCTATATCAAACGGCGTTTCAGATGAAATGATCAAAATTAAATTTTCCGCGTCGTTTTCGATTTTCAGCTCGGGAAAATCCCGCGCCAGTTCATTTTCAAATTGAGCGGCCCATTTTTTAAAAGCTTCCGCTTTCGGCCGCATCGTTTCAAAACTTATTTTTGAATGATGAGAAGGAATATACTGAAAAGCAACCGCAGAAACGGAATCATAGACCTCGGCCGACTGTATCGTAAAAGAACGGATACAGATTCGATCTCCGAAAACGGGAGACGATTTTAATTTGACAAAATCGCCGGACATGATTAAAAGAATTTGACCGTTTTTTCCGCGGCGGAAGAAAATATCGGGCGTTTTTAAAAAAGAAAAGCCGTCGTCTTGAATCTGTAAAATTGAAGACGCGCCGAGAGAATAAACCGAATCCGGGATTTGAGAATAAGAATTAGAAAATAAGAGTGCGCCGGAGCTCAAACAAAACGTTTCTTGTGAGAGAAGGTCGCTGTCAAAAGAAGAAAAATCACCCTCCGTTTTTAAAAATGTTTTTGTTTCGGGCAGCAGCGTCAAATCCGCCGTAAAAATGATCTGATCAGATATTTCATCCGCCGTAACCGAAGTGTAATCTGTTTTCAAAAAAAAGCTGCCGCCGAAATGTTTTTGTTCAGAGAATCGGAGCAGATCAGAGACCAAACGATTATTGTATTCGGATTCTTCAGCCATGATTTTTGCCGGAACCGCCGTGATTAAAAAGGCAGAAAGGAAAACGACCAAAATCGCCAAAAGCAGCGAGGCGCCGAAAATCGAGGAAACGCCGGATCCGTCCCGAATCATTCTTTTCAGAAATTTGACGAACATAGCGGAGACAAAAACAGGGCAGAATTAAACCGTTTTTTAATTTTTTCAAAAGGGATAGAAGCAATAATATAAATAAACCATTAACGCATATTAAAAACAAATGATTGAATCGGCATATAAAAGATATCAGAATAAAAATAAAATGTCAAAAAAAATGTTTTGCTGATTGAGAAGAGAGAATTAAAAAAGAGAGATTTCACACATCTGATTACAAATACATACGAGTGCCCTATATGATTAAAAAAATGAAATGCTTGAGCTTTTTTGTGCTGTTAGGTCTGATTATCGCTTGCTTTGCTGTTCCCGCCTCTGCCGCCGCCATTAAAGGCAGCGGTTTATGGGATCAGGAACAAAATATGCCCTCAACATACACGTGGACACCCGCTACCTATTCCGGTCTGTGGTATGATTTAGACAAAGGCGTTTACACCGAAAATATCACGCTGAAAATTGCCGCGGGAGACAGGCAGATCAACGCAGAAGATGCCGAATACATGACGGAATACAAAAACATCCGATTCGCTTACGGCGACTGGGGCAGTTGCCGCGTCATCGGCTGGCAGGGAGAACCGTATTTTGCGGGCTATACACGCTCAAATTCCGGCAACATGTCAACAACTCAATTTGTGAACAGCAATATCAGCACATTATCCGATGAAAAAATCTATCCGGTTCTGCTGGACAGCAAAAATGAAAAAAGTCTGAGTTTCGGAGACAATTACACTCTTGAAAACGGCTACAAATTGACAATCAGCGACATCAATGAAAGCGGCAGACAATTCCGGCTGATCCTTGAAAAGAATGGCGACAGCGTCAAAAATGAAATCGTTTCAAACAACACGACATTCGTTTACGAGAGATCTTTGGACAATATCGGAACAGTTCCGGTAATCGCCGTTCACGTCAAAGGCCTCGACGGGTCAAAAGCCGTCATTGACGGCATTTTCCAAATTTCTGAAAGCGCGGCGGACGTAAACGAAGGCAGAAAAATCGGCGCGATGGAAATTAAAACGGTCAATGACACGCGCATCACAATGAAAAACCCCGACCGCATTCGATTAAATGCCGACAGTACCGTCACATTGACGGGGCATATTAAAATCGATGTCAAAGACGCGTCAAAATTAAAATTCGAGCTTGTTTCCGACCCGGAAACGAATATGGAAAAAACATATCCTGACAGAGGAATGGTGTATGACAGTTCCAATACAAACAAAACCTGGAACGGCATGAATTTCCCGGGGTTCACTTATGATGCCGTCAACAGCACAGAGACGGAAAACTTGTCTTTTGATGTCAGCGGCGCACTTCAGCGTTCTGTTTCCGCAAAGCAGATCGTATATTCGACAAACGCGTACAATGAATCTTTCAATTATTCGGGCTGGGGAAGCTACCAAGCAATCAATCTCGGCGGCGAGAATTATTTTGCGGGATATCTGCGCTACAGCTCATCCGACAAAAACAACACGACCAACTTTACCGACAGCAATGACAGCATTTTAAAAGATGGAAAAGTTTCAAAAGTCTTAATCAACAACGAAACAGATAAACAATACAACAGAAATTCAAACATCACGCTGGAAGAAGGATATACGCTTCAGGTCGTCAATCTGACGGAGAACGGTTCAAAAGTGAATTTGGCCTTGAAAAAGGATGGCAGCACCGTTAAAGAAGCGAGAGTCGGGCAGGGAGAGAATTTCGTTTATGAAGCAAGTGTCGGCGACACAATCATTCCGATAATCGCTGTCCGTATAACAAGCGTGTTTTCAGGAACGAATGAATTCATAAAAATCGGCGGCGTTTTCCAGATTTCAACAAATGCGACAGATGTCGGTTCAGGCACAACATTCGGCGGCATGCGCGTGGAATACACGGGCAGCAACGCGTTGATGTTTGTCAACAAAGACGCGGTGAACCTCTCCCGCGGGTCAAACATTACACTGATGGATAAGTTATCGCTTCACGTTGCGGATTCGGAGGAACTCAGATTTTTCCCGTTCAACAAGTCCGGCGGAAACAATTCGGTTACGCCCGGCTTAAGGATCGAAGTTCCCGAAACGATTTACCCGAATGAGAATATCATAATTAAAGTCGTGTCTAATGAGAGCGGCAGCTGGAAAGAAATTACAGGCGCAATCATCAGAGTCAATAACAATACGGTCGGTTTGACAAACACGTCCGGAGTCCTGTCGTATACGGCCGGCAACGCCGGATCTTACGAATTCAAAGCCGAAAAGGGCGGATATTTGCAGGCGGCGGTCACCAAGACGGTTTCAGAAGGCGACGGCAAACTCCAAATTAAAATTCCGGCGTACATTTTCTCAGAAGATTCATTCCGCCTGTACGTGACCGATGAAAATAATAAAAATATGACCGGCGCGGCCGTTTACAAAAACGGCGGACTCCTTGGAACGACAAACGACAACGGCATGATCAATGTGACGGCGGATTCAACGCCGGCCCTTTACCAATTAACGGCAAGCAAACCCAGATATATTTCCGGAGCCGAAGAAATGAAAGTTTTGGAATTCGGCCCGTATTTTGTCGTGACAAACATCACAATGCCCGAAGAATCGGCCGCCGGCAAAACTGTCAAAATCATAATGACGGTTGAAAATGTCGGCAGAGAGAAGAGCACGCAAGATGTCGTCATTCAAGCGGAAAATAAAACAGAGACAAAAAAACTAACATTAGAACCGAACGGAACAAAGAATCTGACATTCCGCTTTAAACCGGAAACGATCGGCAATTCTTCAATTGAAGTCACAAACCAAACATTTTCATTGACGGTGACGGAAAAACCTGAAGTTGAAATCCCGTGGAAATGGATACTTATCGGCGGCGGTATCTTAATAATTATTGTCGGCGCGGCTTTGGCTTTGATGTATTATAAGGAGCGGGAAGGCGAAGAGAATCCGAAGCGAAAAAGAAGAGGAAAAGAAAACGAATCTAAAAGCGTTTATGGCGGAATCGGCGGCATCTTCGGCCGCGATTCGGACAGAAAAGAAAAAGCGAGAAAATCAAAATCCGATTCAAACCCCTCGCCAAAGCCTTCAAGAACGCAGACGGCAAGCAGATTCTCAAGCAACCGCAAATCACCCGAATTGAAGAACAGCCAAAAAAAGGCACGTAAAGACCAAAATAGAAAATAATCAGAGACAGAGAGATACGATGAAAAACGTATGGATTAAAGCATTGAAAGGGACATGGGATCAGAAAAGAAACGAGATAACGGCGGCAATGGAATCCGGCGCGGATTTTGTGCTCGCCGACGCTGCTGATTTATCCGAGATCAAGAAGCTTGGAAAAATCAAAACGGCTTGTTTTTTTGACGGGAAAAATCCGGACGCCGACGTAACAGTATGGAACATACCGCCGCTTTCCGAAAATGAGGAAGAGAAAAGTGAAACGGCGGAATTGAAACAGATGAAAGAGAAAAAATCGGCCGGAAAAACCGTTGCCGCTTATATCGACATCCGGAATAAAAAAACGGAATTGTTCGCGGCGGAAGTCGGCAAAACAGCGGATTATTTGATCATCACCGCGGGAGACTGGCGCATCATCCCGCTTGAAAACCTGATTGCCGCTCTTGAAAAATATGACGTTGAGATTATCACGGATGTGAAATCGGCCGAAGAAGCGCGGACATCGCTCCAAATCCTGGAAAAAGGCGTTGACGGTATTTTAATTGACTCAAATGACATGAGCGAGATCAAAGGAATCGCGGCTGCCGTTAAGATGAGCGGCGGAACGAGCGAGAACTTGATACCGGCGAAGATCGTGACGGTGAAGCAGCTCGGCATGGGAGACCGCGTCTGTATCGATACTTGCAGCCTGATGGTCCCGGGCGAAGGCATGCTGATTGGGTCGCAATCCGCCGGATTGTTCCTGATTCATTCGGAAGTCGATGACAGCCCGTATGTCGCGTCCCGTCCGTTCCGAGTGAATGCGGGCGCGGTTTATTCCTATTTGAAAATTAATGACATCACCCGCTACCTTTCAGAATTGAAAGCCGGAGACGATGTAACGATTGTGGACGCAGAGGGCAAAACCCGGCCCGGAATTGTCGGGCGCGTTAAAATCGAATCACGGCCAATGATACTTTTAGAAGCGGAAGCGGAAGGAAAATTGCTGAAAGTCATTCTGCAGAACGCAGAAACGGTAAAGCTTGTAAAGCCCGGCGGCAAAAGTATTTCGATTACAAAATTGGAAGTCGGCGACGAAGTTTTGGTTAAAATTGAAGAGGCCGGCCGTCATTTCGGAATGAAAGTGACTGAAAAAATCATTGAAAACTAAGAAGGGATAACAAATGACTTACTTCACTCGTCCGGCGGTTGTCGGAACGATTACAAAGAATGTCAAGGAAAATGCAGAAATCGGCAAGGAAAACGGCGCGGACATATTGGAGCTCCGTTTTGATTTGCTGCTGACCAATACGACCGGATTTGAAAAATATTTGAAAAAAGATTTTGAAGAAAACGCATTGATCGACCAAATAAAAGAATGGATCAAAGACGCGAAAGACAGCGGCCTCCCCGTTATCGGAACATTGAGATCGAAAAAAGAGGGCGGCGCTTTTGAAGGAAAAGAAGCCGACCGATTCGATTTGATTAAAAAAATAATTCCGGACACGGATTATATTGACATTGAACGAAAAAGCGCCAAGAAAACCATTTACGAGTGCCGGCGCATCGCTGAAAAATACAATACGAAAATCGTTTTGTCATCTCACTATTTCGATGAAAAAGAGATGCCTTCATTGAAAAAAATTGAAAAAATATTGGAAAAATCTTTTGAAAAAGGCGCGGATATCGCAAAAATCGCTGTCATGCCTGAAACGAAAAAAGCTGTTTTAACCCTCTATCAAGCCGGACTCAGAAGCAAAAAGCCCGAAAGAGTCTGCCTGATCGCGATGGGTGACCTTGGGAAACAAACGCGCATATTGGCGCCGTTTTACGGGTCGATTCTCTCCTACGGCTATATTGATGAAGAAGCGGCCCCGGGACAGCTTCCGGTCAAAAAAATTAAAGAAGGATTCAAACTGCTCGGCCTTCTTTAACTTATTTTTAGAGGAATGAAATGAAACAATGTCGATTCGGTGTTTTCGGCTTTCCTGTCAGCCATTCATTGTCGCCCGTCATGCATTCGGCCGCTTTTAAATCGCTCGGCATGGAAAAGTGCGAATACGAAGCGTACGCGGTCACGCCTGAAAACCTGAAACAAGAGGTGCAGAAAGCGCAAGAGGCCGGATTTACCGGACTGAATCTGACAATTCCGCTCAAAGAAAAAATCTTTGAAACAGGATTGATCATACCGGATGAGTTTTCTAAAAAAGCGGGCGCCGTCAATACGCTTCATTTTAAAGACGGAAAAATAAAAGGATATAACACGGACGCCGAAGGCGCTTTTAAAGCGCTAGAAGAGGCCGGATGTTCAACAGACGGCAAAAACATTTTAATTATCGGCGCGGGCGGCGCGTCCAAATCCATTTCTTTGTTTTTCGCAAAACGCGGCAACCCGGTCAAAATCATTAACAGAACAGATGAAAAATCAAAAAAACTGGCGGAAGAGATCAGTGAGAAGACAGGAAATCGAAATGTTTTCGGCGGCGGTTTTGAGACGGGATGGGCGGATTTGAAAAAGGCGGATATGATTATTCAAACAACAGAACTCGGCATGGGAAAATATGAAAATGTTTCCGTTTACGACCGGCTGCCTTTAGAAAAAGGAAAAAAGAAAGAAGAAATGATCCGAGACTGTCTGAGAGGCGGCAAAACCGTTTTTGATGTGGTTTACAATCCGGAAGAAACAAAATTTTTAAAAGAATCAAAGATTTCAGAGGATGTAAAAACGCTTAACGGCGTTATGATGCTTGTTTGTCAGGGCGCTTTGGCTTTTGAAATTTGGACGGGAAAAAAGCCGGATATTTCCGTGATGAAAGAAGCGGTCACAGAAGCGCTTTCAAAGGAAAAAGAGAATCAATGAGCGGGAAAAATGGAAGAAATCGGCAAAGAAACGGAAGTTGAAATGGAAAAATTGATCGGTTTGATTGAAAAGATCGCCGTTTCAAAATGCGCCGTGATTGCGATGGGCATTCGGGATCCCGACCCCGAGACGGTGAGATGCGCCGCCGCTGCCGTTGAGAGGAAATACGCCGATGTGATTTTGGTCGGGAACAAATCAGAGATCGAGAAAGCCGCCCGAATACATTATAATATTAAGGACGATGAAATGCCGGCACTTCCGTTTCAAATAATCGATACCGAGACGCCGGAAGACGAACTCGTTTCGCTGCTGGTTTCCGGAAAAGTGGATGCCGCCATCCGCGGAACAGCAAAAGCTTCGGATTCGCTTTCAAATTTAAAAAAGGCCTGCCACATAAATAAAATCCACCGAATCGCGATTTTGCTGGCAAAGGATGAAAATCCGCACTTTTTTGCGCCTGTCGGTATTGATGAAGGAACAACGCTCGAAGATAAAGTGGAATTTATTTGTCTCGGAACGCATTTGCTGAAGCGTCTCGGCGTCGCGCCGCATGTCGGACTGATTTCAACGCCGGACGAAGCAGGAAAAGCAGAAGCGGCTGAAATATTGCGCATTATTACGGAAGAAAAAAAGCTTCATGCCGTCGATTATAAATTGGATTTAGAAGAAGCGTTTGAACATTCCAATTATATTTTAGCGCCGAACGGAATTACCGGAAACCTGATTTTCAGAGCGCTGACATTCTTGGGCGGCGGCGACGGACTCGGCGCGCCGATATTGATGGACCGGCATGTCTTTGTCGACACGTCCCGATCAGCGGGACATTATACAAAAGCGATCATGGTTGCAAGCGCGCTTTCAAAAAAGAAAAAAAACGAAGAATAAAATCTTCATCTGCTGTTCAGCGGGATTTTTGAAAGAACCAAATTGACCAAACCCGCGACAGGCATGGTTTGAATCCAAACTTTTCCGGGACCGGTCAAGGTTCCGAGAAACAGCCCTTCGCCGCCGAAAAGAATATTTTTGGCACCGGAAACGGTTGTAACGTCAAACTGAACCGTATCTTCCATCGCCGCCAAATTGCCCTGGTCAATCAAAAGACGTTCGCCCGCTTTTAAATCGTATTCAATGATGTCTCCGTCAATTTCCAAAAAGACAAAGCCTTCGCCGGAAAACTTTTGCATGATAAAGCCTTCGCCTCCAAAGAAGCCGGCACCGATTTTTTTCTTGAAATGAGTTGCCGCCTCAATCGTCGGCTCCATTGCAAGAAGCGCACTTTTTTGAGCGATAATCGTTTTGCCGCCGCTGAGGTCAAAATCCAAGATACGGCCCGGAAAAGACGAACCGAATGTAATGAATTGATTATCGCCTTCGGCCGTATAAGTATTCAAGAAAAAGGAATCGCCGGAGAGCATACGTCCGAGACCTTTCATGAAACCGCCGCGCGTACTGGTTTCCATTTTTAATTTATCGGTCATCCAAGACATCGCGCCTTTTTCAGAGACCATAGCTTCGCCTTTTTCTAAATAGCAAGTAACGATCGGAAACGGTGTTCCTTTGATTTCATATTTCATATTTTCACTCCCCTATTTTAAAAAATAAATAAACGTGAAACTTAAAAGGAAATGAAAGATTTTAAAGGTTTTCAGAAAGAAATCGAATAAAATTCAATAAAAATAAAAAAAACTTCGCCAAAAGCGAAGTTGCGGGTTATTGAAAAATTACGCAAATCAACTTGATACGCGCGTGAAATTTCCGGAGGGGAAACCTCTTATGAAATCCTCATTGAAAGACACAAAAGATAAAACATCGCCTTTGAGAACGCCGTAAGAAACATCATCTTTGCCGATGTATACATCTCTGTTGTAAGTTCCCATCGTTAAAATCAGCACATTGTCATATTCAATTCTCCATGTACCGTTCAGAGTATCACCATTTGCATAAAAAACAAAGGTATTATTCGAATGAGAGAAAAATTCCAACTCCGCATTTGTACCGGTGCTGTCCCATTTTCCCGAGACGGCCGCTGCATTAAGCGTGGTAATAACATCTGTATCAGCAACTTGTGTTTCTTGAACAAAATCTCCGGCAGGAAAACCTGAGAGGGGATCTTCGTTAATAGAAGTGAGAGATAAAACCCCGTTCTTTATTGAGCCGAAAGAAACATCCTCTTTTCCGAGAGATTCGCCTGAAAGATTAGAACTGTAATCATAAGTTTCCATGGTCAAAATCAATGTCGTATTATTTTCAATCCGCCATGTTCCCGAATAATAAGAACCATTATCGTGGATTTCTCCGAATGTGGAATTTTCTAAAAAAGCCAATTTATAATTATATTCTGTCTGAATCCAGCCGCCAAGAATCATATCATCGGTAATGATACCCCGTTCAATAACAACGGGATTTTTATCATCAATATCTGTAACATCGGAATCAATGCCGTTTCCGATGCAGCCTGAAAAAGCAGAAATGATTAAAAGAACCAAAACGCCAACTCTTTTAAATTTAAAACCCATAATTTTCCCCCTGAAATTTATGAAAACGTTTTCATTAAAAATACATTTTCAAAAATAAAACGGTTTTGCATAAATAAAAAAGAATCGAATTTGAAAAATGCGCTGTGTTCAAATCATACTAAAGAAGGTTTTAGAGAGGGGCGGAATCAAAATGAAATTCAAATCGTTGACAATATTAATGTTCTTGGCATTGGCCGGTTCAGTATTTTCCGGATGTATCGGTACAGACTCATTTATAGAACTGAATGACAAAACAGTCATTATAAACCGAGCGGTAATTGATGATAATACCATTATCGGAACATGGGTCCAAGAAGAAACAAACAGCAAACTGGTCTTTTTGAACAATTGCTCATTCAAATGGATAAGTGACAGCGGTTATTATGACGGAACATGGAGAATAGAAAATAACACGTCTTTAATTTTAAAAATGGATGTATGGGATTATGATCAGAATCCGAAAGAGTATACCGGAACGGATGATGTTTCTTTCGGAAGCGTCAAAGGAAACGTATTGGTATTCAGTTCAATCAATGATGATCCGGAGATTGGTTTTCCGGCAGGAGAATTTATTCCTGCATAATATTTCATATTCTTATTTCTAAAAATATTATTTTCAAAAAAATGAAAATAAAAAAGAAAACTGCATTCAACAGAAATTATGCACTTCTCCGTTGAATACAGGATTCGTTATACAAATGACAAAATCATTTTGTTAAAAAACTGCAAAAAATAGAACAGCAGAAGAACGTTTTTCAAAAATTACCAATAACCTCTTGCTGTTTTTGGTTTATGGGAACCGCCGGCAACCATTATACCGGTCATGAATTAAGCCAACGTCCGGATTTGAACCGGAGTAGATTCGCTCTGCAGGCGAACGCATAGCCGCTCTGCCACGTTGGCTGTTTGATAAAAGTAGCCGGCAGACATGCCGTCAACTCTTCCAATTTAAAACAACACAAAAAGTAAGAATAATAAAGAAAGACTCCTGGCAGCGATCCAAGTTTCCCGAAGGCTCGCACACTTCAGTACAGCAGGGAACGCCGGCGGGCTTATC
>JAITUZ010000039.1 GCA_031286065.1 Candidatus Methanimicrococcus odontotermitis | reverse complement strand
TTATCTCTTGAGTAAGCTTCATCAATCGGCACTTTTTTAAATTCAATCGGCTGGAGAGGACCTTCCGTTTCACCGAATGTCCAATTGTATGATGAGACATTTGCCGGATTGCCGTCCGTTGAATGTGCGGACATGTTCATTGAATTGCCGTCCGTTGAATGATATACGGAAAGAGAGGAGTTGTTATCGGTTGAATCACTCATTGAAGAAACGTCTGAATTGTTATCAGTTTGATTATATATTGAAGGTGTTTCGGAATCGTGATTGGCACCTGCAGACAAAGAGATGACAGCAGTAAATATGAATAAAATAAGAAGAATCATCAAAGCTTTTGATTTTATCATGTCATCACCTGAAATTGGATGTAATTTGACTTGAAATTTAATTCGACCGGAGTCGAGAGAATATAAAATTTAAATAATTAATTAATAGAGGGATAAATATATAAACATTTACCCAAATATTTCATACTATTTCCGCCGCAATTGAAAAACAAACCGACCGGAAAAAGTTTTCATTCAAATCCCTTTCATTCACCGCGAACAAAATGTTTATGTGTGAAATCGGCGAACAGAATTGATAAGTTTTCCAAAAAAACAATCAATCGGAATTTTTATCATAACTGTAATTCAAATCGCAGTTACCCAAATATTAAAATGAGTTGAAGAACAGAATACTTTCTATTCATTCAAATATTATTATTATTACATTAAACTGAAAAGATTTTATTCAAAAAGTTCGTGTTTGTACATCCAACCCTATTCACGCATTTGCAAATAATTTCAAAGAATCAAAAACAGGAATGATATTTATGCCGCCGGCCGGAACCTCTGCAAAAGAACCGATCACTGTAATGGACAACAGAATTGAAAACGCTCCTGTCAGCTCAGCGTCTGAAACCGTTCATGTTGATGATGTTATCATTGTCCCCGTGAACGAGGCGTCTAAAAAGCTCCGGCAGATTTTTTCAAATGAGACTTCTATGAAAATATTGGACCTGCTGAAAAAAGAGAGCCTTGCGGCAAATGAAGTCGCCGACAGGTTGGAAATTCCGCTGACGACCGTGAAATACAACATTGACCAAATGGTCGAACATGATTTAGTTCGAGTGCAGCGCATCAAATACAGCGAAAAAGGGCGCCAGGTTAAAATCTACGAAGCGCCCGAAAAAGTCATTATTTTCGCTCCCGAAAAAATAAATCGTGTGTCATTGGCTTCAATGCTTCAGAAATACGCTTTCGCATTCATCGCGGCGGCTTTTGCAGGTTTCGGACTGCATTCTCTGTATCTGCGGCATTTGTTTGCAGCGCCCGCGGTCATGATGGAAATAGCTGATGATGCAGTGCTTGCAAACGAAAGTGTTCCCGCGGAAGGGATGGAAGAGACGCTTTTAAAGGGATCTGAAATTCTCGGCGGATCATTTGTTCATGATGCGATTATGGCTTTCAATGACTGGTTCTTTAATTTGATGGGACATCATGCCTTTTGGTTTATTCTCGGCGCGCTTTTCGTTTGCGCTGTCATTTGGGTGTTCGAATACGCGGCGACCGCAAAAGACGCTAAATCGGAATGAATAAATAAATCATCGGGTTTAGTTAGAATAAAACAACTTGATGATGATTATGAAAGTCGCATTAAAAATCGGATACGAAGGGACTCATTTTTTCGGGTCTCAAATTCAGCCGGAACAGCGGACTGTTGAAGGCGAGTTCTTAAAAGTGCTGCAAGAAACGGGAGTTATAGAAGATCCCGATGCCGCAAATCTTTCTTCTTCCGGGCGGACCGACGCGGGCGTTCATTCCATCAGCCAAGTCGTCACTTTTTTCACGAATAACCCGAGAATGGCTCTCCCGCGCATTTTAAATTCAAAGCTGCCGCGCGATATGTGGGCGTGGGCGTACGCCGAAGTTCCCGATGATTTTGATCCGAGGCGGCATGCCGTTCGCCGGAAATACAGATATATTTTAAGCGCCGATGAATACGACATTTCAAAAATGCGCGAGGCGGCGAAATTATTTATCGGCGAGCACAATTTTTCAAATTTCGCGAAAAAAGATAAAAGTAATCCCCGATCGACAGTCCGAACGGTTGAAAAACTGGACATTCGAAGTCAAGGTCATGTCATTAAAATTGACATTGTCGCGAACGCTTATTTGTGGAATATGATTCGAAAAATCGTTTCCGCTTTAACGCTCGTTGGCAACGGCAACAGAGATCTGGATTGGATTTCCAAGATGCTGGACCCTGAAACCTATGAAGAAGGCATTGAACCGGCGCCGGCTTACGGCTTGATTTTTTTAGAAGTCCAATACGACCCTGAACCGGAATGGGTCATTGACAGTTACGCTGTCAAACACAGCAATGATTTTTTTATAAAAGAAGTCAACCGTTTCCGTATCATCTCGACCATTTTAGAACAGTTCGTGATGCAGCCTGAGAAAGAGATGGATTTGGATTGATCTGTCATTTATTTTGAAAGCACTGTAATCGTTCGTGTCAAACTTTTATGAACGCGCTGCTTATACACGTTTATGATTCCAAAGCCTGCGTTCTTCGCAAAATGACCGACTTCTATTTCCGATACGACAACCGCTTTTTTTCCGAATTTTAATATGCGGAACATTTCTTTAAATGATTCTTCATAAAGTTTCTCCAAAGATTCCGCTTTGATTGCGGCTGACCTTCCGTAGGGCGGGTCGGTGATGACCGCGTCAGCTGTCTCATCTCCGAAAGGCAAACAGCAAGCGTCGCCGACAAATAAGTTATAATATATTTGTTCGCTACCGTTTTCACGCTCTTCTTTTGAGAGCAGCTGCCCCGTTGATTTTGAATAGCCGTTCAAATTGGTCGCGGCGCCGATAATAATTTTTTCCTGCGCGTCCGTGCCGAGAACTTCTGCGCCGAGCAGTCCCGCTTCAAGCAGAATCCCCGCGGTCCCGCAGAAAGGATCGATAACAATCGCGCCTTTTTTAACGCCGGCGATATTGGACAAGGCGCGCGCCGCGCGCGGCATCAAAACGCCCGGATAAAAAAACGGTTTTTTCTGAGGCGATCGGTGTTCATACGCGCCGCGGTCAACAGCAGCCGCCAAAACGCCGAACACCGCTTTGTCCGTGAGCGTTAATCGAAAAGTCACATCGGGGTTTTTAAGCGATGCGCGGAATCCCTGACGGTAAATACGCCCGCCGATTTTGCCTTCCAAATCTACGGATTTTAAAACGGAATTGTCACCGAGGCGCTTGACGCGGACAACGAACGTTTCGTTCTCATTCAAATAATCCGCCGCTTTGAACCTTTCCGCCGCCGATAAAATCATTTCTTCATCGATGCCGACGATTTCAATGACTTTTGAAATCGTATGCGTCATTGCCAACACATCCGGCATTTCATTTCGCATCATTGAAAAAACGTCATCGTCCGTGACGGCCGGATCATTTGAAAAAATATCGATGACCAGACAGTTCAGGTAATTTTCATAAACAGAATACTCTAAACCGCGGGACGAAAGAACACTCAGAACTTCGGCAGCGGGAATTTCAGGATGTTCGCCGGACAGTTCAAACGCGTATAACATAGAAGTTGGTAATGCGAATCGGTTATTTATGTGCTCTGTCAGAAAGTGTTCGGCGGTTTTAAATTAAACCGCAAAAAGGTATGATGACATGTCAGAGCCCTGAAAGGACCTGACATGTACTATATTGCATTAAGAATGACTTGGGTATAAATACCTTTTTTAATTCATCAGTATTAAATTGAACTTACAAGAATTTAACCCGCTTCGGCATTTTGCCGAATCTTTTCCGAACTTCGGGCGGCCAGTTTTCGGGGTCCAGGCCGTGCTGCGCCAAAAACACAGCGGTCCATCTTTCAAGCCCCACGCCGGAGCAGCCGCTCCAGAGTTTTTCGCCGCTTTGGCTTTTCACGTTGAAGCCGTTGGGATATTTTTCACCGTTGATGCTGACGTTTTGGAATTCAAGCCATTCTCCTTCCCGGCCGCGGTACGGAAGCGGCGCTTCGTAGTCGGTCGTTCCCGTCACTTCATCGGCGGCAACGCCCGCGATGCCTTCCTGCGCCATGAACCACGGTGTAACCCACGCTTTCCGCCATTTGAGATCCAGCAAATCGTTGAAAATATGCAGGTAGCGGTCATGGAGCTGTTGAGTGGTTTTGACGACTTGTTCCTTTGTTCCGAGCCAAACCAGTTCGATTCTGTGGAATTCGTCAACGCGTTCAATACCGTGGATGCCGCCGCTTTCATAACGGTGGGAGGTTCCCGACCGATCAAAGATTAAAATCGGCAAACTCTCTGCCGCAATCGTCTCGCCTTGGAAGAATCCCCAAGACGGCGGGCATTGAGCGTAGCACATGCCGCCGATTGGGTCGCCGATTTTGTCTTTCAGCATTTCAACCGGCACTTCGTGCGTTACTTTGAAATGGTCCATCACATCTTCCCAATATTCAGGATCGCGCGTTTTGGGCGGGCAGACGTAATAAATCTCGGGATAAATGCCTTTGGCGTGGCCGGAATGTTTCCAAACATCCCACATAACCAGCTTCGGGAATATCATTTCATCATAACCCAGCGGATTTAAGATTTCGTCAACGACGATTTGCTCAAACACGCGGAAGAGCCGGGTCGTGACAGGACCGTGAATCCACTGGCCGCGGGAAGCCCCTCTTTTCAGCCACCCTTCTTTGAGCATATCTTCCGTCGGGTCGCTTGTATAATGAAATTCTCTGTCCTCACTTTCCCAAAGCAGATTCCAGTGTTCGGCTTTGGCGCCGTAATCGCCCTGCTCAAGTTTATCTTCGATTAAGGTCAGAATACGATCCGGAACCTGATTGCGCATTTCCGCTTCGCCGACTTCCAGCTCTAAAATCAGCGTTCCGTCTCTGAAATCAACGGATTTGACGTACGGGATTTTTTTATTTTTCAAATTACGCTCGGCCGGAACTGTAATTGTAAAAATTTCCGGCTCGATCCCGCGAATACCGATTTTATGCGTTTTGCCCAGTGATTCTGCAAACGCTTTTTTCAAACGCATGGCGGCATCGTGGACACGGACGTAGCGGCCGGAAGTCAGTTCGATATCGATGCTTTTATCGCCGAGCGTCCAGCTTTTGATTTTTGCGCCTTCGCCTTCCGGCGCGCCTTTTGCCAAAATCGTCTTTTCGGCTTCCGCCATGATTTTTTCAATATCTTCTTTTCCGACAGCAGGATCTGCGCTTGTTTTCAAAGAAGCTTTTAAGTAAAATTCCATTTTGTCACCTTGTTTTCATAAATGTAGAAATGGTAATTATGTAAAAATAATTAAAGTTTGTCTAAGTAAATTTTCGGTTTTGACAAAATGGGCGTTTTTATATACAATTTCAATTTTATTGTAGTATAAGGAATTGTAAAGGAGTGATGACATGCAAACCTTAGATTATGAAGAATACATTCAGAAATTTGATGAGTACTATGAAAATGTCGTCAAAAAAGAAAAACCGGAGGAGTCGAAAAAGAAACTGATTGATTCCGGCGTATTAGATGAGAATGGTCAAAAAATCATAAGACATGGAGTTCAGTGGTAATGTATACCAAACTCCCCTATCTTATTTTGGGATTTCATGGCTGCTCAAAGGAAACCTGTCAAAAAATATTTCATGAAAACGAATCCTTGAAATCCGGTACAAATTCCTATGATTGGTTGGGTCACGGGGTCTATTTTTGGGAAAATAATTATATTCGAGCGGAGGAGTGGGCCAAAAATCATTATGGAAATGATTTTGGAGTCATCGGCACCGTTATAGATTTAGGGTATTGTTTAAATTTATCAGATACACATTCAATCAATATTTTAGAAAGAGGATATAAAACTCTGATTTCAAGATTAGGGGAAAATATTCCAAAAAATCGCGGTAAAAAGGGACATGACATTTTACTTCGAGATTTAGATTGCGCTGTCATTCAACAAATTCATGTTTACAGCCAAGAAGAAGATATTAAACCGTTCGATTCTGTAAGAGGATTATTTATTGAAGGCGATCCCGTTTATCACGGGTCCGGATTTTTTAATCGAACCCATATTCAAATATGTGTGTGCAATCCGAATTGTATCAAAGGATATTTTTCTCCGCTGAATGCGGATAAAAAGTATGCTCTTCCATAATTTTGAGATATTACTCCATTCTTTTCTGCGACGCTTTCTTCACGCGGACCGCGCCGTCAGCGTTCATCAATAAATCATCCGCTGTCGCCAAAAGAGAGCCGATTTTTTCCGATTCCATGGAAATGTCGGCGGAACCGTCACAAATCGTCGTTTTCGTCCCGTAAATATTATCCGGCGCAAGAGACGTGACAATCTTTTCGGAAAGACACTCTTCCTTTTCCGCGCCGTTTTCATCCATGAAACGGATCGTTCCTGAAATCCGGATCGCCGGCTCTTTCTTTGCCGAATTGCCGGAAAGCTGAGCGCCGACAATTTCATTCAGCTTTTTTATAAAAGCGTCAACCGTTTCTTTTCCCGGAGGTAATAGGCCGCCGGACGCGATGTTGTGTCCGCCGCCGCTGCCGCCGACACTTTCCGCCGCCGCTTTGATTGCAACGGACAGGTCCAAGCCGCATTTAATCAAATTCCGCGTTCCTCGGGCGGAAATGCGCGTGACGCCGTCATTTTCATTCAAGCAGACAAACGGACGGCTCGGGTTGACGTATCGGATGTAAGTCGTTGAAATATTTCCCGCCGAATGAAGATCTTTACCGTAAATGTATGAAATATTTGATAAAGACCGGGCTGTCGGGAGAATCGCCGCCAGATTTTTGATAAGCGTTTCCTGAATCAGCCTGTAATTGCTGAAACATTTGCCGATGACGGACTTATCCCCCAAACAAAGTGCAATCGCCGCTTCATAATCTTCCTCTTTGCTGCAGCTGTCCAATATGCCGGCAAAATCAAAAACATTCTCTACCAATTGGTTTTTCAAATAATAGATTTCGCCGGCAGCCGCTTCAACAGCGTCAGGGCTGTCCAGCGGCGCCAGTTTTGACAAAACCGCGTCACACAGACGATCCATTTCCGCGTCGGTTAACTCATGAATGTTTTGGTTTTCATCCAAATCCAATTCGGCTAAAAAAGAACGGATTTCATCCGGCTTTCCCGTGATATCCAAATACGGCTCGGTCGTTCTCATGAAAATATCGAATAAAGCGCCGTCGCCGACTTTTAACCCGCGGCGGCTGACAATCACGTCGGCTTCTTTGGCCTGCGCTAAAATATCGGCGTTTGCAGAAACCATCAACTGCCGGTCCCCGATCATGCCCGCAACAGCCAGCGAAGACAAATCCGCGTTTTTTTCATTCATCGCCCGCGCCGTTAAATAAGAAACGCCTGCGCCGGAAATCATGTACGAGCCTTCCAAGCCGACGGTCATCGGGTTGACAACGACTTTCGCAGGCGTTTTTCCGACCGGGACATGATGGTCTAAAATCACCATCGGATTGGGGAGCGCAGATAAAAATTCCGCTTGGCCGCTTCCGATATCACAGAAAATAATCAAGAAGTCTTCCGGAAAAGAGGATTGTAAAACAGAAACTAAAGAAGCGTCTAATTTCGGAAAGATTTTGTGGTAATATGTGATCCCTTCTCTTTTGAGCGCCTGTATCATAATCGCGGCACTCGTCAAACCGTCCGAATCGTTATGCGTCACCAAACAAACATATGAATATTGTTTGATCAAGCGCGCCGCTGAATCCGCGTGCTTTTTAAGATGGCGGATCTTTTCCGGTTCGGGCATCGTCTGATAGTTCACCATAATGTCACGTTGTTTTTAATTCATTCTGAGGTTTCTTTCATTCATATATTTTATTGCGGGCTGAACGCAAAATCTGTTCTCTTTTTCGGAAAAACTATTTTGCGGAGTGAAGCCGATGTTTTTGCAGAATCAAATCAATCCGGATTCTAAAAGCGTATGCAGAATCGGGATCGATCCCAGAGAAACGAGAGTTGACAGGAATGTTGACGCTGATATCAATTTTGTGTCAAATCCGTACATTTCGGCAAAAATAATCGGTGTCATCGCAGGCGGCATGCTTGCTTCTAAAACGGCGACTTTTTTATCCAATTCGGCAAATGAAAAAAGAGGTGAGGCTAAAACACCTGTGGCCGGCGCAATAACCAATTGAATGAGCATCACGCCGATTGCCGGAATCAGGGCGGTTTTCAAATATTTTCCCGACAGTGAAATCCCAAGAGATATCATAATCAGTGGAACAACAACGCCCGCAAGTATATTCAAAACCGACGGAATGAAACTCGGCATCATGTCCATTCGGACGCCGAATAAAATCAGAATCAGTGAGATTGCCCAGGCAATTGACGGCGGGAATTTTAAAATTTGCTTAAATACATTGATTTTTTGGCCGCTGACTTTCGCGCCCAAATAACCGGCCAGCGCGACAACAACAATCAAAGTCGCGACATCACAAAAAATGGCGCGGGTAAATCCGCTCGTTCCGTAAAATCCTGTGATGAGCGGAAATCCCATGAAAGCTGTGTTGCCGCAGGCGCAGACCAGGATGAATGCCGCGAGTGATTTCGGCGGGAGCTTGAGCAGTTTTTTGCCGACAGCGAAGGCCAAAGCGGCGCAAATCATTGAAATCAATAAAATGAAAACGGTCAATTTGAAAAACGATGCCAATTCCTCCGCTTTCACGTTCGTCAGCATTGAATTGAAAACAAGCGCCGGTATGCCGACGTATATGACAATGTTGTTCAGCGTCACTTTGTCTTTTTCCGCCAAAAACCCGCGGGATTTTAAAACCCAACCAAGCAGGATCAAAAAAATAATAACAAAAATTACATCCATACAATCATCGCTTCTTGTGTGTCAGCCGTTCTAATTTTACAATTCATTTTAAAAGTTTAATTTAAAAATTTAATTTCAGAAAGTTTCAGTTTACAGTCTGAGTATAAATTTCTTTCTTAAATCTTTGTGTTCTCTGTTTTTCTTCTCTGTTATTTTTTCTCTGTTTTTCTTCTCTGTTATTAAACTTGAACGAATGCTTTGGCGGGCTCTTTGTCTACGTGAGTGTACGTTGTCGTTCGAAGCTGCGGTTTTCTGCCGATTTGCTCGATGCAGTCTTCGATTTTCTGCTGCGTCATATCGGCGCCGTATTTCGATCCGGCGGCTTTTGAAATGGTGTCTTCCATCAATGTGCCGCCGAAGTCATTTGCGCCTGACCGGAGTCCGACCTGACAGAATTTCGCGCCGAGCTTCACCCAGGAAACTTGAATGTTGGGGAGAAGTTCTTTAAAGAGCAGGCGCGGGACCGCGTACATTCTCAAATCATCCAAACCTGACGCGCCGGACTTGACGATTCCTTTTCTGTAAAGCGGCGTGTTTTCATGCAGATATGTCAGCGGAATAAATTCCGTAAAACCGCCTGTTTCTTCTTGAATGCGTTTCAGCCGGAAGAGATGGTCAACGCGGTCTTCGTTGTTTTCGATATGGCCGTACATAATGGTCGATGTTGTTTTAAGACCGGCTTTGTGTATGATTCGAATCGTTCTTTCCCATTCGTTTACTGATAATTTGCCGGGGCATAAATTTTTCCGAACGCCGTCCACCAATATTTCCGCCGCCGTTCCCGGAATCGTATCCAATCCGGCTTCTTTGAGAAGCAGAACAGCTTCTTTTAAATCCAGCCCCGCATTTTCAGCGGCCGCGTGAATTTCCATCGGTGAAAATCCGTGGATCGAAATGCCGCCGTAAGGCGCCGTTTCGTTGAGAATGCTTTTGATCATGTCGATTTGCAAATAAGTATCGATTTCTTTGCGGATTCCGCCTTGAACGCAAACTTCCATTGCGCCGGCCTGCCGGGCAGCGAGCGCTTTTTTTCCGACCTGCTCAGGTGTCATGAAATAAGCGTGTTCGTCTCCGGATTTGGCTTTGAATGCGCAGAAGCCGCAATTCAGCGAACAGACATTTGTAAAATTGAGGTTCGCATTGATAATATACGTCACGGAATCGCCGCAGATTTCTTTGCGCAGCTCATCGGCCGCTTTGAGCGTGTCGAAGAACAAATCATCATTTTCGAACAGTTCCAAACATTCTGATTTGGATATGTCTCTGTTTTTCAGTTTAAATGCATCCATGAAGACACCAGTTCGCTTTTTTATTTTCAGCTATTTAAACCTAATCAACGGCGGCGGATTTTTTGCGCCGCTTTTTTCAGTTTTTCGGCGGAGCTGTCATAAAAATGTAAAATCTTTCTGAATGAATGACAAATATCTGAAGAATTAAAGAAGAGTTTATAAATACGGATTTTGATTTTATTACATTCATTCATAAATTATTCGGCTCGCTGCTTCGCATCGCCCGAATGTGTCCGGCTCGCTGCTTCGCACCGCCCGAATGTGTCCGGCTCACTGCTTCGCACCGCCCGAAACTTAAAAATTGCTGATAATAATGGATCGAAATGTGATTTTAGATCCGATTCACGGATATATTGACTTTGATCAAATGAAAAGCGCGCTCTTTGACACGCCTCAAATGCAGCGCCTTCGCCGCATCAAGCAGCTCGGCTTTTCAAATCTCGTTTATCCCGGCGCCAATCATACGCGTTTTGAACACAGTATGGGTGCCATGCATCTGGCTTCTCTTTTTTTGAAAATCCTTCGTGAAAACAAAGATTCTGTCTCCGCCGTAACGGATTATGATGATTTGGATGAAATCGTTGTTGCCGCGCTTCTTCATGATATCGGCCACGGCCCGTTTTCGCACGCCACGGAAAAACTGATTGAACAATACACGCGCAAAAGCCATGATGATGTCCGCCACATCCTGACCGGAACGGAAGTCGGCGACGTTTTGAACGACCACGGATTTGCGCCTTCAAGAATCGCTAAACACATTGCGGGCGAAACGTCTGTCAGTCAGATTCTCAGCAGTGAAATCGATGTCGACAAAATGGATTATCTGGCGCGCGACATGCATTATACGGGAGTCGCCTCGGGCAGTATTGATTATATGCGTCTGCTCAATCATTTGGAATATTTTGAAGATAAGCTTGTTTTGAATGCGGGAGCTATCCGCGCGGCTGAAGGTCTTCTCGTTTCAAGATATTGGATGAACGTTTCTGTTTATTACCATCACGTTTCAAGAATTTCCGAAACCATGTGTTCCCGCGCCTGCGCTTATCTTCTGGAAAATCAAATCGTCCACCCTCAAGAATTCGCGCGTTTGGATGACACAAGCTTAATGTCCGTATTAAGAAACGACACCGGCTTCGCCGGTGAAATCGCGCGGCGCCTGGATGACCGGAATTTGTACAAGCGCGCTCTTTACACAGGCATTGAATCCATCGGATTGAATAATATTTTTGCGCAGCGCAATCGCACCGCCCGAATCGAAGCGGAAATCGCGGAAAACGCCCGCGTTGAACCTGAAGCCGTCATTATTGACATCCCGTCAAAACCCGCCATGGCAGAGATGAAAGCGCTTGTTATGACGGCTGACGGCATGAAAAAATTGACCGACACTTCTCTTTTCATTAAAGATTTGGAAAGCGTTCAAGTCGCCAATTGGAAAATGGGCGTTTTCGCGCCGAAAGAACATTTGGAAGCCGTTTCAAAAGCGGCGAATGACTTTTTTGAAATCGGCTCGAAACCGAAAACGAAACAGTTTAAGTTTTCGGATATTTTGGAAAACGAATGATGAATGATTTTTTCCTTCCAATTATTTTTTCAAGTCTGAACATCCTTTTTTTGAAAAATATTGAAAACCCGAACGCCTGTTAAAACCCCAAATAATCTCTTTATTTTTTCGGATTTTACTCGGCGTTCGGATTTGAAAATTAGTAAAAGCGGATGTTCGCTTATTATTAGTTTAAAGAAAAGTTCATAAACGACCGCAAATCGAAAATTTCATGAGTGAAGCGAATGAAATTGAGATTGCGGCTGATACCGTGTGAGATTAAAACACATTCAAGTGTTTCCAAAGTTTAAATATGATTCAAGTTTTTTTAAAATTTAAAAACAACTCAATTTTTTTAAAAATCTGAAAACGATTACACGGGCTTATAATATCATGGGGCGAATCTCCAACGCCTTCTTTCACTCGCTTCGCTTGTGAAACGCGTCGTTGGAGGCGGTTGTTTCATCTTTTTTTATTTTTCAAATCTGAACATCTTTTTTTCAGAAAAATAATATAAATTGAACGCCCTTTAAAACCCATAAAATAATCTCTTTTTTTTGGTTTTTATTCATCTAAAAGACTTCAAACCTTTCAAATCCAATGTCGTGAAATAATCTTCAACCGTTTCCGCTCTCCTAATCTTGAAAACACCGCCGTCGGGTCTTAAGAGAAGTTCGGCGGAACGCAGTTTTCCGTTGTAATTAAAACCCATCGCGAATCCGTGCGCGCCGGTGTCATGAATCACGAGCAAATCGCCGCGATTGATTTCGGGAAGCATCCGATCGACGGCGAATTTATCGTTGTTTTCACAAAGGGAGCCGGTCACATCGTATTTACGGGTCAGCGGGGCGTTTTCTTTGCCGAGAACGGTGATGTGGTGGTAAGCGCCGTAAATGCCGGGACGCATGAGATTTGCCATACAGGCGTCCGTTCCGACATAATCTTTGTAGATGTGTTTCATGTGGCGGACTTCTGTGACCAGATAGCCGTAAGGTCCCGTAATCACGCGGCCGCATTCAAAGTAAACGTTCGGCTGCGCGATTTCTGCTTTTCCGATTGTCTCATCATACGCCTTTTTCACGCCGACGGCCACCGCGTCAAAAGACACGCGTTCCTGTTCGGGGCGGTAAGGGATGCCGATGCCGCCGCCGAGATTCACGAATTCAAAGCCGACTTCAAGTTTTTGAGAAATTTCAACGATCACTTCAAACAAAATGCGCGCGGTCTCCACAAAATAATCGACGTTCAGCTCGTTTGACGCGACCATCGTGTGCAGGCCGAATCTTTTGACGCCTTTCTTTTTTAGAATTTCGTAGCCTTCAAAAAGCTGTTCTCGCGTGAAGCCGTATTTCGCTTCTTCGGGTTTTCCGATGAGTTCGTTGCCGCCTTTTAAAGGTCCCGGATTGTATCTGAAACAAACGATGTCGGGAAGGCCGGTCGCCTTTTCCAGAACTTCGATATGTGAAATGTCATCCAAATTGATGACGGCGCCGAGTTCTTTGGCTTTTTTGAATTCTTCGGCCGGCGTGTCGTTGGAGCTGAACATGATGTTTTCCCCCGTAATGCCCGCCTCCTGCGCCAGCAGCAATTCCGGCAGAGAGCTGCAGTCGGCGCCGAATCCGTGTTCGGCGAGAATTTTTAAAATATAGGGATTCGGGAGCGCTTTGATCGCAAAGTATTCTTTGAATCCGTTCACGATTGAAAAAGCGCGTTTCATGTCTTCGGCGTTGCCGCGAATCGCTTTTTCATCATAAATGTGAAACGGCGTGGGATACGTCTTGATAATTTCTTCGATTTGCGTTTTGGTAAAGGGAAGTTCTTTTGAAACCATAATAAGCCTCTGAATTCTCATTTTTAAATCAATGAATTCATTTCGGTACGCTTAGATGGTATATATTTTTATTGAGACTGAATCGAAAGGCGAAGCGGCAGAGCCTGAGCAAAATTAGTATTGAAATCAAAGAGCTGCTTAAATCCCAATGCCGCTGTTTTAAATAATGCTGCAAATGAGCAAGCGGCGAAAATGCAGGGCGGAAGAAAACGGTAAAAGAACGCGTCAGAAGAAAACTGAACTAAAAAGTGAATGGTGGGGCTTCTGAGATTTGAACTCAGGTCGCAAGACCCCCAGCCTTGCAGGATGGACCAAGCTACCCTAAAGCCCCATTGAGGTTATTTTGTTTAAAAAAGCAAGTGTAAAAACCGTTTTTATTATATAAAGGTTTCAATCGGATCAGACTCAAACAATTGCGGAAAGTATAAACTTTAACGGCTGGTATTAAAGATCTATTAATTATTTCAAAATCAGATCTATTAAATATGAGTACAAACAGGTAGGGTACCCTCCTGTAATAGAAATTATTGCTGACCTGCACGAGATGGAAAATGAGATTATTAAGGGATTGACTGAACCGGAGGAGATGCTTTGACGGAGAATTTGAGTGTAAAAAACGGTGAAATCTTGCTGTACAGCTATGGCGGCGACAAGATTTATGTGGAGGTCTTCTTCAAAAATGAAAACCTGTGGCTGACTCAAAAGGCAATGGCGGAGCTGTTTGATGTCAATGTGCCGGCAATTTCAAAACATCTTCAGAATATATATGATGATGAAGAGTTGGAGCGAAACTCAACTGTTTCCAAAATGGAAATAGTTCAAAACGAGGGCGGAAGAGATATAAAGCGTTCCATGGATTTTTATAATCTTGATGCCATTATTGCTGTCGGGTATCGGGTAAATTCTAAGAAAGCAACCCGTTTCCGCCAATGGGCAACGGCAACGCTGAGAGAATACATACAAAAGGGCTTTGTGCTCAACGATGAGATGCTCAAAAACGGCAGATCTTTTGGTAAAGATTATTTTGAAGAACTCCTGGAGCGGATTCGTGAGATTCGTGTCAGTGAACGCCGAGCGTATCAAAAAATTTCCGATATATTTGAGCAATGCAGCTATGACTATGACAAAAGCAGTGAAACGACAAAAGCGTTTTATGCTTTCGTCCAGAACAAGCTGCATTTTGCCGTAACTGGAAAGACGGCGGCTGAACTGATCAGTGAACGCGTTACCGGTGACAGCCCGACAATGGGATTGACCACGTGGAAAGCCGCCCCCGCAGGGAAAATACTCAAAAGCGATGCATTGACAGCCAAAAACTATCTGAACGAAAGGGAACTTTCTCGACTCAACCGTTTTGTTACAATGTTCATCGACTACGCGGAACTGATGGCTGAAGATCAGGTTCTGATGAGTATGCGGGATTGGCTGGCCGAAACCGATCACTTCCTTACGAATAATCGCCGCAACGTGCTTGACGGAAAAGGTACGGTCTCTCACGAAGAGGCTGTAAAAAAGGTCAGCGGCATTTATGCTGAATTCCGCCGGAAGCAGGATGATGATTACATCTCAGAATTTGATCGGGAGATGGAAAGATATCTGAAAGGAAAAAACGATAAATGAAGGAGGGGGGATGCAGATTAGCGGTGCTTATCTCTCAATTCAAAAGCAATGCATTAAAAACAAAATGATCAAAACGCCTCAGGACTCATAGGGCTCATCACAACAATCAGCCAAATCTCTCATCATCGGCATTTTGATTTAAATCAAATGTTAAATCAATTCTTCAATCTCCGCTTTCACTTTCATCGCTTCGCCTCTCGGATTTTCCGCACTGTAAATGCCGCGCCCGACAATCACCCAGTCCGCGCCCGCTTTGATGGTGTCCGCCGCGCTGCCGCCTTGAGCGCCGACGCCCGGAGAAATGATTTTTAAATCATTACCGATGACGGCGCGCAGTTCTTTGACACGTTCCGGCCGAGTCGCCGGCGCGACAATTCCAAACGCGCCTGATTTTTTGGCAAGGGCCGCGATTTCTTTGGAAACGCCGTCGGTAAAGAAATGATCGCCGCCGGGGTGACTCATTTCAGAGACGACAAACACTTTGCCACCGAATTCATTTGCCGTCTTCACGCATTCCGCCAAACTGTCGGGGCCGGTAAAACCTTGGACAATGACGGCGGCGCAGCCGGCTTTAAAAACGTGCTCGCAAATCAGCCGGTCTGTATTCGGAATGTCGGCCACTTTAAAATCAGCGATGACCGGCGCGTATTTTTCCAATTTTGAGACAATTTGAAGTCCTGTTCCGAGAATCAGCGGATATCCGATTTTAACGGCGTCGACCAAATCAGCCGTCTCCGCCGTAATCTTCAAAGTGCCGTCTTCGTCGGCGACATCCAACGCCAAAATAATTCCCGTTTTTCTTTGAAATGCTGTTTTTGTCCTCATTTTCCCTCAGTCCGTCGGATATGTTATGCCGTCTTTATCAGTTTCGTTTTTCTTTTCATGCTCAGTGTCCGCGTTCGCTCTTTTTTTCAAACGGGCTCTGGCCGCGCCGACCATCAGCGGCAATGTGATCGTCGCGTCAGAATAAACGGTCACCGTCTTTGATTCGGCGTTCACTTTTCCCCACGACACCGCTTCGTCCAAAGTGGCGCCCGAAAGGCCGCCGGTTTGCGGCGTGTCCATCGTCAATTGAATGACATAGTCAAATTCGCGCGGCGTCACAAGCATCGTCTGAAGCGTGTAATTTTTCGGGACGCCGCCGCCGACAAAAACCGCGCCTGCTTTTTCAGCTTCCCAGCAAATATCCATCAAATCGTGCATGTCTCCAAGCGCATCAATGACAAGCGGATTCGTTTCTTTGTAAAGCCAAGCTTGAAGGCCGATGACGGAGTCGGGAAACGCCGGGCAGTAAATCGGAACATTCATGTCATAAGCCGCTCTCAGAATGGAATCCGGATTGTCGATATTTTTCCCCATATGGCGCATGAAATCCACGATCGATATTGGTTTTTCCGTCGGCAGCTCCGCGATGATTTCCTGCATGAACCCTTCAAAATCTTCAAAATGGTTGTCGGGCAGATAAACATCATAAATGCGGTCGATGCCTTCTTCTCGAAGTTCAGCGTCATTGGCCGTATCGTCCCCGACAAAATGAGGCATATAAAGTCCTTCCAAAGCGTCATGGACCATATTCGCGCCGGTCGTCACAAGCACATTGATATGTCCGTCACGGATCAGATCCGCGATGATTTTACGCATGCCTGCCGGAACCATCGCGCCGGCCAGACCGAAAAATTTGACCGCTTTCTCATCCGAGAGCATTTCCGTGTAAATGTCCGCCGCTTTTCCGATTCTTCTCGCGCCGAATCCGCACCCTGCGAGCGTGGCGGTGAACGCGTCCAAATCCATGTCCGCCGTGATTTCAGCCGGCACGATCGGTTTGACCAATTTGCTTTGCCCTTCCGTAATATGCATATTTGATCCTCTTATATTGAAAAAAAATTAAGTAAAAAATCAGATGAAAGAACTAACAAAACAAACAATTTAAATCAACCGATTGCAAAAAAGAAATTGATTCTGCCGTAAAAGACAAAATCAGAACCGGATTTGAGGCGCTTCTCTGACTTCTTCAGGTCCGGCGTCAAAGAGGTCTTTCTTCTCAAAACCGCAAATTTTTGCGACAATATTTCTCGGAATCGTTTGGATAGAAGTGTTGTATTTCGTGACAGTGTCGTTATAGAATTGGCGTGTGTAAGCGATTTTGTCTTCCGTGTCTTTCAGTTGGTTTTGAAGGTCCATAAAATTGATGTTGGCTTTCAAATCCGGATAAGACTCCGCGACGGCGAAAAGGCTTTTCAAAGTCGAGGTCAGCATGTTGGATGCTTCCGCCGCGGCATGAGGCGTTTTTGCCGTCATTGAGGCCGAGCGGGCGGCAATTACTTTTTCCAATGTCTCTTTTTCATGGCCCGCGTAGCCTTTTACAGTTTCGACAAGATTCGGAATCAAATCATATCTTCTCTTCAATTGAACTTCAATTTGACTCCAAGCATTGTCAACAAAATTTCGGCTTTTAACTAAACCATTATATATCGCCGCGATTACGGCGAGAAAAATCAAAAGCAAAACGATTAAAACAATTGCGGTGATTCCGATGATTATGCCGGTTGCCATTTTTTTCTTTTCTCCTTTTTATCGGTCCGTTTTTTCCGGACGATTTCATTTATTTACTTTACTTTTATAATTCTTAAATATTTATATTCCCTGCCTGTTCAAGGAAACAGCTGTTTTCAGCGTGCGCCTCCGAAGCCGCCGCCAAAACCGCCGCCGACCCCGCCGCCTCCAAAGCCGCCGCCCGGTCCGCCGACCCCGCCGCCGCTGCTCTGAGGGGTGGAAGACATGTATGAATTTCTCATTCCTGCGTAGAAGAACGGATAGTAATAAATGTATCCGAAGCGACTGCTCTGCATGCTTCCGGCAGGCGTCGCCAAATTCATATTCTTCAGCGCTTCATCAGCAACGCCAAGAGCCATCGCGTAAACAATATAATGGTCCCAAATAATTATCGATGCCGGCGGATACTTTTCAATCAAAGAGTAATCTGTCAGATATTTTTCGAAATTTTTCCACTTCAAATAAAAGAGGCGTCCGTCTTTTGTCCACCTGCCCATTGATTTTTTGAAAATGAGCGGATAGGTGATGAATATGATTCCAAAAACGCCGGTCAGAATGCATGCGGCCGCTGTAACAGAAGTCAGCGGATATAAAATGACGGGCGCAATGGCTTCAGAAAGGAAATACATTAAAATCGCCTCAATGAGGACGGCGAAGCCGAGGCTTCCAATCAATTTGTTTCCTTTGCTGTCAAAATACGTGTCAAAACGGGCTTGTTTTTGGACATCCGCGTTCCATTTGTTCAAGAAATTATAGAAGGAATCATTAGACCCGAGTTTCTTTTGAAAATCTTTCCAATTGATTTCATCATCAACGGCATATCTTTTCAAAAAATAATAAACATTTGTTTCAATTTTTTCAAGGTTCGAATCAGCGGCGCGTTCAAATTTCAGAACAACGGTTTTTCTCTCTTTACCGCTTTTGCTTAGATCGCTTCGTTCCCGAATCGACAAATAATCATTGTCTGCCAAACTCATAATGGTCGAAACAAACGCGTCCATACTCGGTTTTCCGTGTCCGGAAACAATCGCGTTGACAAGAGCCGGTTTCGTGTCTGACGGAATTTCGCGCTCATACAAATCAGAATAATTGACATTCGGCTCTCTGCCGTATCTGAAATAAATATAACTGAAGCCGCCGATGCCGCCGAAAATAATCAGGATTTGAAGAAGCGTTAAATAAACCGGATAAAAAGATTTTCTTGCGTATTCCTCCTCCTCGTCCAATATGCCGTCCAATCCGTTTTTATTGATAATCGTCACATGAGAGCTGTCCGGATTTTCCATGCGCGGGTAAAGGATGCGAACCTCCATCCAAGAATAAGCCGGAACATACTGTTCCAAAACAGCAGCCCGAATCGTTCGCGTATTCGTTCCGGCGGTTGACATATTTGTTATATTCAGATTCGGATGCGTAAATATAAGATACGGGCTGCTGCCTGAAACGGTTTGGTCCAAAACGCCGTTAATGGTGATGTTCGCTTCAAAAACATCCGCGGCTTCACTCCACCGGTTGCTTCGGAGAATATAATTGAATTCAGTGATATCATTGTAAACATTAATGCCGCCGTTATATTCATATGAGATGACAAAAACCGCTTTTTCCGGATTCGGCTGCGGAAGATTTGCCGTCACTTCATACCCGTATGAGTTTTTGTATGAATTAAAGCTTGAGTTTTCATAATCTTCCAAATATCCGGAAATGTTTTGAATCGACGTATTTTCTGATTGAATGATGACGTAATATACTTCTTGATATTGATCTTCCGGGCTCGTTTCAAAATCGTAGTATAATTTATTGGTCACATGCGTTACGCCGTTTTCGTCAATCGCGACATCCTGCGTGATTTTGTCAAATGAATAAGATTTTGCTGCGGCGGCGGATGTCATCAATAAAATGGCCGCTAAGACTGTAAATAAAATAACTGCCGGCCGTGACAGTTTCCATTTTTTCAGAGTCATGTTTTCCCGTCTGTTTGAGTTGTTTAAATATCGAAATGTTAAGTTTATATATCTTAGTCCATTTGATTAAATATGTTAGTTATAAGCATTATTTATCACCTCTTCTACTAAAAACTTAATCTTTCACCAAGGAATATATGGTATATGGCAGCAAAACCCGTTTCTTCTAAACCGTCTCAAAAATCTAAAACCGGCCGGCATCGAAAAGAAGAATCACAGACGGAAAACACGCAGATCTTTGCCGCTGTTTCGAGTCAGACACGCCAAAAAATCCTGCAGTTTTTAGCAGAAGAAGACATGCATATTTCAGCGCTCGCGCGGAACTTGGGAATTTCCGTCCCCGTCACTTCCAAACATATCAAAGTTTTAGAAGACGCCGATCTAATCGAACGGAAAGTTTACGGAAAAACGCATGTTTTTTCTTTGAAGAAAAAGAATTTTGCCGGCTCTTTTGATTCGTTCGTTCCCGTTAAACGGCTGGAAGTCGGCTCGGGTACGACTTTAATGGAAGTTTTCAAAACGGTTTCTGTGGTGGAAGTTAAAAATATCGGCGGCAAAGATTTCATTGTGGCGACGGACGGTGAAAAAGGTTTCTATCTTTATGAAGTGAACGGAGAACTCATTGACAAACGCGCAGAAGATTTCATTTTGAAAGAAGATTCGGTGATTGAATGGAAGCGGCTGGAGCCGGTGACCAAGAAGAAATTGATCATTTCCATTAAAAAAGAAGAAGAAAAATAAAAAAAGATGCCGCAAAGATCGATTTGTTCAGCGCTCTTCTTTTCGATCTTTTTTCTTTGAGCGCTTTGTTCTTTTTCTTTGGCCGGCTTTTTCTTTTTTTCTGAAAAGAATGATGATTCCGATCAGAACGATTGTGGCGAGACTGATCGTAATAATGATATAAATCGGCTTGGCGATGAGTTCTTGTCCGACATTGCCGGGATTCTCCTCGCTGTCGGGTGTTTGAGGGTTTGACGGATTATCCGGCGCAGCCGTTTCAAGCGTCCAAACCGTTTCTTCCGTGTATCCCCCGTTCGTGTCTTCAAACTGGTAAATATCTGAAAAGCCGACAATCACTTGAGAATTGTTCAAATAAAGTTTATCCAGCGTCAGCCTTAAAATTTCGGTTTTGCCCGTGTCCGTGATTCGATAACACCGAACGGTTTCGCTCTCTTTCAGCACCGCGCTTCCGATGGACAGATTATCGCCGTAATCATTATGAAATTCAACCAAAACGGCGGTGCTGCTAAATCCTTTCAGTGTGATTCCGTAACCTTGTTTTAATCCTAAAACGTCTCCGTCGCGCATGATTTGATAGTCATCCGATATCAAAGCAGCCGGCTGTTCTCCTTCGGCGCCCGCAGAAAGACCGGCGGCACACAAAAGTAAGCAAGCCGCCGATAAAATAAAAAAGAGATTTTGAACGGACAGCGCCGATAATAGGACAGGCTTGAATCGGATTCTTTCATCTCCGTTTTTTCAATTCTTTTTTTAGATTATTGTTTTTTCGCGTACAGGCAGCGCCCGGCAATGATTTCTTCAATCTCGCCGTCATTTCTTCTCAAAAGGAGCGCGCCGGTCTTTGAAATGCCGACAACCGTTCCTTCGGCAATCCTGTTCGGCATGCTGACCGTCACTTCCCGGCCAACCGTGTCGGAAAGCGCGATAATTTCTTCCATTATCTCACTGAACGGGCGGGTACTGAAGCGGATATAGTCTTGTTCCATCTCAAAGAGAAGTTTTTGAAGAAACTCGACGCGGTCAATGCTTTTTCCGCTTTCGTCGCGAAGGGTGGTGGAGTTTTCGCGCAGCTCTTCCGGAATATCTTTCAGACTCATATTGACATTGATGCCGATGCCGATAATAACAAATTCAACGGTGTCGATTTCAGCGTTCACTTCTGTCAGAATACCGGACACTTTCTTGCCGCCGATCAAAACGTCATTAGGCCATTTGATTTTCGCGTCAAAGCCGTAGTATCTTAATGTTTTGGCAACGCTGAGGCCGAATATCAGTGTCAGGCGCGATGTGGCGTTGAGCGCGACGCGCGGTTTCAATATCGTTGAAAACCAAATGCCGCCTTTTGGGGAAGCCCATTGCCTGCCGAGACGGCCGCGGCCGCCTGTCTGCTGCTCAACGACAACGATCGTTCCTTCTTCTGCTGTCGGCATCAGTTTTTTAGCGATGTTGTTGGAAGAGTCGGCTTCGTCATAATAATGAATGTTTTTGCCGAACAGCGTTGTCTTTAAGCCCGACAGAATCTCTTCGGGATAAAGCAGTTTGGGAACGGATTTTAAAACATAGCCTTTTTTCGGCGCCGATGAAATTTCATAGCCGTCATCCTTCAAGCTTTTGATGTATTTGCATACCATCGTTCGCGAAATGCCCAGTTCTTTGCCCAGCTCTTCTCCCGAAACAGCTTTTCCGTCCGCGGCTTTAAACGCATTGATAATTTCTGCTCTTTTGCTTTTCATTCTGAGTTTCCCCGACTCTTGCCTTTCGTTCTTTTATTTCTATTTCTATATTTATATGTGTTTGGTTTTTCCGCTGAATAAACCGGACGCATGCCGCACCGGTTTATTTTTTCCCTTTCTTCTTGTTTTCGATTTCCGCGATGTTGGAAATATAACTGCCGACGGCTGCCGTAATTGCGGCAACGACAACTTCTTCATTGTCTAAAGCGGAAGCAAGCGTCGCTCCTTTTGCGGAATCCCGTTTCAAAACATCCCGAATCGCATTCACGATGTCGTTATCGTCAATGAATTTGGTGGAAAGATTTCCTTTGCGGAATTCTTCGTTTTCCATGACAGCTTTATGGAACGGAATATTCGTTGTCACGCCGATGACCACATATTCATAAAGCGCGCGTTTCATGCGCTCGATTGCTTCATTACGGTCCGCGCCGTACGCGCACAGCTTTGAAATCATTGAATCATAATACGGTGAAATTGTGTATCCGGTGTGGACACCGCTGTCGACGCGGATTCCGGGTCCTCCGGAAGACCTGTATCTGCTGATTTTTCCGGGAGACGGCGCGAAATCGTTGAGCGGGTCTTCGGCATTGATGCGGCATTCAATCGCGTGGCCGCGGATGGAGACATCTTCCTGTTTCATGCCGAGTTCCATGCCGGCCGCAACGCGTATCTGCGCTTTGACGAGGTCGATGCCCGTAATGAGCTCGGTGATGCCGTGTTCGACCTGGAGGCGCGTGTTGACTTCCAGGAAATAGAATTTGCCGTCGGAATAAATAAATTCCACCGTTCCCGCATTGGAATATCCGACCGCTTTGGCGGCGCGGACGGCGGCGTCACCCATCTCTTCGCGGAGGTTTTGCGTCATAATCGGCGACGGTGCTTCTTCAATCAATTTTTGGTGGCGGCGCTGAATGGAACATTCACGGTCGCCCAAATAAATCACGTTGCCGAATTTGTCGGCCATGATTTGAATTTCGATATGGCGCGGATTTAAAATATATTTTTCAATGAAAACGGACGGATCGCCGAAAGCCGACCCTGCCAAGCGCATGGTTGTTTCAAGCGCGTTCTTGAATTCTTCTTCGCTGTTGACGACGCGCATGCCGATGCCGCCGCCGCCGGCGGAGGCTTTGATCAAAACAGGATAACCGATTTCTTTGGCGGCGGCAACAGCTTCCTCCGTATCTTTGACCGCGTCTTCGGTCCCCGGAACTGTCGGGATATTCGCCGCTTTTGCGATTTTGCGCGACTCGATTTTGCTGCCGAGTTTTTCAATGACATTCGCGGACGGGCCGATGAACGTTATGCCTTCTTCTTCGCAGCGTCTGGCGAATTTCGCGTTTTCCGACAGGAAACCGTAGCCGGGATGGACGGCATCGCAGCCGGTTTGTTTTGCGACTTCGATGATTTTTTCCATGTTCAGATAACTTCGGCTCGCGGGCGCTTCGCCGACATAAGCCGCTTCGTCGGCGTACATAGCGAAAAGCGCTTTGTTATCGGCATCGGAATACACGGCCACCGTCTTTATGTCCATTTCGCGGCAGGCGCGCATGACACGAATCGCGATTTCGCCGCGGTTTGCGACAAGGATTTTTTGAAACATTTCTGTTCCTCCGCTTACTCAATGATCATCAGAGCATCGCCGCCGGACACCGTATCTCCTTCAGCGACGATGATTTCTTTGACAATGCCGGATCTCGGGGAATTGACCGCGTTTTCCATCTTCATGGCTTCAATGATGCAAATCGCGTCTCCTTCATTTACATGAGCGCCGACTTTGGTTTTGATGGAAAGTATCATTCCCTGCATGGAACTGACGACAGCTCCGGGTGTGTCCGCCCCCGCTCTCTTTTCAGCCGCGGGCGCGGCACCGTTTCTTTTGTTTCCGCCGTCGGCGGCGAGGATACTGTATCCGGTCGGCTCGACTTTAACATCGAAGACATTGCCGTCCACCTCTACTCTGTACTCTGTCGGGATGCCGGAGACATTTGTTCCGCTTGAAGCGGGAATATTGCAGCCGCAGGCCAATTCTTCTTCTTCCGCTTCGCCTTTGAGGAATTTCGGCGCGATTGCGGGATATAAAATGTACGTCAAAATATCTTCTTCGGATTTGGCGATGCCCATTTCTTCCGCTTCTTTTTTCATCTTTTCATATTCCGGCGGAATCAAATCGCCCGGTCTGACTGTAATCGGCTGTTCATCACCGATAATTAATGAAATCATTTCAGGGGGCATCGATGCCGGTGTTTTGCCGTAATAGCCGCGGGCATAATCTTTGACTTCTTTGGGAATGACTTTGTAGCGCTCACCCATGATAACATTCAAAACGGCTTGTGTTCCGACAATTTGGCTGGTCGGGGTGACAAGCGGCGGATAGCCGAGTTCTTCCCGAACGCGCGGCATTTCCGCTAAAACATCCATGTATTTGTCAAGAGCATTCTGTTCTTTGAGCTGAGAAACCAAATTGGACAGCATGCCGCCCGGAATTTGGTAGAGAATGACGTTGGCATCGATCGTTTCTGAAATCGGGTCGCAGACGGAGTTATACTTCTCTTTCAAGTTTCTGAAAAACGGCGTGATTTCATTGAATTTCTCAAGTGAAATGCCTGTGTCGTATTTCGTTCCCATGAACGCGGCGACCATCGCTTCTGTCGGCGGCTGCGAACTGCCCCAGCCGAACGGAGAAATCGCGGTGTCAATAATGTCCGCGCCGGCTTCTACCGCCGCGTAATACATCGCAGGCGCCATTCCCGATGTGCAGTGGGAGTGAACGCAAATCGGAACAGACACTTCTTTCTTCATGCCGGTAACGATTTCGGAAGCCGCCGCCGGAGATAGAAGTCCTGCCATGTCTTTGATACAAACGGAGTCGCAGTCCATCTCTTCGAGCTGTTTTGCCATTTTTATAAATGTTTCAGGGGTGTGGACCGGACTGATGGTGTAGCTGACGGTTCCCTGAACGTGCGCGCCGACTTTTTTGGCGGCTCTGACGGATGTTTCGATGTTTCTGAAGTCGTTGAGCGCATCAAAAATCCTGAAAATATCAATGCCGTTTTCATAGGCTTTTGTGACGAACTTTTCGACAACATCGTCAGAATAATGGCGGTATCCGACCAGGTTCTGGCCGCGGAGAAGCATTTGAGCCGGCGTTTTTTTCATGCGGGATTTAATTTCTCTGAGTCTCTGCCACGGGTCTTCGTTGAGGTAGCGGATGCTTGTATCAAACGTCGCGCCGCCCCACATTTCCAACGAGTAATATCCGACATCGTCCAACTGCTCTACGATATCTAAAATATCGCGGGTTCTCATACGTGTCGCAATTAATGACTGGTGCGCGTCACGAAGCGCGGTTTCTGTAATCTTAACGGCCATTTCAGCCCTCCCAATAATTTGATAAAATGATTCATTTTCCGTTTTTATCTCTTCGGCAGCCTTTTCGGGTTTCTTAAGACGCCAAAACAGAATCGGTTCATAAAATTGAAGTGAAAATGAATGTGAACTATAAATAAATTACTGACGGGTTTACAATACTCCGGACGTTTATGCATTCCGTAATGAAATATCCTAATGGTAAGGGAAATTAATTTCAATTTCTATCAAATATATATGTAAAAAACATTATGTTTATCTCATTTTGTTTTAATACGTTATTAAATGAATGTTCGGATTATCGCCAAAAAAATGACTATTGAAATCTGTGTCTTCTGTAATGTAATAGAATGATTCTGTCTTCTAAGCATTTATTTATTTTTGACAAAAGCGCCTGGGCATCATTTTCTGAAAATCCATTCGAAATAATTTCTTTTGCTATTATAATCACAATCGACACCTTTAAATTTTATATTCGTGCGAAACATCCGGAATTATATCCCTTTCAAATAATGTCCCAATAAATTTGTTTTGAAGAGTGTGATATTCACTGTCTTTTTGTGAGAAAGTAAACAAGACATTTCCTGTAAAAATACATATTTTCCCTTTGTTCGCTTTTGCAAACTCTAACAATAACGATTAAACCTAAACCCCTTGAAAATTTCGGATTCGTTGTATTATGAGTTTTCATCACCCAAATCAATGCCTTCTCCTCTGTAATTGGTTTTTTTAAATAACTTCTGACATTTTCACAAATGCCGACACCAGTGTCATAACATGAAAAACAAAACATATCTGTATCGGGTTTAAAGTATTTCCCCCTTTATATAGGATGCTTTTGAATGTTCAAAAGCATTATCGAATATTTCACCAATAGTCGAGACCAATAATTCCGGCAGATCGTCACTCAATGTTATCGGAGCATCGTTTATAACTTCCAAAATTAAAACGATAACATCTTCCATATTTTTAACGTGTCTGAAATCTTCTGTTTCTAAATTGGAATGTCGGAAATGCTGTATCAAAAGATATAATGATACAAGGTGACAGTGATTTTCAAGGAGTAGCCAAACTGCATACGAAATGTGAAACTCCAAAAAAGAAATCATCCCCTGACAGAGGAGGAAAAGCGAATAATCGCAGAATAGCTAAAGAACGTATTCTGATAGAGAATAGTAATGCGAAACCTGACCACAAACGAAAATTATACACCGTTCGATTAAAGATAAGTTTGAAAAATAAATTGAAAAAACAAAAAATGAGGATTAGTTGACAACAACTCGAACAGATTCTCCTTGAGTCAATTGATATGGATTTGAAGAATAAAATCGATAATTTGTTAAATATAACAAGTATTGGTCATCGGTATCAAAATCCCATGGATTTTGCAAAGTTTCACTATATTGAACAATGTTATCCACTTGTCCGCCAAAAAGACGAATTGTAATTTCCTCTGAACTGTTTCCTTTTGCATAATCGTCAACAGTAACAATCATATCTGTATATATCTCATAATCCGAGGACCACAAAAGTCCGCCAGCATCTAATTGATTTTGGACTTCTTGTGGAATTTTGCTGTCATCTGTATCCCATACTGATGGCTTTATTTCTTTGATGGTGACATAAACAATTAAGTCAGAATAGCGTTCCAGCATTACTTTTCCTCTGTGATACACTTGGGAGTCACTCGAGCTTGTATATACCGAAAATCTTTTAATATTGTCACCTAAGGGAATATTTTCAGGGTAGCCCCTTTTAAATTCGGTTGTTTTCTAACTTGAATTGTATTTCACATCCGAATCTGAGGGGCTGTCATCGGCATTTAAACACCCCGAAACAAAAATTGAAAGAAAGAGTAAAACTCCTATCAAAAAAGTTTGTATTTTCATAGTACTGCCTTGAATTTATTGAGCTTTTTATCAGTTTTTAAAACCAATTTGAGTTTCATTCAAACTGACTTTTTCACCATCTGCATTTATTAGTACTTCTCCATTAAAAGACAATTTTCCTCTTGGAGTTAAAATAACATAATGTTCAGGCCCTACATCTTTTATTGTTCCTGTTGCATCTTTTGTTAAATACAACACCAATTTTTCTCCTTCTTTAAAATCTTCTGGATTTAAGGCTTCAACATCATTCATCTTAAATTCCCCAACCGTGCCGCCAAAGGAGCGAATAATTATTTTTTCCGATTTTGTTATATTACCTTTATAACATTCTTCAATCAAAAATGTCATGTCTGTATAAATCCCTTCGTTCGGTAAAAGATCAAAAGTGAAATAAATGCCCTTTTCTCCTTTTTCAGTTATACGTTCTTCTTTGTGCACTCCTTTTGGTTGTTTTCCATCAGATGTACTCCATTTTGAATTTGATATTTCTACAACAGTACCATAAACAATCAAATCGCTTTTTTCCTTCATTTCGCTGTATGTATAATATGGAATACTTGCGTTTGAACTAATTTGAATAATTTCTTCATTTGCAGAAGAATCAGTGGTCATTAAATTTAAACTAAACAAAACGATACCTGCAAAAAAAAGAACGCTAACAGCTATTAATATTTTGAAAATTGTTTTCATATCAAAATCCCCTTTATGGATAAATTGCTTTTGATCCGTTTTTATCATCTGTCTCCAAAGATCGGTGATCTGTTGTTCCATTTGATAGATACTCATGCATTGTGTAAGCAGTATTGCTATTTTCATGGAATAAACCCAAAGTGTGACCCAACTCGTGAACAATTACACTTTCAACATCATATGACTTAGACGGGCAAGTCGAAGCAGTTGACCATACATATCCCGATCCAGTGTTTATTTTAACTAATGATGCTGTTTTTTGCCATTTTACACCAGATACCCAAACTCCGGCGGTTGGAAATTCTTGTCCAAGTACATTCTGATTTAAAGTTGCAGATTGTGTGACAATGGTATGTATTGAGTTGTTTTGCTGATTTATATAGGTAAAATTTGCACCAGCGGCATTCCATGAATTCATGGAATTGTTAGTAGCAGTTCGCCATGTTGATGGCAAAGAGGATGAATTAACTTGTACAGGTTGTACGGTCCATATCCAACTAGCACCATTAGAGCTTGTCGTATTATATGCAGTTGCACTTTCCAATGTCATTGATATGACAAGAAGCACAAACAAAAAAGCCATAATTTTTATGATTTTCATGTTTTATTCCTTCATTTTTAATTAAGGGTCAAATATTGAACAGATTCATTTTGCCCCCATAACTATATTAATATATTTAAGAATTGATAGTATTTATCTTTTTCGAATATTTTCAAATGATCTCATCTTCAATCAAGAAGTGCATAATTTCATGACTTCGATCGAAGTCATGAACTTCAGACACTTTCCGGATCTATTATTTATCATTCCTTGTAATTCTTTTAGCTTTTCTTCTTCACATGAGAGAAAATTGTACATTTTGGATATTGGCACCTTACCAACCCAATTGAATTTTCAACCATTCCTTTTTGCCAACTATGATACAGGAGACAGAAATACGTTTCCATTTCCAACTCTTCTTTCAATCTCCCATGTCCCTCATTTTCAGTTCCGTTGTCAAACATTATCGTTTTTCTCATCTCCTTCAGAAACATTTTCAAACTCTCAACCGCTTTATCCATCATTTCTTTTGTCGATTTATCCTTCAATAAATTGATAATCACAAATCGGCTCTTCCTTTCATTCACGATTTCAGGTCTGTTTTCAATAGATATCTGGTCAGAGAGTTTCTCGATTCTGAACTTTGTAAATTTACTGATAAATACTTTCGTAATTGATTTTGGGTCACGATAAGAACAACTAAGTAATTTGGTGTTCAAATCATGCCCTTGTATATGAAAAATAAATATATTTGCCGTTCTAAAATTTCTGAAGCAAAATTTCGTCAAATTGTGAAGCTTTTTGCATTAGATCTGGATGCAACTCAGATATCTGAAATCACAGGAATCAGTCGAATCACAATAAACAGATATTTGATGGCAATCCGCAAGCGGATTGTCGAATTCTGTAACTTGGAACCCCCATTCCAAGGAGAAATTGAAGTCGATGAATCTTATTTCGGTCCAAGACGTGTAAAAGGAAAGCGAGGACGTGGTGCCGGTCATAAAACAATTGTCTTTGGATTAGTAAAACGACATGGGATGGTTTATACCGAAATTGTTCCAGATTGTTCTAAATCTACGCTGCAATCAATTATCCGTGGAAAAGTTGAGATTGATAGCGTTATTTATTCGGACAAATGGCACGGATATGACGGGTTAGTGGATGTCGGATATGATAAACACTATCGGGTTGACCATGGAAAAGATGAATTTGTAAATGGAACAAGTCATATAAATGGGATTGAAGGATTCCAGGGACACTCTAAAACCAAGATGAGTAAGTACAGAGGGATTGATAAAAAGTATTTTTATCTGTATTTAAAAGAGTGTGAGTTTAGATACAATTATAGGAATGAAAATTTATATCATAAAATCCTAAAAATTTTGAGGGGAAATCCTCTGTTCTTATCATGACCCTTGATTTTTAATCAGGGTTTATCAACCCCGATTCTACCGGCAATTTGTTCAGGAGACCCTCCAATCATTATCCTTTCAGAGATATATTCACGGATGAGTGGGTTACTCAGCCTCTCTTTCGCGGTTGCATTCCATTTACTTTCATTGCTGCGAGTGTGAGCTCTTTCAGCATTGTATTTTACTTTGTTTTTCAGCGGTTGGTTTCGTTTCAATTCACGTGAAACTGTAGATTGTGAGCGGCCGATGGCCACCGCAATCTCGGATTGAGTTTTTCCACAGATTAAGAGGATTTCAATTCGAATTCGTTCGTTTAATAAGAGATGGTTATAGCTTTTATATTCAGAGACTGTCAATTGCATGGGTGCTTACTTCCTGTTTTGTGCAAATTACAAGAAGATAATGTATCCCATTTATTTTTTGGAGATTATGCACTTCTCCGTTGAATGCAGGATTTTCTTATTTAAAAATATTTAAATACATTCTATTCCAAATAAATGGAATAGAATATTCGTGCACATGACTTCATTTTCGTGCAGAAGTTGGAAATTAAGTGCATGAAGGAATTTTCGTGCAAGGTCATGAAATGCAAAAACTTTTTGTTCAAATCCGTTATATATCAACTTTTTTAAAATTGATTACTCTGAGAGGACCCTTAAATGAAAGTCATTGCAATCAACGGAAGCCCGAGAAAAGACGGGAACACGGCAGCTGCGCTTAAAATCATGAGCGAAGAATTGGAAAAAGCAGGAATTGATGTTGAAATCATTCATATCGGCGGCGAATCAATTCGCGGCTGCAGAGGATGTTTCTATTGTATGTCTTCTGAAAACAATCACTGCGCCATTAAAGAGGATTCGGTCAATGAAGTCGCATTGAAAATGCGCGGCGCGGACGGCATGATTTTAGCGTCACCGACGTATTACGCCGGCATATCGGGCACAATGAAGTGTTTTTTGGATCGCGTGTTTTTCACCAGCTCTGAATATTTCAAATACAAAGTCGGAACTTCGCTGACCGCGGTCAGGCGCGCCGGCGGCGTTGACGTGACGCACCAGCTCAACAATTTTTTAAATCTCGCTGAAATCATTATGCCGCCGTCTCAGTACTGGACGGTTGTTTACGGAAGCGGGAAAGAAGAGATATTAAAAGACGCTGAAGGCGTTCAAACTCTTCGGAAAAACGCCCGCGCCATGGCGTGGCTTTTAAAAGCGGTTGCCGCAGGAAAAGAGACGATACCGCTGCCGGAAGACGAAAGCAGAGTGATGATGAATTTTATACGCTGACGCGTATTCGCACGTTCTTATTTTTTGAAAAAAAGAGAGAAGAAGTCCTAAACTTCTTCCGGATTATTTTTTGATGAGCTGCTTTGTGTCTCTGGCAATCACCAATTCTTCATTGGTCGGAATGACCAAAGTGCGCACCTTGGCGTGGTCTTTTGAAAAATCGACTTCTGCGCCTCTTGAATTGTTCTTTTCAGAGTCCGCTTCCGCGCCGAAGCAGGTGAGATATTTGCAGATTTCTTCTCGGGTTTGAATGCTGTTTTCACCGACGCCCGCCGTAAAAACAATGGCGTCCGCGCCGTTCATGGCGGTGATGTAGCTGCCGATATAACGGGCGACCCGATAGCAGTAAGCGTCCAAAGCGGCTTGCGCTCTCTCGCAGCCTTCCGATGCGGCTTGTCCGATGTCCCGGAAGTCGCTGGACACGCCGGAAATCCCCAAAACGCCTGATTTTTTATTCAGAATGTCTAATGTTTCCTGCGCCGTCTTATTTTCTTTTTGCATAATAAACGTGACCAGCACCGGATCAATATCGCCGCTGCGCGTGCCCATTATCAGTCCTTCCAGCGGCGTTAAGCCCATTGACGTATCAACGGAGCGACCGCCGTCGATCGCGCAGACGCTGGCGCCGTTGCCCAGGTGACAGGTAATTATTTTCAATTCCTTGTACGGTTTTCCCAAAATCTCTGCCGCCCGCATGGAAACGTATTTGTGGCTGGTCCCGTGGAAACCGTATTTACGGATTTTATGTTCCTCGTAATATTCGTAAGGGATCGCGTACAAATATGCTTTGGCAGGCATGCCCGCATGAAACGCCGTATCAAAAACGGCGACTTGCGGAACCGCCGGCATGATGTGCTTACAGGCGCGGATGCCTGTTAAGTTCGGCGGGTTGTGCAAAGGCGCCAACGCGCTGCATTCTTCAATAATGCGCTCCACGTCATCGGTAATCAATACCGAGTCGGTGAAATGTTCGCCGCCGTGGACGACTCGGTGTCCCACCGCGGTGATTTCGTCCATGGATTTGATGACGCCGTGTTCCGGATTCAGCAGCGCGTCCAATACGATTTTGACAGCCGCTTCATGATCGGGCATGGGCAGAGCGGCTTCATACACTTTATCGCCGCGATCGTGTTTCAATTGACCGTCGATGCCGATGCGCTCGCACAATCCTTTGACCAACAGTGTTTCCGTTTCCATATTCAATAATTGATACTTCAGCGACGAGCTGCCGCAGTTTAAAACCAATACGTCCATATTTGTGTTCCTCCTTCGTTATTTTTACGCGGCGGTCCGTTGTTTGCCGCGTTTATGAACATTTATTCGGTGATGGCCTGAACAGCCGTAATCGCCGCAACACCGACGATATCTTCAGCGGTACACCCGCGGGAAAGGTCATTGACGGGTTTTGCGATGCCTTGAGTGATGGGACCGTACGCTTCCGCTTTTGCCAGCCTCTCCACCAGCTTGTAGCCGATATTGCCGGAGTCCAGGTCCGGGAAGACCAGTACATTGGCAGTGCCCGCAATCGGGCTGCCGGGTGCTTTCTGCCTGCCGATTTCAGGAACGATCGCCGCGTCCAATTGGAATTCTCCGTCTAATAAGAGATCCGGCGCGGCTTCTTTTGCCAAACGCAAGGCTTCCGTTACTTTATCAACATCCGGATGCTTCGCGCTGCCTTTTGTAGAATGAGAAAGCATGGCCACTTTCGGCTCTGCGCTTACGAGTTTGCGGAATGAAGCGGCTGCGCTTTGAGCGATTGCGGCTAACTCTTCAGCATTGGGATTTTGAACCAAGCCGCTGTCGGAGAACAGGAAAACGCCGTTTTCTCCGTAGCTGCAGTCCGGAACGACCATGATAAAGAAACTGGATACTAATTTGACGCCCGGTGCGGTTTTAAGAATTTGAAGGCTGGCGCGCATTACATTCGCGGTCGAATTCACAGCGCCCGCGACCATGCCGTCGGCAATGCCTTCTTTTACCAGCATACAGCCCAAGTACAAAGCGTCTTTTTTGAGCAAGTCGGCGGCTTCTTCCGGAGTCATGCCTTTTTCTTTGCGGAGGTCGGCCAATTTGGCGGAAAGAGTCTCCATTTCCGTGTAATCGGCGGGGTCAATAAATATCGCTTTTGAAAGGTCTAAGCTGTCCGCTTTAGAGAGTATGGTATTTCGGCTGCCGATTAAAATGATTTTGGCAATTCCTTCCCGTAATATCATGTCCGCCGCTTTCAGTGTTCGAATGTCATCGGTTTCGGGCAGCACGATCGTCTTATCCGCCGCTTTCGCTCGTTTCTTAATGCTTTCTAAAAAATTCATGGTATTCTCTCCTTTTTTTCAGTATTGTCATCTCATTGAAGCTAAACAATAGACGCAAAAACAGAAAAAATTGCAGTTGAGACTGATTTTCTGTTTTATTAAAGGGGTTTTCTCGAACAGACAGATGTAAAAAACGGTTTAAACGGTATGAGGGTACAAGTATTTTCGTTTTTTTATGATCGTTTTTTTTCGCGGCAAGAACTTTGCCGTATTCTGTTTCAGCCGGATTTCAATGCATGCCGGTCAAATGTAACGAATGTATGTTTAGATTGAACGCTTCTATATAAACATAATTCCCCGGGCGGGATTAAAATGATAAATAAATGACAAATATTTGAAAAACAAACCTTTAATAACCTTTAATATAACTATTTTTGATATAGAATTTCTCAAAAAATAATATGGTGTTACACTATGGCAATTATTGAAGCAACCGATAAAACTTGGGATGAAGTCATCTCTCATCAAGAAAAGCCCGTCATAACGATGTTTTATATGGAATCGTGTCCGCACTGTCAAAAAATGAAACCCGTATTTGACGATTTGGATACAAAATACGGCGGCAAAGTGTCATTTGCCCGAATCAACGCGATGGATTTTCTTGACATTACCAAAAAATACGGCATCGTCGCGGCGCCCGCCTTTAAAATCTTTAAAAACGGGGCTTTGGTCAATGAGGACAACGACGTGATGAAGCCCGAAGAATTGGAGCAAATCGCGAAAGATTTGGCGGGCGGGAACTTCTGATATTTTTGACAAGACGCTTTTTGAAATACCTGAACGAAAAGAAGGTTTTTATTTATACATCGCTTTTTCCAAAGCAGATAGTATGAGTTTCCGCGATTTTATTGACGAATTACGAAAAACCGGGCGTTTGACTGAAATCGAAACGCCCGTTTCCAAAGAATATGAAGCGCCGATGATGGCGCACGACACAAAAGGGCCTGTTTTATTCAAAAACGTTGACGGCTCCCAAGCGATTATGAATCTTCTCGGAACGCGCGAAGAACTCGGCGCGATGCTGGGCGTGCCGAAAGAGGAAATCATTCGGCGGCTGGCCGATATCGTTCCTGACGGCGAGGTCATCGTTGTCAAAGACTCGCCGACAAAAAAAGTCGTGATTGAAGAGCAAGACGTTGATTTGTTCAAACTGCCGATCATGAAGCATTTTGAAAAAGACGGCGGCAGCGGATATATCACGGCCGGAATCGTTGTTTCGGAATACGAAGGCGAAAAAAACGCGTCGATTCACAGGCTGATGGTCGCCGGCAAAAATACGCTGGCAGCCCGTCTCGTTCCGCCGCGCCACACTTATGTGCTTCACAAAAAAGCGCGTGAAAACGGGGAAAGACTTCCTGTTGCAATCGTTCTCGGCGCCGACCCTGTTATCACTTACGCGAGCACGACACGTGTTCCGCTGTCCAAAGAATTCGAATATGCCGCGGCTCTTCGAGGCGCGCCGGTTGAGTTGTTTGAATGCGGCAACGGTATCAAAGTGCCGCATGCCGAATATGTTTTGGAAGGCTATCTCGACCCGCAGGAACGTATCGCAGAAGGGCCGTTTGTTGACATCACGGGAACTTATGACCATATTCGCCCGGAGCCTGTTATCAAAATCACACGAATCTATCACAGAAAAGACCCGATTTATCACGGCATCCTGCCGGCAGGCGCCGAACATTTATTGATGATGGGCGTTCCGTACGAGCCTAAAATTTACAAAGCGGTCGGCGAAGTCACGACAGTCTCCAATGTCGTGCTGACGGAAGGCGGCTGCTGTTATCTGCACGCGTTCGTTCAAATCAAAAAGCAGACGGAAGGCGACGCTAAAAACGCGATCATGGCGGCGTTCGCGGCGCACACAAGTTTGAAACATGTCGTTGTCGTGGATGAGGATATTGATATTTTCAATCCGGATGACGTGGAATTCGCTGTCGCGACGCGTGTGAAGGGCGACTCGGATATCATGATCGTAACAAACGTCCGCGGCAGTTCATTAGACCCGCGCGGCGCGCCCGATGGCACGACCACAAAAGTCGGCGTGGACGCGACAAAAGTTCTGGTCAATAAAGAAGATTTCGAGCGCGCGAAATTTCCCGTTCTGAAAAAATAACTATGTCTTTTCAGGTGACAGCATGTATCTGACAAAAGAAGAAGAAAAAACGCTTCGCGGCGACGACGGTGAAACGCTCCGCAAAATGATTGAAATCCTTGTCGCGCTCGGCGATATTTACGGCGCGGACGCGCTCATCCCGATCAAAAGCGCTCAAGTTTCAGGCGTTTCTTACAAAACGATCGGCGACGCCGGTCTTGAATGGATCTCCGATTTGAAAGGCGCGGTTAAAGTGCCGACCGTTTTGAATCCGGCCGGCATGGATATGAATAATTGGGAACGTCTCGGCATCGATCCGAAATTCGCCGCCAAGCAGATCGAAATCATTCAAGCGTTCGGCCGCCTCGGGATCGAACCGAAATGCACATGTACGCCTTATTATCTGAACGGTTTTGATGTCATGTACAAAGATCATTTGGCATGGGGCGAGTCTTCCGCGATTTCTTTCTCCAATTCTGTTCTCGGCGCGCGCACCAACCGGGAAGGCGGACCGTCCGCTCTTGCGGCCGCGCTTGTCGGCAAAACGCCCGATTACGGCTATCATAAAGCTGAAAACAGGACGCCGAATCTTGAAATTCGCGTCGGTTTCGAAACCGGCGGCTCCGATTACGGCGCGCTCGGCTACATCGCCGGCAAATTGGCCGGCAATAAAATCCCTCTTTTTAAAATGAACTCCGTTCCGGAAAAAGATGAAATGAAAATGCTCGGCGCGGCCATGGCCGCTTCCGGCGCTGTCGCGCTTTATCACATCGACGGCGTGACGCCTGAAATAAAAGATAAAGAATTCGTTTATGAAAAGCCGGCGGAAAGCATTGTTATTGACCGAAAAGAAATTGAAGCGGTTTACGAAACGTCCGGCGATCCGTCAATCATTTCTGATATTGTTACAATCGGCTGTCCGCATTGTTCCAAAGCGGAGCTTCAGCAGCTTGCGGATTTGCTGGAAGGCAAAACCGTTGTCAAAGAATTTTGGATTTTCACGTCCCGCGAAACGGCCGAACAAAACGCGGATCTTGTTAAATTAATTGAAAAAAGCGGCGCGAAAGTCGTTTGCGACACCTGTATGGTCGTGTCGCCGGCCGCCAACTCTTTCAAACGCATGATGGTCAATTCCGGCAAAGCGTATGCTTATGTGCCGAGCATGTGCGGACTGGCAGCCACGTACGGAACGGCGGAGCGGTGCGTTAAAGAAGCGACAGGAGTGGTTTGAAAATGCGTCAAATTAAAGGCAGAATCATCGCCCGCGGCAGCGCATCCGGAAAAGTCTTGATGACCAAAGATCCGATCTCTTTTTTGGGAAACATCAATCCCGAAACGGGCGTTGTCGTTGATCCGGATCATGAACTTTTCGGCAAATCGATCAAAGGAGCCGTGTTGGTTTTTCCGCAAGGGAAAGGGTCTACGGTCGGCTCATACGTGATTTATCAGCTTAAAAAGAACGGCGCGGCTCCGGCCGCCATCATCAATTCAGAATGTGAGCCGATTGTCGCGGTCGGCGCGATCATTTCTGAAATTCCGATGATTGACAAGCTTGACATCAACCCGTATGATGTTCTGAAAGACGGCGATGATGTTTTGGTCAACAGCGCTGAAGGGTTTATTGAAATTTTATAATCGGACAGGTATTTGAAAATGAATCCGGAATCGAGCCGAAATGAAATTCTTCTCCCGATTCATTTCCGTTATTTTAAGAAAAACACTTACAGTTATTCCGCTTTGATTCCCGTTCTTCCGGATGTTGATTTTGTGAAAGAGCCGGTTTTTGGGATCATGCTTTACAGTTTTTTTACCAATCAAAAAGAAGATGTGTTTTCGGAAGTGAGCAAAGCTCGCGCTTTGGGGGTTTCCGCGTTTTTTATCGCGGGCGGTCCGCATCCGTCGGGCGCGCCGGCCGAAACATTGGATTATTTTGACGCTGTTGTCATCGGCGAAGGAGAGGAAACGCTTCCCGCGCTGATTTCTCAAGTCCGGTCCAATTTTCAAAACGGCGGCGATCTTCGGTTCGGATTTGAAACTCTTTCGGGAATCGCGTTTAAAAATAATGCCGGCGAAGTCATTTTTTCGCCGCCGGGAGATTCTGTTTTAATGGATCGTTATCCCTGTTTTTCACCCGGCGGCATTTGGCGCCCGCTTGAAATTTCCCGCGGCTGTCCGCACCGCTGCAAATTCTGCCAAACGCCGCGGATTTTCGGGCACCGGATGCGGCACCGAAGTGTTTCCGAAATCGTCAAATACGCGGCTTATTATGATGACCTGCGCTTTATCTCTTCCAACGCGTTCGCTTATAGAAGCAGCGGCGCAGCGCCGAAACCCGATAAAGTCAAAGAACTGCTGTCCGCTCTTTCCGCCTTGGAAAACAAAAGGATTTTTTTCGGTACGTTTCCGTCGGAAGTGCGCCCGGAATTCGTGACGGAAGAGATGATTGCTCTTCTCGGGAAATACTGCGCCAACGAGTCGCTCAGCATCGGCGCGCAGTCGGGAAGCGATTCCGTTTTAACTGAAATCGGGCGCGGTCATTCTGCAGAAGATATTTACGCGGCGGCAGATCTTTGTTTTGACAGCAATATCACGCCGATCGTTGATTTTATTATCGGTTTCCCGAGTGAAACTTTGGAAGATCAGGAAAAAACGCTTGAAATGATTGATCAAATCTGCCGGCGCGGCGGAGAAGTGCGCGCGCATTATTTAACGCCGCTGCCGTCAACGCCTTATGAAAATATTGTTCCGTCGGAAGTGAGCCCCGAAATTTCAAAACAGCTCGGGAAATTGGCGCTCGGCGGAAAACTGAAAGGAACTTGGGAAAGTTTTCAGAAATTTGAATAACCCGAATGTTTCTCTTATTGTAACATTTATATACTTTGTATATTAATAATTGTCAATAGGAACGTATTAATAGAACGTTTCCCAGATTGTATATGCGGAGGCATTTATTATATAATGCCGCTATCTGCAGTTCAGGCAATAATTTTTCATGCGTGATCGCAATTTCCAAGTTATTTTATTGCCGATTCAAAGATTTTAAAACATTTGTAATGTTTGTAAAAAAGTATTAAAGGAGTCATTATTATGGATTTTGATATTATTACATCCTCTTTAGGTAAGGGATGGGAAACCTTCAAAGACAACATTGTTGCTTTTGTCGTTGCTCCGATTTTGATGATTGTCGCAATGTTCGTTGCCTTTATGATTGTCACTGTTCTCGGCGGCGGATTGACCGCTATCGGCACAGCGACAGGTTCGGGAGCGCTGACCGGCGGACTGTTCCTCATCAGCATGCTTCTCGCTTTAATTATCATGGCGCTGGTTGTTCTGCCTTTCAGTCTCAGCATGTATTACATGGCTGTCAAAGGATTGAAGGGAGAAAAAGTTGAAATCGGCGATGTCTTTTATTCGTTTAAATCCAATTTTGTCAAAAACTTGATCTTCTTGATCATTTACATGGTCATCATTGGCGTTTTGTCCCTCATCCCGCTTATCGGCTCGCTTATCGCGTTGATTCTCTTTTCCTATTCGCCTTTCATTTTCCTTGCGGACCCGTCCAAAGGTCCGATTTATGCGATTACAGAAAGTTTCAATGTCGCCAAAGACAATCTCGTCATGACAATTGTCGCAATCATTGTGTATTCTGTCCTTGTGTTCATCGGCTGCATGCTTTTGGGCATCGGTTTATTGGTTACGCTTCCGATTGCATACGTTTTCTTGGCAGCTGTCTTAAAGGAACTCAAACCCGGTATCGTTTAATCATCAAACGAAAACAGATTTTTCAGAGTCGAAACGACTCTGATTTTTTTTGACTGATCGCCGTCCGATTTTTCAGGCGGCTTTTTTAATTCTATTTTTTGTATCGGCCGGCTTTCTTTTTTATTTCGCTTTTTATTCTGTCTTTTATTTTGTTTTCATTTCTGTAATCTTTTTATAGACCGCTTTTCAATTCATTAAAACAGCAGAGGAATTATGATGATTTTCCCGAATGAATACAAAACAATCGGATGGACCGAATATGGAAAAACAGCGTCCGCTTCCGATAAAGTTTATTTCCTGTCTCAATATATTCTTGAAAAAACGGATGCCGGCTATAATTTGTATGAAATCGGACATCAAGGATCCGGTTTTCTCAGAGAGCCCGTCAGGTCAAAACGCGTCGCCAATGAAGATGAAATCCTGATTTGTCCCGAAGAATTGAACATTAAAAACCGCGCTTTTTTGATTGAAGCCGCCGCCCGTTTGATTTCGGCGGAGAATGAACGACGGAACTCCGGCCAAACGCCGGCGACAACGGTTGTTTTTAAAGGATTCGACAAACATCTGACTTTTGTCAAAGATCCTGATGTTTCCGAAATCTCTGAAATTGAAGTGATCGATGTTTTTCCGCCGGAACCGCCGTGGCTTTTGAATTGCGTGGAACGGCTGGACGCCGCGAATTTGTTCGGCGATCTTCAAATCAAATTCATTTCAAAAACGGTGGACTTGTCCGTTTATCAAGGCGATAAAACCATTTATCCCTGCCGTTCTTCAGGGCTGGCCGGAAAATTCTTAGATTCCGACATATTGGATGAAAATGAAATCGGCTGGACATTGGTCGGCTGCGATACTTCCCGAAAAATCATTCAGCAATTGTATCCGAATTTAAAATATGATTTTATTGATATGTGCCCGATGCGCTCCGCTTTGACCAAACCCGAAAAACCGTTTGTCATGCGCTGCTGCAAATCCGAAAACGCGGAAAAGATCGTTCAAATCAACGGTCAGATCGGCATTGTCGTTCACTGGGGCGCGGGGGAGTGGCAGATCGCCCAAAGCATTCGGAAGCTGGCGTTTGAACTTCAAAATCCGAAGAAACGCTAAGCTGCCGTGTCAAAGAATCAGGGAGGCAAACGATATGAAAAAAACCGCATTGATCACCGGCGCTTCAAGCGGGTTCGGATATGAATTCGCTAAAATATTCGCGGCGAACGGATATGATTTGGTTTTAACGGCCCGAAATCAAGAAAAATTAAAAGCGCTGGCCGCTGAATTGAAAGAAAAAAACGGCGCGGAAGTTTTTGTCATTGTCAAAGATCTGTCTCAAAAAGATGCCGCTCTTGACATTTTTACTGAAACGGAACAAGCGGGAATCGACGTGACGGTTTTGGTCAACAACGCGGGTTTTGGAGACTACGGCCGTTACGCGGACACGGATTGGGAAAAGCAGTTGAAAATGGTCACTGTCAACATTGTTGCGCTCATGCAGCTGACGCGCTTATACCTCCCTCAAATGAGACGGCGAAACAACGGCAAAATTTTGAATGTGGCATCAATGGCGGCTTTCACGCCGGGGCCTTATATGTCGGTATATTACGCTTCAAAAGCTTTTGTTCTTTCTTTCTCTGAAGCGCTGACCGGCGAATTAAAAGGAACCGGCGTGACGGTAACGGCGGTTTGTCCCGGGCCGGCGGCGACAGGATTTGAAAAAGTTGCCGGAAGCGGCGCGCGGAAATTGTTCGGCGCGCTGACACCGGCTTCTGCCAAAGAAACGGCTTTGTTTTCCTACGGCGCGCTGACGCGCGGAAAAATCGTTGCCGTTCCCGGCGCAATGAATAAGATTTCATCAATCGGACATCGTTTTCTTCCGCGAAGCGTTCTCAGAGCAATTATTTTGAGATTGCAGGGCGAAGACTGAGAATAAAATAAATCAATAGGGAATTCTCTTCCCTGAAGCGTCGCGACGGTATTTGCCGAACTCGGAATCAACCAGCGTTTCCGCCTTGAAAACAGGCCCGTCTTTGCAGACGCGTACACCCAGCGTATCGATGCAGCAGGCGCCGCAAACGCCGATGCCGCATTTGAAGTAACGCTCCATTGAAAACTCGGCTTTGGAAAGCGCTTCTTTTTCAATCAGGAGTTTCATGACGAATTTCATCATCATTTCGGGACCGCAGACATAAATTTTATGAAATTTCGCCGGGTCGAGTTCCGCTAAAACGTCCGTCACAAATCCTTTTCTGCCCTTGGTTCCGTCGTCGGTCGCGAGCAGGACTTTTCCGGTTCGGCTGAAGCGCTCTTCAAAAATCAAATCGGCTTCGCTTCTTGCGCCCAGAATAATTGTCACGTCCGCGCCGATCTCTTTTGATTTTTCGGCCAGCGGCGCAAGCGGGGCCGCGCCGATACCGCCTGAAATGATCAAAATCTCTTCTCCTTTCTCCGGAAACGTAAACGGAGTGCCGAGAGGGCCGCGGAGGCCGACGCTGTCGCCGGCTTTCAATTCAAAAAGAGCGTTTGTGGCGGGACCGACGGCCTGAAATGTCACGCCGTTTTCATAGGCGCAGCCGAGCGGGATTTCATCCGCGCCGTGAATCCAAACCATGCAAAAATTGCCGGGGCGCATGTTTTCAAACGATTTGTCAAAAAGAAGCGTTCTTTTGCCCGTTTTTGTTTCGTCGACGACTTCAATAATTTTCGCGTTCATCGGAAAGCCGCCCGAAAAGCAGCGGCAGTTTTCAGCCATTTTATTTCCTCCTGTGCGCCATGCCGATGAGCTCGTCAAACGCGTAACCGTTTTCTTTCATGAATCGCTGCGCGCCGCTCCAAACATCTGTAAAAATATGTTCGTTTTCATAAACCGCCGAACCGATTTGAACCGCCGACGCGCCGGCCATCATCATTTCTATCATATCTTCAAAACAGGAAACGCCGCCGACACCGATGACCGGAATTTCCAAAACGTCATACAAATCATAAACGCATTTCACCGCGACGGGTTTTACGGCGGGTCCGGACATGCCCCCTGACCGGTTGCCGAGGACCGGCCAGCCCGAATAAATATCAATTGCCATTCCGCGAACTGTATTGACGGCGACAACCGCGTCAGCGCCGCCGGCTTGAGCTGCAAGACCAATATCTTTGATGTCGGCGACATTCGGCGTCAGTTTTACCCAAACGGGAACATCAACGGCGTTTTTGACCGCCGCCGTGATTTCTTCCACATGACACGGCCGGCTGCCGATGTCCGCTCCGTAGCCTTTCGCGTGCGGGCAGCTTAAATTCAATTCAAAAGCGTCCGGCTTTGACGGCAGGAGCCCTTCGGCGACAGCCGTAAAATCTTTTGAATCTCCGCCGAAAATACTTGCGATGACGGGTGCGTCACCGTTTTTTTTGGCGAATTCTATTTCCTGCTTAAATTCGCCGTATGAAGGGTTCGGGAGACCCATCGCGTTCAAATAACCGAACGTTTGCCCTTTGCCGCCGTCGGCGTTGAGCGTGACCATCGACGGATTGGCGTGCCCGTAAACCGGGACCGGTCCGATTGATTTTGTGACAACGCCGCCCGCGCCGTTTCGAATCATACGCGTCATGGACGCGCCTGTCGTTCCGAGAATGCCGGCCGCCAATAGTGTCGGATTTTTTAGAAGGACGCCTGCCGCTAAATAAACCATAATTTTTCCCTTATTTCTTTTCTTTTAATTCCGAAATATAACAGATCGCTTCTTCCGCGAGCAATTTTCCTCCGGAGTCCGCCAGTTCCCTGCCGAGTTTTTCAGCTTCTTCTTCCCAATTTTCAGCGGAAATCTTTTCATCGATTTTGATGCTTTTCGTTCCGTCGCAGGAGAGAACTTCAGCGCGCACGCGGATATTTTTGCCGTTTTGCTCAAACTTCGCGTAAGCGCCAATCGGCGTCGTGCAGCCGCCTTCCAACTCTTTGACAACCAGTCTTTCGATTTTCGTCTCGATTTGAGAGTTTTCATCGTTTAACAGAGCGGCCGCTTCAACAGCCGGCGTTCCCGCAAGCGCGACAACGGCAACCGTTCCCTGATTCGGAGACGGCGTAAACGCGTCAATGTCCAAACGGGTCCGGACTCGGTCGGTCCATCCCATGCGCTCCAAACCGGCTTCGGCCAAAATAATGCCGTCATATTGCCCCTCTTCCAATTTTCGAAGGCGCGTATCAATGTTTCCGCGAAGGTCTTCTATCATTAAATCGGGGCGGCAGCGCAGAAGCTGAGCGCGGCGGCGCATCGAACTTGTGCCGATGACTGCGTTTTTCGGCAGCTCGTCAATCGTTAAGCCGTCCTTCGTTAAAAGGACATCATAAGGAGAATCGCGCGGCAGAACGGCCGCCGTAATCAATTCCGGCGGGCGGACTGTCGGCAGATCTTTCATTGAGTGGACGGTGAGTTCGATGCCTTCTGCAATCATCGCGTCATCAAGTTCGCGGACGAACGCGCCGACACCGGTTGAAATCTGATAAAGCGGCCTGTCCGTGAAGCGGTCACCGTCCGTTTTAATAATTTGCTCTTCCGTTTCAACTCCTTTTTCTTTCAGCAAAGCGGCGACTTTTCTCGTTTGAACCAGCGCGAGCCGGCTTCCTCTTGTTCCGATAATCATCCTCTTATTCCCTTTTGTTTCCCGTTGTTGTCTTCATCTCAAAAATTTGATGCCGTGTTCCATTTTTCCCTTTCTTCCGTTTAAATCAAACTTTTTTCAACCGCTTCAGCCGTTTTATTGAAATCTTCGTCTGTATGCGCCAATGAAATGAAATTCGTTTCAAATTGAGAAGGCGGCAGGAAGACGCCGGAGTTCAGCATTTTACGGAAAAATTCCATATAGCCGGCGGAATCGCATTTCAAAACGTCCTGATAGTTTCGCGGCTTTCCGCCGAAGAATATCACAAACAGGGAGGATAAGCCGCCGACATAATAATCCGGCTTTTTATCGCCGACAACATCCGAAAGCATTTTTCTGAAAACATCGCCGCGTTTGTTCAATATTTCTTGAACTTTATTTTCTTTCAAGTAATCTAAAACGGCGATGCCGGCCGACATGGAACACGGGCTCCCGCTGAATGTTCCCGCTTGGTAAACGGGACCGTTGGGGGAAATCATTTCCATAACGTCTTTACGGCCGCCGAATATCCCAATCGGCATCCCGCCGCCGGCGATTTTTCCAAGCGTTGTCAAATCCGGCTTGATCCCGAAATATTCCTGCGCGCCGCCCGGAGCCAAACGGAATCCGGTGATCACTTCGTCAAAAATCAGCAAAACATCATTTTCCGCCGTAACCGCGCGGATTTCTTTTAAATAATCGCCTTCCGGCAAAACAGGCCCGATGTTTCCGAGGACCGGCTCCATGATAACGGCAGCCATATCGTTTCTGTTCTTCTCGATGACCTCGGTCATTTTTTCGATATCATTATAGGGTACCTGAAGTGTGTGTTCCGTCACGCTCGCCGGTATTCCGGGAGAATTCGGCTCCCCGTGCGTTGTCGCTCCGGAGCCGGCTTTTACCAAAACCGCGTCATGCGCGCCGTGAAAACCGCCTTCGATTTTAATGATTTTATTCTTCTTCGTGAACCCGCGCGCCAGACGAATCGCGCTCATCGTCGCTTCCGATCCGGAAGACACGAAGCGCATCATTTCAACGGACGGGTATAACCCCTTGATTCGGTCCGCCATTTCGATTTCCAACGCGTTCGGCGTTCCGTAAAGCCATCCTTTGTTCAATTGATTTTCAACGGCTTGCCTGACGGCCGGCGGATTATGTCCTAAAATCATCGGGCCGTAGGCCATGCAGTAGTCAATGAAAGCGTTGCCGTCTTCATCATAAATTTTGGAACCGTTTGCGGAAGCGGTGTAAAACGGAAACGGTTTAATTGCGCGGACCGGACTGCTGACACCTCCCGGAATCAGCGTTTTTGCTTTATTGTATAATTTTTCGGATCTCTCAAAATTCATTCTTTTCACCGTTTCATTTTTCCGCTAAAATCGCCGCCAGTTCTTTGGCGTAATAAGTAATAATCATGTCGGCGCCGGCTCTTTTCATAGAAAGGCAGGCTTCGTAAAACGCTTTCTTTTCATCCAGCCAGCCGTTTGCCGCCGCCGCTTTGATCATCGCGTATTCGCCGCTGACCTGATAAACGGCAAGCGGCAATCCGAATTCCTGCTTGATTCTGTAAACGATATCCAAATAAGGCATTCCAGGCTTAACCATCAGCATGTCGGCGCCTTCCAAAACATCCAATTCGGTTTCGCGAACGGCTTCATCGCCGTTTGCGGGGTCCATCTGATATTCCGAGCGGTCGCCGAAACAGAATCCCGAGTCGGCCGCATCCCGAAACGGACCGTAGAAGACGGACGCGTATTTTGAAGAATATGACATGATTGGCGTGTTCTCAAAGCCGTTTTCATCCAATGCCGAGCGGATCGCTTCAATCATGCCGTCCATCATTCCGGACGGCGCAATGATATCCGCGCCGGCTTTCGCGTGGCTGACGGCGATTTTGCCGAGGATCGGAAGTGTCAGGTCGTTGACAACATCATGCGTTTCAAAATTCACGATTCCGCAGTGGCCGTGGTCGGTATATTCGCACATGCACAAGTCGGTTATCACAATCAAATCTTTTCCGAATTCCGCCTTAATCGCGCGGACGGCTTTTTGGACAACATCGTCATCGCCGTAAGCGGATGTCCCTTCGGCGTCTTTTATCTTCGGAATTCCGAAAATCAGAACGGCGGGAATTCCTAATTCATAAGCTTCGCGGGCGGCGTCAGCGGCTTGAGACGGCGGGAAGCGTGAGACGCCCGGCATGGAAGCGACATCGATTTTTTTGTCCGCTGTTTCATCCACGAATAACGGATAAATCAAATCATTGACGGTCAGCGTGTTTTCTCTGACCATGTCTTTTAATTTCCCGTATCTTAAACGTCTCATTCGGGTCTGCGGAAACACGGTTGTTTTCTCCTGTAATCTTTTTTAAAAATAATTCTTGAACGGTATGTGAAAGAATTAAGAGGCATTTACATAAAATAGCTTTCGCCTTTTGCGAAATTATTATGAAAAGACAGGTTTTTAAGAGTGCGGAAAGAGCAGATTTTTGAGGGTTTTGTTTTTTTGACGATTCTTATTTTTCAGGGTTTAGTCGGTGTTTGAGTTCGAATATTTTTAACGGATGTTTCGAATTTTTGAATCGCTGATAAAACGTTAAAAACTTCTAAGGCTGTGAAAAAACAGATATCAGGGAATTAATAAAATGGAAAAATAAAAACCGGAAAATTAAAAAATAAGAATCGGTTGAAAAAATAAAAAATTGAAAAAAATATCAAGAAGAATTAATTCAGATTTTTATTTCGTTTAATTCTTCTTGGTATTTTCTGATATAGAACCAGGCAACCACCAACATCACAAACAACAGACCGCTGATGACGATCCACCAGTTGAATCCGCTTCCGAATTCATTTCCAAAACCGGTCGCCGGATCGTTAATTGAGACGTTGCCGGTATCGTCCGATCCCATTACGACTTGTGCGCCGTTTGACCCCGATCCGTTGCCCGAATCGACATAAACGGTTTCTGTTTCCCGAATGGTCACCGTTCCGGAACCGCCGCCTCCAACCTCAACTGTTTTGTAAATGATGGTCGGCTCATCCGGCTGGTAATCAAAGGCATAATCTGCGTCAACATCTTCTTGTATTTTCAGAACCGGCAAGAGGAAATTTTCGTTCATGTTGAGCGCCCATATTTCGTCAGACCACGCACTCCAAAAAGTGTTTTCATTAGAGAATGTATCCCAGAATGTTTCTTTACTGATCTCGGTTCCTTCAATCTCCATTTGCGTTCCGTTGTTGGTTATGTATTCCCAAGAATATGAATCAGTCATTGTGCCCGAATTGGAAATTCTGTAGGCTTCTTCAAGTCCGGTAACATATTCATTTAACGCGTATGTATTTGTAATTGTATTTGTGCCGTATATCATGTAACCAATGCCTGCCGCAGCCGCTCCGTACACGGTTGAAGTCGTGTAGCAATTTTCAATGGTTATGTTGCCGCCGAATCCTGTGATGCCTGCTGCAACATTCGAAGAATACGCCGATCCGATTGTAAAACAATTTTTAATGTTTCCGACAGCGATGCCTGCGATGCCGCCGGCTCCGCTTGAACCGCTGACAGCAATATCCGTATAACACTCTTCAATCACCGGATTTACTCCTGACCGAATATTTTGAGAACCAACAATTCCGCCCGAATATGCTAATGTCGTTACCTCTCCCTTTGCGGCGGATTGTTTTATTTCCCCTCCCTGATTCATTCCGGCAATTCCGCCGGAAGTTCCAAACGCATTAATTCTGCCGTTAAACGTACAATTAGTAACGCTTGAACCCGTGTTGATATTGCCGACAATGCCGCCGTTTGCTCCATTCGTTCCGGTGCTCTGAATTGTTCCTGTAAAGGAACTGTTCTTTATAGTTGTCGTGCCGGGTTCTGAAATCAATACAAGTCCGCCGGTCTGCGCTATCAGTCCGCTGACATTATTCAGACCTGAAATTGCACCCACTTGGTTTGCTTTTGTTGTAGCATGAACGTTATCAATCGTTGTATTGTTTGACTTTCCGGAAATAGAAGCGACATGTGAACCTGTTCCGGTAATTTGGACATCTGTCAATTTCAAATTTTTAATTGTTGCTCCATCAGTTTTTGAAAAAAAGCCTACATAATCCTGATTGTTCATTATTCTAAAATTGCTTATTGTATAATTGTTACCGTCCAATGTTCCCTTAAAAATCTCGGAACCCATAAGATTCGTTTTCGGAATTGTCCAGTAAGTCGTTAAAGCAATATCGTTTCCAAGACTGTAATTGGCGGTCATATTGTCTTTTATTAAGGACAAATCTTCGACTGTTGTCAGAACGAAAGGATCCTCAGAGGTTCCGGTTCCTGACATTGCCGCAGCCGTTCCGGTAAACGCCGCCACTATTATAAATAAATAAATAAATAAATAAATAAATAATTTCTGAATCAATCGAAACATCTCCGCAATATTCGTTTAATCCGTTTTTGGTTTGAACACATTGTTCAGCTTTACTTATCTCTACTAATTATATAATTGTATCTTTCTAATATTATTTGTAAATATTTCTAATTATTCTATTCGTTTATTATTTTTATTTTCATATGTTTTTATTATTCTATTCGTATAACCTTATGATGTATGCTCGCCGCACTGCCTTGTTATCATTCTAAAAAAGCATCGGCGGCGATTTCATCCGTTTTTGAAAAAACGCCGGAATCCGGTTGAAAAAAGAAATAAGATTAAGTTTGAAAAAAATAAGATTAAATTTGAATAAATCCGAATAACTCTGAAAAAATAACTCTGAAAAAATAACTCTGAATAAGCTTGAAAACCGGAATCAGAATAAGGTTGAAAAAAGAAATCCGATAAAGTTTGAAAAATTAAAAAAGTTAACCGGTAAATAAGATAAAATCGTGAAAAATAAATCTTATTTATTATCCAGCGCGAAATAGTTGAAAAGTCCTTTCAATTTTTCTTTGCGGATGATTTCTTCCAATTCCGGCAAGTTTGAAACGATCGCGACAGGCAGTTTGTCGCAGTCGTCAGACGTGATTTCCGGATGAAGCCAGAAATCGCGGTGGATGTTTAAAATTTCATGGATATCATTTGATTCTTCGGTGAAGACTTTTGAATAATCTTCAAGTTCTTCCAACGCTTTTGCCAAGCTTTTGTCGTCCAAATCCAAGGGATTTTGGAACATTTTAATTTGATAAATGGGGTCATCGTCACGAACCGATATCATGCAAATGCCGTAATCTTCGTCTTCATTAAGTGAAACGATCACCAAATCCATTGTTTCTCCGAGAATATCTTTCATTTTCTCCATATTATGCCTCTTGCAAAATTCCTCTGTATCGTTGCCAATACAATCTTTGTTTTTAGACTTACGTATTTACTATTTATTTTTTTTCATCGGAAGGGTGAACGGTCATTCATAAAAATAAGCAATAATTCGAACTTCTTCATTTTTCGCGCAGCTTCGTTAATATTCGTTTAATGTTAATTTTGTACAAATCAATTGGGGCATAAACCCTGAAAAAAAAGCAATCATTATATAGATTTTTAATCTGATAACTCAAAGCATGTCTGAGCAAACGGAAACACCGGAACAAAATCAAGAGAATATACAAATCGAAGATGAAGAAGAATGGGGAGAAGATGATGAGTGGGAGACAATTGAAGAAATAGAACGCCGGAATAAAATGTTGTTTGAACAATTAATTAAAATTGGAAATTTTGGTTATCAATCTGAAAATATGAGACAGGAAACTTTGTTTACTCAAACGAATGGGATTTTTACAGTTATTTCAATATATTCATTAGCTGTTTTGACCGTTTTTTCATCAAAAATTATTATTTTAGCAGGCGGCAGATTATATTTATTCTTAGGGCTGACATACATGTTTTTATTCATCAGTCTTATGTATGGTGTTAGAGCACAGGTTCACGGACGTTACTTAGACATGGGGACCATTGATAAGATGGACAGTGTGTATACAAATGTTATGATTAATGGCATTGCACTTGATTCTTTATATGTAAGTGATTTGAATGAAGTGCATTTAAATAGAAGAGATATTAATGATAAAAAACAAAAATTTATATCATATTCGTATGTATTTTTATTTGTAGCATTAACATTACCGATTATATTAGGTGCTCTGTATATTCTTTAGGACTTACTTATAAACGAATTCATAATGCAGTCAGGTGATTAATATGACAGTAACTAAAATCGGCGGTGGCAAAAGTAAAGCGGACCGCAGGACTGTTATAGAGGGCAAAGCGGCTCGCGAAACAAAAAAAGCGACAAATAAAGCTTGTGATGATGTGCATACTGTAAGTAAAAAACTTTCTGTGCATAAACAGGTCGGCACCGGAATTGACTATTCCCAAAAGAGCCAAAATATGACAGTTTACAGTCCCTTTTCAGGCAGAAAAGATGTAAAGCATTAAGTCTTCTTATATGGCCGATTTAATTGGAATGCCGTTCATTCAACAATTCATCGGTCTGATTTTTAGCGAAGTTCCTTTTTTACAGAAATCTCTGTCAGCTTTCCTGACGTTATTGTAAAATCCGTTCACTCTTCGGAACTGTGTTCAATATTAAATACGCGGGCGACCGCTTCCAGTAATTCGTCATCGTCGGACTCCGCCGCGTTTCTGAGGATTTTCGTCGGCTCGGCTAAAATCTGATTCGCGATACTGTGCGTTAAATTCTCCAAAATCTTCTCTTCAAACGCGCCGATCGTATGCTTTACACGGAATTTATTGACCGCTTTTTGCTTTTCTTCTTCGCGTGTTTCATAAACGCTTCTGTACAAAGCGGCAATGATGTCGTCCGCTTTCTGCCGTTTATACTGTTTGCCGAGCAGAATCAGTTCGTCATGGATGATTTTTATAACTTTTTTTGCTTCTTCATTACGCATTTTCAATGTTTTTTCACTGATGACGCGCAGATTATCAATGTTGCATAAAGTCACGCCGCCCAAATCATTAACGGATTCCTCAATATCTCTCGGGTTGGCGATATCGACCATAAAAAGCGGTTTACCGCCTCTTTTTTGTATGATCTCTTCAACCATCTTTTTCGTAATCACATAATGAGGCGCGCCGGTCGCGCTGATGACGACATCGGCGCTTTCCAGGTATTTGGTCACATCGTCAAACAGAATCGCTTCTCCGCCCAGTTCATACGCCAATTCTTGGGCTTTTTTATACGTCCTGTTGGAAATATAAATGCCTTCCAAGTTTTTATCCGCCAGGGCGCGGGCGACCAATACGCCGATTTCGCCGACGCCGACAACCATAATGGTTTTGCCGTCCAGACCGCCGAGCGTGTCTTCGGCCAGTTCGACCGCCGCCGACCCGATGGAGACGGAACCTTCATTGATTCGCGTTTCTGTGCGGGCGCGTTTGCCGACTTGGATGGCTTTTGTAAACGCTGTATCCAATATTCGGCTGATCGTTTTCTTTTTGACGGCCAGATTGTAAGCGTCGCGGATTTGGCCGAGGATTTGATCTTCACCCATGATCATGGATTCCAAACCGCAGGAAAGCCGAAGCAGATGGTTCAGCGACTCTTCATGGTCATGGAAATCCACGATTCGCGTTTCCACGCCGATCGCCTTTGAAAAATTGAATAAAACGCTGCTTCCTTTTTCAGAAACAACATAAATTTCCGCGCGGTTGCACGTTTTTAAAATAACGCATTCATAAACAAGATCATTCGCGTAAAGTTTTTCGAGCATCTCTTCCGTCGTCAGCGGCCACGCGCATTCCATCTCGGCGACTGTCGCTTTCTTATGAGAGATCACCATGCTTGAAATTTCTTTCATGAATTGCACCTGTTTCGTTTGAGTATGATTATTCAGGGTCAAAAGTAATACTAATTAAATGACCTTTCATATGAATGTTTCCCGATGAGCTTACGGATCAAATTGGATTTATAATTGATTTATTTCATTTTCCAATTCTTTTATCGACTCCGTTATTTCGGAAAATGACGGTTTATTTTCCCCAAAAAGCATATTCTGCATGCGGGTATAATCTTCTTTCAGCTTTTGTAAATTATGCTGCGGCGGAATCAGTTTTAATGTTCCGATTTTTGCTTCTTCGTAATGCGCCCAACTTCTGTAGTAAAAGATGTTTTTAAATTCGGCAACTTGGCCAAGCAGTTCTTTTTGATCAAACGCACTTGATTTTACAGGAGACCGGGATAATTTATACACGTCATAATAATGTCTTGAATAACGGGCCGGCAATGGGGATGTTTGAGGACGGTTCGCTTCATGATGAAGGATTGTTAATTTTTCCCAAAATGTACGTTCTGCCGTAACTGTCGTAATTTCTGTTTCCGGATTTTCAAATTTATATGTTTGTGCGCTGTATGGTGAAATCTTTCTCTTATGAACGGGCGTCCAAAGAGCCCGCGCGCCGATTTCCAGTTTTATCTCTTTTAAAACTGAATCATCCGAATATGTTTTCGGGTATGCGATATTTACAGTTTGCGGCTCAGTCGGATTTTTATAAATCCGTACTTGTTCTTTTAACTCTTTTTCAATATCTTTTTTGATTGCCGGTATGAATGTTCCGTCCAAAAAATCAATCGTACGGCGCTCCATTTCCGTATTGAATCTGTCTTGTTCCGTCCGGCTCCTCTTTATATACGGTTCCTTTTCCGCATATCCGAGAACTCTCCAATCTAAAATTAAATCAATGTCTTCTGAAAAACGTTCAATTAATGAATATGCTTTTGAAAGGCTTGTTCCTCCTTTGAATGCTAAATTCTCTTTCCATTCGCATCGGTGAAACAGATAATCCAATACCCAGCAAACCCAGAAATCCTTTTCAATAATTGCTTCCGGAATACCCATTTCTGCGGCTGTTTCTCTGAACAGTTCTTTTCTTTCGTCCGCGGGTCCTGTCGCAATATTATGCATAATCGTCTGCCTTCGCAATTTCAATAATTAATTCATAAACCCATTTCGTTGCATATCTTGCTTCAGATGCCATTTTTTCTTTATCTTCCACTGTCAGTTTATATGCGATTGTTTTGATGTGTTCACGTTTTATGTTCTCTTTGCCGAGTGCTTTCAAAGCTTGAATTACAAGGGCTGTGATATATGATAAGTTTGAAATTTCTTTGTTTGTTCTTCTTTTGAATTCAATTTCGATTTTTTCATATTTGTATTTTTTATATGCGCCGTCACTTACATATATCCAAACTGCCGGAACTTGCGTTGATAATCCCAAGATATTCAATGCCGTATCCCCGTACGGAACAATTGTCCAACCGTTTTTTCTCGCTATTGTTTCTGCAATGGCGGAAGGTGTCGGAGAAATATGTTTTTTTAAAAAAGCGCTGTATTTTGGATAATCATAAATGCCGTGTAAAAGACGGCGAATCATTCCATTCTCAACAAACCTTGAAAATGTTGTATTGATAACATTTGTATTCGCAATATCCGAGAAATCCGATGCTGTAAATACAGCACCTTCTCCCAATTCTGTAATTCGTTTTTTAATTTCTTCCCCATATCTTTCTTGTGTCATTTACATCAAGATATCGATGTAAGAATTTGTATATATAATTTCTTACAATTTTTTTCTCTGAAAATTATCTAAAAAAGGAATCTTTCAACATATTCTTTAATTCAGATCAGTATTTTGTTGTACGATTTTTTGTATACTTTTTCTTACAGATTTTTCATAATGACAAAATTCGCTTTCTCTTTCGCTTTTTCAAAATCCGCCGGCAGCAGTTCCCAAATTTCCGCGTCATCCATAATCTCCCACAGAATTTCCTGCCGTATTTTTTGGTCAGGAACAGCCGTTTTTAAATATTCGCGCATTTCGTTTTGAAGCTCAATCATCAGCTCCAAATTTTCATCAATCGCTTCTTCAATTCTCATGCGGGCGTATTTTGTGACCGCGGGGCTTTTTCCGCCGGATGAAATCGATATTTGAAGCCCGCCGCGCTCTATAAATGAAGGAAGAACGACTTCGCCGGCATTTTCCGTGTCATTTGCCAAAACGCCGGCGGTTTTTGCCATGGATACGATTCGGTGGTTGACGGCCGAGTCCGATGTCGCGGCAACCGTTAAAAACGCGTCGGACAAGCCGTCAAAAATTTCACCGTCGGTCAGTTCAGCCAAATTCTTTTCAATGAACAGGATCAAGCCGTCTTTTTCCATTTGCCGAAGGGCGGGCGTCAGACTGGAACTGACAACCGTGACGTTCGCGATGCCTGCGAAACGTTTCGCTTTGCGTTCACCGACAGCGCCGCCGCCGAAAATGACAACATTCTTGTCTGTAAAATCAATTATCAAAGGCAGATACGGGTTCATTTCATTTTTCGGCGAGAGCGGCATTTTCATTTCTCCTTAAATCCGAACACCCTTTTTCTTCAGTTCTCTTTCGCTGAAAACGAGTTTGTATTCGGAGATTCCGACAGCGGTTGAAATATTTTCGGCGACCGCCAGGCATTCTTCCGTTGTCCGCCCGTGAATCATCGTGTACATATTGTAGGGCCATTCATCGGATCTCGGCCGGCGGTAACAGTGGCTGACTTCATGAAATGACGCCATTTTTTGTCCGATTTCTTCGATTTTGTCTTCGGGGACATCCCAAACGCCCATGCCGTTTGCTGTAAAACCGAGCGCGATGTGACCGATAGACGCGCCGAAGCGGCGGATCTTTCTCTCTTCCGTCAATCTTTTCAAACGGCGGACGATTTCTTCTTCGGAAATGCCGAGTTCGGCCGCCGCTTTCTCAAAAGGCGCGTGCGTGAATTCGATTCCGTCCTGAGTCAGCCGAATGAGTTTTTCATCCGTTTCGTCCATGCCGGATCCCCAAGCCCGATTTTGTTCAGACATGGAAATTCACCTGTATTTTAAACTGTTTGATCGTCGGCAAATCCAAGAGCGGGCAATTCAGCTCCGTTTGAATCTCAGATATGATTCGGTCCAGCCGATCCTGCGTCGGCGCGGATACCGTGAACCAAATATTGTATTCTTCATTTCTGAGATAATTGTGAGACACTTCTTCGTATCTGTTGATGACCGCTGCCGCTTTATCGATTTGATCTTTTGGCACTTTCACGGCGGCCAGCGTGTTTGTTCCGCCGATGCCGCGCGTGTTGATGATCGGGCCGATCCTGCGGACAATGCCTTCTTTTTTCAGACGGGCGAGCTTTGCCGTCACAATTTCTTCCGTTGAGCCGATTTCGGCGGCGATGTCTTCAAACGGGTGAACGGAAACCGGAAAGTTCAGCTGAATCAAATTAATGAGTTTTCTGTCGATTTCATCCAATTCATTTGTTTTTCTTTCCATTTTTTCAGTATCCCTCCGGATAATATGAACAAAGCGGCTCCTCTTCCATGTAATCGCCCGTTTCTGAATAAGCGCGGGCGCGGCAGCCGCCGCAGTATGTTTTATATTCACAGGCGCCGCATTTGCCTTTGTATTCTTTGTAATTGCGCAAGTCATTGAAGACTTTTCCGTTTTCCCAAATCTCTTTAAAAGAGTGTTTGCGGACGTTGCCGGCGGACACCGGAAGATAACCGCAGGGATTGACTTCGCCGATGCTGGAAATGAATCCGAATGAGATGCCTCCAAGACAGCCTTTCGTCATCGCGTCCAAGCCGTGCGTTTTTGGCGTGATTTCTATTCCTTCTTTTTTGGCTTGGCGGCGCATGATCCTGAAATAATGCGGCGCGCAGGTCGGGCGAATCTGCAAGTCGGTGACTCTTGATAAATTGTAAAGCCATTCCAGCGTGACTTCATATTCTTCCGGCGTGATTTCAAATTCCGAAAGTTCCGCGCCGCGCCCTGTCGGGACCAAAAAGAAAAAATGATGCGCCGCCGCGCCGATTTCTTTGGCGAACCGATGCACATCTTCCAGTTCATGAACATTGAATCTTGAAACAGTGGTATTGATTTGGAATTCAATGCCTTCTTTTTTCAAGTTCTTGATTCCTTTCATAGAATCGCCGAAACAGCCGGGAATCATTCGAAAAGTGTCGTGCGTTTTTTCGCGCCCGTCCAAACTGACGCTGACGCGCTGAATGCCGGCTTCCTTGATCTTTTTGGCCGTTTCTTCCGTAATCGGCACGCCGTTTGTCGCCAAAGCCATGCGGAATCCCAAATCCGTTCCGTAACGCGCGATTTCGAAAATGTCTTCACGCATCAGCGGTTCGCCGCCACTTAAAATAATTATCGGCGTTCCGGTTTCCCGAATTTCCTCCAAAAGTTTCTTGGCTTCCGCTGTCGTTAATTCTCCTTCGGCCGAGTCCGCGGTCGATGAGCCGCGGCAGTGTTTGCATTTTAAGTTGCACGCCGCAGTTGTTTCCCACGCCAGGACACGCGGCGGCCGAACGCCGCCTGATGAGTGAGGCGTTGCCGCGCCGTGTTCACCCGAGGGAGTTCCTGTGTTTCCGTGATTCATTTTTTTAGTCTCTCGTTTTTATTTTTGTTTATTTTTTAATAAGCGCAGCGCTTCGTTTCTCATTAAATGGTCCAATATGACGATCGCCGCCATCGCTTCGCCGACCGGAACAAACCGCGGCGCGATTACAGGATCATGCCGCCCCGTAATCACGATTTCCGTTTCCGTTTTCTCCGCCGTATTCACCGTTTTCTGCGGCGCAGAAACAGATGGTGTCGGCTTGATCGCCGCTCTGAAGCGAATCATCTCGCCCGTTGAAATGCCGCCCAAAATGCCGCCGGCATTGTTTGTCACGGTTTTAATTTTTCCGTCTCTGATTTCAAAAGCGTCGTTGAATTCACTTCCGAAACAGGCGGCCGCTTCAAATCCGCCGCCGATTTCAAACCCTTTGACGGCGCCGACGCTCATGATCGCTTTTGCCAAATCCGCGTCCAGTTTGTCAAAAACAGGCTCGCCGAGTCCCGCCGGAACGCCGCGGATCATTCCTTCCACGACACCGCCGACAGAATCGCCTTTGTCTCTTGCCGCCGCCGCTTCCGCTTCCATCAAGACCGCCGCCGCTAAATCCGCGCAGCGAACGCTGTTCTTTTCAATATTTTCTTTAACGGCTTCGAACGGCAGATTGTTTAAGATTTCAGGGTCGGCGCAGACGCCGCCGATCCGTGTCGTGTGGCAGACGATATCGATGCCGAATTCAGACAGGATTTTTTTGGCGACCGCGCCTGCGGCGACGCGTCCTGCGGTTTCCCGTCCGGAGCTGCGCCCGCCGCCGCGATGGTCGCGGATGCCGTATTTTTCGGCGTAGCCGAAATCAGCGTGCCCCGGGCGCGGCGTATCGCGCAAATTGTCATAAGAAGACGAATTTTGGTCCGCATTTCGAATCATCAGTGAAATCGGCGCTCCGGTCGTCCTGCCTTCAAAGATTCCGGAAAGAATCTCAACCGTATCGGATTCTTTGCGCGGCGTGGTGACATTGCTTTGACCGGGTTTTCTGCGGTCAAGTTCTTTTTGAATATCTTCGGCCGTGACGGCAATTCCCGAAACCGCGCCGTCAATCACGACACCGACAGCGGGACCGTGTGATTCTCCCCAAGTCGTGATTCGAAAAACTTCGCCCAATGTGTTTCCGGCCATTTTAATCTCCTTTTTCGTTTTTACAGTTCTGACTCTTAAAATTTCAGAATACTTTTTAATCATTTGCCTGCTTAAAATATAACTTCTTCACAAAATCATCAATAATAAGTGCCTCCTAAATATAAGTTTTTCAAAAACAAAAAGGATTATTTATGGATCTCATTCAACTTTACACCGATAAATGCAGTTTGTGCGGCCTGTGCGTTGATGTCTGCCCGAGCTACGGCACAGTCGATATTATTCCCGCTCTTTGCGGTTACGTTCAGTCCGGCGGCGGATCCGATGAAAGCAATCCGCTTGAATATGATATTCGTCTTTGTTATACCTGCAATGTCTGTACGGCCGCCTGCCCGAAAGACTTAGGCATCCGAAAATTAATTTCCGCCGCCCGTGAAAAAAAGACGAAAATCAGAGGGCCGACAGAAGAACAGGGTTTGGTCGATCCGTTTTCAAACAATAATATTTACAAAAAATCAGTGAATGGGAACATCCGGTCGAATTTAAAAACGAAGGGCGAAAGAGCGATGTCGTTTATTTCCCCGGCTGTGCGGCTTCGTGCATGAATAAGGTCATCGGGAAATCCGCCGTCCGAGCTTTGGATGCCGCCGGTGTCGATTATTCCGTCATGAGCGGTATTGAGTACTGCTGCGGCTCCGTTTCGGCCGGCGCGGGCAGCACGGCGCCTCTGGAAAAACTCGGGCAGAGGAATATTGATGAAATCAATTCCCGCGGCGCTAAGATTTTGGTCACGACATGTCCGGGCTGCTGCCGCGCTTTCAAATTACTCTATCCTCAGAAATTTGAAAATTTCAATTTTGATGTTCTTCAAACAGCTGAATATTTCGCCCGTTTATTAGACGAAAACAAACTGAATTTTAAAAGAGACATGGGCGAATATTTCGGAAAAAACGGCAAACTCAAAATTTTTTATCAGGACCCGTGTCACCTGACGCGCGCGCTCGGCATCGGTCAAGACCCGCGCCGCGTTTTAGAGTCTGTCCCCGGCGCGGAACTTCTCAACCCGACGCCTGAAGGGTCGATCTGCTGCGGTTTTGGCGGCGGTGTCCGCACCGCTTTTCCGAAAAAATCCGTTGATCAAGCCGCCCGTATTCATGAATATGCCGAAAGCCTCGGCAGCGATATTATTATTTCAAATTGCGGCGGCTGTATGAAAAATATTATCGAGGGCGGTTATATGAGGGCGAAGGACAGCGGGGAAAAAAGAGCCGGTCTTCCGGTTTACGATTTGGCGGAGTTCCTTTCCATTGCTCTCGGCAACGAGCCGACGGAACGCGACGATTTGAAATTGATCTATTTGTCCAACAAATCGCTGAAAGAATGTTTAACGCATTATGATTATGACCCGTTTGAAGAATTGGCGGCTGATTACGACCCTGATTTGAAATGATAAAGTTTTAATAAAAAAGAATGATTAAGACATCATTTCAAATCTATTTATTTTAAATTTATTCATTCAGTTTTAAGGAAATAATATGACAGAGATTACTCACTGGGCAGATGTCGTCGCAGAAGAAGCGGCGGCGAAAAATAAGAAGAATGTGATTTCAACGGGAATCACGCCTTCCGGCCATATTCATATCGGAAATATGAGAGAAGTGCTTACGGCGGACGCCGTCTACTGCGCTTTAAAAGATCAAGGCGAAGACCCCGGCTTCTATTATATCGCCGACAATTATGATCCGCTCCGCAAAGTCTATCCGTTTTTAAAAGAAGAAGACTATGCGTATCACGTCGGCAAGCCGATTTCCGAAATTCCCTGCCCGTGCGGAAGCCATGCGAATTATGCCGATCACTTTTTAGAACCGTTTATCGCCGCGATGGAAACGCTCGGCATCCGTCCGAACGTTTTGAAAACGGATGAACTCTACAAAGCCGGCAAATTCGTCGGCGCGATTAAAACGGCGCTTAAAAACCGCGACGCGATCGCTGAAATATTGACAGAAGTTTCCGGCAAAGAAGTTTTGGAAGACTGGAGCCCGTTCAATCCGATCTGCGAAGGCTGCAAACGCATCAACAGCGCCAAAGTCACCGGCTTTGACGAAGATGAAGAAACGGTCCGTTACGCCTGTCCGGCTTGCGGGACGTCCGGGAAAGTTTCCATGACCGGCGGCGGCAAGCTGACTTGGCGTGTGGAGTGGCCGGCCAAGTGGGGAATTTTGGGCGTCACCGCCGAGCCGTTCGGCAAAGATCACGCGTCAAGCGGCGGCTCTTACGATTCGGGCATCCGCATCGCCCGTGAAATTTTCCAATACGAACCGCCGCTTCCAATCGTTTATGAATGGATCATGCTCGGTGAAAAGGGCGCGATGTCTTCTTCTTCCGGCGTCGTCGTTTCCATTTCCGATATGCTTGACGTTGTTCCGCCCGAGACGCTTCGCTTTTTGATCATGAAAACGCGTCCGGAAAAACACATTAAATTTGATCCCGGGCAGCCGCTTCTGAATCTTGTGGACGAATACGAGCGTCTGCGCGATAAGGAAAATCCGTCCCTGTTTGAAGAGCGGATCGTTCGGCTTTCTCAATCTAAAGACGTGAAGCAGTCCAAAATTCCGTTCAAGCAGATGGTTACGATTTATCAGGTTGCCGGCGGCGATTTGGATAAAATCGACGCGATTGCCAAACGTTCGGGATTTGATGAAGCTCCGGAAATGATCGGGCGAATGGCGCGCAATGTCGGTCTCTGGCTTGAAAAATACGCGCCGTCTTTCGCGAAATTCGGCGTTAAAGATACCGTTCCTGTTCAGGCGGCATCGCTTACAAACACGCAGCGCGCTTTCTTAAAGGCGTTTGCCGATGAGCTGGAAGCCGCCGAGAATGAACTCGGCCCTGAAGATATTCAGCGCATTGTTTACGAAACCAAAGAACCGAAATCCGGCATCTCCCTAAAAATGACGGGATATGCCGGCGGCGTCATTTCCGCAGAAGAAATCGATACAAAGAATTTCTTTACCGCTATCTATACCGCCCTTTTGGGGCAGCCGTCCGGCCCGAAAGCCGGCTGGTTCTTGGTATCGTTTGACATCGACTTCTTGGTCCAAAGATTCAAAGAGGCCGCCGAGTACCGGCCTTGATTTCTTTTTTATTAAATATGAATGACCTGTTCTTATGGATTCGAAACGGTGAACATGCGATTTCCCGCTCTTTTCTAAATGTATAAATACCGAAATCGCCCTTGACTAAAAATAATGCTTGAAAAATTAAAGAAATCTTTAGAAGAGGCGCCTGTCATTCAAAAACAAAACGGCGGGCAAACTTATTCTTATTTTATCCATCCGATTTCAGACGGCATCCCCCAAACGGATCCCGCCGTTTTGGAAGAGATTGCGGATTACATTATTTCTGACGGGAAAACCGGCGGGATCGATAAAATCATCACCGTTGAAGCGATGGGGATCCCGATTGCGACCGCGCTTTCTTTAAAAACGGGGATCCCTGTTTCTGTCATCCGTAAAAGGGAATACGGATTGGACGGCGAAGTGGCGCTTTCTCAGTCTACGGGATATTCTAAAGGATCTCTTTATATCAACGGTTTGAAAAAAGGCGACTGTGTTTTGATCGTTGATGATGTCATCAGCACGGGCGGAACGCTTCTTTCGTTGTTGAAGACGCTGGACGGCATGGGAATCATCATCGCCGGCGTTTATTGCGTTATCGGGCGCGGTGGCGGAGCAAAAATCCTCAAAGAAAAAACGGGTGTTGCCGTTACGGTTTTGGTTGATATCGACGTTACGCCGAACGGAGTTACGGTTGTCGGGGGCGTGAAATGACGAGACTTCCGACACTTTCCGCTTCATCTTATGATTTTGAAATGGCGGCCGTTTTTGACGAGATTGAAAAAATATCCGAGGCAAAAAAAAGCGGTGAAATCGTTGTCGGTCTTCAGTTTCCGGAAGGATTGAAAAAACACGCTTTGGAAATCGCGTCTCAAATCCGGAAAAAGACGGGTGCCGCAGTTTATATCTCGGCGGATCCGTGTTTCGGCGCCTGTGATTTAGACATGCGCCTGCTTGAAAAATGCGATCTGTTTTTCCATTTCGGTCACGCTGAACTCAAACAAGGCGATATCGAAAATAAAGTTCGTTTCATCGAAGCCCGATCCAAAGTCGATATTTCCGATGCTGTTTCCTCGGCGCTTGCGCTTCTGCCGGAGCGGATCATCGGACTGGTGACAACGGTCCAGCATGTTCATCACTTGGACCAAGCCCGCCTGATTTTGGAAGCGGCCGGCAAAACCGTCATTATCGCCGAAGGCGACAAACGAATCGCCTATCCCGGTCAAATTCTCGGGTGCAATTTCTCGGCGGCGCATTCCGATGAAATCGACAAATGCGGCGCGCTTTTATACATCGGAAGCGGTCAATTTCATCCAATCGGCGCCGCGCTTTCATCCAAAAAACGCGTGATTTGCGCCGATCCGTTTACATCCGATGTTTTTGAACTCAGTGACCGCAAGTTTTTAGCGCAGCGAAGCGCCGTCATCGGAAACGCGGCGGACGCTGAAACGTTTTGCATTATTGTTTCAACCAAAAACGGCCAGTGTCGAAAAACTTTGGCGGAATCTTTAAAAACAAAAGCGGAGACTCACGGGAAAACGGCGTTTATTTTGTTTATGGATTTGGTCACGCCCGATCAAATGCTTTCATTCAAAGCGGACGCTTTTGTCAATACCGCCTGCCCGCGGCTGGCAATTGATGATTCCGGCCGGTATCCCGCTCCCGTATTAACGCCGCAGGAATTTGAAATCGTTTTGGGTGAGCGGAGTTGGGAAGATCTGGTTTTGGATGAAATTCTTGAGGGCGGGCAGGATTGATTTAAAATTTCTGCGGCAGGATTTTTATGAAACTTCGAAAACTGGAAATGGCGCTTGAAAAAACGGAAGGGTTTGAATTGCCGAATGTCAGTTACGAGCAATACAAAACGCCTGCAATCGTTGCCGCGCCTTTTCTTCATATGGCTTTTATGAGCGGGGATATTGAGGGAAAAAGGGTTTACGATTTAGGCTGCGGCACCGGGATTTTATCTATCGGCGCGGCGATTTTGGGCGCGTCCGAAGTTGTCGGGTTTGATATCGATGAAGCGGCGATTTTGAGCGCGGAAAAAAACGCGGCTTTGATGCGTTCTGAAATTCAAGGGGCGGACATCGAATTTATCATTTCCGACGTTTCTGAATTGATGAAAACGGACGAATTGAATCGGGCCGATACGGTTCTTATGAATCCGCCGTTCGGCGCGCAGGAAAAAGGAAATGATCGGCCGTTTTTGAAAGCGGCGGTTTCTTTGGGCGATGTCATTTATTCAATTCATAATAAAGGCAGCCGCGCTTTTATAGAAAAATTTATTAAACCCGCGGTTATAACAGATTGTTTTACAACGCAGTTCCCGATACGAAAAACATTTGATTTTCATAAAAAAGAAACTCAGCCGATCGCCGTTGAAATTTACCGAATGGAATTCCGGCGGTGATTTTTTTCGGAGAAGATTATTTTATCTATGTTTAATGTATATTCATTTCACCAAGCTGAATCAAAAACACGGCTGAAAAAAAGGTCAGTCTTTAATTCTGTAACAGAAGCGGTCAATGAAATCCCGCTTTTTCGGATTCACGATTATCAAATTATGAAGGTTCATTTATGAGCAGAGTGCAAAAAAAGCCGATCAGACGAAAATTGAAAGATGCCGCCGGAAAAGCGGAAGAATCCCCCGCGTCCGAGCCGATTGAACGAATCCGCGCCGCGCCCGCCGAAGACTTTTCCAAATCCCGCATCCCGAGAAAACCGCGTCCTGAAGTCATCTCAAAACCGGAAGCTGACGCGCCTGCAAATCGCGCCGTTCGCAGAACCGTGCGTCCGACAGCTGAAACGGCGGAAGAACGGCCGGCGGAAAAACCGCGCCGAGCCTCTTCGTTTTCAGAACGCTCCGATAAGCCGAACGGATTCGGCAGAACCGGCGGCAATGGCAGCCGAGGCAGTGACAGTCGAGGCAGTGGCAGCCACGACAGCCGAGGCAGCGGCGACCGCAGCAACCGCGGCAGAGACCGCGGCGGCAAAGGCAGCTTCGGCGGACGTAAGCCCGCTGAAAAGAAAAAACGCCCTGAAAAAATCGTTTATGAAAAGACAAAACAATTTGTCTTCCCGGGCGACATCGTCAGCGCAATTGAAGAGTATAAACCGGGATTCGGCACCGTTAACGATGATGGTACGGTACGGGCGACCGTTTCCGGCGTTATCGGCATCAATAAAGAGCACCGTGTGATTTCCGTCATTCCGAAAACAAAGACGCTCAACATGATCACGGAAGGCGACATCGTTATCGCGTCTGTCACCGATGTCCGCGAATCCAACGCGCGCGTTGATATTGTCGCGGCCGAAAAGAGTTTGGGCGAAGAAATCGTTAACAACGGAAATGCCGAGATTTATGTTTCCAACATTAAAGACGGCTTCGCCAAATCCGTTGCCGATGAGTTCGGCGTCGGCGATATCGTCCGCGCGAAAGTCATCGACAGCAGAAAAATCGGCTTGTCGACCGTTGAATCCGAATTCGGCGTTCTGAAAGCTTACTGTTCCAAATGCAAAACGTCTCTCACAAAGGGCGATGACGGTTTGGTTTGCGGTAACTGCGGCAACCGAGAAAAGCGAAAGCTGGCGGAAGGATACGGCAAAGGTATCGCTTCGGCGCTTCCCCGATGATTCAAGTTATGATCACCGATAAATTTATCAGAATTCATTCATTTCAGAAATCAAGTATTATTGACTTAAAGTGAGCGTAAATTATGGAACTTACAATTCTTTCCCAAAGCAAGGACGAGATGGAAATTCTCGTCAAAGGGGAAACCCACACCCTGATGAACATTATTAAAGCGGCTCTTTTAGACGACCCGCGCATTGAAACGGCTTTCTATGACGTGAAAAGGTTATCCAATTCCGTTGAAAGAGAGCCTGTCCTTTACATTAAAACAATGCCCGGCGAAAAGCCGATTGAAATCTTAAAAGATGTCGCCGTCAAAATCACCGCGATGTGCGATGAGTTTTCCGCCGCTTTTTCGCAGGCAGTCCGGCAGACCTGAATTCTCTGCTTTTTCTTATTTTTCCGCGTCACAGCGGATCTTTACCGAGGCGGCAAAATGGCAGCAAATGATCTTCAAATGTTTCAATTTATCAAGCGCGATACACGTCATTTTATCAATATAGATCCGCTTCAGACAGCCGGTCTTTTGACTCCGGCCGCCCGCGACGCTCTTTTGGAATGGGGCGACGGGTATTCGGTTTGTGATTATTGTAACGGCGCTTTGGATTTGGTCAAAAAACCGCCGATTCAGGAGTTTGTTCATCAGGCGCTTCCTGAATTTTTGGGAACGGATGCCGCCCGCGTCATGAACGGCGCGCGCGAATCCAAATTCGCTGTCATGCATGCGCTTGCCGCGGCGGCCGCCGATAAAAACAACTATATCGTTATGGACGCTTGGGCGCATTATTCCAGCAAAGTCGCAGCGGAACGCGCCGGCTTGGATATCGTTTTGACGGAAAAGCCCGACCAAGAAATCATGCCCGGGGATTTTCTCAAAGCGATTGAAACGGGTATTGAAAAATTCGGCAAAAAACCGCTTTTAACGCTTCTGACTTATCCTGACGGCAATTACGGCAATTTGGCAGACGCTCGAAAAATAGCCGCCGTCTCTCATGAGTTTGACATTCCTGTTCTCTTAAACGGCGCTTATGCTGTCGGCAGGATGCCGGTCAGCGCCAAAGATTTGGGCGCGGATTATATTGTCGGCAGCGGCCACAAATCTATGGCGGCCTGCGGCCCCGTCGGTGTTCTCGGCGTTGTCGGCGAAGAAGCGGCGGCGCAGCTCTTCCGCAAATCCGCTCATAATAAAGTCAAAGAAATCGAACTTCTCGGCTGCACATCACGCGGCGCGCCGATCATGACGCTGATGGCGTCTTTTCCGGAAGTGGCTGAACGGACAAAGCCTGTTCATTGGGAAAAAGAAGTTCATCTCGCCCGCGGGTTTATCAAAAAGATGGAAGATACCGGTAAATTCAAACTTTTCGGCCAAAATCCGCACAATCATGACGTCATGTTCTTTGAAGCGCCCGGGTTTTTCAGCATTTCGGAAAAAACAAAGCGCGGGCGCTATTTCCTTTATGACGAGCTCAAAAACAAACAAATCCACGGCATTAAGCCGGGGCTCACGAAAAATTTCAAAATGAGCACCTTCGGGCTCGGTCAGGAAAAAATTGATTTTATCGCCGATTCTTTTATAGATATTCTGAAAAAATATGATGAAATTTGAAATTTCATCTTTTCAATTTTACGAGGAAATAAATGACAACAAGCTTGCTTTGGTTTTCTGTCGCTTTGATGGCCGCGGCGATACTTTTAAGAAAAGACAACAAGATCGCCGAAATAATCAGCGGCGCAGGCTGGCTGATTTTTGGTTTTTATTGGGTAACGCTGATTCCTCACTATTACGCGAAAGCGGATTATGTCAACATCGCGCTCGCGGTTTCTTTATTTTTGTTCTGTTTGGTGCTTGCGAATTTCACGGCCCGCGCTTTTAAAAACGAAACGCGCCGAAAATATCCGAAACATGCCGACTCGGTTTTGCTGGACAATCGTATCGACGTGTTTTTCAGTTTAACGAAAATGATTGCTGTAGTCTGTATTGTCTACATGCCGTTTTATTTGTTCCCGCCGCTGAATCATTTAATCATTGAGACGGTCGCCGCGCAAACCGTTGATCTGCTGAACTTTTTCGGCTACGGCGCCGTGTCGGCGGATTTTGATACGATCGCTTACAAAGGTATTTACGTATCCGTCGTTTTGGCGTGTACGGCGATTGAAAGCATTGCCTTTTTCACGGGAGTGATTTTAGCGATCCCCGGCTCTTCCAAATCCAAAGGAACGGCGTTTCTGCTGACGGTCCCGGTTATTTATCTTTTAAATCTGGCCCGCAACGCTTTTATCGTTGCCGCTTACGGCGGGATGTGGTTCGGTGCGGACAGTTTTGAAATCGCGCATCATTATATCGGAAAAGCAGGTTCGGGATTCGCTCTGATCATTTTTTCCTATGCCACGATGAAGCTGCTTCCTGACTTGATCGATGTCGTTCTTCGCCTTTGGGAATTAGTTGTCGATGAAATCCGTTTCATTCTTAAAATGAAACCGAAAAGCAAAGACATGTAAAAAAGTTTGAATCTGATTTTGTCATGTAAAAAGCCGATTCGGTCGATTCAATATTCCCGGCGCCTGCCGTACATCGGTTTTTTCGCGTAAACGCGTTTGATTTTTTTGGCGAGAACAAAATCGCCTTCTTTTGATCTGAAACTGCCGCTGCGAACTTTGATTGAGACGATCGGATAATCTTTTCCGTCAATTTTTACATTTTGTCCGACAATGAATTTGAAGTCGCCGGAAACTTTTGTTTCAACGGGTCGGGTGATTTCTCCCTGCTGGATCGCCACTTTCACCGTTACTTCGTCAATGGCGCGGCCCCAAATCGTGTCAATATCCTTGATCAAAGCCGACGGCTTTCTTTTGTCGCCGCATTCCAATACGGTAATTATAATCGGAACGACTTCTCCCGAGTCAATGTCTTCAACAACGAATTCATCGTCAACAAAAAAGCGTTCCTCTTCGGGCAGGAGCGTTTGCATCACAGCGGAATCTGCCATTTGGCTGATGATGGCTTTGACGGTTTTCATCTTCACGCGCGGGACGCGATAACTGTGGACATGTCCGCAGTCCATGCATTTGGCGACAGGGCTTTGCCCCGGCTTTACAATCTCATGCCAAGTTTCGTTGGCCGGCGAACAGTTCGGGCATTTGATTTCGATTTCGGCTTCTTCTTCAAACATAATTTCTCACATAACTGTATGATAGCCAAAGAAAGAAACCAATCCCATATAAAAGTGTATTCGAAATATGAAATTCGGGTTTATAATAAACGCAAAAGTTCAACTAATAACTCACTAATAATTTACTGATAATTTTTAAGAATTTAACAAATTATTACACTTTAACGATTTGTTCTTTTGATTCTTTTTTGTTTTAATCTTGAAATTTTCGTTTATAATAAACGTAAAAATCCAACTCGTAATTTACTAATAATTTACTGATAATTTTCAAGAAATTACAAAATATTACAACTTTAACAATTTGTTTTTTTGATTCTTTTTTGTTCAAATCTTGAACTTCTTGTCTATAATAAACGCAAAAATCCATTCATAATTTACTGATAATTTTAAAAAATTTAATAATTTGTCAAATTATTCTATTCATATCTTCAAGCACTTTCTTGGTCTGTTATTTATTTTCCATTGTAATTCTTTCTGTATTTGAATCCATAACTTTATTCTTATATTATTATAATTTATTTTTTACAAGAATATATTCCGGATAACGATATGAGCCGATATTTTTTATTTTATTTGTTTTACGTAATGAACCAAGGAGATTATTAATTTTATTTGTTTTCTGTTCTCCTTGATAAATTTCGGGCAGTTTCTCTAATAATAAGGAATCAATGTCTTGTCGAGTTGCCGATCCAAACTCTTCAATGAAGCCGAGAATCATGTCCTGGTAATGTTTATCATCAAATCCGCGTTGTTTTATTAGCCTGGCTTTTAATTTCGTGTCTTCAGTTCTTAAAGCGACTTTTGAAGAGATTAAGAAATTCGGTTTTCGTCCTTCTATTAAACCCATTTTTCTTAAATGTTTAATTTCATCATCCGATAATGTTTTTCTTTTTTGGACTTTGTCCAGCATAATTATCTGTTCAAGGTTCAATTCCGGATTATTAGTTAATACAAGGGCAAACTCAGAATCTAACACTTTTCCCGTAATTGATACTTCTACTCTTTCACTGCTTAAATTATATTCAGGCATTGGAAAAAAACGTTCACGCTGAAGTGTAAACATTTTTTTAATTCCGCCTCCGGCCGTGTCAACCATATTTAAATTAAACATGGCTGTTGCTAAAAATTTGTTCCGATAATGCTCTTCCGGAGCATCCTCTGTTACAACTCTTTCAACAGATCCCGGAATAAAATAGCCATAGTTTGTAAATTTTAATTCATCATCTTCAATCTCAATAACATTAATCCGCCCGCCTTTTATATAATCTTGATGAGCAATACAATTATTCAAAGCTTCGCGAATAATAAATGGATCATACTGTAAAATTTCCTCCGGAAACAATGTATTTTCTTTAAGATATCTGTATTTTAAGTTTCGGATTTTTCTATTTACTTTGTCAATTGCAAGTAAAAAGGGAATGGTAAATATCTCATAATCTTTTTCTTGATTTTTATTGTCTTTCAGAATCCATCTTATTTTTGCTTCCGTTGGGCTCAAATAAAACTCAGATTCTTCTTTTCCTAAAAGAAGAATAGCTGTACGAGTAATTTTTCCTTTTTTGGTTATTTTCGCTTTATTTAAAAAGTCTGAATCATTCCATAAATTGACATCTTTGGATTTACTTGGAAACTTTGTTTTGTAATTTTCTCGAGCGAGGTGAATTGCTTCGGGATCTAAATCCAAGATGGTAGCGTCTGCAATTGTTTCTGCACTCCAATCTGGAATGAAATTGCGTATTTTTTCAAATTCCATCATGTTTAAAGGAACTAAAGATGCTCCGTCTCTCCCATAGTATTGTCCATCAAAATATGTTGGAATTCCATGACTTGCCGCAGGAATTTGAAATAGTAATACTCTTTTATTTTCGGGATATAACTCATATATTTCAATAAATGTGAGTCTGTTGGTCATTTTATCGGCAATTTTTAATTTTAACTCATCAAGATTTTTTTGGCCGGTTTTGTAATTTGTTCCGACAATATCTCCAGTATCTTTAATTCCCAATATTAGCCAGGCACAATCTTCCTCTCTCAAATTTGCTTCATTTTATAGTGCTGAAAAGTATTTTCCCAGTTTGTCAAAGTTGAAATCGTTTTTTGCTTCTTTTAACTCAAAAATTTCATTTTCCGATTTTTCAATCAGCTTATATAATACCTTCTCCACTTCTTCTTTTGAAAAATACATACTCTTACACCATTTTCATTACTATATGTTCCTTTAATTTAAAGTTTCATCTATGAACAGCTATTAATAAATCAATCTCATATTTGAGAAACATCTTATTTTTGAGGCGGGATCTGTTTAAAATGGACCGAATTAAATATTTAAAAACATTAGCGCTGCTCGGCTGTCATCAAAAACCGATTAAAATTTCCGTGAAAGAGTTGGAAACGGATTTGGAAGCCAGTCATAAAACCATTTCCAGAAATCTCAAATTTTTGGAAGAACAGGGATTGGTCGTCCGCGAACTCACGCCGTCAGGCCAAATGATTTTGATCAGCGCGTCCGGCATGAAGCTTCTGTCTAAGGAATTTGCGGATTATAAGAAAATTTTCAGCGTGAAAGAACATATCAGTCTGGACGGAACAATCGTCTCCGGTCTCGGTGAGGGCCAATATTATATTTCTATTGACGGCTACATGGCTCAGTTTAAGGAAAAACTCGGATTTACGCCGTTTCCCGGGACGCTGAATGTGAGAATCAAGGAGCATTGCTTTGATTTGCGGAAAAAAATGGCCGAATTCCCGTATATTAAAATTGACGGTTTTTCAGACGGTCAGCGAACGTTTGGGGCAAGTGACTGTTATCCGGCGATTATCCTCGGCATCCGCTGTTTTATTATCGTTCCCGAAAGAACGCATTATCAAATAGATTTGCTGGAAATCATCGCGCCTGTAAAAATGCGCGAAGTCTTGAAATTAAAAGACGGCGATGAAATTAAAGTGACTGTCGGTGAAGTCTGCTGATTATTTTTTCATTTACCAAATCATACAGGTGAAATTATCAAATCATACAGGTGAAATCATGGAAAACAAAATACAAAATCAAAAAGACGGCAAATATTCCGTAAAAATTCAAAAAACGCTTCAGGCGATTCGAGACGGTCGATTCTTTTTGCTTTATGATTCTGAAAAAAGAGAAGGGGAAACCGATTTTGTGATTGCGGCAACCGCCGTTCAGCCGCAGGATGTCAAAAGAATGAGAAAAGACGGCGGCGGTTTGATTTGCGTTGCGGTCAGCCCCAAAGCCTCGGAAATCCTGAAGCTTCCGTTTATGGCCGACGTCGTCACGGCCGCCGCCTCAAACGACCAATTCCGCCCGAAACTTGAAATCGGCGCGTTCGTTGAAAAAGAAGGCGACATTCAATATGATAAAAAATCTTCTTTTTCGCTTTGGGTGAACCACCGTGAAAACAGGACCGGAATTCCGGACGATGACCGTTCTTACACGATTCGCTGCCTCGGTGAAATGACAAAGACCGCGCTTGAAGGCAAATCCGTTGATTTCGCTTCCGAATTCCGAACGCCCGGGCACACGGCAACGCTCCGCGCGTCGGCCGGCCTTTTGGACGAACGCCGCGGTCAGACGGAACTCTCCGTCGCGTTGGCGCTGATGGCGGGAGCGACGCCCGCAATGGTTGTCTGCGAAATGCTGGATGACACAAACGGCAAAGCGCTTTCAAAAGAAGACGCCCGAATCTACGGTGAAAAAAACGGCATGATTTTCATTGAAGGATGGGAAGTCGCCGAAGCTTTTGAAATTTGGAAAAAGGAAGGAATCGAGGCTTAAAAAGGATTGAAGTTAAATCAATCCTTTTTTATCTATTCGTTTTTATTTTTCAACCCTTTCGAAACATTCTATTTTTTTATTTTCAATTCAATTCTCCTAAATTTAATAACATTAAATAACATGAAGAGAATGATATTGCTTGATTTCTAAAATTTAATTGAGGTGAAAAATGGCAACGTCATCCATAACAGATTTACTTGTCGCAGACAGTGAAAAGCTTCGAAAAGCTTTGAAAGAATTTGAAACCGAAGATTTATCGACAGGCCGCTTTCGTGTCAATGCGCTTGAGCAGCTTGAAGCGGGTCGTCGCTTATTGAAATAATATATTTGTACCTCTATTGCAAACGTGATTATTTAATTATGGTTATATTCAGGAATGAGCGATGTCGATTTCTGTCTTCATCATTCATGATTCTTGACTTAAAGTCTTGTCTTCAATATTGTTCTTCCGATGATATTTTATCGGATTTGTCTCTTTTTAAATCTCGGGATGGAAGTGAGGAAGTGTGTCAATTTCTTCAAGAAACTTTTGACGAAGACGGCACAAGAAAAAATAATTTTATAGATTTTGAAAAGAAACATCTGTGCCGTGTTTATTTTGTGCTGTCCGATCCGATTAATGATGACAGCTGCAATCTTTGTGTTCTCCGTCTGAAAGGCAGGTCTTATCCTATATACGGTTTCTTTTCAATCTCCGCTAAAATTCTTTATGAATCTAATCTTTTCAATGATCAGGCAATCATCTCTAAAAGTAACAGCGTTACCTATCTTATCGGGCATTTGTGCAAAAACAGTTCTTATGATTGGTCCGGCGGCGGATTATATATGCTTCAGCAATGTTTTGAAATCATTGAATCTGTTCATCAAAAAATCGGAATGAATCATATATTGGTAGAATGCAGCGAAGGTCTTGTAAAATATTATTCAGAACAGCACTTTATAGAAGTTGGGTTTAACAAGAGAAATAATCTGTTTCTTATGATTCGAAAAGTTGCCGAAATTCATCAAATTTGATTCTTTCATCATTTTTTATGAAACAGAAATGTTTTATTTCTGAATTGTATTGAGGTTTTTGAAATTTCAAGATATGACTTTTATTTTTCTTATTTTTATTCAGGTGATTTAATATGACGAAAACAGCGGCCGTTATCCGAGGAGACGGCGTAGGACCCGAATTGGTTGATGCCATGCTTAAAGTTTTGAACGCTTCAGGAACGCAAGTGACATTTAAGATGTGCGACGCGGGCGAAACCTGGTGGAAAGCCAACGGCGGCAATTCTTTGATTCCGCCGGAGACTTGGGAAATTATGAAAAACGCCGACGCCTGTTTCAAAGGGCCGACAACAACTCCCAGCGGCATCGGTTCTCCGCGCAGCGTGGCGGTTTCTATCCGCAAAGCGTTTGATTTATACGCCAATGTCCGCCCGATCAAAACGATTCCGGGCGCGGAAGGCCGTCTCGGCGCGGTGGAGCATGTCTGCGTCCGCGAAGGAACGGAAGGCCTTTATATCGGCGAAGAAGTCCAACTCACCGACGATGTTGTGATTGCCGTCCGCAAAATCACAAAAACCGCTTCTCGCAAAATCGCTGTATACGCTTTTGAAGAAGCCAAGCGCCGCGGATACAAAGCGGTTGTCCCGATCCACAAAAGCAATATTCTGAAAAAGACGTGCGGCACTTTTTTGGAAATTGTCGAAGACGTTGCCAAAGATTATCCCGACATCGAAGTTTGGGAATATCATATTGACAACATCGCCATGCAGCTGATTAAAAACCCGCAAATGTTTGACAAAACCGTTCTTTTGTCGACTAATTTGTTTATGGATGTCATCAGCGAGGAATGTTCCGCGCTTGTCGGCAGCATCGGCATGATTTATTCCGCAAATATCGGCGACACTTACGCGATGTTTGAGCCGGCGCACGGTTCCGCGCCGAAATATGCCGGAATGAACAAAGTCAATCCTTACGCGACGATTTTGGCCGGCGCGTGGATGCTTGATTATCTCGGTGAAAAGGAGCAGTCTCAAAAGATTTTCAAGGCCGCCGAGCAGGCCATCGCTGAAGGTTTTGTTACTTACGACATGGGCGGCGATAAAAAGCTGAGCGAAGTCGCCGACAGACTTGTTGAAATTATGAAAAAGTGAAGACATGTTTTCTTCACCTCTCTTTTCAGTTTGTATAAACAACCAATCTGTATAAAAAATAGAGTGTCGAATGCATACGTTTTTGGAAACTTAATCTACTATCTAATATATTTATGTATTCTGAATAAAGGGATAAAATTAAATCTAGTTAATTCTTTTAGATTTTGGAGTTGAAAATGTTACTCACAGTAAAGAATGTTGCCAAAATTCGTCATGCTGATATTCAATTGGATGGTATTACTGTAATTGCTGGAAAAAACAATACTGGTAAAAGTACAATCGGTAAGTCCCTTTACTGTATGTTTAATTCATTTTACAATTCTTCCGAAAAAATGATTGAAGAACGTAATAATTATTCTGAAAATTTAATTCGGCAATATTTAAGACAATTTGACCTATCTCCCCCTACACAATCTAAAATTCGTAGTGACATTGTACGTGAATTAGCCGCTTTAGAAGTCAATTCTGAATCTTTGGAGGATGAAATTTTAAATATTCTTCAGAAGCATATTAACAAGCATGAGAAACGAATTCTTAATTTTTCTGAAAACGCAAAACGGTTTGGTTATATTGATTTAAATATTGAAAATGTTGCTAATTCATTATTTGAAGTTCTTTCAGTCGATTTGGACTTTTTTCAAAAAACACTGATTGATAAATATTTCTATGAAGAATTCCGTTCACAAATTAATCATGTTGACCATGATAATGAAACTGCTGAAGTAGAATTAAAAATTAAAAAAAAGCCAATTAAAGTCGCATTTAAGCAAAATAGATGCTTTAGCTTCTCTCAAAATATACCAATTACTGTTGAAGCATTATATTGTGACTCGCCGTTTATTTTAGATTCAATTGAAAGGAATCTAAGTTTTCTAATGCGTGAGGAGCTTGGTCACCAAATCGTTTTGATAAATAAATTGAAAACGGGACGATCAAAAACAACTATTGAAGAAGCAATGCGAAATAAAAAATTAGAATCTGTTATCCAAAAGATCAATACAGTTGCTTCTGGAGATTTTATAAAAAATGATGAGGAAAGGGAAGAGTCATTTAAAGAAACAGGATTTTCAAAGCCACTTCATTTTTCAAATTTATCTGCTGGACTAAAAACATTTGTTCTTTTAAAATGGCTAATAAACGCTGGTCATTTCGAAGATAAAGGTGTATTGATATTAGACGAACCAGAAGTTCATTTACATCCGGAATGGCAACTTTTGTTTGCAGAAATCTTAGTAATGTTGCAAAAAGAGTACAATTTAAGTGTTTTGTTAACAACCCATAGTCCTTATTTTTTAAGAGCTATTCAAGCATATTCTCATAAATATGAAATTGAGTCAAAATGTAATTATTATCTTGCTGAACTTAAAGATAATTATGCAACATTTACAAATGTAAATGGAAGTACAGAATCAATTTATAAATTATTAGCTGCTCCACTCCAGCAACTTGAGGATACAAGGTGGGAGGAATTATGACCTGCCAAAAATATCAACATTTGTTACAAACTCATGGGAAAACGATACAATCAATATCTGAGGATACCTCGAATAATAAATATATGAGTGATTGTACCAAAGCTTCAATTCATTTTGATTCTGTAAAAGATGAATATATAAAAAATCTCAAAGTTCAAACTCCTCCCTCTTGTGATTTATTACATTAGATTGATGATGAGTGGTATCTTGTAGAATTCAAAGGCGGTTGTATAGATGATAGAAAAAACTATTCAATCGTTTCTAAAATGTATGTAAGTCTTTTTATTCTTTTAGATATATTCGGAAAAACAATAAGCTTCTCCAGAGAAAACATTAATTTTGTTTTAGTTTATGACAAACAGTTAGAACATACCAGTAAACAATACGAAAAAGATGAAACATCATTTAATGAAATTGATACTACGCTTATGAGACTTGCTGCAGAAGATAAAGTCCGATTCGGACTCGGTAAATTCGAAAAATTATATTTTAAAAAAGTGCATACATGTTCAAAAGATGAATTTGATATGTCTTTTGCGTCTCGTTTCTGATTTTATCCTCAGACTCAAATCCACCCAATAAACACAATCCTTTTTCCTTTTTTAATAATTCCATTTGTTGTATCATATTCTAAATAATTTTAGTAATCTTACCTCCTCCATTTTTTTAAAAATTTCGTCTTGTATTAAACATATACACAAATCCGAAAAATATCTTTTTACAAAAGTCATCCCTTTCATTATCTGTCTTGATTCTGTCGCTGGGTTCTTATTCAAAAGATTCTTTTACTTGTAAACTCATAAGAATTCAGAGTAAATGGAATTTAATCTGAAATTTAAGGTGACGTTATGAGAGAAGTTTTAAAGTTTTTAACCGATAACCCGACTTTTTACATCGCGACTTGCAGCTCTGACGGCCCGCGCGTCCGGCCGTTCGGCTTTATCATGGAAGACGGCGGCAGATTATATCTGACGACCTCCAACCAAAAGGATGTTTTCAAACAGCTCCAAGCCGACCCGCGCTTTGAACTTTCCGCAACTTCCGCCGACGGCAGCCGATGGGTCCGTGTCCGTGGAAAAGCGATTTTTGATACAAGAAAAGAAATTGCCGAAAAAGCGTTCAAGGTCGCCGACTTCTTTACGGTTCTGTATCAGTCTTCGGACAATCCGATCTTGGAATTCTTTTATATCGAAGACGGCGAAGCGACATTCTATTCATTCGCCGAACCGCCGAAAACCGTTAAAATCTGAGTCAAAAGAGTGTTTTTCACTCTTTTTTTATTTTTCCGGCGTAATTTATTTAATTATGGTATTATATGTTGGTGTCAGAGATTTTGATAAGAGGAGAGATTAAGTTTTGAAGCGAATTCTTCTGGTTGAAGACAGTATTATGAATTCAGAGTTAATCAAAGATATTCTTGAAATGGAAAAGCATGAAATATCATGCGCGTCCAACGGCAGAGAAGCCTTAAATATTTTGGAAAATGAATCTTTTGATTTAGTGCTCACCGATATCAATCTGCCGAAAATGAACGGCTTGGAACTCGTTTCGCATATCCGGAAAGAAACATGTCCGAAAATCAAAGTTGTCGCCGTTTCTTCAGATACGATGACAAAAGACGGAAAACTGTTTGAAGACATCGGTTTTGACGGATATATTCAAAAACCGTTCAAAGTCGGAGAATTCCGTCTGTATATCAAATCCCTTCTCGGCGACTGAAGAAATGAATTCGGATAACTGTATTTCATTTTTGCGCGGCAAACTTCAATTCATCCGTTCCGTTTCAGACCCGACAAACGCAGATCTTTTTGAGCTCGTTTCTTTTCTCGCCGATTCAAATGAAAATGAGATGATTTGCGCTTCCGTTTATCCTGTTCTTCAAAGGGCAGGGCAGCCGGCTGTTGATGTTCTTCTTCAGGTTTATTCCGTTCTTCCTCCGGATGAGCTGTTCCAAATCCGTTTTTCTTACGCTTTTTCTCAAATTCCGTTTTCTCCGGCTTCCGTCTTTGAATCTTTTTTGAAAAGCGATATTCCCCGCGTTCGCCAAAACAGCGTTCTCGGCTTTGCGCTTCAAAACGACAGAAAATTTGACGCTTCGCTGTTTAACGTTTTAAAAAATGACACTGACCCACAGACCGCTTATGAAGCGGCTGCCGCTCTTTCCGGCGGCGGTGCTGATGTTTTGCCTTACTTTGAACTTATTATGGCAGAGGACATTCGGGAAAAAACTTATATGCCTTCCCCGACCAAAATAAATGAAGACAATGCGGCGGTTTCTGATTCGCCCGCTGTTTTTGGTCCGCCCGCCGTCTCGCCCCATTCTTTAGACGCTCATATGATCGTGAAAATCATTGAAATCGCCGGCGATATCGGAAATTTCGGGACGCTTCCTTATTTGGCGGCGTATTCGGCGCATTCGGACGAGCGGATTTCAAAGGCTGCGGCGGCATCCATTCAAAAAATAAATTCAAAATAAAATGACAGGCGGGAATACATCTTGGAACCTGAGTTTCTTTTCTTTTCGGCAGTTCTTATTCTCGGCGGCGCGGCCGCGGGTTCCTTTTCGGGAATGCTCGGTATCGGCGGGTCTGTTTTGCTCGTCCCGCTTCAATTTTATCTTTTGACCGAGGCGGGCTATCCGCCCGACATTTCTATGAAAGTTTCAATTGCGACAGCTCTTTTTTTTACGCTGCCGACGGCCTTTTCAAGCGCTTACAATCATTCCAGGCGCGGTTCGGTTTTGTGGAAAAAAGCGCTTTTAATGGGCGTTTTCGGATTCGTTTTTTCTTTTGCGGGCGGCTATATCGCTTCACATTTGAATGCGGCTTACCTTTCTATCATGTTTGGAATTGTCGTTTTGGGCGCTTCTTTGAAATTCACAACGGCGAAAGAAGTTAATGAAGACCCCGGAAAAATGTCTCAAAATAAGGTCTTGTACGCGGTCTGCGGCTCAGCAATGGGGCTCGTGTCAGGCTTGACCGGCATCGGCGGCGGTTTGGTTCTCATTCCGCTTGTTATTTTCCTTGTGAAAATGCCGCTTCGCCGGGCGATCGGCACGTCATCGGCCACGATTATTTTTACGGCTTTCGGCGGTATCGTCAGCTATGTTCTTCACGGCATCGGCGTTTCAGGGCTGCCGCCGTACTCGGTCGGATTCGTCAATATAGCTGTGTGGACAGCTTTGGTGATCCCGGGTGTCATTTTCGCGTCGGCCGGCGCGAGAGTTTCTCACAAGATGAATCAAAAGTATGTCCGAACCGCGTTTACGATTATCACTTTTTTTGTCGGCGCCGGCATGATCCTTAAAGGATTTTTCATGTGATTTGCATTTAAGAATCAAAACAGATATATAATCGGAGCCGAATCTTGATTTATATTTCATTTCAAATCCGATTCCGAGGTGTATAAAATGGCTTTTAGTTTAATTTTAGATATCGTTCTCATTTTGGCGGCGATTTTGATTGCTTATCTTTTGTACAAAATTTTAAAAACCGCTAAAAAACTGGCTGTCAACATTATTGTCGGTTTCATCATTTTGGCGATTGCCTGGTCTTTAGACTGGTTTGTGTTTCCGACGGAGGTTTTTTCCATTCTCGCCGCGCTTATCGTGACGGCGCTGACCGGCGTTTTCGGCGCTCTTCTCTTAATTATTCTGAGTCTTTTTGGTCTTTTTCCGTTCTGAAAAACCCGAAAAACTCAATTTTTTCCAAGACGGCGCGATAGTGATGGCGGGTATAAATCCTGCCGTCGTATCTTTTTTCTTTTTTAACGGTTTTGAATTCAAGGATTTGAAATCCCGCGGTTTTGAACAGATCTCTGATCTCATTTTCTTCAAAATAATGGTAGAGGATTCCGTTTCCGCGCTCAAAAGTCCGCGGCTCGTTTTTCCCATTTTCTAAAACCGCGGGCTTTCCGAAAACACGCATGTCCTCTTCGCCGAAAACTTCAAAAAAAAGGAGCCCGCCTTTTTTCAAAACTCGATAAAATTCCGCCGCGGTTTTTTCCCGATCTTCTAAAATGAAATGCTGCATCACGCCAAGACACAAAATATCATCAAAAGTTTCATCCGCAAAAGGCAGTTTTGCGGTATTTGAAACGATATGGTCGGGCATCGGGAAATCATGAACCGCTTTTTTTTCAGCCGCTGTCCCGATTGATTTAATCGAGCGGCTCAATGCGTTTTTAGAAATATCGATACCGATACACGTAAATTTAAAACAGAATTCTCTCAAATAGCGCCCTTCGCCCGATCCGGCGTCAAGCAAAAAGCTTTTTTCTTTCAATCGGGTTTGGATCCACGCCAGTTCCGCGAGACCGCCCCATTTCAAATGCTTATATTCGTTCTCCCACGAATTGACATCTTTTTTAGAAACCGTCATAATCAATCCGGAAAAAAGTGCTGAAAGAAAAAAGAAAAAAATTAAGAAGACAATGTTTCTTTAATTTTCTTCAACGCTTCCGCTTTTGCTTTTTCAATTCCCGCCGCGTCCGGGCCGCCGCCCATCGCTAAGTCCGGCCGGCCGCCGCCGCCGCCGCCGACAGCCGTTGACATGATCTTTACCAAGTCGCCCGCTTTGAGGCCTTTTGAAACAGCGTTTTTGCCGGACGCCGCAACAGCTTTAACGCCTTCGTTCTCACTCAGGAGAATCGCGGCGGCGTTTTCATTCTTTAAAATTTCAATGGCGGCCAATCTCAGCGAATCAATGCCGTCTCCCTTTGTCACACTGACGACAACGGAAAAATCGCCGATTTTTTCAGCGTTTTGCAGCATTTTTATTGTTCTTGCGCCGGCCAGTTCTTCTTGAAGTTTTTCCTTTTCTTTTTGAAGTTCTTTCCATTCGTCAAAGAAACGCTCGACAGTCGGCGGTAAAATTTCGGGCCGGATGCTTAAAATTTCAGATGACTCTCTCAGCAGTCTTTCCATTTCCTGAACAGCCACAATAGCTGCTTCTCCCGCGGCGTATTCTAAACGTTCCACGCCGTCTTGGATGCGTTCCGTTTTCAAAATTTTGATCGGGCCGATGACGCCCGTGCTGAGACAATGCGTGCCGCCGCAGGCTTCAATGTCCGAGCCGACTTTGACAATGCGCAGTATTTTTCCCGGCGGGATACCGCCCTGATACAAGCCGAAGCCGTATTTCTGCTCGGCTTCCGTTCGGTCAAGACTTTCAAAGTGAACTTTTTTGTTTTCCATCACGATTTTGTTGGCGATCATTTCAATTTCATTGATTTCGTCCTGAGTGATGTGCTTGTAATGGGAAATGTCGAGACGGGCTCTGTTTTCCGTCTTCTGCGCGCCGGCTTGCCAAATATGATTGCCGAGCACTTTTCTGGCCGCGTCGTTGACGATATGCGTTGCCGTGTGATGCCGGGAATGCGCCATCCTGCGTTTCTTGTCCACTTGACCGACCACCATATCGCCGCGGTTGATCAGCAGTTCTTTTTCCGTTATGTCCAACTTATGAACGACAATGCCGTTATACATCTGAACGTCAATGACATCGTAAACGAATGTTCCCGCCATCATCATTCCGCGGTCGGCTTCCTGGCCGCCGCCTTCCGGATAGAAATACGTGTTGTCTAAAACAACATAATCTTCAAAAGTGTCCAAAACGACCGCTTCAAATTCCATTCGTTCCGGCTCGTCATAATAAAAACGTTTGGTGAGCGGCAGCCGCTCTATTTTATCATTATATTTGAATCCGGCGGCTGATTCGTCTTTATTGCCGGCTTCGCTGTGCATATCGGCGACAAGCGAATAGAAATTATCCGGAAACTCTACGGCCACGCCGACTTCTTTGGCCGCTTCCTTGGAAACTTCCGGCGGAATGCCGTGGCTGTCATAAATTTCCATGAGTTCTTCAAGCGGCAGCGCTTCTCCTTTTTCCTGATATCGAACGGCCGCTTTTTGAATGATTCTTCGGCCGCGTTCAATTGTCTGGCGGTATTTTTCCTCTTCAAACGCCAAAATTTCTTCCGTCACTTTGAAAGTGTCTTCAAATTCGGGATATTCCGGCATGTTTTTAATATGAACGGCTACGATTTCCGAAAGCGGGACATCAATGCCCAAATCCGCGAGCATGCGGATGGTGCGGCGGAGAACGAGACGCGCGAGATATCCGGATTTGACGTTGGACGGAATGATGCCGTCACTGAGCATAAACGTCAAGCATCGAGTGTGGTCGGCGATCGCGAAAATTTTCTCCATCGGGTCCATGATGCGGTTCAGTTCGTTCACATCCATGCCGATGCTGTCCGCCACCTGCCTTCTGAGCTCCATAAGATTGGCGCTGCCGCTGACATCCATAACGCCCGCGAATCGCGCGTTGCTGGCGAAGATTTTAGCGTATTCAGGATCGTTCAATTCATGGTCAATCCCGGCCAGATTGGTTAATTCTTTAACGATTGTCGGAAAAACGGCGTCATAAATGGTCGGCGTTCCCTGAGACGCCCAAACGAAACGTTCCAAACCGTAGCCGGTATCGACGATATAATTGTCCATTTTTTCATACATTTTTCCTTTGACATCGATTGTTCCCGTTTTAGATTCTTTCAAATTCATGAAAACGAGCGTGGCTAATTCCAGACCGCCGACCATGACTTCAACGGAAGCACCGGCATTGCCGCCGCCCGCCCACGGGCTTTTGATATATGTCACTTCGGTGCTGTCGGCTCCTAAAGATGTTAATAATTCGTCGCATAAAGCAATCGTGTTGTCTTTCCAGTAAATTTCTTCATTTTTACTGTTGAAAACGTGGTGGGCCATCATTTCAAATGTCGTTAAATGGCGGCCGGTCCGGCCGACGGAGTCCAAATCATTGAGGCGGATGCAGGGCTGAGAAATCGTCAGCGGGTTGGCGGGCGGCGGGACGAGGCCCGAGGTGACGAAAGGCTGGAAGTCGGCGATAGAGGCAATAGTTAAATAAATATCATCTCTCCAGCGCGCGACGACCGGATATCTGTTGATTCGGGCGTGTCCGCACTTTTCAAAAAACTTCAGGAAATATTCCCGCATTTCGGCCAAGTCCATCGGTTTTGAAAAAATCGGTTTGCCGATGAAAGTGTAAATGTCGCAGGGCGCGTCGCCGCATGTCACTCTGTTCGAATCGCGCGTCCAGTAGGTTTTACCGCATTTAGAACATGTTTTTTCCAAAAAGCCGTTTTCTTTAAAGTACGTTATATCTTCATATTCTTCATCAAGCATTTTTCCACCCGTTCTATTATCAGTTTTTGTATAAGGTGACGGTCCGGCCGCGGATATCGATTAATTCGGCGCGGCATTTTTCCGATAATTCCAGCGCCGCTTGTTTCATATCATCTGATTCGCCGGAGTTTTTATGAATTCTGACTTTGACCAGTTTTCTCACTTTCAGCTGTTTTTTGAGTTCTTCAATAACGGAGTCCGCCATGCCGTTTTTGCCGACACTTAAAAGCGGCGTTAAGTTCACGGATTCTTTTTTGAGTGTGTAGAGTTTCACTTTATCCATAATCATTTGCCTTTTAATTTGATTTGAATTTAGACTTCCAAAGTTTTCCGCCTTTAATAAATCTTCTCTTGAGAAGAAATCATTTCGTTTGAAAATATCATTTTTGATTCCGTTTTTCATTTTTTCGGCGCGTATTCATTCTTTTCGGGCAGATAACTCAATTTTAATTGAAAACAAATCAATTCGTTTTAAGTCCGATGTCCGTTCGATATCGGGCTCCTATTCTATTCAAATAATTTGTTTAAAACGCAATTTAGTTTTTCGAATAGATATATATCCGAAAACCGCCATTTTATAACTAATTCGAGACTGCGGGCGTTGTCTGCTTGATTTCATCTTTTGGATGTTAATTTCAGTCCGTTTTATACTTTGTTTTATACTATTCAAAGAGAGGAATTTTAAAATGTCAATTGTTACAGACGCAAAGAACGGTATCATTACAGATGAAATGAAAATCGTTGCCGAAAAAGAAGAATTGGACCCTGAATTTATCAGAAGAGGCATTGCGGCGGGAAGAATCGTCATCCCGGTCAGTCCTTATCGAAAAGTGAAACTCGGCGGTATCGGTCAAGGCTGCCGTACAAAAATTAACGCGTCTATCGGCGCTTCCTCAGACATCATCAATATGCAGATGGAAATCGACAAAGCCATCGCCGCAGAAAAAGCGGGCGCCGACACTTTAATGGAACTCGGAACCGGCGGCGATTTCCTCGGTATCAGAAAAGCGGTCTGTGACGCCATTTCTCTGCCTGTCGGATCCGTTCCGCTTTATCAAGCTTTTATTCAGGCCGCTGAAAAATACGGCTCCATCGTCCACATGACTGAAGATGAACTCTTTAAAGCAACCGAAGACCAGGCCAAAGCCGGCACTTGTTTCATGGCGATCCACACCGGTATCAACAAAATTACACTCGACAGATTGACAAAACACGGCAGATACGGCGGTCTCTGTTCACGCGGCGGCGCTTTCATGACCACCTGGATGCTCCACAATGAGAAAGAAAACCCGCTTTACGCGCAATTCGATTACCTTTGTGAAATCTTAAAAGAACACGAAGTCACTTTGTCTACCGGAAACGGTATGCGTGCAGGTGCCGTCCACGACGCGACCGACCGCGCTCAGGTTCAGGAATTGATCATTAACTCCGAATGCGCTGAAATCGCTCACGACAAATACGACCTCCAAGTCATTGTCGAAGGTCCCGGCCACGTTCCGCTCGACCAAATCAAAACAAACGTTCAGTTAATGAAAGTCATGAGCAACTACAAGCCGTTTTATATGCTCGGTCCGCTCGTTACAGACATCGCGCCCGGTTACGACCACATCACGACCGCAATCGGCGCCGCAGTTTCCGCTTCTTACGGCTGCGACTTCCTCTGCTACGTGACGCCTGCCGAACACTTGGCTCTTCCCAACATCGACGATGTTATCACCGGTGTCAAAACCTCCAAGATTGCCGCTCACATCGGCGACATGATCCGTCTCGGCAAAAGAGATGAAGACTTGGCGATGGCCCGCGCGAGAAGAGACCTTGACTGGAATAAAATGTATGAGATCGCAATCGACGGCGAACACGCAAAAGCTGTCCGCGACAGCCGCGCACCCGGTGACGAAGACGCCTGTACAATGTGCGGTGACTTCTGCGCTTTGAAGATCGTCAACCAGCACTACGACCTCGCCAAATAATTCGAATGACGCAAAATGAGTGTTTTTCGTAAAAATCTCTTCATGAAAAACATTAACAGAGAAGGAAAAAATCCTTCTCTATTTGATTTTAACTTTTTTTAAATTTCCAATTCTTTCGAATTTTTAATTCTTTTTCTTCTTTCAACAATGACCTGAACACATTATTTCACTTTCGTTCATTGCCGTGATTGTGTGCTTTTTTCAGCATTGTATTTTACTTTGTTTTTCAGCGGCTGGTTTGTTTCAATTCATGCGAAACTGTAATTGCGAGCGACTAATGGTCGTCACAATCATATCTCGCTTATTTTTTGGAGATTATGAACTTCTTCATTGAATACCGAAAAGAAAACAGATCCAATACTACCAATTAAAAACATGAATTATGCATTTCTTGATTGAAAATAAACTACATTAAATACAAAAGATTTGAATATTTCAATGAATACCGGGTAAATATGCCATAAATTTTTTCTGTTGCAAACCATTTTAATCATTTTAGTTTGCCAAAAAAATAGATAAATAAAACACAAAATGAAAAAAATGTAATAAATAATATTACAAGCGGATAAAAAGATTTAACAGGGAAAAAATGGCCCATCTCTCCGGAGATAAAACAAATATGGACGGGGGACCTCCTCCCCCATTTTCCGCGTAAGTTTGAACAACGTTTTCAATTGTTTCAAAATCACGGTCTGTTAATGTATCAGCATATGAAGAAGAGATTTGGATTACAAAAACGCCGTCTTTATTACCATAGCCGATAACCGGTCCCCCATTTTGAAATAAATAGTTTTCAAAAGCTCTGTCTTGAGCGATTAAATACGCGACTGATTCCGCTGACCCGTAATCAGCATTATCGGGAATTGTTTCGCGGATGATTTCTCCATCATCAGACAGGATTTCATTTTCGATTGACAAGGAAACTGAAAGAGTAAAAAAGAATAAAATAAAAAGAGCGAATAAAATCACTTTTATCTTCATTTTATTATTCCCCGAGTTAAATAAAGGATAAGATAAAACAACAATAATTTGATTTAACTTATGGCATATTATACATATTTATTTTCATCTGCGGATTATTGAATCTGATTGGAATTTCAACGCAGGAAATAAAAAACAGATCAGAATTGATCATATTCTTTTTTCTGTTCTTTTTGGTTTGTTCGGATCGCTTTTAATGTTTTTCTGTGAAGCGTCGCGCTGATATCGGCCGTGAATCCGGCGATGAGCAAAACCGCGCTGATGCCTGCAAAGAAGAAAAATGCTGTTCCGAGCATGGAACTGTGCCATGTGATGAACGGATGGACAGCCGCCGTGAGGAGCGCGAGAGCGCAGGACAGCGAACTCCAGACGCCGAAGAAAAACAGCGGATTGTAAAAGCGCGAATATTTATAAATCGCCATGCTGATTTTAAAACCGTCACGGATCGGATGAAGTTTCGTTTCCACTTTTTCGGGACGCGGCAGATATGTAATCGGCACTTCCATGAATTTCTGCCCTTTCATCAGACATTCCACAGTCATTTCTGTTTCAATCACGAATCCGCTTTGTTTTAAATCCAAAGCTTGAACGGATTCGCGTGTAAACGCGCGGTATCCCGTTAAAATATCTCTGTGCTCGGATTTGAAAGCGCGGCGAAAAAACCGGTTGATGACACGGTTGCCGAACAGGTTTAATGAAGTAAACGCGTCGGGCGTTCTTCCGGCGATCCGGTCTCCTGCGACATGATCGGCTTTTCCTTCCAAAACCGGATACAATAACGCGTTGATTTCTTCGGGTTTTTCGGTGCCGTCGCCGTCAATCATGACAATGTATTTTTCCGTTATCGCGCCAAAAGCCTGAATCATCGCCCGGCCTTTTCCTTTCCCGCTTTGAATGACGACACGGGCGCCAGCAGCCGCGGCAATTTCTCTTGTTTTGTCTTTGCTGTTGCCGTCATAAACTAAAATATTGTTGTAACCGATGTTTTTAAAACCTTCAATCACGTCTTTGACAGCCCCTTCTTCATTGAGAACGGGAATAAAAATACAAACATCATTTTTGTCAAAAATTAAATTATGTTCTTCCGTCATAAAAATCCCGATTGTATTCATTGCGCGAGCCGCCGTCGGCGGCCGGCTGAATTAAAATATATTGTTATTCAAATTATTAAAAAACAGATTTAGGGGACTTATAAAAGTCCCATGTTGTCCAATTGTTCGCGGACGGCTTCAACGCCGCGCGCGCAGTCTTCGGGCGTTTTGCCGCCGGTGACGACAAGTTTGCCGGAGCTGAAGATCAAAACGACGACTTTGGGGTCGCTGATTCTGTAAACAAGTCCCGGGAACTGCTCCGGTTCGTATTCGATATTTTCGAGACCGAGGCCGATCGCGATGGCGTTCAGATTCAAAACGGCTTTGAGGTCGGCGGACGCGACAATGTTCTGAACGGCGATATCCGGCTTTTCAATTGTCTTAATGCCGATACCGTTCAATTTTTTGGCCATGTTGCCGATGACGGTATGAACATCAGCGACGTTTTTCGCGCCTGTGCAGACGACTTTGCCGGATGTGAAAACAAGAAACGCGGCTTTGGGGTCGGAAACACGGTAAACGAGGCCGGGGAATTTTTGTTTGTTATATTCGGCGGTTTGGAATTTCTCAACGATTAAGTTTAAGTCAAAATTTTCCGCTAATTTTGTAGAAGCAACGACATTTTCAATTTTGAGATTTGATTCATTCATAGTGATTACCGTTTATTTTATGATTTTAATGAGTTTAGAGATTTTAATTATTTCAATGAGTCGTCATTATTTCAATGATTTTATATGATTCTGATGATTTGAACGCTTGTCTGAAATATTAAAACGCGCATTTCAATATCCGTCTTTTGTACGCTGTTTGTTTTGAATTCAATTTTCTTGAATCAATACGGATTCTCTTAAATGCTTATTAACTATATAAATGGTATATATATCCTTTATAAAATAAACGATTTATCTTTTAAATGAAATCAAGTCAATTTAAACGAAATCATTTTTTTTAAAAATTTATCTCTTTTAAAATATCTTTTTCGCGGGACTCTTTAAAATATCGGCGCTTCGCAGAACCCGACTAAACGATATATTTTGGCTCCCGATTCTTTTTCCGGACAGAAGATCAATGTTTTCATATACGTTTTCTTTTTGAAAATATCAAAATAAACAACGTCCGCCGCTTCAATGTCTGCTTTTGGGATCCTGCCGGATAATATATTCTCTTCAAACAGTTCGTCCTTATCTTCTTCGTCTTCTTCTTTTTCGTCCGGCAGTTCCGCTTCCCATTTCTCGATTTCAAGCGCGTCCGCGTCGGTTGCAAACGATACGGCGTCCGCGGAATCCAAACGAATATTTGAATGGCCGTCTTCCTCGCCGATGTCCTCGTCAACGGAAATACGCCAAGTCATTCCGTCTTTTTCTAAACGCGCTTCTATTTCTTCTAATGACGAAAATGTTTCATCGATTTCCATGAATGACATGACGGGTTTCTTATATTTATAAATTTAAAAACGATTTCAAAAATACAATTCTTATCTTCAATTCCGGAAAGCGCATAATTCATGACTTCAAATTTCAGTTGATTTTTTAATTAATCGGCAGGTCCGTTTTCTTTTATTTATTCAATGCTTAACGCTTTTCTATTGTATTCTCTCTTCGGATAAAAGTCGTAAACGGCATCAAAATCGTAAAGAATTTAATAAAAAAGAAAAAGACGAAGCTAAAAGACGAAAAAATGAAATGGATAAATTTTTTTAAAATCTAATATCAGATTATTCAAATTCAATGGTTCCCGGCGGTTTGGGCGTGATGTCATAAACAACGCGGCAGGCGTCGGGGATTTCAGTTGTGATCCTTTCTTGGATCTTTTTCAGCAGGCTGTAGGGCACTTCCAAAGGATCGGCGGTGATCGCGTTGTTCGAATTCACGATTCTGACGGCGATTATCCAGCCGTAAACGCGTTTTTCATTTTTTTGCCCGGTTCCTTTTCCGATGACGGCGGCGAGCGCCTGCCAGGGTTTGAGCGTTTCCATGACTTCCTCTTCAACAATAGCGTTGGCGGCGCGGGCGGCGGCCACTTTCTCCCGCGTCGCTTCACCGCAGGCGCGAACCGAAAGCCCGGGGCCGGGAAACGGCATTCTTTCTGAAAGCGCGACGGCGAGGCCGAGCGCGCGCCCGACTTCGCGGACATCGTCTTTGTACAAATAGTAAAGCGGTTCAATAACGCCTTTGAATTCCATTTTTTCGGGCATGCCGCCGACATTGTGGTGGGCTTTGATTCCTTTTTCAGATTCCAGGACATCGGGATAGATGGTTCCTTGGATCAGGTAATCGGCGTTGATTTTTCTCGCTTCTTCTTCAAAAACGCGGATAAACGTTTCACCGATCGCTTTTCTTTTGAGTTCGGGGTCAACGATGCCTTTGACGGCTTCAAAAAAACGTTCGTTCGCGTCAATTATTTTCAGATTCATATGAGAAAACGCGGCTTTCACTTGTTCAGGCTCTCCTTTTCTCATAAAACCGGTGTCTATAAAGAGCGGATACAGTCTGCCGCCGACAGCGCGGTGAGCGAGTTCGGCGCAGACAGAACTGTCAACGCCGCCGGAGAGGGCAATCAAAGCCGTTCCGTCAATCCGGCTTTTAATCTTTTCAATTTCTGCTGCAATAAATTCCTGAACATTTTCCATTTTCAAAAACTCCTTTAAAAAAGGTATCTGCTATATGCATTATCGTTATTCATCGTATCAAAAGATATTATATGAACGTTTTTGTAAATGTATTTTCGTTAAAGATGTTTTATAAAATTCATTTAATCCTTTTTGAAAATATTTAAAAAAGTCTATCTGTCCGTGTCTTTTTATCCCTTCATGGACAGTGAAAACGTTTTAATGACTTTTTCCGTCCTCAAATCCGTCCTTCTTTTCATTCTTCTCTGCGCGGCAGCCGTTTTGGATTTCCGCTCATTGTCGGTTTCCGATCATTTATGGGTTGCCGGCCTTTTCATCCTTTTTCCGCTCCTCGCCGCTGAAATATTCATCGTTGGCGCGTCCCGTTTCTTTGAAATTTTTATTTCGGTCGGCCTTTTCTTTTTATTGTTTGCCGTTTGTTTTTTTCTTCGTTTTTTCGGCGGGGCGGATGGCAAAGCCTTCCTTTTGATTTCGATTGCTTTTCCTGCCAAAATCCCGGATTTTTTCAATTTTTTTGATTTGTTTTCATCTGTTCCGGCAGCCGCTCTTTTTAACGCTTTAGTGCTTTCGCTTATCTTTATGATCTCTTTTTTTGCCGTATGTTTTTTCAAAGAAGGACACTGTTTTGACAGGCAGAACGTTTTTTCCAAAGCACCGGTTTTCGGCCGGCAAATCTCGGTTTTTCCGTTCCCGTTTCTGCCGTCAATTGCGGGCGGTTTTATTTTAGCGATTTGCGGCGTCAATTTGTTTTGCTTTCTTTTTTATTTTCTTTTATGATTTTATCCGCGTTTTCTTTTCATTCCGGCAATCATGAACGCTTTCATCAGCCGGATCTCTTCTTCCGAACATTTCATATTCATTTTTTCGATCACAACGGAATTCATCAGTTTTTCCGTAAATTCGATTTGCAGGTTTTCAATCGTTCCTGTGATCGCTTCTTGTTTCTCCGGTCCGATAAACACGTCCAAATTTTCAATTTCGCCGGCGGCAATCAGTTTCTCCAAATGGCCGATCACTTTTAAGACCGGAACGCTTCGAATTTCCGAAATTTCGCCGACGGAAAGTCCCTGTGAAAACAGATTTTTCGTTTTCTTCAAATCGTCTTCCGAATAAGCGGTATCCATACGTATTTCCATTTCGGCGGAGGGTTCATCATCGGAAATCAGTTTCGTTTGGGAGGACGGCGGCGCTTCCGTTTCTCCGATATAATCGCGGATCTCGTTCATGAACAGACCGCCGTATTTCTGAAGTTTATATTCGGCGACGCCCGCGATTTTTAAAAAAGCGTTTTCATCCGCCGGGAAATCTGTTGCCATCAAACGAAGGCTCGTGTCTGCGAAAATGATGTACGGCGGCAGGTTTTTATCCGCAGCGATCTGTTTTCTTAACTCCCGCAATCGATTAAACAAAGCGGCGTCAAATTTCCCTTTTTCGATATTTTTAGGAACCGCCGGCTTTTGTCTTATTTTTTTCAAAGCGGGCGTTTTTTCCGGTTCAAATGTTTTTGAAACGGCGGCGGGTTTGACATACTCTTCTATATTGTCAGCCAAAACTGATTTTTTGCCGCCGTAAATGATTGAGCCGCCTGAATTTTCGGCATAGGCCTCGGTATCGATCATTTCATTTTCCGATTCGAAATCATCGCCGCCGAATATGTCTTCCGTTTCATCGACGTAAACGCCGGCGAATTGATTTGAATCTGCCGCCGACGTATTTGGAAGAACGGTTCGGCCTTTTGAAATTCTTGAAATCGGCGCTTCCGTCAGTTCGACCTTCAATTCGCCCGCCATGATTTTCCGGCTGTTTTGATTCAGCTTGACAATCGGATATTTTTCACCGTCAACGCTGAGGCAGCCGGATTGCATCAGTTCGCTGCCGATTCGTTTCCATTCGTTTTTGGAAATATGATTGCCGGCGCCGTGAATTTTCAATTTGTCATGGCGCGCGTCTTTAATTTTCTGCGTTTTGGCGCCGTAGAGAACATCAACGACATGAGACATGCCGAATCTCTGTCCCGTTTGGCTGACGCATTCCAGAAGAAGCCGCGCTTCCGCTGTATTATCCACTTTCGTTCTCGGATGGAAGCAGGAATCGCAGTTGTTGCACGGCTCCTTAATGTCTTCGCCGAAATAGCGCAGAAGAACGTTGCGGCGGCAGTCCGTGCTTTCACAGTAGCCGATGATTTGAGAAAGCTGCTGAAACGCGAGATCCCGTTCTTTTTTACTCGGTTTCTTTTCAATCAAAAAGCGGATTTTGTGCCAATCGCCGCGGCTGAAAAATAAAATACATTCGCACTCCAAACCGTCACGGCCGCCGCGTCCTGTTTCTTGGTAATAGCTTTCCAGATTTTTCGGCAGATCATAATGAATCACAAAACGAACGTCAGGCTTATCGATTCCCATGCCGAAGGCAACGGTTGCCACAATAATGTCAACATCATCGCGGATGAATTTATCCTGGTGACGCGCGCGCTTTTCATCTGTCAGACCGGCATGGTAAGGAAGCGCGGAAAAACCGAGTTTGTTGAGCCGCGCGGCCAGCCGCTCTACAGCGTCGCGGCTTTGACAGTAAATGATGCCGGATTTGCTGCGGTTTTTTTTGATATATCCCTCCAGCTGTTCCATCACATCTTTCTTTTCCACGATCTGATATGATAAATTCGGGCGGTTGAAGCTGGAAATCTTTATGACAGGATCCCGAAGCCTTAAAACATGAACGATATCGCGCCGGACACGTTCGGTGGCGGTTGCCGTGAGCGCGGCCATGCAGACATTCGGGAATTTTTCGCGTAATTCGGAGAGTTTTCTGTATTCGGGCCGGAAATCATGCCCCCATTCCGAAACGCAGTGCGCTTCATCAATTGCGAAAAGGCTGACCCGCGCTTTTTTTAAAAGCGAGAGCGTTCCCGACATCATCAGGCGTTCGGGCGCGACATAAAGCACTTTTAAATCCCCGCTTAACAGGCGGCTTTTGACATCCGCGCTTTCAGCTTCCGTTAATGTGCTGTTTAAATAGGCGGCTGAAACGCCGTTTGAAATCAGACTGTCCACTTGGTCTTTCATCAGCGAAATAAGCGGTGAAACAACGACGGCCGTTCCTTCTTTCATAAGCGCGGGTATTTGGTAGCAAAGAGATTTTCCGCCGCCTGTCGGCATTAAAACGAAAACGTCCCGTTCATTGAGAAGCGCTTCAATCACTTCTTCCTGATTCGGCCGAAATGACGTGTATCCGAAGTTTCTCTCAAGGACTTTGATCATTTCTTTGTTTGATGACGCCATTTTTTTTAGACCCGCTTTACAGTTTCTGATATTTGATTTTTTAATAGATTCAAACAATTAAAAGGACTTCGGCTCGGGCGGTGAAAGTATTCGTCATCAAACCGCTGACAGCAACAGCTCATCCGTTTGATTTTTAAAAAGAAAAAAGAAGTTTAAAAATTGAAAAAGGACGCGAATCCGATTTTAGTATTTAGGCGCGCGTCTGACTTTTCTTGTCACGTATCCGGCAACTTTGTTGCGGATGGTTTTGCTCTCAATCGTCGTGTATTTGGTCACAAGAGCTTTGTTTTGGTCAAAGTCTTCCGTAAAAGCGTCACCGTAGTTGTTTAAAAGTTTGAATGAAATGGTTTTGATGTTGGAGTGTCTAATATTTCCCATGTTTATCCTCTTTTTTGTTCTTATTAATAATTTTGTTATTAGTTTTTTGTTAATGATTTTGTTAATGCCGAATTCGTGATTTAATATCGCGCAACCGTTTTAATCTTCAATAAACGAATGATTGTGATGATGATTTATGATGATTTAAAAAGAAAAACCGTCAAAGCTTTTGCCGTGTTTCTTTCTTATCTGTCAAACAGAAAGTTTACGATTGAAGGGTTCGGTTTGATTTATACTTTTTGCAAAACTCATCGTAAAGGTTGCTCAAATATTTTTCTTTATTTAAATAAATTCCGTTCCGAAACGTACTTGAAAAAAAGACTTTCTTATTCTAATTCGAATTCCATCCCGTCGTATCCGAGCGGCAGCTTTTCCGCTTCCGAGTCATGCGGCCCGTAAAAATGGCTTAAATGCGTTAAAACCGTTTTCTTCGCGTGAATCCTCCCGGCAATTTCCAACGCTTCTTCCGAATTCATGTGTTTGTTCACAGTCATATGCGGGGGAACGATTGCGTCAACAATGAACAAATCCGGGTTTTGAATATACGCCAAGCTTTTCTCCGAAATGTCTTTCTCCGAATCGCCGCTGACAACGATTTTATATCTGCCGTCTGAAATCATCACGCCGGCCGGATGTTTTTCCGGAAAATGCTTGACTTCAAACAATGAAAATTCAAGACCGATCAATGAAAACGGTTCATAAAAATTGACATAATGCTTGACAGGGTCCAAAAAATGAACCATTTCGGAAATGTAATCGACCGTCTCTTTAAAGCCGTAAACGTGAACTTCTCTTTGGATGCGGTAGAATTCGGGAAAGCCGCCGTAATGGTCGTAATGTCCGTGCGTCCAAATCACGCCGTCGATGTGCCCGATATCCGCTCTCAGAAGCTGGGCGCGCATATCCGGACTTGTGTCAATGAGGACATTGCCCCGCTCGGTCTGAACCAATATGGAAAAGCGCGTCCGGTTACTTTTCGTTCCGTTCTTCGCGTCGGCGCACGCGGCGCAGGAGCAGCCGATTTCCGGTGTGCCGGGAGCATCCCCCGTCCCCAAAAGCGTGATTTTCATTGACATATTTTTATTCATATGTTTCATCAATTATATTTGATACTTTGCCATACGCTCTAAACGGCGTTCATTCAACCGCCGCTTCGGGCGCGCCGTCATTTCAAGTAAGCCGCACGTGTTTGGAAAAAGTCAGAATAAGAGCGTTTCATTCGCTTTGTTTTTTTAAAAAAAGTATGAAGCGTTTATTCTTCAATAAACGCGGTCATTTTTAAACCCGATCTTCTGTCAAATGATTTGACGGCGTTTTCCAAATCCGATTGAATCAAATTATAGCGGTTATCCAAAAGCGCCGATAAAACGGCTTCGCGGACCACCATTCTTAAGTCGGAGCCGGTGTATTCTTCCGTCTTCTCGGCAACGGCGCCGGTATCGATGTCGCCTTCGATTCGTCTTAAAATCGTGTCTAAGATCTCTTTTCTCATTTCAAGTGTCGGGCGCTCAAAGTCAACGATTTCGTCAAAGCGGCGCCAAACGGCTTCGTCCAGTTTTCGGGTGTGGTTGGTGGCGGCAATAAGCAAAACGCCGTCTTCGACAAGACTTGTATTGTCAATCGCTTTCAAGAGCGTGTTGACGGCCTGTTTGATTGCGGCGTGCTCGTCATTTGAGGTCCTGGATGTCGCGATGAAATCGAATTCATCAATAAACATAATGCACGGGTCAAATTTTTTGGCGAGAGCGAACACGCGGTCAATATTTTTCGATGTTTCGCCGAGATATTGGTCGGTGATCATGGAAAGATGAACTTCCACGATCGGAATCGATAATTTTTTGGAAAGCGCGCGGGCAAAAGACGTTTTGCCGGTTCCGGGCGGGCCGACAAACAGAACTTTTCCGATGTCATAAAGGCCGATGGTTCTGAAATGCTCTTTATTTTTGATTGCCAGCTCTATTTTCAGCAGTTCATTTTTCTGCCGTTCTGTTAAAATGAGTTCGTCCATAGATTCGCGCACTTCTTCCGGCGCTTTGATATACGCGAGCTTCAGCCATTCGCGGCCGTTTCCTTTTCCTTCGGAAAGTTCTTCTATAATGGATTCGATCCATTCGCGGGAGGCTTCTTTGGGCGGATTTTTGGACGCGACGGCTTTGTAATCGACATCCATATCTTTTTCTTCGGCGATATTGCCGTAATAATAAGCCAAAACAGGGTTTTCCAAAATTCTGTCGCGGCTTCCGTCTTGCTTTTTAAACCATTCCGCGGCGGAATCCAAACTGCCTTCTGTTAAGCGGGCGTTTCCCGTGTACGCGTCTGCAATGGCGTACGCGAACGGTTTGCCGTTGATTTTGAGCGCGTTTTCGATGTCGTCAATGCCGAACATATTTTTGATCATCGTTTTGTTGGGCTTAATCGGCTTTGCGACATTTCTCGTTTTTGCGTCCCAGAGAGCGCGGCGGATTTTTGAGGGGATATCGTTGACAATGAGGCCGTCCTGACTATTATATATCTCGGCGGTCAAAAGCAATTCGATAACATCTAATGTTTCGGAAGGCATGATTTAATTTTCCTCTTTTTTATGTATTACATCGTCTTGTAATTCATCAAATTTGAAATAAAAAGTAACATCTTCATTCATAATATAACTTTGCATTAACGCTGTCAAGTCTTTTTGAATTGTCAATCGCTTTTTTGGTTTGCGGCTGTTTTTTAAGAGGCCGCTTTTTTATTTTTGATTTTTTTTATCTTTGGTTTTATCTTTGATTTTTGATTTTTCCGCGGATATACTTTTTAAAGAGTTTCCGGCGGACAAACTTTTTAAATAGATTCGATGAATAAAAGATATTTTTAATATTAATGAATCAATGAAAGTGATGCTCATGTCTGAAATTCAAAAAATGAAGCCGATTTATTCCGGCAAAGCCAAAACGATTTATACGACCGATGACCCGACAAAATATATCGCGGAATTCCGCGACAGTTTAACCGCTTTCAACGGCGGCAAAAAAAGCGAAGCGCCGAAAAAAGGATTTTATAACGCTCAAATTTCCCGCAAAATCTTTGAAATGCTTGAAGAAAACGGCATCAAAACGCATTATAAGGGGATGGCTTCCGATATTGATATGATTATTGACATCGCGGACATTGTCAAACTGGAAGTGATCGTTCGAAACATCGCCGCCGGTTCCATTACGAAAAAATATCCGATGCCCGCCGGAAAAGTTTTTGACAAACCGATCATCGTTTTTGACTTCAAAAGCGATGAATATCAGGACCCGATGATCAATGAAGACATCGCCTGCGCGCTGGGTGTCGCGGCATATGAGGAAATGGCTTATCTCAAAGAAACCGCGCTTAAAATCAACAGTATTTTGGTGCCGTATTTCGACAAAAACGGTTACCTTCTTCCTGATTTCAAATTGGAGTTCGGCCGCGTGAACGGCGCCATCGTTCTCGCCGATGAAATCTCATGCGATACCTGCCGGATTTGGGACAAGGTTACCAAAGAGTCTTTTGACAAAGATATTTTCAGATTCGACAAAGGTGATTTGACAAAGGCTTACGAAACTGTTGCCAAAAAACTTGTTCCTGAAATCTTTTAATCTTCTTCCGGGATGTTGTTATTATGCAAAGCAATGAATATGATGTTATTGTTATCGGCGGCGGCATCAGCGGATTGATGTCGGCGCTCGTTCTTTCTAAACATGGTAATCGTGTTCTTGTTCTTGAAAAAGATGAAGTTGTCGGCGGCAACTGCCGAAGTTATCAAGTTGACGGATTTACGGTAGACACCGGGCCGCATGCCGTCACGGCGCTTCTGGACGGTCCGCTCCCGCTTTTGATGGACCAGTATTACGACATCGTGCCGCAGTTTCAGCCTTACGGTAATTATTACATCCGCGCGCCGGACGCTTCTTTGACGCGCTGCCCGACCAATGTCCATGATTTCCTGACATTTGATTATCTGCCGGTCAAAGACCGCATGAAACTCGCCAAAACAATCGGCGCCGCGATGCTTAAAGTCAGCCGCGGCGAAGATTATTCTGACCGCTCTGTCTACGATTGTCTTCCCGAAGGGCTCAGTTCCGAAACATTGGGCTTTGTCGATACCTTTTCTATGTTCATGTCCGGCCGCGGCATGAAAGAGACGTCTGTTCAGAGAATGGCAGCCGGCGCGGGTGTCGCGAAAGAGAAAAATAAATTGGGGCCTGAAGAATACAAAGCGATCGTGAAAGGAAAAGCCGACTCAAAAGCAGAAAAAAAATTAAAAACAGACTCAAAGGCGGAAAAGAAAGAAAAGTCTGACAAAAAAAGGAAAGGTTCCAAAAAATTCGCGGAAACTAAATTTCTGCCGGCCGATGACGGCGATTCTGTTTTGGCCGCGCTCAAGAAAACATTGACGCATAAAGGCGGTTTTTCAACGCAAGGCTATCCCGTCGGCGGCGTTCAGGCGGTGACAAACTGCACGCTTCGCTCCATGCCGGCGCTTACGAAAATTCAAACCGGCGCCGCCGTTCTAAAGATTTTGACGGAATTTGACGCGGAAATCGGCAAAGACCGGGCGGTCGGCGTTGAAACGGGAGACGCCGAGTTTTACGCGGATTTGATCATTCACACAGGATTCGCCAGCTCTTTGCCGCAAATGCTGGAGCTGCCGGCTGAATACGTCAGTCTTCTGAAAAGCGTTGACCATACCGTCAGTTTAAGCGTTTGGCTCGGTTTGGATGAAATGCGTCCCGAATTCGATTATATCGGATCGGAAGTTTGGTTTAAGGATATGCCTTATTGGGGCGGCCCGATCAGTAATTATGATCCAAGCTTGGCGCCGGAAGGGTGTCAATCGGTCGGCTTCGCGTTCATCCCGCAGGTCAAGGATGTCAAAACGAAAGTCAATGACGCTTATAATCAATTGTTTGAGCTGATGCCCGGAATTGAAAAGCATGTCGCGATGCGCCATGAACAAATAACGATTCCTGAAAAAGCCGCCATTACAGTCCGCGGCGCGTTCGCGGATATCCGTTCGCCGATTGACAATCTCTATATCGCCGGAACAGACACGGACAAAAGAAGTATGGGAATCACGAGAGCCGCTTATTCCGTGATGGAGCTGCTTGGGATCCTTCACGCCGACGGCAGGCTCAAAAGACAAAATGATTTTCACGGATACGATTTTAACAGAGCGTATCTGCCGCCGATGTCTAAATAATTCCTTTTTCTTTTTTGCTGTTTTTCACAGAAATCCGCTTTCTTTTTTGCCGTTTTAAGTGCAGAAATCCGCTTTCTTTTTTCAGTCAAGCAATAATTTTAATTACTTCTATTCTTAATTTTTGATTCAGCGATTTATCTTCTTTTATTACGGGAAATCGTTTTGTACCGCTTATCCTCGTTAACGGGCAAACCATTTAATCAAAACTCTTTCAAAAATCGGGTTGGTACACATTATGAGTCAAAAGTTCAGAGGCGTTATTCCCGCCTTAATTACGCCGTTTACGGCGGATAATCACATTGATGTCGAAGGATTCAGAAGAAACATTGAATTCGTGGTTAAAGGCGGCGTCAGCGCGATCGTTCCGTGCGGCACGACCGGCGAATCCGCGACAATGTCCGCTGCAGAACACATGAAGGTGACGGATATCGCAATTGAAGCGTCGGCTGTTCCCGTCATCGCAGGAACCGGTTCAAACAACACCGCCGAAGCGATTGAATTCACCAAACACGCGGCTGACGCGGGTGCCGCGGCGGCTCTTGTGATCACGCCCTATTACAACAAACCGACCCAAAGCGGCCTTAAAGCCCATTTTGAAAAAATCGCTGACACTGTCGATATTCCGCTGATCCTTTACAATGTTCCGTCACGAACAAGCGTTGATATGAGCGTTCCAACGATTGCGGAACTGGCAAAACATCCCAACATCGTCGGCATCAAAGAAGCCACGGGTGATATGGGCAAAGCGACTGAAATTCTCAGTAAAACAAAAGATGAGGACTTCGTTTTACTCTCCGGCGATGACGTCGCCACTTTGCCGCTGATGTCAATCGGCGCCGCCGGCGTTATTTCCGTCATCGCGAACATTCTTCCCGAAAAAATGTCTCAAATGACAGGCGCCTTTGAATCCGGCAATCTTCAGGAAGCATTGAAAATTCATTATGAACTCGCGCCGCTCATGAAAGCGCTGTTTATTGAAACCAATCCCGCGCCAATCAAAACCGCCGCCGGACTTGCCGGCCGCGCCGCCGGACCGCTGAGACTGCCGCTTGCGCCGCTCCAGCCCGGCAATCTTGATATTTTAATGACTGAGCTCAAAAAGTGCGGGGTTTTAAAGTGAGTGAAATCAGAGCCGCCGTCATCGGCGCATGCGGCCGTATGGGAACGCTTATTATCCAGCGCATTACGGCAACGGAAGGAATTACGCTTTCTGCCGCGTTTGATGTCGCTTTCATCGGGCAGGATATCGGCGAAGTCACGCGCCTCGGCAAAATGAACATCCCCGTTTCCGATTCCAAAGATTTGGAAGCCGTTCTCAAAGAAACAAAAACGGATGTCGTCATTGACTTCACGATTGCCGCGGCAACCGCCGTCAACGCGCCCGCGGCAGCCGCAGCCGGCGTCAATTTGATCATCGGCACGACCGGCATCAGCCCCGAACAGCGCGCTTCAATCGATGAAGCGATCGTTAAAAACAATGTCGCTGCCGTCATTTCTACGAATTATTCTATCGGCGTCAATGTTTTTTTCAAATTGCTTGAAGAAGCGGCTCAATATCTGAGAGACGACTATGACATTGAAATCATTGAAGCGCACCACAACCAAAAGAAAGACGCGCCCAGCGGAACCGCAATGACCGCCGCTGAGATTCTCAGCGGCGCGCTCGGCGGCAAAGACTTCGTTTTCGGGCGCGAAGGCATCTGCCCGCGCGGCAAAGAAATCGGCGTTCACGCCGTCCGCGGCGGCGACATCATCGGTGACCACACTGTCATGTTTATCGGAAATTCCGAGCGCATCGAACTCAGGCACCAGGCGCATACGCGCGAGATCTTTGTCGGTGGCGCGGTTTTGGCCGCCAAATGGGTCAACGCTCAGGAAAAAGGCAAAATTTATACTATGGCGGATGTTTTGAATTTCTGATCCCGCCTTTTCTTTTTAATAAAATACAGAAGCGTCAGTCTCATGAAAGTTTCAGTTCTCGGTCCGGCAGGCTCTTATTCGGAAGTTGCGGCACGCGCTTTTCTTGAAACCGTTTTTAAATGTTCATCGCCCGAATTGCTTTTTTGCTCATCCATTGAGAATACGGTGACGCGGCTGTTTGAAGAAGACGAAAACGGCCGAGTTTCGGATTGCGCTGTCATTCCGATTGAAAATTCTATCGAAGGCGCCGTCGGCGTCAGCATGGATTTGCTTTTGGAAAAAGAAGTTTCTGTCATTTCTGAATTTGTTCTTCCTGTCCGCCATTGTCTTCTCGTGTCTGAAAAAATCGCTCGGACGCCCGGTTTTTCTCCCGATAAAATCACTGTCGTTTATTCTCACCCTCAAGGGCGGTACCAATGCCGGACTTACATTCAGGAACATCTGAAAAACGCCGTTTTCATTGAAACGGACAGCACGTCAAAAGCCGCGCTGCATGTCGCAGACATGTCAAAAGACAATGCGGACGCTGCAATCGGGGCGGCAATCGCCTCGGCCGAAGCCGGCAAAGCGTATGGATTGAAAACGATTGACTGCGGCATCCAAGACAATTCCAATAATTCGACGCGTTTTTTACTGCTGATCCGGCCGGAATCGCCGCCGGATTTTAAAGCGCATACGGCAGATGCCGGGTCCCGACTCCCGCCGGAATTTTTCTCTCAAACCGAGAGCGGAAACATTTATTATAAAACATCGATTGCCGTGTCCCCTTTTCATGATCGGCCGGGAGCTCTTTTCCGCATTTTAGAACCGTTTTATGAAAACGGCATCAATTTGACACGCATTGAATCCCGCCCGTCCAAAAAATCGCTTGGTGAATATCATTTTTACATTGATTTTGAGGGATGCCCGTCGGATAAGAAAGTCGACGACTCGCTGAAACTGATTTCCGGGCGGTCGGCGCGCTTAAAAATCCTCGGAACGTACGGGCGGATTCTGCCGGACCGACAATAAATATTAATAATTATTAGATGAATGATTAGGATTGAAAAAGCAAGGGTTTGAAATATTTTTCAAATTATTTTGTATCGTATATATAAGACGGCGAGAGGATTGACGTTGGCAAAAGATTTCTTTACGATTGATGATTTTGATGTTTCAGGAAAAACAGTTCTTTTAAGAGTCGATTTTAACGCGCCGATGGGTCCGGACAGCAAGATTTTGGATGACGCCCGCATCAGAAGCCATATACGAACAATCAGCGACTTGAAAGACGCGAAAGTTATTCTTTTGGCGCATCAAAGCCGCCCCGGTAAATCCGACTTTACAACCATGCAGTCTCACGCAAAGGTTTTATCTCAGCTGATCGGGCGCGATGTTCATTATGCGGATGATATTTTCGGCGCTTACGCGCGCTCCTGTATTTCGGCGATGGAACCCGGAGACATTCTTTTACTCGAAAACGTCCGCTTTTATTCCGAAGAATCCCTTGAACGCTCCGTTAATGAACACGCTGATTCTTATTTTGTTAAAAAACTTCTGCCTTATATTGATTATTTCTTCAATGACGCTTTTGCCGTTTCCCACCGCTCTCATTTATCCGTTGTCGGTTTCACGCGCGATATTCCGTGCGGCGCCGGCCGGATCATGGAATCTGAAATTCTCAGTCTTGACCGCGGGCTGAACGGAGACCGCCCCTGTATTTACGCGCTCGGCGGCGCGAAAGTTGACGATTCTCTCCGCGTTGCCAATAATGTTTTATCAAAAGGCAGCGCGGACCTCGTTCTTTTCAGCGGCATTGTCGGAAACGTTGTTCTCGCGGCGGCCGGTTTTAACATCGGCCGGATGAATATGGATTTGATTGAAAAATTAGGTTACGCTTCTTACATTTCTCCCGTCCGCAATATGCTTAAAGAATTCGGCGATAAAATCCGTTACCCCACAGATGTCGCGCTTAACATTGACGGCAAACGCGTTGAAGCCGGCGTCAAAGAAATGGGAAATTCCCCTTATCCGGCCAATGATATCGGTCTTGAAACCATCGTTTCTTATACTTCTCTTATCGAATCGGCGGGAACTGTCATTTTAAACGGTCCCGCAGGCGTTTCCGAAAACCCCGATTTTGCGATCGGAACGCATGAAATTATCCGCGCGGCGACAAACGCTCCGTTCTCAATCATCGGCGGCGGTCATATTTCCGCTGAAGTCCACCGTCTCGGAATGGACACTCAATTTTCACATATCAGCACCGGCGGCGGCGCTTGTATCGAATATCTGTCCGGAGCCGAGCTTCCGGGAATTCAGGCGCTTCGGGAAGCGGCAGCTCGAAAAACGGCCACCGATCCTGAAAGGGAAATCCTGTAATTTTTTTTAGGAGGGCAAAAATGTCTAAAAATACTCTTCACAGAAGCGAAGGCGTTCTCGCCGTCAAAGTCGCCCGCAAAGCCATTGAAAATGTTCTGGACGGCAAAGACTCCGATGATGATTTGCCTTCGGTTCCGATTATTTTTTCCGAAAATCGCGGCGCGCTTGTAACGCTTGAAAAAGAAGGTGATCTTCGCGGCTGTATCGGTTATCCGTATCCCGTTCTCCCGCTCCGGAAAGTTTTGATCCAGTCGGCGGTTGCCGCGGCTTTTGAAGATCCGAGGTTCTTTCCAATCAGCAAAAAGGATTTTTTAAGAACGACTGTTGAAGTGACAACGCTGACGCTTCCCGAATTGTTGGAAGGTGCTTTTACAACCTATTCTTCTTTGATTGAAATCGGCAAACACGGCTTGATGGCCGAATACGGTGACCGCCGCGGTCTTTTGCTGCCTCAGTCCGCCGCTGATCAAGGCTGGGACGCCGTTGAATTCCTGTGCCAAACCTGCATCAAAGCTGAATTGACGCCGATGATGTGGAAATACGGCGCGAAAATCTATCGCTTCGAATGCCAAACCTATCGGGAAACAGAGCCGGGCGGGTTGATTGCTGAAGACATCGGGGAGGGAAATTAAATCTGTTTCGCCGGATTTTTTTGGAGATGCGCGGAAAATGACCGTTCTTAAAAATAAACTCGGAATTACAAATCAAGCTGAACTGAATCGGGAAGAGGAGCGGATCAGTAAAACAAACGCGAAACGGCTTTACGACAGCGGCGATCTTTTTAAAATCGGAATCGGAACGTTTGCCGGTCTTCAGCAGATTCACAAATATTTATTCGCGGATATTTATGAGTTTGCGGGCGTTCTCCGCGATGTTAATATTTCGAAAGGAAATTTCAGGTTCGCGCCTTTAATGTATTTGGAGCATTCTTTAGCGTATATTGATCAAATGCCTCAAAGCACGTTTGATGAAATCATTGAAAAATACGTTGAAATGAACATCGCTCATCCGTTCCGCGAAGGAAACGGGCGGCCAATGCGTATTTGGCTGGACATGATTTTTAAAAATGAACTTTCTCAAGTGATTGATTGGAATTGTGTCAATAAGAATGATTACTTATCCGCGATGGAGCGAAGTCCTATTAAAGATCTTGAAATTAAAATTTTGTTAAAAAATGCTTTGACTGATAAAATAAACGAGCGCGCGTTATTTATGAAAGGTATTGATGCCAGCTACGACTACGAAGGATATTCCGAATTTAAAACAGAGGAATTATAAATGGAAAAAATGCGCTTTGAATCCCCCGACATCACTTCCGAAAACATCGAAAAAATTGCCGCCCTGTTCCCGTCCGCCGTTACTGAAAGTTCCGATGGGGGGGGGCAAATCACTACGATGCGCCATAAATTTTGATATTCTCCGTACTCTTTTAGGTGATGATATCGCCGGCGATGAAGCTTATGAATTTACTTGGGTCGGTAAAAGAGAAGCCATTCGAGAAGCCGGCCGCCCGATTCGAAAGACGCTGCGCCCCTGCGTTGAAGAAAGCAAGAACTGGGATGCGACTGAAAATTTGTATATCGAGGGCGATAATTTAGACGTTTTGAAACTTTTGCAGGAGAGTTATCTCGGAAAGGTGAAGATGATTTACATTGATCCGCC
>JAITUZ010000029.1 GCA_031286065.1 Candidatus Methanimicrococcus odontotermitis | reverse complement strand
TACCTCTTTAATTTACAGATGGCAGCAAACCGTGAGACGAACGGTTTGCTTCAAAACTTCCAAATCCGTAAACATAAATAGGCATTCTGATTTTTTCAAAAACAGCAACTATATCACTGAAAAATAGAATTCGGATTTATACAATCCGAATGATAACGAATTTAAAAAATGAAACGGGATTTAAATTCCCGTTTATACTTCGAGTTTTATTCCTGTTTTTCAGGGCTTCCCGCAAGTTCCGGCCATTTCAAAACAATGCCGTCCGAATCGGTCAGCGGCAGCGGCGGATGTGTCTTTTGAGTCAGCGAAGATACCGCAAACATCGCGATTCCTGAAAAAAGCCACGGAACGAATGTGAAATAAATTTCCCATTCAGCTTCGGGCGGAATAATTACCGGCGTCCCGGCTTGAAGAGACAAATAAACGCACCCGAGAACCGAGAAAACGATACCGACAACCATAGACGCGATACCGCCGGGAACATTAGCCTTTTTCCAAAAAAGACCGCAGACGACTGCCCAAAAAAGACAGGCGAACAAAAGAGTAAAGCCGAAAATCATCAAGTCATACAAACTGACAGCAAGCATACTGATGCCGATACAGAAAATACCGATGATGACGACCAATACTTTAGTAAGGCGGATCGCTTTTTTATTCGCTTCTTCGGATTGGTTTTCACCGACCGTCCCCGGAATCAAAACCGTTGAAATGACGGCGGCCGAAGCGAAAATTGTAGAACTGGACGTTGACATAATGGCTGCCATTAACGAGCCGAGAAAAATCGCCATAGGAAGCGGGTGGAGCAATTTCTGAGCCAGCATCGGGACAATGACTTCCGAATCGTTTGCGAGCGTCGCCAGCTCTCCGGCTGAAAAGAAACCGAGCTGCATCATCACAATGCCCAAAAGGCCTATGAAAATCGGGCCGAGACCGGCAACCCAATAAAGCCCTGTGCCGATGACAAGGCCGCCCTTTGCCGCTTTCACGTTTTTAGCAGTCAGAACTCGCTGCGTGATGTCTAAAGAAGCAAAACTGCCCAGACCCATACCGCACCACGCCGCCGCCCAAATCAATACGCCTTTCAGCGTGCGGATGATGCCGCTCGGGTGATTGGGGTCGCCCGACGGAAGAAGCGTCCAAAAATCATTCGGCGTGTTGTCTTTAATGATTCCGAGACCGGAAACCAGATTGTCCAAATTAACGGCGAATGCCGAACCGCCGCCGGCTGCGATATAACAAATCGCGGAAGGGATCAAAACCAACAGGCCTAAAATAATAACGGCGGCCTGAATGTTGTCCGTCCAAATCACCGCAAGCATGCCGCCCATATAAGTATAGATAATCACGATTCCGCCGGCCAGAAGCATGCTGATCCACGGTTCTGCGCCAATAAACAGATTCAGCATTTTGCCGATTGCGACCATCTGAACCGCCGTCCACGCAATGAGCGTCGGAACGGAAAGAACGGAAGCGATGTAAGCGCCGCGTTTCCCGAAACGGATGCGGTACATTTCGCCGAGGGTTCCGATTTTCATCTTTAATAAAATCGGGACCATAAACAAAGCCATAAGAATAAGCGTAATACCTGAAGCCCAAGGGTCGGCGATGGTTCCCAAATTATATGAGTTTAAAGCTGCGCCTGCGCCGCCCATAACAGTTCCGCCGCCCCAGAATGTCGCAAAAAGAGTTCCGCCGATCAAAAGAGCGCCGACATTTCTGTTTGCGACCAGATATCCTTTTGACGAGGAGGATCCGATTTTCTGAGTTACAAAACCGATAACGAGCATTACAAAAAGATAGAGCGCAATGATAATGATTTCGACACCTATTTCCATACAAAAACATAAATGAAATTCATATTTTAAATATTACGCGTCAATTTTGAACATTTTAAAAATTGAGCGTAAATGGAAATGTCGGCGATTGTGGAAATAAACCCTTTCATTGCGAATTTGAAATTAACTTCGAAGATGAAAAATAGGACAGATTGGACAGCAAGAATGACAAAAGAAAAACACAATCGCAAAGTGTTAAGACTTTTTAAACCTTTTCATTGCGATATTTGCCGTATTGATTATTTTCCGATCACATAAGTTGAAATCCGCTGTTTGCATGAAACCCGCCAAGACAGTTCGGGCATTGGTACACAGTGTCTGATTGCCGGAAAATCAATATTTACAGTCCCCGATTTAACCCAAAAATTAAAAAAGAAGTAAGGCAATAAAAATATTGCCTCATTTTTTAAGTCAATGTCGCTGTTCTTGACCAGTAAGGTCTGACATCCAAATAATAATCTATTTCAGATTGTGGTGCGAAAATGGTTATATTATTTCCATTACTAAGTTCTGTGTGTCCGTTATTTATGCCTACCATGAATGCTTGATAATCTTTTTTTCCGGAAATTATAACATTCATTCCGATATAAATTGGACCACCACTGTCTCCTCCTTCACTGGCATTACCATCAGTTGCATTCATGAAATATACTGTGTCAATGGATTTACTGGTATTGTCAAACATAAAATCAGTCTCAGATCCAATGTAATATCCGCCAGTATTTCCAGTTGCCCTGCCAAATCTTCTAAGCTCTCCCGAAGGATTAGAAGACCCATATATCATCATTTTTGATTCATTCTCTGCTGTTCGTGATTTAGTACCAAGCACAGGATCATCACCCACATGAATTGCCGGTTCAACATTTGTATATGGAACATATAATGCATCGATCCTTGAATTAACATTATTTATCAATCCACCGACCAAAAAACCGGCAGAACCGTATACCGGTTGATAAAGTGTACCTGGGGTCCCATCTTCGGGGAATGCGTGTGCTACAGTAATAAAACCGCGGGTATTTGATACATTATTATTTTTAATGACCGGATAACCAAGAGTAATGTTACCACTCATCACTAAATTACCCTGTGGGAAAATACTCATTATATCTACACCACCAATGATTGGTCTAACAATACCAGTATTTTGTACATCCAAAACACCCATATTTCCACAAGCAATTACGAGGGGGAGATTGTTAATGCCTTTTTCCTTCGCATATCTCTCAAAAATTTTTTGAATTTGATCCAAATCCTCTTGTTTTAATTGATCTGCGCGGTCAAAATTAATTTTTACATTCATATATCCGCCTGTGTAAGTGGAACCATAGCCGATAACAGGCCCACCGTTAATGTATCTGTATTTTTGAAAATCGCTGTCATTTTGAACAGATTTAGTTATTCCTAAAAGAAGAAGATGCCAATCATATGATGCCGTTCCTTCTTTTGACGGGAGTGCGCCATATACGGCAAGAGTATCTTTATCTGCTTTCTTTGATTCAAATTCCATCGGGTCGATGGCCGGCGTATTTTTTTCAACCATTTCCGCAATTTCGGTCTCATTCAGAGGCAAATCAGATGATTTACGGATATCGAATCTGTCTGCATTTACTTTTTCATCATATGTAAAAACTGCAAATGAAAAGAGAGCGAAAAGCACCAAAAATGCCATGAGTATATGTTTGGATTGCATGTATTAACGCCTTCTTAATCAGTATGTAACCATCATAAAATGTCCGTATCGGGCATTCTTTAGTTATTACTCACACATATTTATAATTGATAAGTTATAATTTATCTTCTGTTTGATAATAAAATTCGGATCAATTTAGATAAATGATGATGGGCCCATCATTATAAACTAAGAAGTTTTTATGATTTGGAATTGATATATTCGACCTACCGCCGACACTTCGAATAAATCAAACCGAAAAAATCAAAGAAAGTTTTTTAAACAGGAATCGCTGCACCCGAAAATTTCTGAAAATAAAAAAATGGGTCTGCCGCTTTTGAATGAAACGTAATGAAAAAAATTGAAACAAAGTTTTTCACTTTGCTTCATTCGATTTATATCGTTTTTAAGAAATCCTCGAACCGGTCCAGCGCGACTTTAATATCATCGCGGGATGTCGCGTACGCGCACCTTAAATGCCCCGCGCCGGTTTCACCGAAGGCGGTTCCCGGAATCGTGATGACATGCTGGCTTGCGAAGAATTTATCGGCGAATTCTTCCGATGTCAGCCCCGTTGATTTGACGGACGGGAACGCGTAAAAAGCGCCTTTGGGTTCAAAACAATCCAAACCAAGCTTGTTGAAGCCGTCAACAATCAAAATACGGCGGCGGTTGAACTCGCGAACCATGATTTTCATTTCTTCTTCGCCGTTGCGGAGCGCTTCCAAACCGCCGAGCTGAGAGGTGATTGGAGCGCACATCATGCAATATTGATGAATCACCATCATGGCCGTAATCAGCGGCTGCGGGGCTAAAATATAGCCGAGGCGAAGACCTGTCATCGCATAGGATTTTGAAAATCCGTTTAAAAGAATCGTCCGCTCTTTCATGCCGCCGATCGCGGAAAACGGCGTGTGGGCACCATCGTAAGTCATGCATTCATAAACCTCATCGGAAATGACGATCAAGTCATGTTTTTCAATCACCGGCGCGATTTTTTCATAATCTTCACGCGTCATAACGGCACCGGTCGGATTGTGAGGATAATTGAGAATGATCGCTTTGGTTTTGGGCGTGATTTTGGATTCCAGCTCTTCGGGCAGGATCTTAAATTCATTTTCCGCCACAGTTTTGACGACAACCGGAACGCCGCCGCTTAAAATGATTTCAGGAACGTAAGCGACATATGTCGGCTGAACGATAAGAATTTCATCTCCCGGATCAATGACGCAGCGAATGGCGATGTCCAGCGCTTCGCTGACACCTGTCGTCACAAGAATTTCTTTTTCAGGGTCATAATCCAACCTGTAATCTCTTCTGTAACGCTTGGCAATCTCCTCACGGAGTTCGGGAACGCCGTAATTGGATGTATAAGACGTTTCACCCTTTTCCAAAGAATGAATGCACATTTCACGGATATGCCACGGCGTGACGAAATCGGGCTCGCCGACACCCAGGGAGATCACATCTTCAATGCCCGCCGCGATATCAAAATATTTTCGGATTCCTGACGGCGGCACATATTTCATTTTATCAGTAATATATTTTGAATAATCAATCGGAATCGATTTTCCGGAGAATGATTTCGGTATTTGTGTCATAAAGCTGTTCCTCACGGTGAAACTTTCAATCTTTTGAATTCTTCTTTTTCTTCCACAATAACACCGTCTTCTTTGTATGTTTTTAAAATGAAGTGTGTCGATGTGTTCTGGACCTGGTCAAGCGTCGCTATTTTGTCCGCAACGAAGAAGGCAACATCTTTCATTGATTTTCCTTGAATCATGAATTCCAAGTCATAATCCTCGCCCGATAAAAGGCGGAGCGATCTGACTTCCGTGAATTTGCAGATACGGTCGGCTAATTTCTGATAACCGTGTCCGCGTTCGAGTGACACTTTCAGCTGGACAAACGCGTATACATACGGACTTTCCACCAAATCCCAATCAATGATTGTTTTGTAGCTTCGAATCACGCCCGCCGCTTCAAGTGCCCGAATCATTTCTCGAACTTCAGCCGGCGGAATTCTGGTGAGTTCTGAAATATCTTCGGGAGTCGCTTTCGCGTTTTGTTCCAGAATTTCAAGAACGTCCTGTGTTTGTTTATCCATTTCTGTTAACTCCTTTTCCGAGTTTTCTGCAAGTTGCCCGGCATAGATTAAAATGAAGGGCAGGCAAATGAGTTTGCCGACTTGCCGTAAAAATAGAATGAATCAAGGTATATAAAAGGAACGAAGACAAAAAAAAGATCTTGGAAAAATGAAAACTGGATAAAATCGTCGAAAATAGTACAAAAAGAGAAACATAATAGGGATACCGATTTAAACGGGCTTGGACTTTTAAAAGTGGACAAAAAGAAAAACTGGAAAAACGGGTTTTTAAGAAACAATCATTAAGAGAACGTTTTAACAAAAATGTGTTTTTCACTCAATTTTAGATATTATCCGTTTTGTACAATATATTACATTATTATGCCAAAGTTTTTATTTAAGTAAACGAGATTGTCAGTTATGACTTCATCAAATTCAATCTTGTCAATTACCGTTCTTCCCGGAAAAAGCAAAAACGGGACGGCAGAAAACTTTTCTGAAATCATCCTTTCCCCCGGAGACGTTTTATCAATTGTCGGCGCCACCGGATCCGGCAAAACCGCTTTTATCAATGACATTGAAGTTCTCGCGCAAGGCGATACCGTTACCGGCCGCATAATTCTTGTCAACGGGCAAAACCCGCCGGATGATTTCATCCGCGATCCTTCAAAAAAGCCGATTGCCATGATCACTCAAAACACAAAATGTTTGGCTGATTTGACGGTTCATGAATTTTTGGAAATGCACCTCCGTTCCCGAAAAATCAGCGATATATCTCTTTTGGAAAAAACGATTCAAACCGCCAACAAATTCACCGGCGAAAAAATAGCTGCCGGAATGCGTATTTGTTCCCTTTCCGGCGGGCAGACCCGCTCTCTTTTCATCGCGGATGCCGTCATCATTTCAAACACGCCGATTATTTTGCTGGATGAACTGGAAAACGCCGGCATTTTTAAAGAAAAAGTGATCGAAGAACTCCGGCAGCTCAGAAAAACAACGATTTTTGTCACGCATGACCCGTATGTTGCTCTTTTGACGGACCGCAGAATCGTTATGGAAAACGGAACGGTCAAATGCATCTTAGAGCCGGGAGATCTTGAAAAAGATGTTTTGTTCAGAATCTCCGAAATAGATAAAGAACTTTCCGCGATGAGAGAGCGCATCCGCGGCGGCGAACTTCTCTTTGAAAATAAAGGGGGCACTTCCGTATGACTGCGCGCCTCATTACTGTCGCCGGGCCCCCGAGCGCCGGAAAAACCGCCGTTGTCCGCCAGATTCTTAAAAATTTAATTCCCGAGTTTAAAGTCGCTTATTTGAAAATCGATGTCGTCCAAGCCTGGGAAGATGAAGAGCTTGCCGAAGAATTTCATATCCCGACAAAAAAAGTATATTCGGGTGACATGTGCCCGGATCATACGGGCATTCTTGTTCTTCAAGACGCTGTCGAATGGGCGAATTCGGTTGATGCCGATTACCTCATTTATGAAAGCGCCGGGCTCTGTCTCCGCTGCACGCCTTATACAACGCATTCATTCGGCCTGTGCGTTGTTCCTGCCGTCTCCGGAATGCATACGCCGCTGAAAATGGCGCCGATGATCACTTTTGCCGACGCCGTCATTGTCACGAAAATCGATTTGGTTTCCCAAGCTGAAAAAGAAGTGTTTAGGGAAGCGATCCGCCAGGTATCTTCTGAGACCGATATCATTGAAACGGACGCGCTGGCCGGAACAAACATGCGCTATCTGATGAAACGGATTTTTGAACTCTCCGAGACTCGAAACGACGCGGATCAGCTCCGCGGCAGTCCGCCGCTCGGCGTCTGCACCGTCTGCATCGGCAAAAAAGACGTCGGCTGGCAGAATCATTTCGGCGTCATCCGGCCGCTGGACGCGCCGGACACTCTGTTTCGGGGGGAATGATATGACCTTTTCAAACGCGTGGAAGCCGCCCGGAAAAGATTGCGGTGCCTGCGGATTTCATACATGCGGTTCATTTTCAGCCGCTGTTGCCTTAAATCAAAAAGAAGAATCGGACTGCGTTTTTTATAAAACGCCTCAGACGATTGCGCAGCCGATCTCCGTTTCGTCATACTCGGGAACGGACGTCACGGGAACGCCTTATGATTTTGTCATTCACGCTTTTCCGAACGAGCCGTCCGCCAGAAAAATCATTCTGCCGTTTCGCGCCGATTTGACGGAGCGGCTGGATATCCGTCCGAATGATATTGTGCTCGGACGTCCCGCCGGCGCAGGCTGTCCCGTTCAGCATGTGATTCGAGTCCGCGACGCCGATTTGGTGACCGGCGTCATCACGGGATGTGTTGTCAGTCCGGCGGAAGCGCGCGGCAATCCCGATGTCAAAGATGTGAAAATGTATCATATGATCGGGTTTGAAGGCCGCGCTCAAATAATTACCAAACCGCCCGAGTTTGGAAAACGGTATTCTTTCCTTCCCGGATTTTGTATGATGCATCGGGCGCATTCCGGTTTGGTCAACATGGTTTTAAATAAACCGTCCGGAATTCATGTGCGGGTCGAGGGAGTGATTGTGTTATGAGCGCCGCCGAAAACGGCCGCGCGATTCGGGTGATGACGGCAGCCGAATTGAAAGATCGAATCCGCCGCGGAAATCCGCCGGCTTTTGGAGAGGTGGACGCCGTCACTTGCGGGACGTTCGGCGTGATGTCCGGAACGATGGCGGTTTTATCATTTCAAGCGGCTGAAGCGGGCGTTTTTGAAAAAGCCGTTTCCGTCACGATAAACGGTGTTCCGGCAGCAGTCGGCCCGTGCCCGAATGAAAACAACGGCTTCATCGATCTCATCGTCCTCGGCACATCCGTTTCAAAAAAGAATGAAAAATACGGCGGCGGCCATCTTTTTAAAGATTTGGTTTCCCGCCGGAAAACAGAGGCTGAAATTCAAACGTCTTCGGGCTTTTTGACAAAAGAACTGACTTTGGATGAAATGAACACGGCTCGGCTCATCGTCACACGCGGCTCTTTTAAAAATTATTCAGCTTTTGCCAACGCGGCCGCGTCTCCCGTTTTAACGATATTTTCCGTTCTGCCGCTTCAAGGAAACTGCGCCGAAATCACGGTTTCCGGCTGCGGTGAAATCAATCCGGCCCAAAATGATCCTTCTTTGAGACACCACAGACCGGGAACACGCGTTTTAGTCAACGGCGCCGAAGGCGTCCTTCTTGGAACGGGAACGCGCAGCTCAAACGAAAAACCGAATTTATCAGCGGCGGCGGATATGTTTTGTATGGATCCCGACTTGATGGGCGGTTTTGTCACTTCCAAAGGCGCCGAATGCCTGACTTCTTTTGCGACCGTCATTCCTGTTTCGGATGAAGAAACATTCGCCGCGCTTCAAATAACAGACGCCGGCATTCCTCTTCCCGTTATGGATGTTTCTTCCCGCCGCCCTGTTTCTGACACAGTATACGCGGATGTGTGGCAGGGAACAGATTTGGAAATAACGGTTTTAAAAGAGAAATGTGTCCGCTGCGAAGAGTGCGTAGCTTCCCGAACCTGCCCCGCCGGCGCATTGGAGACGCCGTTTATGATTTCAAAAAACTGCGTTTCCTGTCTGACCTGTACGGTTTCCTGCGAAAGCGGCGTTTATTCGGCAAACGGCGGCACTGTTTTGATTGACGGGAAAAACGCGCCGATTCATTTGAGGCAGTCAGACAGGCGGCGCGGTGAAAAAGCCGCCTCGCTTTTGAAATCAAAAATAGAATCAGGAGAATGGGTGATTTAATGGGTGAGTACCGGCTCAGATGCGCCGGCGGAAATGAAATCCTGCCGCCGGAATATTCTTCATTGACATGCCCCGAGCACGCCGGATTACTGCGGACGGAATATTGCGCCGCCCAATTGAAAATCCGGCCGGAACTGCCCGGATTGTTCCGCTATATCGACTGGCTGCCGGTCCGACGCCCGATTCCGACAAAAACACGGCCGATGACTTTTCAAAATGAATCACTTTCCAAAACGCTCGGTTTGCCCCGCCTTTGGCTGACATTGACCGGCTGGGCGCCCGAATACGGATGTTACGCGAAAACCGGTTCGTTTAAAGAATTGGAAGCATACCCGACGCTTTCCGGCATTCCCGAATCCGGCGGCAAATCACTGGTTGTCGCGTCCGCCGGAAACACAGGACGTGCTTTTGCGCAGGCCGCCGCCGAAACGGGTCATTCCGTCGTTTTGATCGTTCCCGAAACATCGGCTTCAGCGTTATGGACGGTGACGGAAACCGGCGATAACGTCAAATTGATTGCTGTATCAGGAGATTATTCAGACGCCATTTCCATATCCGATCGCCTCTGCGCTTTAGAGAATTATGTTTCAGAAGGCGGCGCGAAAAATGTCGCGCGGCGCGACGGCATGGGAACCGTTATGCTCAGCGCGGCGGAAAAAATCGGCAAACTTCCCGATTTTTACTTCCAGGCTGTCGGCTCAGGAACCGGCGGCATTGCCGCACGGGAAGCTTCCGAGCGTCTGATTCGGGACGGCCGATTCGGATCAGTCCTCCCCCGTCTGCATTTAATTCAAAATAAACCCTTTACGCCGATGGAATCAGCGTGGAAACGCGGCAGCCGCTTTATCACAGATGAGGATATGCCTGACGCGGCCCGCGCCGTTTCATCTGTTTACTCTCCGGTTTTAACAAATCGAACGCCGCCTTACGGGATCCCGGGAGGCGTTTTTGACGCCGTGACGGTCTGCGGCGGCAGCATTGATTCGGTTGAGAACCGCGCCGCAAAAGAAGCTTTCAAATTGTTTGAAGACGCTGCCGGAATCAAACTTGATCCTGCGGCTGCCGTCGCTTTGACCGGTTTGATCAAAGCGGCTGAAGAAGGAACCATTCAGTCCGACGCCGTGATCGTTTTGAATTTAACCGGCGGCGGTCAAAAAATAGAAGAAGATCTCGGCAGGATCCCGCTGAAATCCGCCGCGATTGTTTCTCCCGATATATCTCTTGAAAAATTAAAAGAGGTTTTACTTTGAGTGAAGAACGTGTGATTCAAATTCTGACTGAAGAAGGCATTGATCTGGCCGCTTCCCTTCCGTGTGATAAAAACAAACGTCTGACGGCTCTGCTTCACGAGTCATTTAAAACCGTTGATTTAACGCGCGAAGAAGACGGCGTCGGGATCTGCGCCGGTGCTTATTTGGCCGGAAAAAAACCCGTTTTGTCGATTCAGAGTTCCGGCCTCGGCAACATGCTGAACGCGATGATGTCTTTAACTTGCGTTTATAAAATGCCGCTTCCGATATTGGCCAGCTGGCGCGGCGGCGCCGATGAAACGATTGAAGCCCAAATCCCGTTCAATCAGAATCTGCCGCGGCTTTTGGATGTTTACGGCATCCCTTATCGCATTTTTTCCGAAAAGTCCGATTTGGGAAATCTGCGTGAAATCATTCAAACGGCTTATGACAAAAAAACGCCTGCCGTCGCGCTGATCCTGCCGTCCTGCTGGGAGACGCCGATGCCGCCTTCCATTGAATTCCCGCCCCGAAAATCTCCGCCCAAAACACTTCAGTCAAAAGGATTTGAAAAAACGCCGTTGGTCCGAAATGAAGCGATTTCCGCCATTGCCGGCAATATCCCGGCGGACGCCGTTCTTATTTCCAACATCGGCATTCCGTCAAAAGAACTTTACGCCTCCAAAGACCGCGCGTTGAATTTTTACATGCTCGGCAGCTACACGCAAGCTTCCGCAATCGGACTCGGATGCGCTTTAGGAATGAAAAGAGAAGTGTATGTCATCGACGGCGACGGCAGTCTGCTCGGCTCTTCCGTTCTGCCGGTGATCGCCGCGGAAAATCCGGCCAATCTGACAATTTTCGCGCTGGACAACGGCACATTCGGAAGCACCGGAAATCAAATCACGCCGGCGTATTCAACGGCCGATTTAGCGGCGATTGCGGCGGGGTCAGGCGTTCAAAATGTAACCGTCATAACCGAAAAAAATGAGTTCACCGACATTTTCTCTCAAAAAAAGGAAAGCGCGCTGTTTGTTCATGTTCCGATCCGCCCCGGAAACTCCAATGTCCCCAATATTCCGATTCCGGCGGAAGAGATTAAAAAAAGATTTATGACGGCGTTATCTGATCCGGGATAGCCTTGCTGATATATACATTTTAATATTTGAAAAAAAGACGGTTCATTTCTTAAAAGGTTTATAACAATGAAATCGCCTAATGACAAGTTTCGTATTAGGTAAGGATTGAAAGTTGTGTTATTCCTCTAAAAATTAAATCTGAAGTTAAAATTTTAATTAACTAGAAATAAATTAAGAGTTGTAATACAAATTATATCTATTAAATTCTCTTTGGAAATGGAAATATGAAAATCGAACGTATTAAAATTAAAAATTATAAAGTATTACAAGATGTTGATATAAAGGATATTCCAGACATGGCAGTGTTCTTAGGAAAAAATGGATCTGGAAAATCAACACTTTTTGATGTTTTTGGATTTTTAAATGATAGTTTAAATAGTAATGTTAAAAGCGCTTTACAAGCAAGGGGTGGATTTAAAGAAGTTCGATCGAGAGAGCAGGCGGGCGATATCGAATTTGAGTTTAAATATTGTGGAGATCAAACAGATAATAAATTAGTAACATATGAATTAAAAATCGGATTGAATTCCAACAACCAACCCATTATTAAACGAGAAATTTTGAAGTATCGACGGGGACAACATGGTCAACCATGGAATTTTTTAGATTTTTCAGATGGTGAAGGTGTTGCAATTGATGAAGAAGAAGACTTTGAAAATATTTCTGTGGCCCATCGAACAAATTATAAACTTGATTCTTCTGATATTTTGGCTATTAAAGGATTAGGACAATTCCAAAAATTCAAAGCGGTTGCAACTTTTCGAAAATTAATCGAAGATTGGCATGTTTCTGATTTCCATGTAGAGGATGCAAGAATGTTACAAGATGTTCACTACGATGAACAGTTAAATAAATATGGAAATAATTTGGCAAATGTTGCAAAATATATTCACGATGAACACCCTCATAAATTTGAATTGATTTTAGATAAAATGAAAGCAAGAGTTCCGGGAATTACCAGTGTTAATGCAAATGAAACAGAAGATGGTAGGATTGTCCTCAAATTTGGCGATGGAAAATTTAAAGATCCCTTTGCATCAAAATTTGTGTCTGATGGAACTATTAAAATGTTTGCTTATTTAATTTTATTACATGACCCAAAAACACATGCACTTTTATGCATAGAAGAACCCGAGAATCAATTGTATCCCGAGTTGTTAAAAGAATTAGTTGAAGAATTTAGAGAATATACACGTATGGGCGGTCAAGTTTTTGTTTCAACACACTCCCCTGATTTTTTAAACAATGTGGATTTAAATGAGGTCTACTATTTGGTAAAAAAGGATGGATATTCAAAAGTAATTAAGGCAAAAAATATCGAATTGGTAGAATCCTTAGTTGGAGCAGGAGACAAATTAGGTTGCTTATGGCAACAAGGCATACTTGGCGGAGATATAGAATGAAATTGGTTTTCCTACTTGAAGAACCATCTTGTAAAGAATGTTTGGATATTCTTTTGCCTTTGATATTACCTCCCCACATTAAATTTCAATGCATACCCCATCAGGGAAAAAGTGACTTGAAGAAATCTATTCCTATAAAATTGAGAGGATGGAAAGAACCAAATGTCAAATTTGTCATTGTACATGATAAAGATAATCATGATTGTATCCAATTAAAAGATGATTTAAAAAAAATATGTTTGACAGTTTTGAAAGATGATGTTTTAATTCGGATAGTCTGTACAGAACTTGAGTCATGGTATTTGGGAGATTTAAAAGCTGTTAGTGAGGCATATAATTCCAAAGAGATTTTAAGTTCTTCGAATGTCTATAAATTTCAAGATCCGGATTCTATAAAAGATGCAAAAGAGAAATTAAAAGAGATAACCGATGACCAATACCAAGTAATGGACGGGTCACGGAGAATTGCGAAATTCATGGATATTCGACAAAATAAATCAAAAAGTTTTCAGGTTTTTATACGCGGTGTGCATGATTTATGTAAAAATCCATAAATTTTTATTTTTTTGTTCTTCACCGGCTCTGTATAATAACTTAAGAATTCAACAATGATTGAATACAATTTTTAATTCAGATTAGTTATAATCTGGAGAGTATCTGACTTTTGAAAGGATATCATCCGCTTTCGCCATCACGTCTTCGGCCGCGCTGAATTCAAATGTCATGTATTTGCCGTACAATATTTCTTCAACGAGACCATTATCGTAGAACCAAGAAAGGGCGGATGCGCCGTGCTCATTGTTCGGCAGCGAAATTGTCCGCGTCGCGAGCGGCGGCAGGTTCATGCCGATTTCATCAATCAGTTCCGAAAGACCCGCGCCCGTTTTGGCGGATATGAAAATCGGATTGTAAATCAAATGAGAAAGCTCTTCAAATTTCTTTTTCCGGTCCGCCGGCTTCATCGTTTCGGATTTGTTTAAAACGGTGACGATATTAGACGTGCTTTTCTCCCACAGCGTTTCGTGGCTGATCATCAGCTTTTTTCGGATATGTTCTGCCGGCTCGCTGAAATCAACGACCAGCAAAATCATGTCAGAAAAATAAATGCCTTCCAGCGTTGAGCGGAAAGCGTCCACCAAAAAATGCGGCAAATCTTCAATAAAACCGACCGTATCGGTCAGCAGAATCTTTCGTTTGTTGATGACAAAAGCCCTGGTTTTTGGAATCAGCGTCGTAAAAAACATGTCTTTGGATTCCGTCCGCTCGTCAACAAGCGCGTTAAAAAGCGTGCTCTTGCCGGCGTTTGTGTAACCGGCGAGCGAGACGATGAAAAAGCCGTTTTTATGGCGGTAAACGCGGCGCGCTTCTTCTTCCAAATCCGCCTTTTTCAATTCGGCGTTGATGCGCGCGATTCGTTTTTTAATGTCCTGCTCATAAGAATCTTCATAATCGCCCAAGCCTCCCCAGCCGGCGCGCTCTTCTTTTTTGGAAAGTGAAACAAGCATCCGCGCGTTGGGAAGTTCATAACGCAAACGCGCCAACTCCACCTGAAGTTTCGAGCGGTGCGTTGTCGCGCGTTCGGCGAAAATATCTAAAATCAGCTGAAAACGGTCCATGACACGGCAGTTCGCGCCCGCTTCACCGCATAATTTGGAAAGGTTGTAAATCTGAGACGTGGAGAGCGGGTCATAAAAAATAATCCTGTTCGCTCTTTTATCCCGCGCGGCAATCGCGATCTCCTTTGCTTTTCCGCTGCCGACATTGTATTTCCTGTCCGGATAACGTGCCTGAACGATAATATCCGTCACTTTATCGTTCAGCGCTTTCACCAATTCCGAAAATTCATCCGACTTACGGCTGTTGTCTTTTGGGTCGGATTCCGGATCGGTACGCATGACCAATATCACATTTCGGGCGGCGTCCGCGGCCGGCTCTTGGAACGAATTCACGGATCTTCCTCCTCTTTAGTGTTCTCTTCGCCGGCCGTAATATTCATTCCTGTTTCCCGAAGCAGAAGATTGCGCGTGCTGAGAGAAACATAATGCACCAGTTCAATCGCCTTTCTCTCGCCAATCGATTCTTGATAACGGATTTCTTGAGAAAACAGAGCTTTGGACAGATTTTCATCCAGATTAAACAACTCGCCGCGTTCGGTTATCAGAGGTCCCTTTTTCTTGATTTTTGAAGTCGTCGTCTCAATTATTCGGACAATGTCCGGCAATTCCGGCGGTTTGCCGAATAAAAAAGCGTCGGATGTGATTTCATTTACTTTTTCAAGAGACGCCGGCGTAATTTCAAGCGACGCGGCGGCGCAGACCATATAATATCCCGCGTCAATCCTGTGCCTGCCGGAAATATCAACCGCGATGATTGTAAACATTGTAAAAAGCCCGTCTTCTCTTTCTCGTTTTATTGATTTGTAATGATTTCATTACATCTTAATTCTTTCAAACTCGATATACTCGATTTTGCCGCCGAAATCCGCCGCGTAGATCATTCTCTTTCGGACGCTGTTGGCCAAACGAACGGCGCCGGACGTTACCGGCAGTTTGAATTCGTGACCGGCCGAAATCACATGAAGCAAAAATTCCGAATGCGGAATTTTATCCGACGGCTCCGCTTTCCGATAAACTCTGAAATGCGTTCCGAATTTAAAACCCGTTTTGGGCACGAATCCGCGCTCTTTGAGATCTTGGTAAACGGTATATTTCGCTTCAAATTCCGCGTCAATGAGAGAAGCGTTTTTGGAAAAAACGTTCGTTGAAAGTGATGTGCCGTCCATGCCGGAAAGCTTCAAAACGCCGCGTTCCGCCAAATACCGCGCTTCCGGCAGTGATAAAAGAAGACGGTCGTCATCCATCATTTTCCCAAAAAATACTTTGGTGTAAAGCAATTCGGAAATTTTCCTGTCGGCTAAAATGACGCGTTCTTTAAACAGCACCGCATCCGCCGCAAGCTTGTTCATTCCGGCAGCTTCCTGCGGAAACGGCGCGGACATGCCGCCTTCAAAACGGCCGGCGGCATCGGCGCGCTTGACATCATAAAACGTGATATCGCTTTCTTCGTCAACGACGGCAAGGATGAATTGCTTGCGCACGTTCTGCGCTTCGTTCATCAGGGAAAGCAGCTCGGACAGAGGAATCGGCACGCGTTCCGACCGTACAAAAACATAACTTTTCGCCGGCATTTTCCCCGGCTTCCCGCCGCGCGGATACACACGAAAATCCGATGCAGATGACTGGACAGAATAACCGCGCTCTTTCAAATCTTTATAAACGATATATTTCAGCTCAAAAAAATCCTCTTGCTGCGCCGCGAAATGAATGAACGGGTCAAAATCAAGGTTTTGGCCGTTTTTGAAAATTTCAATTCTGCCGCGGGACAAAAGATACGCGGCCTCTACAAAACGCAATTGAAGACTGCCGTCGCGAGGGCGGCCGAATCCGCCGGCCTCATAAAGCGAAGCAATCGCTTCCGCGTCCCCGATGACATAAGTCCCTTTGATCTGTGTTTTCAAAAATGACACCTTGTTTACAAAAACGGCATTAAATAATAAATTTACAAAAATAACTTTGCGGTTTCTACATCAACTACATGGATTCAGGTTAAAAAAGTTTGGATGATGTTCATAAAACGAGTCACGAAAACTGAAAAATCTATCCGGAATGAAAAAGGCGGAAAAGGAAACAGGAAGAGAATGGGGAGGAATGGAAGAGAGCGGAGGAGAACAGAAAAATATACTTGCAATTATTTAAATTATATATTCTTCAATAATGTCTGTCGCCCACTTTCGAAATTGAACGGCGCGTTCGGAATTGACTTTATAGCCGACAGCAATGACAGCTTTTAAGTTGTAATATTTCGTATCATAATTTTTGCCGTCGGCGGCAGTTATTAGGAAATTCCGAATAACTGAATTTTCATCAAGTTCATTGTCTGAATTTTGTGCAAATTACAAGAAAATAAGCATCCCACTTATTTTTTTGGAGATTATGCACTTCTCCGTTGAATGCAAGAATTAAAAAAAAGAAGAAAAGAGAAGAAATTTAAAAAAAAGAGAAGAAATGAGAGATTCGTGTTATCTCTTTATTCTTCTTGATCTTGTTTTCTGACGAAGGTGAAAAAGCCGACCGCAATCAGGAACAGGCCGATGATACGCGGAGGGTTCTCGGGCGGCAGCGGGGTTTCATAACCCGGCATCGGGTCCTCCGCCTGTGAACCGCTGTCTTCCGCGCCCGCCATGTTCTCAACGACGGTTGCCCCGCCGGTGCTTCCGCCTCCTCTTTCCAAATTTTCAAAGTTCGCGTAAACGATCAAATCTTTAAGAATGAACGTTGGCAAGGCGTCCCATCCTGTAAATCTGTATTTGTATTCGCCGTTTGCGTCCGGAATGATGTCAACGGAAGGACGGACCGCGACAGGAATCGCCTGTACGCTAGGCGCGCCTTTTTCGACTTTAAATTCATATTGAGAGGTAATTTCGCCTTTGTGTTTCTCTGAATCGCGGATTTCAAAAGTGACCGTGAAGTATTGCACTTCTTCCCATGTCGCGTATAAAGACGCGCCGCCGTCCGGAATCAAGAATTCTCCGCCGCAGGCGTACTGCGGAACCGTCGCGCCCGGCGTTTCCGACCAGCCTGTCAGGACATAGCCGCTTCTCTTAAAAGTCCGGTCATCTCTCAGCGCGTATGACCGGCCTTCAATAACCGTGTCCGTTTTCGTTTCAGTTGAACCGTCATAGTTGGTGTTATAAACCAAATTGACCAAAGAATCGGAATGGGCGTAAACCGCTTCAAAATCAACGTTTCCGTACATTTTGATCGTGGATCCGGGGTAGTAAATGACACCTGTGCTGTCTATTTTCTGCCAGCCGGCCAATATCATTGACTCTTTTTGGAGCGACGCGTTTTTAACGGGCGCTAAAACGTTCAATTTATATGTTTCTTCATCTGTCGGCGCTTTTCCGGTACCGCCGTTTTCATCGTAAGTGACTCTAAATCCGGAGGTTTTGTATAAACCGTAAATTTCAACGTCTTTTTCAATGCTGTTTGAGAAGGTGTAAGGAACAACCAATCTGTTGCTCAGTGTCTGATACCATCCCTTGAAAATGCCTGAATTTTCATAAGGCGTGCCGATTTCAAGGAAATACGGATCGGTATTCGCCGGCGGACGAACAGATCCGCCGTATTCAAGATTCTGGACGCCGAGCAGCGTTCCGCCGTCCTGATCAAAGAATGACGCTGTGACGCCGGCACGCTCCCATTTTGCGAATAATTCTAAATTTCGGTTCGGCATACTCGAGTTTTTCAGATCGTACGGTTTTTGGTACTCACGGTCTTCGTACCAGCCGACAAAGATGTAATCGGCGCGTGTCGGAGCCGCGGGCACGTAAGTGCTCAGCTTCTCTCCCGACATGATATCCGTCTCACCGGAAATCGAACTGCCGCCCATCGTATCAAAATCAAGACTGAAGCGCATGCGGTCATAAATAAGATACTGCGTAAAATTCATTCCCGTCAGTTCTTCCAATTCTGCCGATGAATCATTGAACCCAAGAGCGTATTCCGTTACCGCCGTTCTTCCTTCAATGCTTTTGAGCTTGAAAGCGGACCCGTCTGAGAGCGCGATTTGGCTGTATGTGCTGTTCATGTAGACTTTGCCGCCGTATTCAATATAATCAACGCCGGCATCCCCTGTTTTCTCTTCATCGGGGAGCGCTTCGAACATGTAGCGTAAACCGGTATCCTGACCGTTGGAGATCCAGTAAGCGTCAAGCGTAAATCCGGTTTCGGATCCGTTTCCGTATGAAGAATCCGGCAGCATTTCCGCCGTAACGGTCATCCTTTTTGACACCCAAATCATGTAACTGCTTGACCCTGTTGCGTCGTTTAATCCGAGAGGAATCATCCATCCTTGGAAAGAAGATGAACTGTCCGTTTTGTAAATGCTGAAGTTATCGTTTCCGTTCAAAGGCCAAATCTCTTCGACCGGCATATTCACTTTCACTTCTATGGAATGCTGTTCTTCGGGATTTGCGGAATTGGTGTAAGTCATTTCAGGGGATTGGCCGCGGTCCGTCATTTCGGCGGCCGTGTCATTGAGATTGAAAAACAGTGTGTAGATTTTATTCGTGTAATACACATTCACCGCCGTTGTTCCATCGCCTTCGACAACAGCGGGAACAGAACGGTAAAACACACTGTGGGCCGGAATGTAGTAGTCATAAGACTGATTCATTTCGGATTCCGTGATTTCAACGGTTGAGCCGGCCAATTCCCAAATCACGAATGAATCATAATAGACGTAGTTTTTCGGGTCCATTTTATCAAATTGGAGCGGCAGACCTTCTTTTTCGTTCCAGACAATGACTTTGACCTCGGGTTTATTGAGTTCATCCGGCTTCCAAATCGCGTACAATGTCAGTGACTCATCAATCGGCGCGGAAAAGTCGTAAGCATTTCCCGAATAATTCGGGTCCGCGTCCATTTTCGTACTCCAGAAAACAAAATTATATCCGGCGCGCAGCGGTTCTTCCGGTTCGTCCGCTTTTTCGCCCGCTCCGATAAATTGTTTTTCAACAGGCATTCCTTTCATTGAATTGAAATAGATATAGTAAGAGTTGTCATAAACAGGTCTCAAAACGATGTTGCTGTTGACAGGAAGACTGAAATCATACATATCATACGTATTATCAATGACCCAATACACGAAAACATCATCAGTGCCGCTGGGAGGCGCTTTGGGAGGAACAGCGTAGCCATCCGCTTCTACAAGCCGCGTGTAATAGATGTCTCCGCCCGCATCTTTAAATGAAATCAAATATTTATCGGAAAATTGAGCGAACAAATTCAAATCTTCGCTGACGGGCACCGAGAAATCATATAAATTCTCCGGACCGTTGATTTCGGCAGACCAGCCGATAAATGAAGTCATTCCGGCCGGCACAGCGGGAGCAAGCGGCGCGGAGACCGGCTCCCCGTAATTGACGGTCTCTTCACTGTATTGCGTTCCGTTTGAATAATATGTAACCGTCACGGCGGACGGGACCGCTGAAACAAAAGCAGGGACTGCGCTCATCAATATCATTACGATGAATAAGAGACTTACCGTTTTTTTCAAAAATTTTTGTTTCGTTTTCATATAAATCTTCTTCTCACTGGTCTTCAATCAGAGTGGGGGGTGATTTTCTTCAAAATTTAGTTCATTGATATAATTGTATACTTTCGAATAATCATATAATGAAAAGCATACAGATATAGAAGTATATAATTATTGCCACAAGAGAATAATATATAATAAATAAACTATTCTAATAAGATTAAAATATAAAGTGGACTAAGAAAATTAATAAGAATATAATATTAATAAGAAATGTATTCTGAAAAGATACAAAGAGCTGTCAAAATCAGTCGTTATTTCATGATTGAGAGATAATAAAATTCAAAAAAAGATGTTTTAAATGCGTCACTCGACCGTCTTTTCAAGTACTGCAAAAAAAGAAATAAAAAAGAGAATCAATCGATTTTGTTATTGATTCCGCATTGATTGATATTTTCCGGCGTTTTTGACGAACTCTTTCGCGAAATCGGCATAAGAAGAACCGTGGAAATGAATGTATGTACCGATTGTATTTCGGACGATCATGCCGTCTTTTTTATCTTTGATGCCGACGCCGCGCGTCACATCAATTGTGTATTCAATGCCATCGGAGATGTTTTCCAAAACGGAATGATGAAATTCATGCGCGATGAATGTGTTTCCCTTTTTCCCAATCGGCGTGTCTTTTTCAAAAACGCCGTTCGTATACGTCACAACACGCTTCCCGCTTCCGTAGACGGTGTCGCAGTCAAAAATGCCGACCATGTCAAATGTAACGTCCGGCGCGCCGCGTTTTTTGAGCGTCATGCTGTTTGTCAGATAATTCATGCCGGCCGATTCCGCAAAAATCGGCATTCCTGCGTCAGACGCTTTTTGAATCGCCTCTTTCATCGGCGTGTTCAGTGACAATTCCATTGCAAAAATTTCAGGCGTGCCGCCGCCGATGTAAAGCGCGTCGACATCGGGCAGACAGGAATCATGAAGCGGGCTGAACACTTTGATTTCCGCGCCCTGCGCCTGAAGCAGGTCCATATTGTCGGGATAATAAAAATTAAAAGCTTCATCGGAAGCCACACCGATTTTCGGCGGAATTTCTCCTGCGGCGGCCGGTTTTATTTCAAAACGGCTTTGAAGGGGTGCCGCCGCCGGTCCGGCCGTATTCGCGATTTCAATGAGTTTGTCCAAGTCCACGCTGTCCGAAACAGTGGCTTCAACCAGCCGGATGCGCTCAGCGAAACGGTCATAAGCGCGCCGCCCCTCGGGAACGGGAATCAGACCGAGCTCGCGCATTTGAAAATCAAGTTCCGGATTTCTGAAAACAATGCCGATGACCGGAATCCCGGTTGCGCTTTCGATTGCCGCAACCGCTTTATCGGCGTGCTTTTGGCTGCCGACATTATTTAAAATCACGCCGGCGATATGAACATCCGGATCGAAAGCCGCAAATCCTAAAATCAGCGCGGCGCATGAGCGCGTCATGCTGCGGGCGTTGATGACCATAATGACGGGACAGTTCAGCATTTTTGAAACCTGCGCCGTGCTTCCGATGTCAGTGTCGGCGGCAAGTCCTTCATAAAGACCGCGGACGCCTTCAATCACGGCGATGTCGGCAGGCATTCCGCCGCACTCTTCCGATTCGCAGGCATGCGTAAAAACATCAATAACACCTTCTTTTTCCATCAAATAGCCGTCCAAATTCCGAGAGCGGCGGCCGACGATTTCGGTATGGTATTCCGGATCGATATAATCAAGCGCGACCTTGAACGGCTGAACGACATAGCCCCGCGCTTTCAAAGCGGCCATAATACCCATTGAAATCGTTGTTTTTCCCGAGGAAGAACGGTCTGCCGATATCAGAATTCGTGGAATTTTCCGGTTGCCGGATGTCATTGTCATCTCTTGTTGTTCCTTTAAACACTGTATTTTTTAGACAGTTCTCTTAACGCGTCGTCTGCTAACGGCGCCGCTTTCACGCGTTTGCTGTTGGCCAGCAGATCTTCTGCCAGCTGCGTGTAAACGCCGGCAATCTCAGAATCCGGCGCTTTTTCGAGAACGGAAAACCCGTCGCGCTCACAGCTTTGAACGAGCGGATCTTTGGGGATATAACCGATGAGTCGGCTTCCGATCCGATCTGAAAATTCCTCCGCCAATTCTCTTTCGCGGTCAGCGTTTCGTGAATTACAAATGACGCCGCCGAGTTCCATACCGATTTTATCAAAACCGCGGCAGATATTATTGGCGGCGTAAAGCGGCATGTATTCGCCGGATGTCAAAACATAAACTTCATTGACGAATCCTTTTTTAATCGGCGCGACAAAACCGCCGCAGACGACGTCGCCGGGAACGTCATAAATAATTAAATCGTTATCCAAATATTGAGGATAAATCTTTTTCAGCGTCTCAATCGCGACAATAATGCCGCGGCCGGCGCAGCCGACTCCGGGTTCGGGGCCGCCGACTTCCATACATTTAACGCCGCCGAATCCTTCAAAAATCACGTCTTCTTTTTCGACATTTTTATTTTCTCTTAAAACGTCCAAAACCGTCGGGATCCGCCGGCCGCCAAGAAGCGTAATCGATGAGTCGCTTTTCGGGTCGCAGCCGATGAGCATCACTTTTTTGCCGTTCAGAGCGCAGGCCGCCGCGACATTGGAAGCCGTGCTGGACTTCCCGATACCGCCTTTCCCGTAAATCGCGATGATCTTCTTCATTTTATCTCTCCGGCGTTTGATGCCGTTTTGTCGGCGGCGACCGCCCGAAGCGTATCGCCGAATTCGGAGGGAACAATGCTGCTCACGCCCAGCGTCTGCGGATGCAAGTCGATTTCCACCATCACATGCTGATGACCCATCTCCTTGAGCGGCGCGACTTGTCTCGGACCGTTTGTAATTGAAAACAATTCCATGCCGGCCAACGCCTCCATCGGAAGCGCATGCGGCACACCGGCAATCACCGCCGCGTCAAAGCCGCCGTATTTGTTTAAAATCAAGTCTTTAACAAGGTCTCCCGTAACGGCGTATTCATCCAAGCCGCCGATAATTTCATGAACGGGAATGTGCCGCGCGTCAAACGCTTTCATCACATTGGCGGCGTGTTCTTTCACGCGCGGCAAACCGAGAGCGCTGTCCGTATTTGAAAAAATCGTGATGTTCGATTCCTTGCCGAAAAGGCGAGCGGTTTCATAAAGCGCGATCAATTCGTCGGCGAACATGTACGCCGTTTCTTTTTTGGCATTTAAGATACCGGCGATTTTTTTGCCGCTTCGAATCAATTCGGCCAGCTGTTCCGCCGCTTTGTATTTGATGTCGCCGCGGGACGGCTCCAAATATCCTTTGCTGGCGGCGCCGTGGCGGATTTCGACATTCGTTGCTTCCGCGAGCAAACGGCGCTGGCGATTGAGCTCATCCGCTGAAATCATGCCGCGTTCCGAGGCGGGTTCCAAAACGGAAATGACACCGTCGGTGTTGTTGGCGTAGCCGGCATGCGTTTCAACGCAAATGATTTCCACGCCCTCCGGCGCGCGCGCCGCCGCATCCGTCAGCTCTTCGCCGATAATCATGCTGGTGCATGTCCCGACCAAAGCAATCGTTTTCGGACGGAACATCTCAATCGCTTTATCGATCGTCCGTTCGAGTTTTTCTCGTCCGCCGAAGACAAAATCATTTTCATCCATCGAACTTGTCAGCACGCGGAGACGATCTTCTTCCAGCAGTCGGGCGTGTTTAAAAGAGCAGCCCGGCGGACCGTGCAAAATCGCAACGTCCACATTTAAATCCCGAAGCGTATAAAGCGAAGCCACAATTGAACTCGGCCTCGGATGAATAATTAATTTTTCTTTTTCAATCATTTTTCAGCCTTTTAACATCATTACCTGAAACATTTGACGGCAGCGATGATCATGCCGCCGTCCTGCGAAATTTCAGCGGCTTTTTGAAGCCCTTCTTTAAACGAGCCCGCATACACGGCTTTTCCGAAAATATCGTCTTCCGCCGTTTCATCAGAACCGGCGCCGATTTGCGCGAGCGGTTTCATCCGTTCGCCGACCAAAATTAAATTTTGAATCGAATTTTTATAAGCCGCGATCAATTCTTCAACATCGTGAGGTTCCAACCCTTCACAAACCGTTTTATCCTCTTCGCCGATGACGAGAGTAATATTTTTCAAGAGCGCGGAATCATATTCCGGCGACTTCCGATCCGTGTATTTTTCAAGCATATATTTGACAGCGGTTTCCGCGGTTTCAATTGTCAGCCCCGAATTGGAATTATCCATAATCAAGCGGCCGTTTTCCTCATATTCGCGCATCCGGCCTTTGACACCGGAAAACCCTGAAATCACTTCAATGATCTGCGATTCGGGAACATCCAACTCTAAAGCGGCAGCAACAGCGGCGGCCATTGCTGTTCGGTATGAATTCACATCATAGCCGGAACGCAGCGGCGCTCTGAAAAAAATACCCGACCGAGAAGATTCAATATCGGCAACCGGCGTTCCGTCAGAATCGGCCGTAATATTCACATAAACGTCTGTCGGCGTGTTTTCCTCGACAGCGTTTCCGTAATCGTCAAAAACGATTCGTTCCTGGTCTTCGCGGATGAAATTCTTGACAGTTTCCAAATCATCGTAATTGACAATGAAAATACTTCCTTCTTTAGAACGGCTGATCATTTTGGTTTTGGCATCGGTCGACGTCAGCGCGCCGCCCGCAATCATGTAGTCAGGCTGCGCTTCCGTCAAAATGCCGATATCCTGCGCCCCCGTAAATCCGAGAGAGACTTCAAAAATAAGCGTATCCGGCATATATTTTCTCTCAAACGCGAGGTCCGCCAAATCGGGAATATAAGCCGGCGAGATGCTGACGCCGGGCTCGACCCGTTCGAATCGGCCGCTGTCCCAAAAAGTCATTCCTTCGGAAGTGTGCAGAAGAACACGGTTTTTGTAAGAAAGCATTTGCGCCAGCAATACGGCAGTACTTGTTTTTCCGCGGACGCCTGTGATTTCAACAAAGCGGCGGCCGGTGATTTTCGGGTCGCTCCGAAGAAGCCGGCCGGCCATTTCATGATGAGTCACCGTCGGCAATCCGAGTTCCGCCGCTCTTTTATAAAATTCATTCTCGGGATTTAAATGAACGGGCAGACAGACAATGTCAAACTCTCCCGTTAAATCGACAGGGTTTGCCGTCACCGTTATGTTTGATTCGCCCGCGATTTCTTTCATTTTTTCAGGCGGCATTTTTCGGTAGACATCAAAAGCAACGGCTGCAGCGCCGTATTTTTTCAATTGTTTTGCAATTGAGAGGCCGCCGTGATTCATATCAAAAACGGCGATATTTTTCCACGGTATTTCCGAATGAGGCATCTGTTCTCTTCCTTTTCAATTTCGAATGAATCAAAATGTGATTTGTCGTTTAAAACAGTTTTGTAATACAAAAAGATATCATGTGTAATACTGATTTAAATCAAAAAAAGTGACCGCATCTCCCGAATCACCGGAATTGGAGGACACCGGCGCGGTATTTATTTGAATATTTTTTCCATTCGGATGAGGGCTTCTTGAATGCGCTCAACGGATGCCGCATAAGAAATACGGATATTGCCGCTGCCGGACGCGCCGAACGCGATTCCCGGAGAGACCGCCACATGCGCTTCCTCCAAAAGACGGTCTGTGATTTCTTCACCGGTTCCGAATTCGCTGACATCGGGATAAGCGTAAAACGCCCCGTCGGGCATGGCGCATTTCAGGCCGAGTTTTCGAAGTCCTTCAACGAGAACATTTCTTCTTTCTTTAAAAGCGGCCTGCATTTTATGAAGTTCATCCTGAGGACCTTGGAGCGCTTCAGCGCCGCCGTACTGAATAAACGTCGTGACATTGCTGATGGTATGGCTTTGTATTTTTTCCAAATTTTTAAAGATGTGCTGCGGCGCGTCCATATAGCCGAGGCGCCATCCCGTCATCGCGTACGCTTTTGAGAATCCGTTGATTGTTACAGTGCGGTCATGCATATCGGCAAAGGAAGCGATGCTGTAATTCTTTTTGTCATAAATGATTTTTTCATACATTTCGTCGGCCATTACCAAAAAGTTGTGATCGATCGCCAAATCAGCGATTTCTCGCAATTGATCTTTTTCATAAACCGCGCCTGTCGGGTTGCAGGGCGTATTGATGACAATCATTTTCGTTTTGTCGGTGACGTATTCGGACAAGTCTTTTAAAGGGCGGTAGTTTCTGCCGGGATCTGTTTCCACCCATACGGTTTTGCCGCCCGCCATCTTCACGCAGGCGTCATAAGAAACCCAGGCGGGATCGAATAAAAGAACTTCATCGCCGTCATCAATCAATGTCATCATGGCTTCAAAAATCGCGAGCTTCGCGCCGGGCGTGACCATAATATTTTCAGCGGATGTCGGAATTTTATTTTCGCGGACCAATTTGTCGGCGATCGCGGTTCGGAGTTCCGGAATTCCGGAACCGGCGGAATAATGCGTTTCACCGGACAGCATGGCGCGGTGCGTCGCTTCAATAATATTTGAGGGCGTATCAAAATCCGGCTCACCGAGTGTAAAATTGATGATGTCAACGCCTTGGGCGATGAGATTTTTCGCCCTCTTGGAGGATTTGATCGTTGCCGATTCTTCAACACGTTCTATTCGGGATGAAAACATTTTCCGCACCTTAAAAAGTCAGCCAAATTTAATAAAAATTAAAAGGTATACACGACAGATATCTGCGCACTGTAATAATAAATATTCTGATGAATGATTGAAAATGAGAATTGATAAAATTGTTTCGGCTGAAAAATCAGCCGAATAAAGTTTAGGACAGAAGTTTTGTAACGGAAAGAATCAAAAAAAGAGATTCAGACGCGCTGAATCAGCTTGACGGCCGCTTCCACCGCGCGTTTGGCGTAGTCCATGCGGTCCATCGCCTGCATGCGCGTCATGCCCGGACCGGAAATGCCGAGCGTAACGGGTTTTCCGTATTCGAGGGACAAATCCGTCATTTTTCTTGTGACTTGCGCGACAACGACTTCATCGTGGCCGGTATCGCCTTCAATGACGCAGCCGATTGTGACCACGGCGTCAATGTCTTTATTTTCCAAAAGTTTTTTGATTGCAAGCGGCATGTCATACGCGCCCGGAACATATATTTTTTCAGTCACTTCGGCGCCGAGGAATTTGGCGTGCTCAACGCCTAAGATTTCCATCTGGTACGTGATGTCTCTGTTGAATTCGGCAACAACGAATCCGATTTTAATTGTCATTTTGTTTTCTCCTGTAAATCGATTGGGTAAATGTAACAAGTAATTTGATAAATATTTAATTCTGAAACTTATTCTGAAACTTATTCTTCGAAATCTTCCTCTTCATACATCGAAAAGACAACGATGTAATTCCCGTCACCGCTCGCTTTTTGATAAAATGATTTCAGTGCGTCTAATTCGTTCCAAAGACATTCGAAGATCTCATCGGCGTTTTCCTTCAGCACTTTCTTCTTTTTGTTCAAAAAGCTCCGTTTCGTAAGCTTTTTCATTATCAGGTCAAAAGCGTCTTTGAAGACGGTTTCATCCACTTTTGACAAAATCAAGGCGGCCTTTTTTACTTCTTCATTTGTCATGTAAACGGCAGGATCGCAAATTTCAAAACCGCCGCCGTCTTCATATTCAACTGAAACGATATCAATGACCAGCGCCTCGCCATCGCCGCCCGCAAGGATCTCTCCGCCGCTCATGATTTCATAATATTCGGAAAACTCATCGCCATTCGCCAAAATATTGACGGCGCGATCGATTTGATGAAGCTCGATCCTTTCATCATTGAAAAGAAAATCAATGAGTCTGTTTTCACTTATGGACCCGTTTTCAAAATCTCTGATGTTTTGTTTTTCAACAGCTGTAAAAATGAAAATCATAATAATCATCCCGATGTGACTTGTTTATATTTTAGGATCAGCGGGTTTTCACCATTATTGTCCGACGGGTTCGGCGTCCTTAAAACCTTCACGCTGTCCCGTCCCGGCTTCTTTAATCATCCGTTCCGGTGACTGCAGCATTTTTACAACGTTTAACGCATGCTCGCGCGTTCGGCTGTCCATTAAAAAAGCGAGTTCTTTGTCATTGCGCCCTTCATCTTCATGAACGAATACTTCGATAATGTGTTTGTTTGTCATCAGCTGCGCCGTGATGATTCCCGTTGACGCTTCGTGCGCGCATGTTTTGTCCTGCTGTTTGCTGCCGGGCATTCCGAGCGCCATCACAATGTCACAGTTTTGTTCTTCAATCAATTTTTTGGCGGCGACGGGCAAATCTTTGATTCCCGGAACCGTGACGCGGATGATTTTCGCGCTGATGTGCCGCTTGAGCTCATCAATGGCGGCGGCGCCCATGTTGAAGCGGGCGAATGTTGTGTCGGCAATTCCGATTGTAGGCATGAATCGAAAAATAGATAGATAGATAAATAAAGGTATTCATTTGACAAGAAAACACCATCCTTTTCAAGAAACAATTATGAAAGCGATTATTTTAGACGGCTATGTGGACGAGCCCGCCTGCTTCGGCGTTCCGCCTTATCTTTCCCCCTATCCGAGATACACGGCCGGCGCGTTGATCGATTCCGGTTTTGAGGAAGAGGATATTTCATATTTTACAATAGATACTGTCCGCGCGTTCGGAAAAACGCCGGCGGAACAATTCAAAGCTGCCGACGTTTTCATCATCATTTCAGGCATGACCGTTCCCGGAAAATATCTGAGGGGCGCGCCGATCACGGCGGAAGAAATCCGCGCGCTTTTCCGCTTGGCAGGCGGCATTAAAATTCTCGGCGGGCCGATCCGTCTCGGTTATTCCAATGAAGGCGGCACTGCCGCGGCGAATCTTTCATTTCTGCCCGAGGGCGTCAGGGTCGCTCAAAAAGATATCGAAAGTTTCGTTTATGACAGTTTCGCAAAAAAGTCAATCCCGGCGCACCGTTACAGAACAACGGAAGAAATCGCGGCGTGGTCAAAAAAAGGTGCCTTCATCTCAAAACAGCACCCTGACTTTCCGAATTTGATCTGCGAACTTGAAACCTACCGCGGCTGCGGCCGAAAAAAACATTGCTCGTTCTGTACGGAGGCCTTTTACGGAAAACCGGATTTCCGCGATGAAGAAGACATTATCGCGGAAACTGAAGCGCTGTACAAAAACGGCGTCCGGCATTTCCGAATCGGCCGCCAGCCGGATCTGTTCGCCTACAAAGGAATTGATAACGGCGGCGCAGCTCTCAAGCCGAACCCCGCCGCCATTGAAAAACTTTATTCGGGAATCCGACGCGCTGCGCCTGATTTGAAAACGCTTCACATGGATAACGGCAACCCGATAACGATTGCCGAATATCCAGAAGAGTCGCGTGAAATTCTCAAAACGATCGTCAAATATCACACGCCGGGAGATGTGATTGCGATGGGTGCTGAAAGCGCCGATCCGACTGTCATCGACCAAAACGGGCTGAAAGCAACGCCGGAACAGATATTGGAAGCTGTCCGCCTGGTCAATGAAATCGGCGCGGTGCGTGGCATAAACGGTATGCCCGAAATTCTGCCGGGAATCAATTTCGTTTACGGCCTGATTGGTGAAACAAAAAAAACATATCAGCTCAATCACGCTTTTTTGAAGCAGATTTATGACGAAGGATTCATGGTCAGAAGAATCAACCTTCGCCAAGCAATCGTTTTTCCAAAGACGCCGCTTGCCGATTCCAAAATTTCGGATTTCAAAAATGAAAAGCTTTTCCGCGCGCACAAAGAGGAAATCCGCAAAACGATTGATTTGCCGATGCTTCGGCGCGCCGTTCCCATCGGCACAGTTCTGAAAAACGTTTTCATGGAAATCACCGAAACTTCAGAAAAGTCAAAAGTCATGACATTCGGCCGGCAATTCGGAACATATCCGCTGCTGGTTGCCGTTCCGTCTCATTTGGAATTAAATCGGTTCTGCGACATTCTTGTGACCAATCACGGTTTCCGATCCGTAACGGGCATTCCTTTCCCGACAAATGTGAACACGGCGCCGCAAGCAATTTTAAAAGAGCTTCCCGGTTTGAATAAATCTATGGCGGAAGAACTGATTCTGAAGCGGCCTTATAAAAATGAAGAAGAACTGGTAACCCGATTTAAACACGGGAAGCTGATTTCAAAATTCGTTTGTTTTGAATAAAATGATGAAACGGCGGTCCGATTCAAAACTCAGCCAATTCATAATTTGTGCTCCGGCCACCCTTGTTTTCTTTTCGCAGGATTCCTTTCTCCATCAAATCCGTAATGTCACGAAGCGCTGTGTCTTGTGATACTTTCGTTATTTTCGCCCATTTCGATGATGTCAGTTTTCCGTCAAATCCCTCCAATAAAATGTTAACGACTTTTCTTTGTCTTTCATTCAATGCCGTTTTAGAATATTTTCTCCAAAATTCGGCTTTTTGAATCGTCTTTTTTACAATAATTTCAGAAGATTCAACGGCGCGTTCCAAACAGCCCAAAAACCATTTCAGCCACTCTGTTATGTCCATTGTCCCGATTTGGGCTTTTTGAATATTTTCATAATAATCTTTGCGTTCTTTTTGAATTTGAACCGACATGCTGTAAAAACGCTGCGGAATACCGTCAGAACGTGCTAAGAGCATATCGGTCATCGCCCGCGCAAGACGTCCGTTTCCGTCCTCAAACGGATGGATGAGCAAAAACCACAAATGTGCCACGCCGGCTTTTATGACAGGATCTGTCTTTTCATCGTTATTTATCCAATCTAAAAATATGTCCATTTCAGCGGGCGTATTCTCCGGATTCGGCGCAATGTATCGGATTCTTTCTTTTCCGGCGTTTTTTCCGGCAATAACATACATCTGATTCGGACTCCACTGCCCGATTATTTCTACAGGATAAGAAGAGTCTGAGAATAACAACGTATGCCATTTAAACAATCGTTCTTTTGTGAGTCTCTCTGAATAATTCTGAGTTGCGTCCATTATCATTTCAACTGTGCCGTCAATATTTCTGCCGGACGGAATTAAACCCGGGATATTGAGTCCCAAATGTCTCGCAATGGAAGAATACACTTCCTGCTCATTCAGCCGTTCATTCTCGATCTCAAACGACTTGATAATTTCCAAAGCGGTTATTTCCAACGCTGCTGCCTCTTCTGTTGAAAAACCCAACGCTGTCATTTTTCCGATTAATTTTCCTTGATCATGTCTTATTTTTCCTAAAATCAAGATGATCTCACTATCGTCCCATGTAAATTCAGGCCAATTTTTATCCGAATAGATGTAATCCGTCATTTTTTCCTCTTTTTGCGGCAATTTTTTCATTCATCTTCAAATAAAATACGGAAAAGATATACAATCTCCGCAAAATGTGCGGAGATTAAAAAGTTATTCTCCGCAGAATGAGAGAGAATTATAAACAATTTCCGCAAAATTATACGGTGATTAGAGTTGTATTCTCCGCAGAATGAGAGGAAATTATATATAATCTCCGCAAAATGTGCGGAGATTAAAAATTTATTCACCGCAAAAACAGCCGACGGATTTGAAATTTTTAAAAAAATAAATAAAAAATAAAACGATTCTGCCCGCGCACGAATATGATTTTTTTCGGTATTTCTGCAATCATTTTCCGGCAGAATACTTTCCGATCAAAGCGTTTTTTCAGCAGAATAAAAAAGAAATAAAAGAAAATCGGGAAGTCATCCCGATTTGATTACAAAATTCTCTGTCCGGCTTCTTTTCCGGATTTGCAGTTGAAAATTTCCGTGATTTTAATTCGGATGATTTCTTTCATCGGGAGCCCGGGTTTGGCGGCGGCGACACGGCCGGTCATTTCATTGTACACGGTGCCTTTTCCGGCGATTTCAACGACTTCTCCTTTGATTTGGATACAGCCTGAAGTCTCGGGACTCCAGATGTAAAGCGCGACTTTCGGATTTTCCTTGATGTTGGCGATTGTTTTGAGGAAGAAATTGTTCATGATATGGATGTAATCATCTTTGTCATCGGTGTCAATGATTTCCGCGATTCCGATTGGAATGACATTGGGCGTCTTATCATTGGAAGCGGTGGCAAGCGGCAAAACTCTGACTTTTTTAATATCTTCTTTCATTTCAGGCGTTAATTTGACCATCATTTCATCTCCATTATTATAATAAAAAACAGTGATTATAAAACGGCGACCTATTTAAAAATTCCTTGAACCGAAAGTTCAATTATTTTGATTGTGCCAAAATATTTTGGGAAAATCAAAGTAACGTTTTATTTATTTTGTTTGCTATCAATATTTATATCAAATCAAAGTTGTTGGCGTGTTATGAGACTTGACAGTTATTTGGTAGAGACCGGCTTTTTCAAATCCCTCGGCCGTTCAAAAAGAGCGGTCGAAGAGGGAAAAGTCAAATTAAACGGTGCGGTCTGCATGAAACCTTCAAAAAATATTACCATCGGCGATACCGTGGAAGTTGAAGAAGGAATGGATATGCCGCGCGGTTATTTTAAAATAAAATCAATTCATGAGCGGTTTCCTCTTTTTGAAGAAGGCGATCATGTTTTAGATTTAGGCTCCAGCGCCGGCGGTTTTCTGATGTTTGCCGGCGAACAGATTGGAACTTCCGGCCATATTCACGGGATCGAATTTTCAAAAGATTTCCGGACGGAACTCGGGAAACTGGCGTTTGAAAACGAGAATATCAGCGTCATGTTCGCGGATGTTTTTACGGTCCCGCTTGAAAACGTGGCGACCGAAGAAACCTCCGAAAACGGCCTTTTTGACATTCTGCTTAACGATATGACACTTGAGCCGGCAGACTCCGTTTCCGCTTTGAGCCGAATGTCTCCCCTTTTAAAAGAAGGCGGCCGCCTCCTTCAAGTGATCAAGATCCCGAAAAATCGGTCCAAATCCGCCGTGCTTCGAAAAATTGAAGAGATCGGATACGCGGTTGAAGAAGTCATTGAGCCTGACAGACAAGAAATATATATTATCGCCCGCAAAAAAACGGCCGGCGGTTTCTTTGGCGCGGCTTATACGGACGACGACGGTGTCGAATATGATTTGTCAGAAGAACTCGGCACAGACGGAATCGATATAACGGATATGGTTTTTGAGGGAGAAGAAGATTAAAAAATAAAATTTAAAAAATAAGAGAAATGATAAAAAGAGGCTTTTCTTCAAAAATTTAAAGTTTTTTGAAATAAACCAAAAAAAATCCTCTTTTTATCACAACTTTATTTGTCATTTTTTTGAATCAGTTCTTTAAGCTGATTTATTTTAGAGACGGATTCCTCATAATCCCGATGCGCTTTTGATTCATAGAAGCCGTAAATGACTTCCATCGGAACGCACAAGGAATAAATTTTCAAAGGCCGTCCTTTTTTGTTCACTCGTACCATCCGGCTGTCAAGCCAATTGTTGCCAATCATAAAATTGAGGACGGTGCTGATCTCCGGCTGGCGGAGACTTGTCCCAATCTCAATTTCACGCGATGACGCTGCTTTTACATTTAACAAATACACTAATGTCAGCGCGACATTTCGTTGTATGCCCAAGTTCCTTAAATCCGAGACAAAAACCAAATCGTTTTCATCTAAGATTTTGACTTCTAACTCAATCAACTGACCACCTGTCGCATCGGATGAAAGGCCCTCTGAAATAAAATGAGTTTTCAGATGCATTGACTCATTTTACACCACTCCGATCCACACCGAATATTTTTTTATGATTTGAAATATCGGGTCTGTGAACGTGGCAATTAATTTCGTTTAATTATTTAAATAAATCGAAATTTTAGCAAATTAATTATATTCATAAACTGTTTTATAATTTGAATTCGGGCTTCTCACTTTTGCCGCGACAGATATAAAATATGAAAAAATATTTCTTTAATTAATTCATCTGAAAAAGGGATTGTAAAACATGCTGATTGAAATCATCACGGCCGTTGTTGTCGGCTTATGGGTCATGCTTCCGGCGTATCTGCCGAACTCTTTCGCGGCGGTTTTCGGCGGCGGGAAACCGATTGACGGGGGAAAGAACTTAAAAGACGGGCGCCGCATTTTAGGCGACGGGAAAACATGGCGCGGGTTCTTTGCCGGAACTTTTCTCGGATTTATAACCGGCTGCGCCGAAATTTTTCTCCTTTCCCGCGGTTTTCATTTTTTCGGGATCACGCTTCCCGGATTCAGTTCTTCCGGCATCTCCGGCGCGTTTGACTTATCTGCCGCCGCTGCCATTCTGTCTCTTGCCGTCGGCGCGCTTTTAGGCGATATGGCTTTCAGTTTCTTAAAGCGCCGTCTCGGACTTCAGAGAGGACAAGCGCTGCCGATTGCCGACCAATACGATTTTCTAGCCGGCGCTTTTCTGCTGACGGCGTTCACGTCTTTCGGCTGGCTGACGGGCACGCTGGACGGACTGACGTTCATCGTCATTCTGATTATGACGCCCGTTCTCCACGTGGGAACGAATATTGCGGGATACTTGCTCAAAATCAAAAACGAACCGTGGTAAATCTCAAAACGAATAGGATCATTATGGACAATTCTGAAATCATCCAAGCATTAAAAGACTGCGACGCCATTCGATTCGGCGATTTTACGCTGGCGTCGGGACAGAAAAGCAATTTTTACATCGACATCAAAAAGGCGAGTACCGACCCCAAAACTTTGAAAATCATCGCGGATCACATCGCGTGTCTTCTGCCGTCCGTCACCGATACGCCGGCCTCTGAAATCATCATCGGCGGCGTTGAGCTCGGCGGCGTTCCGATCGCGACCGCCGTTTCATTGTCAACACAGTGCCCGCTTTTGATTATTCGGAAAGCGGCAAAAGAATACGGAACAAAAAGCCGTTATGTCGGCGTGCCGGACGCGGGAAAAGAAATTATATTAATGGAAGATGTGACCACCAGCGGCGGTTCTGTTAAAAAGGCGATTGCCGCTCTTCAAGAAGACGGGGCCGACATACGCAAAGTTATCACGATCGTTGACCGCGAGTCCGGAGCCGCCGCCGCTTTGAAAGAGCTCGGCGTTGAGTTGGTCCCGCTTGTTTCCTCAAGCGAACTGATTGAATAAAGCCGTATCCTCGAACTGTCAGAAGATATATCAGGAATCATTAAATAGACGCATACAGTAATATTATATTGGTTCCTGTGATTTCTAAACAACTGATTTTGAATCATCTTAAATTTTTCGCATTTATGGCCGTTTGTCTCGTTCTCGTTTCGGCAGTATTATTTCATTATGTTCCGGCGGAGGGGGTTAAAAAAACGGCGACCTATATTTTTCGGGATTTGACAGAATCAAACGACGGGATCGTGTTGGTTTATCCGTCGATTTCAAACAAGGAAATGCCGGAACGGTTCAATGTCTCCAAAACAAGCGAAACATATGACATCACTTACACATGGTTTTATGATGAGCAAGCTTATTCTCACCGCGCCGAAATTCCTCAGGAGCTGGTCGGATACTATAAAAACCGATCTCATGTCCGCCAGGATTATGCGCAGTATGCCGTTTCCGAATATGACCGTGAGGTCATTCGAAAATTGGCGGATTCTTTTGGCGCGCACGGCCGGCAGAACAAATATTCAGACACAGAAATCGCATTGAACGTGATTTCTTTTGTTCACACGATTCCGTATACATATGATTCGGAAACCACGGGCTTTGCCGAATATCCCCGCTATCCTGTTGAAACGCTTGTCGAAGGCGGCGACTGCGAAGACCGCGCCGTATTGGCGGCGGCTGTTTTTTATGAACTGGATATTGACTGCGTTTTAATTCTGATGAAAGACCACATGGCGCTCGGGCTGAAAGATGACGGAAATTTATCGGGGCAGTCTTATTCGCATAACGGAACAGTTTATTATTACGCGGGCGTCACGGACGGCGAAACCGTTGTCGGCATAATTTCCGAGAAGATTGATCCGACCCTTTTGGAGATTTTCCCGATCATTCAAAAACCTGTTTTGTCCGCCAAAACGAGCCAATTCATGAACGGCTCAATGGACGGGTCGTATAAATATACGCTTCAAGCGGTTATAGAAAATACAGGCGCAGGACATGGAAAAAATATAAGTCTTCGCGCCGTGACCGAATTAAAAGACGCGTCCGGCACTTATGTTCCGGATCAGCTGATTCCGCTCGGAATGATTCAGGAAGACAGCAGCATCGACATAGAAGCCGACATAAAAGCGCCGAAAGAAAACGGCGTCATAACGTATTATATCGAAGGGGAAAATATGGACCCCATCAAAGCCGGCGGTTTTTATTTCAATTTCAAAGACCGCTGATGATCCGCAAAAAAGACAACGTGCCTCATTTCAGCAGCAGATCCAATCCGATTTTAACAGCGTGCGGAATGTTTCCGCATTGCATTTCTTTGAATTTGTCCGCCGGCAGGAATTTAAACGCCGCATTCATTCGCTTGTCCGACGTGAAAAATTTATCCATCAGCTTTCTTGCCTGAACGGAAGACTCCAAAGCTTCTCCGAATTCGCCGCGCCACAGCTGCTCATAAGCCGCCGTTGATAATTTCCGGCCGCATTTTTCATCCGACACGGCTTCTGCGGCAACTTCTCCGGCGATTTTGCCGGCCGTGACCGCGAACGGAATGCCGCCGCCGTTGGTCGCCATCACGTGTCCGGCAGCGTCGCCCGCAACCATCACGGAATCCGTCGCCGTCTTTTCGGGAGCACCGTCTGCCGGAATGACACCGGCGATGACGGACGTGATTTTTCCGCCTTTTAATTTTTCAGCGGCAATCGGATGTTCCCGAATAAAATGATTTAAATAATCACGGGCGGATCTTTTTTCCGTAAGGAGAGAATGCCTGAGACCGATGCCGACATTGGCTTTTCCGTCTCCTTCGGGAAAAATCCAAATATATCCGCCGGGAACGTATTCGTTTCCGAAAAACATTTCCAATGATTTGGAATCAATATCTACGCCCGTCATTTTATATTCGAATCCGACGCCTCGTTCATAACCCGCATTTAACACAGGAGACGAGATGCCCGCATTGCCGGATTTGACCGTTTCTGCGCCGCGGCATAATCCGAATGTTTTTCCGATTAAAGAACTCGGACCGTCCGCGCCGATGATGACTTTCGCCGTAATCTCCGCTTGTCCGAAAACGCTGTTCAGATGAAGCGTGTGTTTGTCAGAATCGGACCGGACGGACTTGACGGCGGTTCCGCACAGAAGCTGAGCGCCTTCAGCAGCGGCTTGTTCCGCCAGCGCCGTGTCAAAAAGACGGCGGTCTAAAACGAATCCGTTCACATCGAACTCTTTGACCTGCAAATCCGGACTGTAAATCCTTTGTTTCGACGTTTCGGCGAGAATGCAGGCCGGAGGTATCTTTTTAAGATCCTCGGGCAAAACCAAACCGGGAATCAAATTTTCGATTTCGGATGCGTTTGGGAGAAATCCGGCGCATTGGACAGGAGAGCCGATTTCTTTTTTACGGTCGATAACCAAAACATCCGCGCCCCCGCGAGCCGCATATTTGGCGGCGGCCGATCCGGCAGGCCCTGCGCCGACAACGACGACATCATAGTTTTTTTGAAGGAACGGAAACAGCATTTTAAAAAACTCCGGTTTCTTGTTTTCACAGATAAGAGAACGAAATGCGCCGAACGGATAAAGTCTTTATTGCGCCGGCCGTTTAAAAGGCGGCTTTTCACTCAAAAAGCCGAAAAGGATGAGAAAGATTCTTATAGCAGGATACAGTTTTATGAAATCTTATCCGGTTCGATTCTCTCCGATGTGTTACGACGCATTCGATTCATATTCAAGAGGATAACTCCGGAAATTTCGGCCGTGTTTCCTGAAAACAGTGAGAGAGAATCCGTATCGTAATCCGATTACATTTTTATCTTTGTTTTACTCAAACGGCCGCCTCAGAAACAGCGTTTTACCCTGTTCTTCAATCGTGTTATTGATTTGCTGAACCGATTAATTTTTCAGCAGCTGCCGGCGCAATGATTTGTATTTATTGTCATGAGCGCCTTTTTCCGTTCGGAATGGCCGGACGAGTCGGTCTCTTTGAAGCATTAAACAGGTTTTTTCAGGACGTTGTTTTTGTTCACAATTTGGTGATTACTATGACAGCAACATTCCAAGACCTCGGTATATCAGACAGAATTATTCAATCTCTCCTTTTAAAAGGATATGAAAATCCGACACCGATTCAGATTCAAACCATTCCGCTTTTTTTAAGCGGCGACTGCAACATCATCGGCCAGGCGCAGACAGGATCCGGCAAAACAGCCGCCTTCGGCGTTCCGATTATTCAAAATATCACGGAAAAAACAGGCCGCGTTCAGGCCATCATTTTAACGCCGACACGCGAACTCGCAATCCAGGTCTGTGATGAAATATCCTCTTTTGGCGGCATCAAAGATTTAAACATCGTCCCCGTATTCGGCGGCCAGCCGATCCCGATTCAGCTGAGAGCGCTTGCAGCAGGGGCTGACATCGTTGTCGGAACGCCCGGTCGCATCATTGATCTGATCCACAGGAAACGCTTGGATCTGTCCCATATCTCTTATTTTGTTTTGGACGAAGCGGATGAAATGCTGAATATGGGTTTTATTGACGACATCAAAGAAATTATTCAGCACACCGGCGATGACAAACGCATGCTCTGTTTCTCGGCAACGATGCCAAAGCCGATTCTCGGAATCGCGAAGAAGTATATGGGGCAATACGAGATGGTTTCCGTTGAAAAAATCAAGGAAGATGTTTTGATTGAACAGCTTTCCATTGATGTTCCTGCGGCACTGAAATTTGAAGCGCTCTGCCGTGTCATTGATTCCGACCCGGACTTCTACGGTTTGGTTTTCTGCGCCAGAAAAGACACATCGGATGACGTCGTCCAGAAACTGGAAGAACGCGGCTATGACGCCGACGTCATTCACGGCGACATTTTGCAGGAACAGCGCATCCGCATTATGGACCGCTTCAGAAAACAGAAATTGAGAATTTTGGTTGCGACCGATGTCGCCGCCAGAGGCATTGATGTCAGCGAACTGACACATGTCGTCAATTATGACATTCCGCAGGACCCCGAGTCTTATACGCACAGAATCGGCAGGACCGGCCGCGCCGGAAAAAACGGCACCGCTATTACACTTCTGACACCGGCCGACTTCAGAAAATTCGCTTTCATCAAAAAGCTGGCAAACGCCGATGTCCGCCGTGTCGAGCTTCCGAATGCCGACCAAGTGGCGGCCATGAAGCGCAGCAAATTATATCATGACTTGTCGCTGGCAATCAACTCGGAATTTGTTCACACCGAAGAAGCCGAACCTTTCAGAGAATTTGCCCAAGCGCTGATAACAGAAGAGAGAAGCGCCGAAGATGTCGTCGCCTGTCTTTTAAAAAGAGCTTATGAAAACCGGATTCTTCCGCGCGCCGATGATAAAATCATTGACGAAATGTTTTCCCAAATCCCCAAACAGCGATTCACAAGCGACAGCGGTAAAAAAGGAAGATACGGCGCCAAAAACAATGACGGCGGCGACCGAAAAAGCGACAGGGACGAGCGCGGCGGCTACAAAGGCAAAAAGGAAGGCGGCAAATTCAATGACCGTAAAGGCGGCAGCAACGGCGGCAAATACAAAAGCGGCGCCGATTCCGGCAAAGGCGGCAAAAAATACGGCGGCGGCAAAGATTCCCGCTCCAACAAAGATTACGCGACGAAAAGAATCGAGAATAAAAAATCAAGAAATTGATTCGTTTAACTCCTTTTCTTATTTTTAGAGGAGCATGATAAGAACACTGAAATATCAGGCGTTCAAATCCATGCCCCTTAAATAAAATTATCCGGCGGCAGAAGTCATTCATATGTCCTGCTCAATTCAAGCCCGGCTCAATTCATATGTTCCCGATTTTTTCAAAATCTGTTCATACTCTTTGATGTCATTCTCATTTTCGATTTTTAATTGTTTGTCATATCCCCAAATGATGTATTCCGTCCAATACTCTTCATACGCGTCATTTTTTTCCGCCGTGATGATATACGCTTCTCCAACCGTCAAGGGTGAATTTTCCGGGTCCCAAAAAGAAGGCTCATAGTATCCGAATTCGTTTTGCTGAATCTCTGATAAATTCGGCTGATACGCGTCTTCGCTCAGCTCTTCTCTCTCATAGAGCTGTTCTTTCGTGTAATATCCGCCGAATTGGATCAGCTGAATGCTTGAAGGCATGTCACCGCCTTTCATTTCATCAATGATCTCTGCCGTATAGATTTGATAGGGAATTCCCAAACTGTCTAATTTTTCATTTCCCTCTTCGGATTCTTTAATTTCCGCGGCAAACACATACTCATATTTGGCAGCCGCGATATATTTCTTCAGTTCATCCTCCGGGAGCTCAATCATTGCTTTCAAATCCTCTAAAGAGAAACTGTATTTAAAATTGCTGTAATTTTTTCCGTCAGCCGATGTCAAATACCCTTGAAGCGTGTTCAAGTAATAACTGCCGTCATCATTTTTCGTCAGAAATAACAAACAGCTCCCCCCTTCTTTAAAAACAGGGGCTGTTTTATCATAAACGGTATCGTTGTTTACTGTTCCGCCGGAGACGGTCAGGGTAATTTCTTTATTCTGCATTTTTCCTTTCAACGAATTTTCAATTTTGATAGTATAATCTGTAAATATGTTATATTCGCTTTGAAGAATCTCTTTTTCAGATAAGTCCGGTTTTTCTTTATTTTCAGTATTCCAATAACTTGAATCGGTAATGGTTGTTCCTACAATAATAATGTCAGAACTGTCTATTATTTCTCCGAGGGTGTAATCGGGCATCAAACCATCCGTTTCAAAATAAATCGATTCATTTATTGCGGCGTTAGGGGGTTCATTTTTTGAAATGCTGTAAATGCCGTAACCGGATGCGGTTAAACATAAAGCAATTAATAAAAAGGACGCAAACTTGATTTTTTTCATATTATCGCCTTAATATATGATTCGTATTTTTAAAATCTTTTAAAATCAATTGCTGCTTCTGCGAAGAATATTTATACAATTTATCATACAATTTGAATTATGACATCTGAACTGTGGTTTTAACGCTGAATCGGCAGAGCTCGTTTCGTGTATTATTTGAACTTTCTTTTCAGCCATCAGGAAGTTTTTTTCAGAAAAGTTCTATCAAAGTGATTTTATTAAATGAGTATTATCAATCAAGCTTTAACAGATGAGTTCAGGTGAAAGATATGGTTCGGGACGCGCGCGGTATTGTCAGATTTCTAAGCGCGTGTTTTATTGCTTTTGCAATCGTTTCGGCCGCATTGATCGCTGCCGGAGTTGTCTGCGGCGTTTATTTTTATTCGCCTTCGGAAGACTCAAATATTCCAATTGATGTTCCTTCGGTTCCCGAACCCGTGTATGAAGAGACGGAAACGCCGTCTTCACTGACATCCGCTGATGAAAGCCGCCTGAATTATTCATCAGAAGATATGTATGTGCGGACATATTCGTGGACTTTCGGCGGGTACGACCAATCCGCTGAAGTAAAGATTCCGGCGGACCATTATGATTTTTACAGAAACAAATCGCATGCGGCGGTGGACATTGACCATTACGCGCTGACTGAAGATGACCGGCTTTTTTTGGAACAGATGATCAATGTGTTCAAAGAACAGGGGGAGAAATATAATTTTACGGATGACCAAAACGTTCAGAACATTATCGCTTTTGTTCAGGCGATGCCCTACACTTCCGACAGCGTGACCACGGGATATGATGAATATCCGCGCTATCCTATCGAAACGCTTGTTGACGGCGGCGACTGTGAAGACAGTTCGATTTTGGCGGCGGCGCTTCTGCTTGAAATGGGATACGGCGTTGTTTTGATCGAGCTTCCCGGACACATGGCGCTGGGCGTTAAAGGAAGCGAAGACTTGACCGGCGCGTATTATGAACATGACGGCAGCCGATATTATTATGTTGAAACGACGGCGCCGGACTTCGAAATCGGAGAACTTCCGGCTCAATTCATAAACGCGCCGTCGAAAGTGTATCCGATGGATCCGACACCCGCCATGGGCATTCGTCTTCGGGCGGATTATGTTGACAATGATTGGACGCACGTTAACTATAAAATCCGCTGCGATGTGATAAATGCCGGTCCGACTTCCGGTCAAAATGTCACGGTTGTCATTATGGCTGAATCCGAACCGTTTGACATGACGCGCGTTTGGTCTCAAAGCAGTGAGATCGTTCTTGGAACGCTGGCGGACGACGGTTCGGCCTGGGCGGAATATACGGTCCGGATGCCGCGGCAAAACTATACGCGCTTTACATGCGTCGTTTACGGCGACAATTTCAATCCCGAGTATGTTTCTACAAAAGTCGTTTATATGAATTGATTTTCAAACAATTTAATATATCAATTTTCAAACAATTTAATATATCAAAACGGATAAGTCAATCATTATTTTACGGACCTTTCGGCAAGGAATAATTATGATCGGAATCGGCAAAGCAAATAAAGAGGCAACAACGTGCAAGTTGTTTTATTTGGCGAAATATGCCTCAGGCATTTTGTTTATACTGTCGGCCGCCTTTTTGCCGCTTTGGTTCTTTTTTGCGACCTGTTTTATTTTTTGTATTTTGTCAATGACGCCGTTTTTCCGAAAAGCCGTTGCGTTATTCCGTTTGACGGATGAAAAAAAACTCAAGCAGCTTTCTTTTGATTTCAGACTGCTGGCAGGCATTTTAGCGGTCAGTTTTTTGGCAGCGTTCCTCATTGAAAATGACGGCTCGAAATTTCCGGTTTTTTTAATATTTCAAGCGCTCGCCGTGACAATTTTCAGTACGCGCTCTTGGTATTCTTTGTTCAGCAAAGTAACGCTTTATGAAAATGTCCGCGACTCTGAAAAATTCAAAAACATTTCTTTAAGTTATGAATTCTTTTTGATCCTGCTGCGCGTTCTCGGCGCGTTTTTGGCCGGAGTTTGGGTCGCTTATTTTACGGGACACGAGATGACAATTGATTTTTTGAATCAGCTTTTTTTTATTTCAATCATCGGCGCTTTCATCGGCAGTTTGTTTGAATCGATCCCGTCCCAAATAAACGCCAACGCTTCCATTTATCTCGGCGCGCTTATTTCCATGTGGATTCTTTTCGCGCTCAACTACAGGACGCCGTTCTCTGAAACGGCATTGGCGGCTCTTTTTTCCGTGATTTTGTCCTTTTTAGCTTACCGTTACAAAATCGCAGACACATCCGCTCTGTTCTCTGCGGCCGTTCTCGGCATTCTGATCATTCTTTTTACGAATATTTGGTGGTTTGTCCTGCTTGTCGCTTTTTTTATCCTCGGCGGCGGGTTTACGAAATACAAATTCAAGCAGAAAAAAGACGCCGGCCTCGCTGAATCTAAAACCGGCATCCGAAGTTATGAAAACGTGTTTTCAAACAGCATCTGGGCGCTTATTATCGCTGTCCTTTGCGGCATTCTTTCTCTGTATCCGGAGTGGAGCGGACTGACCGCGCCGCTTGCCTTCGCTTACGTCGGAACTGTCGCGACGGCGACGGGAGACACGATGGCCAGTGAAATCGGCGTGACCGCAAAAGGACCGACGTACATGATTACAAATTTCAGAAAAGCCAGGCCCGGCGAAGACGGCGGCGTCAGCCTGCTCGGCGAAGCGGCTTGTTTGGCCGGATCCGTTATCATCGGTTTGATGGCGTTCGCGTTCGGCATGATTGATACGTTTTGGATCGCTTTAGCGGCCGCTGTTGTCGGCGGTTTCCTCGGAACCAACATTGACAGCGTTCTAGGGGCGGTTCTTCAAAAAAGAGGCTTTTTGTCAAACAGCGGCGTCAATGTCGTTTCAACGCTTTTCGGCGCGATTCTTTCCTTCGCGTTTTATTTCCTGCTGTTCTGAAGCCGGATTAAAAAAGGCTTAAAAAGAAGGCTGCATCATAATCTATTTATATGAAAAATCGATTTTAAAGATGTTTACTTTTTTAAAAATAAAAACACTCCGCGGGGGTAACCAAGTGGTCAACGGTGACAGACTCAAGATCTGTTCGCGTAGGCGTTCAGGGGTTCGACTCCCTTCCCCCGCATAAATACACAACTGAGGCATCTTCGACCACTGTGCCTTTTTTTATATATATTGAATCAATAATGTTAAAACCGTTCACGTTGGCAATAAAACCGTGCATCTAATTGAAAATTATAAATATAATTGTGTTTTTATTGTATATTGTTTGCACATTTTTTTGGAGAGGTGGAGGGTTTATGACAGATATACCGCAATTAGATATCACTGATGTCGCCGACTGGTTTTTGAACAAAGAACAAATGATTCACAAAAAGCTTCAAAAACTTTGTTATTATTCAGTTGCTTGGTCTTATGCCTTATTTGATGACCCGCTCTGCCGACGTGATGAATTTCAGGCATGGATTCATGGACCTGTGAATCCGATGCTATATAACAAATATCGCCATATGGGTTGGAATTTGATCCGACAAGAAGGAGTACCCCCTTCTGTTTCGGAAGAGACAGACGAATTTTTAGAAATGATTTGGAATACTTACGGAGAATTTTCCGGACATCAGCTTGAGGCATTAACGCATGAAGAAGATCCTTGGATTATTGCAAGAGGAGAACTTCCCCTTTCAGAGCCGTCTACAAACGTAATTTCTCCTTCGGATATGGCTTCATATTATAATTCAATTTATGATAAGGGGCAAAACGACTGATGGGCGATTGGTCTCAAAAAAAGAATAAAAAACTGATTCTGAAAAATCCTCCAGAATCATCAGAGAAGAAACTTTCCTCATCAAAATCCTCTAATCAATGCATATCGAAATTCACGACACCCACGATTCCGAATTCAGTAATTCTCCAATTTGGAAGTTTTGGAAAATATAAGATGAGAGGGCACCACTGTCTTTGCGACATGGATCATGCTCTCTTAACAGCTATAGACGTGTTTTTTAAGAAAGCACAACAGACGATGTGTGATGTGGATTCATTTTTAAATAATTAGCAAGCTCAACCGAGTGAGGAAAGATCTTCAAAAAGAGATGTTGAAATAATTCATCTTCGGATTTCTCAAACCTCACGAGTCCATGGTTATATAGCAGGAACAGTTTTTTTCATTACAGGATTTGATCCAAATCATAAATATGACAAATAAAAGCTGAAAACACGCTAGACCAATTAGATGCTCCTCAACATATTTTTTCTATCGCTGATGAACTTTTAAAATTGAAATCATTGCTTGATACCGGAATAATCACTCAAGAAGAATTTGACCAGCAAAAACAAAAATTAATAAACAAATAAATAATTTAGAGAAGAATAAAAATGAGATGCAAAGGATGCAATAAGATACTGAACGATAAGACTGGATTAATTTTTGTACCGGATAAATTTACAGGTACACAGCATAAATCTGTTTTATCTTATAGTTTCAATAATGAAGGATATTATCCGAATGTTCAGAATGTATACAACAATACCACCGCATGAAGTTCTAGGATATTACAAAGAGATCTGCTTATCTGATGAGCAGGAAAAAATGGTGTCCGAATATGTACAGAAACACGGGTATGAGAAAATAAAAAACAAAAAATAAAAATTTGGCAATTAAGCCGGATTATTTATCTCATCTCTTTTCATTGATTCCTCAATCTCTTTCATATAGTAAACATCTGCCAGACTTTCACCGATCTTAAATTCAGGCATATGTTTCAAATATTCCATGATTAGTTTTTCGGTGGTCGGATGGTGATATCTGTCCATAGACCTGTCGGGCGAATCACCGCGGAAATAAACGATAAACGAATCTTTTATTTCTGTGTCGGCCAGAAGCGTTGTACCGCTGTGTCTGAAATTATGTGTCGTAAAACGGCGAATCAAAGGACCGCCTTCTTCGTGGACGCCTGCAACGGCCGCCGACTTTTTGACTTTATTGCAAAGCACTTTAGGATTCATCCGTGTTTTATATCTCATTCCAAGAAAAGCCGGTGATTTCGGAGTCAGAACCTCTCCAAAAATGTAGGAGCGGATCCACCAGTATACTCGGATGTGCCAAATCGTCTGGTCATCGAGCGGCCGGCGCTTCCCCGAGATTTTTGCAAAATCTCCTGTCGTGAAGTATTTCTCATTGAGATAAAAGTTGCCGATATTCAGAGCACAAAACTCTTTGCTGCGAAGCAAATCTTTTGCCAAAACGAGATAACATGTCCTCAGCAAATGTGTTTTAAACGGGTCAAATTCCGGATTTTTCCAGTGTTTGACTTCCATGCTCCCGACAGAGATTATTTCTTCTAGTTTTTCAAGCGAGACTGCCTGCCTTTCTTCAGAAACGATTTTATAAAAAGATAAATTGGCTTCTCTGAAGTCGTCGATTGGATTGATCGATACAATATCACGGTCTTTCAGAAAAATGAAAAACCTTTTCAACGCATTGATTTTTTTGAGGACCGTTTGCGGTTTGTTTCCTCTTTCTTGGATTTTAAACACGTAGTAAAATAAAACCTGTCGGAATCTTTGGTAATCCCATGTCTTATCAAAATCCGAAAACCCGTTTTTTGTGAATCCGGACTGAGCAATTATGGAATCGAATTCCTGAACTTTGTCCATATAGCTCCTGACGGTTGACTTTGAGTATTTTATTTTACAATACACTCGAAAATGTTCAACCAGATTGAACTCTATTTCCGAATCGTTGTTTGAAAAACTCACCGGCTCATTAAACACTGAATTGTCTGCTTCTATCATTTATTTCACCCCTCTTGAACCAGCACCGATGTACAAATTAAAAATTACATAGGCTGGAAGTTACATAACAATAATGTAAAGTATTCAACATATTAATAATATTTAATTGTTACTATAATTATAAAAAAGAACAGATCCGATAGACATAACGCCCAAAGATAAGAAATAAGATTTAAAACAAAAAAAAAGCTTTGCACGAAAATTAAGTTTTGCACGAACATTCTTGTTTATCAAACAAAACTCAAAAATAAGTGCTTAAATAAATTATCTCATACAATGCTGTTTTTAAGTCAAAACATATCATATTTTCCCGTAAAAGCACTCATTTTTTGGGAGTTGCACGAAAATTAGGCTTAATTGTTGAATTTTCGTGCAAAGCCCAAGAAAATTATATAAAATAAGAAAATGTTGGATATATTACATATATAAAAGAAGGAGGGATAAAAATGATTGCAAGAAAGAAACCGATTGAAGTAGAATTTTTCAAACTGCCTGAAAAGTTTATGCCCGATGATGAACAAACGCCTGAATGGCTGATTGAAGCGTGGTTGAACGGGACTTTAAACGGCGATGTTGAGGATGAATTCGGAGACGATGAACATCTGTCGAATGTCACAATTGAAACGCTTGAGGGAACAATGTCCACAGATATCGGCGATTACATCATTAAAGGAGTGAAAGGAGAACTCTATCCCTGCAAACCGGATATTTTTGAAATGTCTTATGATATTGTCGAAGAATCCGCCGATTAAGCCGGTGAAAACCCTGAAACACGACCGAAATGTGAAAAGAAAGTTATCGGCCATTATAATTTAACAGGAATTATCTGAGTTCCGGAAGAGTTGAAAGAAATGGTTCATATTGACGATCTCCCGACGGACAGTCGGAAAAGAATTCAAAGTATTGTCAAAGACCTCGGAATGGTAGTCTCCGAGCGTAAAGATTTGGAAGAAGCCGAGAAAGCTCTCAAAGAACAATTGATTGAGGAAATGCTTCCTTACAGACTTGATTATGTCGAGAATGATTGTGTTGAAGTCCGATACATGGAGCCGACAACGACATTTAAAATCAATTCAAAGAAGCTTGAGATTGACCATCCTGAGATTTATGCTGAATATCTGCAGGTGTCCGAAAAGAAAGGATTCCTCAAAGTAAACGGGAAGAAATCAAAGGAAACAGAATCCGAGTCAGGTGATGAAGAATGACTTTAATTATTGCCATCAAAGACGAGGATTACTCTTGGGTAATTTGCGACAGCCGAGTAATTGCGGGTGAACATAATATCGGAGAGTTCTCAAAAAATCAGAAAAAAGCCTTCACGGTTAAAGGAAACAAAATAATCGGAGTTGCCGGTTCTGTGAGAGACCACAATCTGATTTATTCCAATAAGAAACTTTTCAAAAAGGATTTGAATTTTAAAAATCTGGTGAACGATATTGTTCCTTCGATCTTCTCTTTATTTTCAAAAAATGGACGAGTTTCGAAATCACAAGAGGGATTTGATGAAATTGATTCTGAAATACTGATTGCAACAGATTCAGGAATCTGGGCGATTTATCAAAATGGTCTCGTCAGAGAAGCGGATTTTATTTCAATCGGTTGCGCCGGCGATTATGCCGAAGCATGTTATTTGATGCTCAAAAGTATGGATTTCGAATTAGATACCGACTGTATGATCACAAGAATTGAATCATCTTTATGCAAAATTGACGGCGCTGTCGGTTACCCTCTTCACTTATTTAATACTAAAAATGGATTCGTTCGTTCATTTTCAAATGAGGAAGAAGTTAAAGAGTATTTGTATTCGCCTTGTCCTGCTTGCATGTCTGAGTGTGGTGATTCCGAATGATTGTTACACTCAGCGGTCTTCCGGGTGCCGGCACGACAACAATTTCAAAACTGCTGCAGGATAAAACAGGATTCAAATTCATCTCTGCCGGCGAAATTTTCCGCCAAGAAGCAAAAAACCGGAATCTGTCGTTGGAACAATTCAGTAAGATGTCAGAATCAGATCCGTCGATTGATACCGGCCTTGACATGAAGATGATTGGAATCATCCGAGAAAATCAGGGAAATTTAATCCTTGAAGGCAGGCTGGCCGCATACAACTGCATTCACGCAGTGAACGGCTTTTCTTCGAAAAATAAAGCTTTGAAAGTCCTTTTGACCGCGGCTCCGGAAGTTCGGGCCAAGCGGATCGCCCAAAGAGATGCCGAGGAGTCTTTAGATATTACGGTTGCCAAGATGTTCCGAAGAGAAGCATCTGAGAGGAAGCGTTATTCCTCGTTTTATGACATCGACATTGAAAATACAGCCATTTATGATATTATCATCCCGACTGACGCAAAGGCGCCGAAAGAGATTGCAGAAATCATTTGTTCATTGACCGATTTGAGATCAAAATCATAGAATGTGAAAACTGAGGAGAAGGGGAAATGATAAAAGAATTCGAAACAGAAGAGGAAGCAATTGCATTTATGGAAAAAATGATTGAAAGACACGAAGCGACAGCTTCTTCTTGTGTATTTAATTGTGCATCCGAAAAATGGGTTGTCAAGACAGTTAAAAATGGAAAATCTGAAAATTGAGGAGTTTAAGGGGCTATGGCATGGATATTAAAACAATTTCAACGGATCAATTTTCTGATGTCGTTGAAAACATGAAAAATCCGCAAAAAATCGGATTATATCTCATCCCAGAAGGGAAAATTTGGGTTGCTTGTGACAACTCAACAGGAGATGCCTGGACCGAAGAATTTAAGAGCCGACCGGCAGCCGTAGAGTGGCTTAAAAAATCTACTAAATGAGTAGTTTACGATGACAAACGATGACGAAAAAAATGACTTGTGGCGAAAGAGCTACAATTCTTTTTTTAATGATCGGATCTGCTATTTCTTTGTTGATTTTTGGTATATATTTAGTCTGAGATGATTACTGTGCCGGCTACATGTAAAGAATTGGAAAAAAGAAGTTTTAAAATTGAACTTTCCATTAGACCTGTTTCTATTAAAAACAAAATCAGAATACATCTGACTGCACGGGTTTTGAATAATGGGAAAAGGATTCGAGAAACAAAGAAAGAACGCTTCCAAATTTGCCGTCTTCGTGAACTTCAAACGCTTCGTCCTTTTTACCATATGATGAAGGTTATAATGGAAGATATTATTGAAAATGATGAGTTGAGAACATAGAAGACTTAAGCAAATTGATGGAAACATCCATTAAAGACTTCGACACTTTCGGAAAATTTGAGCGACCGAGTTGTTATCTCATTCCTCTGACGTGTTCCTCTTGGAACCCGGTTGACAAGTTTGCCCCTCACATCAGAGACTCTACGATGCAGGCTCTGAAGCGCCGCGGCTTCGTTGAGATTGACGGCCGATTCGCTCAGATAACTGAAACCGGAAAACGAAAAGCAAAAGAACTTAAAAAAATCTTTGATGAACTATAAATTATATATAAATTCAAAGTGTTTAATTCCATACAGGTGGCTAAAATGGATCCCTTTTATCTAAAAGAAATCATTGAAGAAAACGGCGACCAAATCGGTGGACTCGCTGAACTTATTGGGATCACTCGGCAAGCTCTTTCCGGAAAAATAGCCGGCAAATATCCTTTTTATGATTCCGAAATCTCTTTTTTAGCAGAGAGATATAAAATGTCTCCTGCCATTGAATATGCTGTTTTTGATTCCGTGACGGAAGAGTTTGACAAACCGATTACAATCGGGAAAAACAGAACAAAAGAAGAAATCAACGAAATTCGGAAAAAGAACAAAAAAATCATGGAACGAAATCTGAAAATCCGGAAACGGAATTTAAAAACATTTGAGCTGGTCGAAAAAGACAATGAAATGAATCCGGAAGAGTTGACTCCAATCCGCCTTCTCATTAAAAACCCATATCAGCCAAAAGAAATACGTTTCGTCGCCGAGAATGAAAAAACGGGTGAAAAACGGACATATTACACAATGGTGCAGGCTGCCGAAGATTTCCAAAAAACACGATATCAGATGAATTATGTTTTATTTGATAAGCGCAGCAAACGTGACAGGGAAATCGGCGGCATAAAGGGGAAAGGCTGGAAGATTCGATATGCAACAGAAGAAGAAAAGAAGCGAAATGAGTCCGATTCCGATGGATGAAGTCTGGAAATTGCTGTCTCGAAAATTGTTCGAATTGAAAAATACAGATGAAAGTCTTCAACAGATTCAAAAAATAAGAAAACAAGAGGTTGACGAACTGATCCAAATATTCCAAGAGAACAAACTCGAAAGGTTTGAAGATCATGGAATTGAGATTATCTACGAACCGCCATCGATGGAAATGCGTCTTGACAGAAAGCGTCTAAGGCATGATTTACCGGCGGTTGTGACCGCGTATTCTGTGCCAGTGCCGGTGAAAGAGAAGCTTGTATTAAGTAAAAAGGAGAATGAGTCGAAATGACACCGGAATCTGAAATCATTATTTATCAAACAGAAGATGGTAAAACCATGATTGATGTTCAGATGGAAAGAGAAACGGTGTGGCTTTCTCTTGATCAGATGGCGGAACTATTTCAGCGTTCCAAATCGACTATTTCACGTCATATTAAAAATATTTTTAGAGATGAAGAGTTGCATACAGATTCAGTTGTTGCAAAATTTGCAACAACTGCTGCCGATAACAAAATTTATAATATCGATTATTATAATCTCGATGTTATCCTCGCTGTCGGCTACCGCGTCAAATCTCAAAAAGGTATTCAATTCCGTCAATGGGCTACCTCAATTTTGCACGAATATCTGCAAAAGGGTTTCGCTATGAACGATCCAAAACTGAAAGAGCTCGGCGGCGGAAATTATTGGTATGAATTGCTGGAACGTATTCGGGACATCCGTTCCAGCGAAAAAGCCCTTTATCGGCAGGTATTGGATTTATATGCAACAAGCATTGATTATAATCCGAAACAGCAGGAAACTTTTGAGTTTTTTAAAGTCGTACAGAATAAAATGCATTTTGCCGCTTCGAAGCATACTGCCGCCGAATTAATCTATGAAAGAGCGGACAGTAAGCAACCGTTCATGGGGCTGACATCCTTTAAAGGTTCCCGCCCGGGTAAAACGGATGTAGATAAAGCAAAAAATTACATGACTAAGGACGAACTGTTCACCCTTAACCGTATCGTATCTGCTTTTTTTGATATTGCGGAATTAAAAGCGAGACGGCATGAACATATGTATATGAGAGACTGGTTGTCAGAACTTGATACATTTACAAAAAATTATGGAGAAGGGGCATTAATCGGTTCCGGAAGCATCAGTCATGACGCGGCTTTGGATAAAGCGAATTCTGAATATCAAAAGTATAAACAAAAGACTATTGATGAACTGTCTCCTGTTGAACAGGATTACTTTGAGACGATCAAAAACACACAAAAAAAGCTGGAAAGTCAGAAAAAGCCGGAAGGCTCAAAAAAACAATAATAAGCAGCGGGTTTATTTGACATATTCTGTGCCGATGAAAGAGAAATTGAAAGTAATATAATAAAGAGATTGATTCAAAATGAAACGTTCACGGTCTACTTTTTTGCAGTTTAATGAACGAGAACTTCTGCACGACAGCGGGCGCGTTTCAATGGAAGTTGCAAAAACATTTGCATTAACCGAATTTGAAAAATACCGCGTTGTTCAAGACAGGCTGTTTGAGAGCGATTATGACAAGTTTCTTTTGGAAAATGGAGAATGATGGACATTTTCGTGACGTCACAAAAATGATCCTGATAGGGAAAATAGATTGATGACCATTTCGTTGACATCAACACAATGATCTCATGAGGGACAGACGAATCGCTCCTGTCTAAAAAAAGCAGTTTTCAAATTTTGTACATTGCAATTTATCAAATAGTCTTAATTTAGAACAAATTAATCTGTCTTCAAAACAAAAACGCCGAGAAAATCAATGACAGTAAATTTTTAACAAAAATGAAAAACGGTCAATTTTACTTTATTTCTAAAAAACGGAGTTGAAATGATGCCAAAAGGTGACAATCTTACGCCGAAGATGATGAAATTCATTGACGAGTACCTCAAAACAGGAAATGCTACAGACGCTTACCTTGCGGCCGGATACCGCACAAACTCCCGCAACATTGCAGGAGTGGAAGGCTCCAAATTACTAAGAAAACCTAAGGTGTTATCAGAATTAGAGCGTAGACGTGCTGCCATTATCGCAGACAGTATCGCTGATGCAGTTGAATTACAGCAGTTTTGGACTCAAACGATGCGAAGCGGCTCGGAAGAGAAGAAAGATCAACTGAAAGCATCAGAGTTTTTGGCGAAAACAAAAGGAATGTTCATTTCGAGGGTCGAAATAATGGAAGCACCCTCTTTTGTTGATGACGTATGATTCCATCCATTCTTTTTTTGATTCTTTTCATATTTTCTGCCGTTTTGCCGGCGCCGGCAGCGCAAGCTGTTAATCAGGCAGTAGTCAGTCTTTCCGATCTTGTCGGCGGAGGTTACAGCGACTTTTGGAATTCGAAACACAGATATCGCGTTTTAAAAGGCGGTAGAGCATCAAAGAAAAGCAAAACAACGGCGCTGTATTTCATCTCAAAGCTCATGAAACACCCTCAATCGAATCTTTTAGTCATCAGACAGACTTACGCCTCTCTGAAAGACAGTTGTTTCTCTGAATTGGAATGGGCAATTCACCGTATGGGGGTTGAGAAGTATTGGAAAATCTCAACATCTCCGCTCGAAATGACTTATCTGCCGACCGGGCAGAAAATCCTCTTCCGCGGGTTGGATGATCCTTTGAAATTGACATCTATTACAGTCTCAATCGGATTTCTGTGTTGGACGTGGATTGAGGAAGCATTCCAGGTAAAAAGAGAGTCGGACTTCGATAAAATCGACGGTTCCATTCGAGGCAATCTACCGGCGGACCTGTGGCCGCAGCACACCCTTACATTTAACCCGTGGCACGACAAAATTTGGATCAAACGCCGTTTTTTCGATGTTTCAGACGATTCTGATATATTTACAAAAACGACGACTTGGAAAGACAACGAATTCCTTGGAGAACATGATCGGCGTTACTATGAGAAAATGGAGAAAGAGAATCCACGACGCTATTGGGTTGAAGGTCTCGGGAACTGGGGAATTATTGAAGGCCTCATATACGAAAAATGGGTGATTGAAGATTTTGATGTAGATATCGTTCGACGACGTTCCAGCGTTCTCGCAGCGTTCGGACTGGATTTTGGATATTCGATCGATCCGAGCGCGTTCATTGCATAGCTGGTCGACAATAAGAGAATGGAAATCTATGTTTTTGACGAATTTTATGAAAAGAAGCTTTCAAACCGTGAAATCGCTGAGAAGATAATCAAAATGGGATATCAAAAAGAGCAGATTTACGCCGACAGCGCCGAGCCGAAAAGCATTGATGAATTGCGCCGGCTCGGAATCATGAGAATAGCGCCGGCGCGAAAAGGGCAGGATTCGGTCATGCATGGTGTCCAATTCTGTCAAAATTACAAAATATATATCCACCCGCGCTGTGTTAATTACGCGGACGAAATCGCCGCGTATACGTGGGCTGAAGACCGCAACGGGATTAAGCTTAACCGGCCGGTGGATGGCTTTAATCATTGCCTTATTGCCGGCACTTTGATCACTACAAAACGAGGTGATATTCCTATTGAATCTATAACAACGGACGACTTAGTATTAACAAGAGTCGGTTGGAAGCGCGTTGTTTTCAGTGGTATTACAGGTGTTAATAAAACGGTATATGAATTAAAAACATCTAATGGAAAATCTGTCATCGGAACACCGAATCATTATATTTTTTCAAACGGTACTTATAAAAAATTAGAAGATTTACATTTTGGAGATTTACTATTAACACTTTCGGAGGACTTAATATGCGAGCAGAATCCACAATATATGATGGTAAATCGTGGCGCAGGTACCCGGAATCAAAAAACAGATCTGATCGAGAATATTTTAAACGTGGAAATACGTGGTTGCACAGATATGTCTGGGAAAAATCCAATGGAGAAATACCAGAAGGGTACCACATCCACCATAAAAACGGAAACTGCCAAGACAACAGAATTGAAAACCTCGAAATGGTATCGCCTACTGAGCATTCTGCAAAACATCCGTTTGAAGGCGAACGATTGGAAAAGCAACAAAAACACGCCGACAAAATACGACCTCTCACAAAAGCATGGCATGCTTCGGAAGAGGGGAGAGACTGGCATAGAAATCATGCAATCGAAAGTGCCAAAAAAATGGAATTGCAAGAATTCGATTGTAAAAATTGCGGAAAAACGTATAAATCAAAACCAACCGGAACCGTTCACAAATACTGTTCAAATGCATGTAAATCAGAATGCAGAAGAAAATAGGGGATAGATGATGAAGAACGAGAATGTATCAATTGCGGTCTTCTATTCCAGATTAACAAATATGAAAAAACAAAATCCTGTAGCAGACAGTGTGCTGCACGTATCCGCTTTGCCAAAAAAGGCTGATTTTGTTTATGATTTGACTGTGGAAGATGTTCATGAATTTTTCGCGAATGGAGTTCTTGTTCATAATTGTATGGATGCCGGTCGCTATGGCATGACGGACATCATGCGTCCGGTCGGCGTAAAAGTCGGGTTTTAAAAATGGGCGTTAATTCAAAAACGTTAGAAATAAAACAAATATAATTGTCTAAAAACAAAAAACGCCGAGAAAAACAACATCGGAAAATTCTAACAAAAAATAAAAAACAATCAATTTCATTTTACTTTAAAAAACGAACGTCAAAAACGGTTGTGTTAAAAATGGCAGAAATCCCTCTCTCAAAAAAGGATTATACAGACCCCGAACTGATTAAATGGTACATCACGAACTGGCTCAGCAGCGACATTTTGAAAGAAATGAAAACGGGTCTCAAATATTATCGCGGTGAACACGACATTCTGAAGCGCGGAAAAGTCGGATTTGACAGAAACGTTTTTGACACTGAGCGAAATGTCGGCGAATTTACATCATCCTGCGGCGCGACCGGCACTTCTGCCGGCGGCGACAATCTCCCGGATAATCGGCTCATCGACAACCGATACTCCGTCCTCGTTGACCAAAAGTCAAACTATCTGCTCGGAAAT
>JAITUZ010000022.1 GCA_031286065.1 Candidatus Methanimicrococcus odontotermitis | reverse complement strand
TGTTTCTCTATTCGGCTTTTTTGGATTCTGATCGTCGCCGCGCCGGATTATGTCGATTGTATTTATGTTGTACCGGACAGTTCGGCAAAAGAACTGAAATAACGACTACCCTATATGAAATGACTGCCCGATATTTATTTCGCAGTAATTCTTAAACACAAAAGGTGAGTAAATTGACAGTTGGAATTGTTTCTTACGGCGCCTACATTCCCCGCTACAGAATTAAAACCGAAGAAATCGCTAAGGTTTGGGGCGGAGATGCCGAAATTTTAAAGAACGGTTTGAAAGTTTATGAAAAATCCGTTCCCGATGTTGACGAAGATGCAGCGACCATCGCTGTTTCCGCAGCGCGGAGTGCCGTCAATCGTGTCGGTCTTAACACACAAAGAATCGGAGCGGTCTACACCGGTTCTGAAAGTCATCCGTATGCGGTGAAGCCCACCAGCACAATTGTCGCCGAAGCGGTCGGCGCAACGCCCGACATGACCGCGGCAGATTTTGAATTCGCGTGTAAAGCGGGTTCTGCGGCCGTTCAGGTTTGCATGGGTCTGGTCGGCTCCGGCATGATCGACCTCGGTCTCGCAATCGGCGCTGACGTGTCCCAAGGCGCTCCCAATGACGCGCTCGAATATACGGCCGCTGCAGGCGGCGCGGCATATGTGATCGGAAATAAAGAATCCGAACTCATCGCAATCATTGAAGATACATATTCTTTTACAACGGATACACCTGACTTTTGGAGACGCGAAAGCCAGCACTATCCGAGCCACGGCGGACGCTTCACGGGAGATCCCGGTTACTTCAGGCACGTGACAGGCGGCGCAAAAGGTCTTCTCAAAAAAATGGGAACCAAGCCGGAAGACTACGATTACGCGGTTTTCCATCAGCCCAACGGCAAATTCCCGGAAAGAGCCGCGCAGATGCTCGGTTTCACAAAAGAGCAGATCAAACCCGGACTTGTCGTTCCGAGACTCGGAAACACTTATTCCGGTTCTTGTTTGATGGGTATTGCGGCAACGCTTGATATCGCAAAACCCGGAGACCGCATCTTCGCAACCGCATACGGGTCCGGTGCCGGTTCTGACGCGTTCAGCATCCGTGTCACCGATAAGATTGAAGAATTCCGCGGCAAAGTTCCGACGGTTGAAGAATTGCTCGCTGATCCGATTTACCTCGACTACGGTAAATATGCGCACCACAAAGGCAAAATCAATTTCGGATGAGGTGAATTATATGAGAGAAGTAGCAATTGTCGGTGCAAAGACAACCGAATTCGGAGAATTGTGGGAAAAATCCCTCAGAGACATTGTCGTTGAAGCAGGTATCGGCGCGATTGAAGACGCGGGTATCGGCGGCGAAGATATTGACGCGATGTATGTCGGCAACATGAGCGGCGGCAAGTTCATTGAACAGGAGCATTTGGGCGCATTGATTGCGGACTATTCCGGTCTTGCCAAAGGATTGAATATTCCGTCCACCCGCGTTGAAGCCGCTTGCGCTTCGGGCGGTCTGGCGCTTCGCCAAGCGATTCAGGCAGTCGCATCCGGTTACAGTGATATCGTTATCGCGGCCGGCGCGGAAAAAATGACTGATATTGACGGGTCCGGCGTGACAGACGCGCTCGCCGCCGCAGCTGACCGCGAGTGGGAAGGCATTCAAGGCGCCACATTCCCCGGAATTTACGCAATGATTGCCAAGCTCCATATGGCGCAGCACGGCACGACAAGCGAACAGCTGGCCGCTGTTGCCGTGAAGAATCATGACAACGGCATGCACAATCCGATTGCTCAGTTCAAGAGCAAGCTCACGATCGATCAGGTTTTGAAATCCATTATGGTTTCGGACCCGCTTCATATTTTGGACTGTTCTCCGGTTTCAGACGGCGCCGCCGCCGTGATTGTCGTTCCGGCCGATGAAGCCCGCAAATACACGGACACGCCGATTTACATCAAAGCCAGCGCTCAGGCAAGCGACACGATCGCATTGCACGACAGACGCGACATCACGACGCTTGACGCGACGGTCGCGGCCGGCAAGCGCGCCTATGAAATGGCAGGCTTGACGCCCAAAGACATCAGTTTTGTGGAAGTCCATGACTGTTTCACGATCGCTGAAATCTGCGCGATTGAAGACCTCGGTTTCTTTGAAAAAGGAAAAGGCGGCCCCGCTTCATTGGCAGGCGACACCGCGCTCAACGCAAAGATCTCCGTTAACCCTTCCGGCGGCTTGAAATCGACCGGGCATCCTGTCGGCGCGACCGGCGTGAAGCAGGCGGTTGAAGCTGTCCATCAGCTCCGCGGCGAAGCCGGAAAACGTCAGGTAAACGGTGCAAAATACGGTATGACTCACAATGTCGGCGGTTCCGGCGCAACAGCCGCGGTTCATATTTTCTCAAATGAGAGGTGATTACGATGACAGTACCAAGATTCTGGAGAGAACAGCAAAGCAGATACAATCTTGTCGGTTCTCATTGCAAGACATGCGGCAAATACTATTACCCGATTCGAAATCTCTGCCCCGAGTGCCGCCGTGACGGTGATATGGAACAGCACAAATTCAAAGGGACCGGCAAAATCGTGACGTGCACAATCACGCACACCACATCCGATGAATTCAACGACCTCGTTCCGTACGCGCTCGCCATTGTCGAACTCGATGAAGGCGCCAAGCTCACCACCCAAATCGTTGACGAGCCCGAGAAAGTCGCAATCGGCAAACGCGTCCACTCCGTTTTCAGAAGACTCGGAAGCGACGGCGACAGCGGCATCATTTACTACGGCACCAAATTCGAACTCGACAAAGAGTAAGTTTTCCGCTGAAAATTTCAATGAATTAAACAAATTTCAATGAATTAAAAAAATCTCAGCGGATTTAAAAAACGAAGCCCCGATTTTTATCGGGGCTTTTTTTTGGTTCGGGCGGCGCAACGCTGCGTCCCGATCTTTTTCGGGCGGCTCAATGTCACATCCCGATTCTTTTTTTAAGAGAGGTAAAGCGGCGGTCCAAACTCGAAACGAAGTTTCAAGCCGTTTTAATTCCGGGTTATATATTATAAATGCTTTCTATTTCCATAAACTCTATCTCTTAAATTTTAAATGTTTAACAGACTGAATTTTCGGAAGGTGTTCTAATAACTCTGTCTCAAAAAATGCTTTTAGCAGGTTTTATTCTTTTTATTCTTTTAATCGCCGGCATTATCGGTGTTTGGTATTATCGGGCGGCTGCCGACAGCAATCCGAATAATTACGATTATAATGAATATGATGAACCGATTGATTCCGGTTTACCTCTCCCCTCCGCGTTTTATGACATTCCGGCTTCTTTAAACCCGCTGAACAAAAACATCACGCCTTATGTGTCAAGCGGTTACGCCAATATCCCGAGAAACGATGATTTGATTTGGTATCATCCATGGACAAATGCGTCACGTGCCGGATACAGTTACAGTTCTTTAATGAATGAGTGTGATGCCGCTTTTTACGGCACTGTTCAAGAGGTCCAACCTTCCGTTTGGTCAACATCGAGCGGCAAAGAGCCGTTTTCTTTGTCCATAACTCAACCCGGAAAAGGAGGATTCGGCGATGAAACGGGTTTTTATGAATATAACAGTATCCGCGTTTCCGGATTGGATGAAATCATTTACACAAATGTTGTTTTTAATGTCGATTCTTGGATCAAAAAACCCGAAAATGTATCCGGCAATGATTTCGTTGTTGAAGTCGAAGGCGGTCAAGTCGGAAAATACGTGATGGTCGGAACTTTTTATCCGAGCGTCTGGGATTTGAAAGAAGGGGATTCATATTTGATTTATGTTAAATATCAAAATGTTATGCATCCGGGTCTTTTTGTTGTTCTTGATTGATCCTGCTGTGTTTTTTCATTTTCTTTTTTATTCAAAATCAAGTTTTGAGAACTAAATAAATCTCCAATTTTTAATTTTCGACAATTTATTATTTTATCGACAATTTTTATTTTTTCTTTCGTGTTTTTTAGCGTTTCTTTTTTTCAAATCATCCACGATTTATCATTACATTTCCTTGATCTCCGGTTTCATTCTTTTTTCAAAATCCCTCTTTTTTAATTTTTAACCCGTCTCTTCTTGCTGAATCCATCCGATTTTTCCGGCTCGGACATCAGCGGCTCGGAATGGGTGCGTTTGCCCTGTTTCGTCACTTCGTCAGTAAACGAAATGAATATATACAGGTGAGGAGTTTATCGACTAATAACGAACAATGAATCGCTGCGGTTACAGATTCAGCGTTGCGCTGTGTTTAATTTTGTGAGCCGAAATCATTATTCAATTTAATAATTGAAATGTTCACATCTGAAAAATAAAAGTGGGTTGGCAAAAATTATGCTCCTGACAGTTGAGCCGATTGGAAGTATTCGAAAATCGGCGAATAAGACGGAAATTCTCATTTATTCCGAATTCGAACAAATCGTTACAAACATGGTTCAAAAATTCGGCAACAATCCTGAAAGAGGCCAAAAACTCCTTGTTGTTCATAAAAGCAAAGACGGCATCAATCAATTCAAAGTCACGGAAGCGACACTCATTGAACGCAAAGGCAATTTGCTCACTGTTTCTAAAATGGACGCGTCCGAGGGTCCGGTCGTTGACATCTCAACGCCGTTTCAAACCGACGCCAAAAGCTCTTCTTCTTGAAATCTAACTTCAGCCAAAAAACTTTTTTATTGACCGCCCGTCATTTCAAATCCGCGTCCGCGTTGCCTGTTTTTCCAGAATCATTTTTCAAAATCATCATTGAAGTGAAGCAATTCTCTTAATTTTAAAACATAGGCGTACAAGCTTTCAACATCTTTGATTTCTCGTTTTGTATAAAACAGAAGTTTCTCCCGATAGGATTTTTCAAAGGGGGCATCCAGATTTTTGAATTGATTTTCCAGCCGCGACGCCAGAATGCCGCCTTTTTTGTCCCAGTCCGTTAAAATAACGGCGGTTTTTTTCTTCTCGGCGATCTTTTCGCAAAATTCAGCGGTCGGCTGATTGGCGCAGGGAATAATTTCGGCGGTTACGCCGAGATTCCGAAGTGACACGATATCTCTTTTGCCTTCGACAATGATTAAAAAAGAATCTGCCGCTTTTTGCTCATCGTCAAAATCGGCGTTGTTTCCGATCAATTCGTTCAAAACAGATTCGATCTTTTCCAACGCTTTTCGCCGGTCTTGAAGTGTGTGTCCCATAATCTGCCTTTTGTTAAGATATGAATTTTTAGAGTTCTTCTTCCCCTGTTCATCATAATTCTTAATATTTTCATAATTTATATTATGCAGCTTATCTATCTCTCGCATATTTTTATAATTTTAATTCCAAGATCTTTTGAACTTCCGCTAATGAAATTCCTTCTACTCTTATCGTTTTCTTGGAACTTGTCATGCCGTTTTCAATAAAAATCCGGCACAAGGGAACATTAAATAGTGCCGCCGCTTCTTCTATGATCTGTTCGTTCGCTTTGCCTTTCTGCGCCGCCCGCGTAATTTTTACTTCTATTCGTTTGCGCCATTCATTGTAGCCGCTCGGCACCTGAATTATTTTAGAGCCGGGCGTGACTTCCAAATCAATGAAAACGGCGCCGTCTTTTTCCCGCAGCGCGTCTGTCCAAGGCATTTCTGATCGTTTTTTAGAATTTCATCAGCGCTTCTTTTCCGGTCATGCCGACCTTGACGCCTTTTTGTTCCGCTTCTTCCGTGACAGCGACAACGGCGGCTGCCATCATATCCTCAAACGTTTTCACACCTTTGACTTTCGCGGCGCAGGAGGACAGAGCGCCGGCGGCCGCGATATCCAAAAAACCGCAGGCTAAAAATGATTTGTCGGCGGCGCGGATGAGCAGAAACGGCGCGCCGTCCAATGAAATCGCATACGCGTCAAACTCTTTTCCGTCAATGTTCAATTTTTCAGAAATCATCGCGCTTCTCCTTTTATCCTCGCGTTGTCACTTCACAGCCGTCTTCCGTCACAATGACCGTGTGCTCCGCTTGTGAAACCAAGCCGCCGGAAACTTCGATCAGCACCGGATAAGCGGTGAGGATCCCGTCCCGTTCCAGCTGGATGAGCGCCAAATCGACTTTGTCGCCTTCAAGCCAGCGCTTGGCGAAAGGCAAGCCGTTGTATTCCTGAATCTGATTGAGCACTTTTCTGACAAACGGAATCCTTGTCGGCTTCAGCTTGACTTGAGAGAAAATTTCTTTGATGCGGCCGTTGTCGACAAAACCGTCGCCGTCGGTCGCGAACGGCTCAATGGCAATCGTGTCGCCGGCGCGCAGTTCCGCGCCGAAGCCGGAATGCTTGACGTTCGGGATGGACGGCTCAGCGTGCGCCGTATACTGCGCAAGGCCGTGCCCCATCAGATTTCTTATCGGATTAAAGCCGAGGCCGATAATCGTCTCTTCCACCGCTTCGCCGATCCTCTGCGTTGTCGCACCGGCTTTGACGGTATCAATCGCGGCTTTGAGCGCTTCTTCGCTCGCTTTGACCAAATCGGCGTGTTTTCCGGAAAGATCGATTGTCATCGCCCCGTCGGCAATGCAGCCGTCCACATGAACGCCGACATCGACTTTCACGACATCTTCACCGAAAACGCGGATATCGTTTAAGAGCGGCGTGTCATGAGCCGCTTCTTCATTGAGAGAAATATTCACGGGAAAAGCAGAGCCGCTGCTGAGCTCATTTATTCTTTCATCAATCGAGCGCGCGTATTCGTAAATATTCATGCCGACTTTGATATTCGCGCGCGCTTCTTTCATGATCTGTTGATGGATTCTGCCCGCTTCGCGGTATTTATCCAATATTTCTTCCGTGTTGATCGGATTGACTTCAAATTTTGACATCATCGTGATTCCTTATTTTTCAGATATTTCTAAAAGCCGTTCATCTTTAAAAATTATATCTCCAAAATTTTCGGCACCGTGTTCAGGTTTCGGCATCCGTCTTCAGTAATGACGATCGTATCTTCGATACGGATGCCGCCGATTTCCGGATAATAAAGCCCCGGTTCAATCGTAATGACATTTCCGGATTTTAAAATATGAGAATTATCCGAAACGGAAGGCATTTCATGGATGTCCAGGCCGACACCGTGTCCTGTTGTGTGAATGAATCCGACTTTTGAACCGCTTCTGTATGTGTCAAAGCCTGCCCCCTCTAAAGAGTCGCAGACAGCGTTATGAACCGCCGCGCACGTCACGCCGGGCTTTGCCGCGCTGACGCCGATTTCCTGCGCCGCTTTAACAGCGCCATACATACGCGTCAGCTCTTCTGATGCGCTGCCGTAAATGACGGTTCGCGTCATGTCGCCGAAATAGCGGCTGTATTTATGCTGCGGGAAAATATCTATCACAATCGGCTGATTCGCGTAAAGCGGCCCGTATGTTTTGCCGTGCGGGTCGGCGCTGTCCCTGCCGCAGGAAACAATCGTTTCTTCATCGGCGCAATCATTTTCCATTAAAACGCGCGCGATTTCTGTCAGAACTGTTTTTCCCGTCAGCGGGCAGCCGTTATAAATGAGCTGACCGTTTCCGGTTTCATCCGGCGCCGCCCGGCGAATCATGTCAATCGCGGCAGTCATTGCGGCTTCGGCGGCTTTTTGGGACTGCGCGATTTTTTCGATTTCGGCCGCGCTTTTGACAGACCGCGCTTTTTCAAACGGGGATTTGATCAAAACGACCGCGATTCCTTCTTTTTGAAGCGCGCTAAAATAATAAGCCGGGAAATCATAGGAGACGGCGATGGTTTGAATCTTTTTTTCAGCCAGCATTTCTTTTAAAACAAGAGCGTAAGCCAAATCCGCGTCTTTCTTTTCTTTGGCGATTTCACGATAGCGGTACTCAGAAGTCGTTTTTATTTTTTCGCGCGGGACGCAGGATTCGATTTCAGCGCGCCCTTTTTCCATGTCTGAAATCAGCAGCGCTTCTTCACCGTTTGCGGCGAGCACATATGAAAAAGGGTCGGACGCCAAAAAACGGGCGGCATAATAAAGGTCGCTGTCATGAAGCGCGCCGTACATTAAATAAGCGTCCGCGCCGACGTTTCTCAGTGCTTCGGATATGTCGGTCGGTTTTGTTTTTCGATCCGGCTCCTTTATTCCCGATTTGTCTTCTAAAAATGTCATCGTTTCCGAAAAAGAGCCGTTTTGATAAATATTTATTCAATGAAACTAAAAAAAATATCAAATGCCGTTTTTATGAAACAAGTCATCTCAAAGCGGATTAAATGCCTGCTTCTGTTTTGAATGTCTCGATGCCGATTTCTTCAATCAGTTTGCCGAGTCTCTTTTTAGAATTTTTCTCTTTGATATAATTTATGATTTTTTCAGTCAGCGCAAGCGCTTCGTCTTCAGAAAGCCCTTCTGCTGCTAAATCGCCGATGCGCGGCATGGCGCTCGCGCTGCCGCCGACATAGCATTTGAATCCGCTGCCGTCGCCGACAAAACCGATGTCGCGGACCGCGGATTCAGCGCAGGAAAACGGACAGCCTGAAACGCCGATTTTCATTTTGGCCGGAAGCTGAAGACCGTGATATTTTTCATCCAATTTCAAACCCAGACTCAGAGAGTCCTGTTTGCCGCGCTTGCAGAATGTCGTTCCCGGACAAACGCGGACGCTTCGGACACAGACGCCGATCGCGGACCCGGATTTCATATTCAGGTCCGCCCACGCGCTGTCAATATCTTCTTCTTTCAGTCCGACCAGAACAATGCGCTGGGAAGACGAAATCTTAACGGCCGCCAAATCATATTTCTCGGCGGCGTCAGCGATTTTTCTTAAAATCTCGGGCGTTAAAAGACCCGCGGGCGTATGCGGCGCAATCGCGTAAGTCTTTCCGTCACGCTGAAGGATGGCGCCCTTTTCCAAAATATCAGTTTTTTTCGTTTCTGTCATTGTGTCCCTCTCTCGCAGAACTCATACTATTTTAAAATTTGTCACCTTATTCATAAATCAATTCACAGAGAATCGCTTCATTTTGTCCGGATCCGTTCTCTTTCAAAAACAAATGCACTTTTTTTGCGCCGTCAAGGTCCGCTTCCAATTGATTGCGGATCCCCCAATACTCTTTCGGGTCGATGCTTCCGCGAAGCGTCACTTTGCCGACATTGCTTTTCTTGAGGAACGCATTGATTTCCGAATAATCGTTTTCCGATTCAAACGGCATGGTTCGAAGAACAATGAAATTGCTTTTGTTCATCGGGTTCACTGTCAGCAAATCTGCTGTCAGAAGCGTTCGTTTCGTATCGATTTTAATCACGCGGACAGGACCCGCGGTCGCTTTGATCATATCATCGACCAGCTCGTTCAAAAGACCGGCGGCAATGACGGCCGGATCGGGCTCAAACATGAAAAGCATCGGCTTTTCCGTTTCCGCCATCGGCGGCAGTTCAATCGGCGCGTCGACCATCGCGTTTCCTTCCGGCAGCGACACCGCGATTCGATTATATTTTTTGATCCGGCCGAAATAAAGCGTCAAGCGGTTCAGTTGGCCGTTGAGGGAAATATATTCTTTCTCGCAATCAAAATCAATGCGTTCGGGCGGCATTTGCGGCGGCGCTTCAAACACGAAATTTTGAGTTTTTTCGGCGTACGCTTCCATCACTGCCGGAATTCCGGGGCGCAGGCTGTCCGCTTGCCGCGTTTCTTCTTCCGGCGGGCGCGCAGGATCTGAAAAAACGATGTCTACTTTGGGGATTTGCGAGATCACGGCGGGATCAAGCGCGTCGCCGCAGATGAAAGTGATGTTTTCAAGATCGAATTTGGCGCAATTCATTTTCGCGTATTCCAATTTCTGCGCGTCAATTTCAACAGCGTAAACGTGTTTGCAGCGCTGCGCGAAGTAAATCGTCTGTCCGCCGATGCCGCAGCTGATGTCGGCAATCGTGCCGCACGCAAGGCGCGCCGCGCGGTACTTGGCCACCGGCTCAGGCGTTGCAAACCGTCTCCCTTCCTTGTCGGTTGACATTTTTTTTTCGAAAATCTTTTTTTGAGACATTTTCTTTCCTTTTATGCGATTTTTCAATTAATCTAATATCGGGGACCCGAATGTCACCTCGTCCAAAAGCAATTCTTTTTCCCAAAGCCGTTTGCAGTCACAATCCGTTTTTTCAAGAGTTTTTATATCTTGTGTGACCGAAAATTCGCGGATCATGTCGGCCGCGTCCCGGCTGCAGATTTTACAATTGTGCGGCCCGCGTTTAGAGCCGGCGCCGACCGGATCGGACATGAGATACAACTCGGGGTGCTTTGTTTTAGACTCTCTCAGGATTCTGACAATGCTCCAAAGCCACGGCGGCCGAAATTCTTTGTTCTCCCAAAGTTTCTCGACAAAGGTTCCGTTCTGAACGTTGCACAAATTGACGGAAATGGTTTCAGCATAAGGAGCGACATCATCAATACTTTTTAAAATATCTTCCATCGCTTCCCGTTCGGTTAAAAACGGCGGCTTAAGCATCAAATAAGCTTTTGTAAAAATGCCGTTTTGCTTTGCGGTTTCCGCGGCTCTCTTGAAGTGCGCGAAAGAAAATCCTTTGTTGATTGATTCTTTTCGGATCCGGTCGGATGACGTTTCCAAACCGTACGCGTATTCCAAAGGTTTGCCGTTCATGACGGACAGGCAGTCTTTCGCCGCTTCGTCCGTGACGAATTCCGGGCGCGTCTCGGCAAGGACGGCAATGATTCTTTCGTCATCCGCTAATTTCTTTAAAATTTGTTTCCGAACCTCTTTTGAAATTTCCCGCTCGTCCAAGAAGCTTCCCGATGTAAATATTTTCACCATGAATCTTTCAAGCTTTCTTCTCTCAGCTTGTTCCAGCGCTTTGTTCAGCTGCGCCATAATATCAGCGTCTGACGGCGTTCCCGTTGAACTGTCATAAACATAGCCGCACATCGTGCAGCCGCCCTGTTTTCCCCAGTAGCAGCCGGACGTTTGAAAAATAATCGTCATCACGTCAACGACATCGCCGCGCAGATTATCTTTGCCGAACCAAAAAGCGGCCGGTTCATCATAAGGTTTGGATTTGATCCGCTGACGTTCGCGGATTTCAAGAACGGTTTGATTGAGAGACATGATTTTTCCTGTGATATCGAATTGATGACACTTCAAAAGAAGAACAGGGATAAAACGATATCGTTTTTTGCATCCGGTCAAAATTTCCGAACGCAACAGCCATTGATTATAAAACGTACAGGCAGAAATTTATTTCCAAAATTCATACCATTTTTTGGATTTCGCTTCGGGTTTTTCCTCTTTCAGATTTGGTTCGTTCCCGCTCTGTAATTCTAAGTCCGGCGCTTTTTGGAGCTGCGCCGCTTCCACCATCGGCTGCACTTGAAGCATATACGCCTGATAGGTTTTCATCAATTCTTCATAATTTTTGTTGGAAGCTTGCAGCTGTTCTTTTAAATCCGAAATATGACGGCGCTGGATTTCAATTATATTGTTGTCGATTTCTTTTTGAAGCGCGTTTTCATAACGGCGGTTTTGGCCGCCGTAGTAATTTTCCAGCGCTTTTGTCATCACCGTTTCCGGATTTTTCTCCGAATTCATTTTTTCCAAAAGGTCTTTCGGAAGCGCCGGAATGATTCTTTTGAATTTGTTTTCTCCCGCTTTCATTTTCTTTTTGCCGGACAATTTCTTTTCCGATTTTTTTGATTTTTCCGCCATTTTTTTCACCGCGTATTTTATTTAAAAGTCCGCTTCTTCAATTATTTTTGCGATTCTTTCGCTGAAAAAGCGCCGATCCATTTTTTCCCATTTTAACTGAAACGCCGAAAGAAGCCTTTCCATTTCTTCTTCTCGGCCGTTTTTATATTTTTCAAGCGTGTCCAAAGACATTTCAGTTTCTCCGGTTTTTGCTTCGCCGGACGCTTTCTCTTTTTCTATCCGCTCCCTGTACGCGCCGATAACTTCTGCCGCAACCGCCGCGTCATGGAAATCACCAAGAATATCCTGCAATTCTTTGAATTCTTGAATCAGTTGTCCGGCGGCCTCTCCCAAACACTCTTTAAAAAAGTCCAGCGTGTAGCGGAAATTTTTAGCCGCGATGCGCAGGCGATGAAGTTTGTCAACATGAATGAACGGCCCGTCCATCCACTCATGGTAAGCCGTAATGTCCGCCGCTTTTTCATACAAAATCGCCGGCAATACATCGCAGATGCGGACCGGCGCGACATCTCCTTTTTTATTGATGCCGGCGACGCCGAGGTAAAGGCCGCTGTCAAACGTTTCTTTTAAACCGGTCATGAAATCCGCGTATTCTTCGGATTCCAAATACTCGACAACTTCCGCGTGCGATTTATTTCGGTCGTCTGACACGAAATCATAAAATACCGCCATTTTTTCCCGGCCGATTTTCTCCGTTTTCCGCCACTCATCCGTCTTTTCCAAGAGAACGTCCAAATCTCTTAATTCGCCGAGTTTTGACAGCGTTTTTTTAATCCCGCTTTCCGTTTCAGCCAGCCATTCCGTATTTAAAAAATTTTTAAAAATAAGGGCGAATGAGCGCATTTTTCGGAGGGCGACACGCATGTCATGAACATCTTCAATATCTTCTGCCGCGATTACGCCGGGTTTTGCTTTCCCGATTTCAAGGAGTCCGGCGGCGAATATTTTTTCAGCGGCGGCGGCTGTCATATCCGCGGCTTTTATTTTCAGGTCCGGTTTTGCCGGCTCTTTTTCTTCCTCTTCATGTCCCGCCGCGTATTCGGCTGCCAAGTTCCAGATCATTCCGGCGAGATTTTTTTTCGGCGCGGCCGATTCTTTGTCCTTTCCGGCGGTTTCCAAAACCGCCGCCAATATCATCGCTTTCTTTTGATAAACGGGCGGCGTGAAAAATCCGCTTTTTCGAATCGCCTCTCTGACTTTTTCCGGCGCCGGATTTTTAATTCCTCTCAAAACAAATATCAACGCCAATGTTTTGATTTCATTCAGCGCGAATTTTTCGATCGGATGCGTCAAAACAATATCGCTTGCTATGTTTATGTTCTTTTCAGCCGATATTCCTTCTCCTATCTCGAAAAGACGCGCTGCCGCAATCAGAATCTTTTTATCGTTTTCCGAAAAATAATATTCGGCGGCGAGACCGTCAAACAATTTGCAGGCAGCGTTTGTCCGTAATCGCGCGCGCGCGGTATTTACGCCGTAATACCGCGCCAGCTCTCCGGCTGTCCAAGTCTTGACGCCGTCAAGCGGTTTTTGATATGTGTAAATGTCTTTGCCGCCGATTCCTCCGTTTTCTTCGGTTTCAAAAACAAACGGAAACACGCCGAGGCGCGTCCGGTCAAAGTCGTTTCGCATCTCTTCGATTTCAGCCGCCGTTAAGCCGAACGCCTGCGCGGCAAAGGCGGCCGTCATGCCGCAGTCAATAGAAAGCAAAACCGCGGCGCGGCGGGAAAACAAATCGCGGGTCTTTTCATCCTGATATAAAAATCCGGTGCCGCCGAAGTAATCTGTCGGGTCCGCTGTATATTCTTTTTCGGAAATCTGAAGCAATGACGCTTTTTCCCGAGGCAGCAAAAATCCCGAATCAGCCGATTCAAAAACACGCTCCTCGTTTCCGATATCCTCAACATCCGTGAAACAGGACTTTTTTTCAATGCCGTGAATCGCGTTTCCTTCGATTTTATCGCGGTTGAAGTATAAGACCATCCCCCGTTCAAATTTTGAAAAACGGTTGATTTTGATTTTTTCCCGGAGTTCAGGAAGCGCTTTCAGCGTGTCAATAAATTCTTGAAGCTGTTTTTCGGTTCCTTCGGCCAGTTCGATTTCAAGTTCCGTAAAAATGTGTTTCTGCTCGAAGAATTTCAAGCTGACCAAATCAACGGACAACTCTCCCAATCTGTTTTCCGGAAGCGTCAAATCGGCGTTTTCTTCCGTCAGTCCTTTTTTATAAACTGTTTTGAAAACGCGGTCTTGTTCCTGTATTAATATTTCAGTGAGAGCGGCGCCGCCGAGAATTCCCGTCAGCATTTTCTTAAAGGCCGGATCTGAAATCTCTTCGGCGGCCGACTCAAGCGGCAGGAATTGAATCATTTCCCGGCGCCGGCAAACATCTTCTTCGGAAACGCCGGCCTGTTTCAGAGTCCAAACAGCTTCTTCTCTGCCGGCTTCCTGTCTTTTTCTTAAGTAAACGCCGAGTGAAAAAAGCAGTAAATCCGGCGTGTCATAAAAAATGTCCTTGAAAATCGGCTTGGATTTGTCTTTGATTTGATAGTCTCCCGCTGCCGATAAATCTTTTAAAAAGTCAAAAGTTTCAGAATCTTTGACACTGAATTTGTATTCGATTTCCATTTTATTGATGCCGGACATTTTTGAATCAACCATTCTGTTCTGTTTATGAATGCTGTGATATTTATATGCCGCTGTTATTATAATACGGTTTGCTGATTTATGTTATCTCAGGCCCCAAAGCGCGCCGATATTTTTGAAAACGATTATATAATGTGCGACAGTAGTCATTTTACTTAATTTCATACGCGACTTATTAATTTTTAAAAATCTTTAAAACAGGCGGCTTGAATACATTGACGACAGAAAATGATATGCTGATGTGGGATGAGACTCTTTTTCGAGATTCTGACATTTTTGAGCTGGATTATCTGCCGGACTATTTTCCGCACCGCGACAACCAACTCAATTCTATCCGCTACGCGCTCAAACCGGCGGTTCGCGGCGGCCGCCCGCTGAATTGTCTTTTGTACGGGCCGTCCGGGACCGGAAAAACCAGCGCCGCTTTAAAAATTTTTGACGAATTGAAAGAATATACGGATAAAGTCATTACCGTGAAAGTCAATTGCCAAATCGACTCCACTCGGTTTGCCGTCATCTCGCGCATTTACAAAAGCGTTCTTAACATTGCGCCGCCCGCATCCGGCGTTTCTTTCAACCGCATCTTTGACAAACTCGCGAAAAAGCTGATCGATACGGATAAAGTGCTTATCGTCGTTTTAGACGACATCAATTATCTCTTTTACGAAGGCCACGCTGACGAAGTGATGTATTCGCTTCTCCGCGCGCATGAGCAGTATCCGGGATCCAAAATCGGCGTCATGGCGATCGTCAACGATCCCGAAGTGATTTACGGGTTTGACAAGCGTGTCAGTTCTGTTTTCCTGCCGGAAGAAATCGCCTTTCCGCGTTATGAATGGCCGGAAATCGATGACATTTTGGCTGACAGAATCCGGCGCGGATTTTTTTCAGGCGTCGTTTCCGACGATGTCCGTGAAGCGATGACGGATTATGTCGCCGAAAACGGTGACTTGCGCGTCGGCATTGACTTGATGAAACGCTCCGGACTGAACGCGGAAAAGCGTTCATCGCGCAAAATCGATGTGGAAGATGTCAATAAAGCGTACGCCGCTTCCCGCTCGCTTTATCTTTCCCGCATGTTTTCGGTCCTGACGGATCATGAAAAATATTTGGCGGTTCAGGCGGCGGATGCCGGAGAAATTTCGGCGGGCGACTTGTACGAAAAATTCCGCGGTCATACCGGCATCGGTTATACGCGTTTTTATGAAATCGTCAATAAAATGATTTCCGCCGGCTATCTGACGGCTGATTTTACCGGCAAAGGATCGAAAGGGCGGACGCGCGTGATTCGGTCGGGATTCAAAAAAGAAGAACTTGACGAACTTTTGAAATAACGGCGCGGCGGTGGTTCGAACGTTGGGACGTTTTCAATTCAGCGATACTGTTTTTTCAGGGGAAGTTTATGATGACAGTGTTTATCCTGACCCGATCTATCAGCGGCTGGACGATGTCTATCCGCTGTCCTCTCTTGTGATTCTGCCGCCGGTCAGGCCGTCCAAAATCGTCTGCGCCGGCCTTAATTATGTTGACCACGCTCAAGAATTGAACATGGAACTGCCCAAAGACCCTGTCTTATTTTTAAAACCCCCGTCTGCCGCGCTGCCTCATGAAGGGCTGATTCGGTATCCGCCAATCAGCGGACAAGTGGATCATGAAGCGGAACTCGGCGTTGTCATCGGCAAAACATGCAGGAATGTTTCCGAAGATGACGCGTTTGATTATATTCTCGGCTATACTTGCTTCAATGATGTCACAGCGCGCGATTTGCAGCGAACGGACGGACAGTGGACACGCGCCAAAGGGTTTGATACGTTCGCTCCGTTCGGGCCTTTTGTGGTCACGCCGGAAGAGCTGGCGCATCAAAAGCTGTCTTCTGATCGTCTGTCGATCTCATGCCATGTCACTCGCGGCGGAAACAAAGAAGTCCGGCAAAAAGCGTCAACCGCCGATCTCATTTTTGACATTCCTGAATTGATTGCGTTTATTTCTTCCGTGATGACGCTTGAAAACGGAGATGTGATCGCGACAGGAACGCCGCCGGGCGTCGGAGAATTGATTGTCGGCGATGTCGTTGAAGTTGAAATTGAAGGCATCGGCGTTTTAAGAAACAAAGTTGTTTCGGGATGACAGATTTAAATGGTTTTTTAAAATCAAGAAGAACTTATATGAATATAAAAACATTAGAAATGATCATTGAAATGAATTTCAGGTTTTGCTATGTTGTTTGATCAGGCCCGTAATGAATTAGAGTTAATCGACAGGCACACGCAGGTGTTGAAAATCGTCATTGAAAACGGGCCGATCGGTATTTTGAAATTGTCTGAATTCACGGGTATGCAGGCACATAAAGTGCGTTATTCGCTTCGCATTCTGGAGCAGAACGGCTTGATCAAAGCGTCGCCGCAGGGCGCGGTGGCCGGTGACTCCGTCGACGCGTTTTTAAGAACGGCGAATGCTAATTTCCGTGAACTCAAAAACCTTTTGGACATGATCGAAAAACACGGCGATGAAATTATTCGCTGACGGTTTCCCGTTTCTTTTTTTATTCCTTACGGGCACTTTTAAATATCTGAAAATGAAATCCTGTTCTTTCTTTATTGACTGAATTATAAACAAGGGAAAATTATGGCATTAGACCCCGAAGATTTGCTGACGATTGAAAAATATACGCTTCAAAACGCCGTTAAATATGAAGCGGTGCCGCAGGAAAAAGCGGTTCTCGGAAAAATTATGGGCGCGGCTCCCCGGCTGCGCGCCTGTGTTCCGGATGTGACGGCGGCGATTCAAGAAATCACTTCAAGTCTGAATAAAACAACGCCGGAAGAGTGGCGCCGGAAATTAGATGAAATCGCGCCCGATCTTTTGGCAGAAATTTCTATGAAGAAGGAGCCCGATAAAGGACTCAAAGCGCTTCCGAATGCCGAAAATAAAAAAGTCGTGATGCGTTTTGCTCCGAATCCGAACGGACCGCCGACAATCGGCAGTTCCCGCGGGATGGTCGTCAACTCCGAATATGTCAAAATGTATGACGGCAAGTTTATTCTTCGGTTTGATGATACCGATCCCGATCAAAAACGCCCGATGCTTGAAGCGTATGATTGGTATATCGATGATTTCAAATGGCTCGGCGTCGCGCCGGATGAAATCGTTAACGCGTCTGACAGGTTTGAAAAATACTATGAAATTGCCGAGCAGCTGATTCGCGACGGTCACGCTTATGTTTGTTTCTGCGACGGCGATACTTTCAAAGGCTTGAAAGACAAAAAACAGGCTTGTCCTCACCGCGATACCGCGCCGGAAGAAAATATTACTTTTTGGAAAAAAATGCTTGCCGGCGATTATGAAGAGCGCGAAGCCGTTCTTCGGATCAAAACGGATATTTTACATAAAGATCCGGCGCTTCGAGATTGGGGCGCGTTCCGGATTTTAAAGAAAGATCATCCGCGGCCGGAAATCGGCAGCAAATACATCGTTTGGCCGCTTTTGGATTTTGAAGGCGCGATTGAAGACCATCTGCTCGGAACAACGCATATCATCCGCGGCAAAGACTTGCAGGACAGCGGCAAACGCCAAAAATATATCTATGATTACCTCGGCTGGACGTATCCGGTGACCATGCATTGGGGCCGTGTCCGAATCGAAGAATTCGGCAAGCTCAGCACCAGCGGCATCCGGCGCGATATTGAAGCCAACGTCTACACAGGCTGGGATGACCCGCGGCTGCCGACGGTTCAGGCGATCCGCCGCCGCGGTATTCAGGCCGAAGCGCTTAAAAAATTCATGATTGAAATGGGTGTCGGCGAGACCGATGTCAGTATGAGCATGGATTCACTTTACGCGGAAAACCGCAAATTTGTCGATCCGATCGCGCACCGCATGTTTTTTGTCGCGGATCCGGTCGAAATGACGCTTGAAGGATACGCGGGCGGTATCGTCGAGGCGCCGTTTTACCCGAATCAGCCGGAAACGCGCAAAATTCAAACCGGGCGCACCGTTGTCATAACGCGGGAAGATGCCGGCCGGTTATCCGCCGATTCCAAAATCCGCCTGAAAGATTTGGGCAATATTGAAATCCTATCTCTGTCTCCGCTTGTCGGAAAATATGTCGGCGACTCCATGGAGGCGGCCAAAAAAGAAAAGATGAAAATCATTCACTGGGCGCCGTCTGACGGGTTGAAGGTGACGGTTCTCGGTCCGGAAGAAAATTTTGAAGGGATCGGCGAGCGGACGATTTCGGCCGAGCTTGATAAAGTTGTTCAGTTCGAACGGTTCGGTTTCTGCCGCATTGATTCAATTGACGGTGAAAATGTTGTCGCTTATTTCGCGCACAAGTAACAAAACGGACAAAAAGGATATACGGTTTGATATTTATTCAATCATACTTTCAAAATAATTTATTGTCGGAGTAAAATAATATGAAAATTTTAGTCAGTGATTCCCTCTCGGCAGAGGGGTTGACGATCTTAAAAGACAGTGGTTTTGACGTTGTTGTCGATACGGGCTTGTCGGAAGATCAGCTTGTTGAGAAAATCAAAGATGTTGACGCGCTCGTTATCCGCAGCGGCACACAGGTGACTGCCCGTGTTATTGAAGCGGCGGACAAATTGAAAATTATCGGCCGCGCCGGTGTCGGCGTTGACAATGTCGATACGGAAGCCGCAACTAAAAAAGGCATTATCGTGTCCAACACGCCTGACGGCAACACGCTCTCGGCGGCCGAGCACACATGCGCCATGATGATGGCGGTTGCCCGAAATATTCCGCAGGCCTGCGCTTCTCTCAAATCCGATAAATGGGAACGCAATAAATTTATGGGCGTTGAGTTCAACAAAAAAGTTCTTGGCGTTATCGGTCTCGGGCGCATCGGCGCGGAAGTCGCCAAGCGTTTTCAGTCTTTTAACATGACGGTTCTCGGCTACGACCCGTTCGTTTCCGAAGAGCGCGCCAAATTGATGGGCATCACGCTGACAACCGTGGAAGACATCTGCAGAAAAGCGGATTTTATTACGGTTCACACGCCGCTCACCAAAGAAACCCGAAATATTGTCAACGCCGCTATGTTCAGCGTTATGAAACCGACCGCGCGCATTGTTAATTGTGCCCGCGGCGGTATTATTAATGAAGACGATTTGGCCGACGCCGTGGAATCCGGTAAAATCGCGGGCGCGGCGCTTGACGTATTTGTTGAAGAACCGCCGCTCGGCTCAAGATTGCTCAAATCCGATAAAATTATCGTGACGCCTCACCTCGGCGCGTCTACCGTTGAAGCTCAGGTCAACGTGGCCATCGACATCGCGCATGAAATCATTCATGTCTTAAACGGCGAAGGCGCTAAAAGCGCGGTCAACATTCCGGCTGTCCGCCCCGAAGTGATGGAGGTTATTTCTCCGTACGTGAAACTCGCGGAAGTTTCCGGCAAAATCGCGGCCACTTTGATCGGTTCAAGCTACGATAAAATCGAACTCGCTTACAACGGCGAAATCGCTTCCAAAGATGTCAGAACGGTAACGCTCGCGGCGCTTAAAGGCGCGCTCTCGGTGGCTGTCGGAT
>JAITUZ010000056.1 GCA_031286065.1 Candidatus Methanimicrococcus odontotermitis | reverse complement strand
GTAAATGCCGTCGGCTTTTTTTGAAAAAATGTCCAAATCTCTGTAAATTTCATCTTTCAAAATTTTCGGCGTTTCATGAAGACCGAGTTCTAAATTCCAAACGATCAGAGAAATGCCGTTTTCATCTCGGTCCGCGCGGTCGGCCAAATCCGGAACGGAATGGATCATCGGCACTAAAGTATACACAATGCCGGCATCATTTAATTTTTGAATAAATTCATTATGTTCGCCGTTTTCAATGACAGTGATATCCCGAATGTCCGAGTCATTTTGAATCAGATAAATAATTTCATCCTGAAGCATTTTACAGTTTAAAATTCCGAGAACAACCATTGTTTCACCTTCGAGATAAAAAAAGTAAATTAAATTGATTTTCGTGTGCGGTCATGCCTACCTTATCTCTTTTAAACTTATATAAATATTTGGAAAGCCGGCATTGAAAAAAACAGAAAAGAAGAAAAAGGGCATTATTTTTTTTCAATTTCTGAAAATTTTAAACGTTTTTCTTTGTCTTCTTCGCGGATTCCGGTTTGACAGCGGTGTCTGTTTTGGATTTTTCCATCACCGGTTTCAAATATTGAGCTGTGTAACTTTTCCGGCTTTTAATGACTTCTTCAGGCGTTCCTTTCGCGATAATTTCGCCGCCGTCATTTCCGCCTTCCGGCCCCATATCTAAAATATAATCGGCGCATTTGATCACATCTAAATTATGTTCAATGACGATGACCGTATTTCCCATATCCGTCAAATCATTTAAAACCGAAATCAATTTTTTGACGTCATGAAAGTGCAGGCCGGTCGTCGGCTCATCCAATAAATAAACGGTTTTACCCGTCGCTTTTTTAGAAAGCTCGCGCGTCAGTTTGATACGCTGAGCTTCTCCTCCCGAAAGCGTTGTCGAGCTCTGCCCGAGTTTGATATAATCTAAGCCGACCTGTGCCAGCGTGTCTAATTTATCATGGATATACGGCACTTTTTTGAAATGTTCCAAAGCTTCGGCAACCGTCATATCCAAAACTTCCGCGATGGATTTGCCGTTGTATTTGACTTCCAGCGTTTCTTTATTGTAGCGCGTGCCTTTGCATTCTTCGCACTCGACATAGACGTCCGGAAGGAAATTCATTTCGATTTTAATCAAACCGTCGCCCTGGCACGCCTCACACCGCCCGCCTTTGACATTAAATGAAAAACGGCCGGCTGCATAACCGCGCACTTTAGCTTCTTTGGCGGCGGCATAAATTTCACGGATTTTGTCAAAAATTTTCGTATATGTCGCAGGATTCGACCGCGGCGTTTTACCGATAGGGTCTTGGTCAATCACGATGACTTTATCCACTTTTGTATCAAACTGAAGAGATGAATAATCTCCGCCTTCCATTTTCGAATTATACAAGATATGCATCAGAGCCGGATACAGCGTATTGTAAATCAAAGTTGATTTGCCTGAGCCGGAAACGCCTGTCACGGCCGTTAAAACGCCTGTCGGGATGTCAACGGATAAATTTTTAAGATTATTGAGTTTCGCCCCTTTTAAGCGAATGAATTTATCGGATGTCCGGCGTTTGGCGGGAAGCGGAATGTGCTCCGTTCCTGACAAATACCGCCCGGTCAAAGATTTGGGATCCTGCCGGATTTCATTCGGCGTTCCGGCTGAAACCACATGACCGCCTGTAATTCCCGCTCCCGGGCCCATGTCAATGACGTAGTCGGCGTTTAAAATCGTGTCTTCATCGTGTTCGACAACCACCAGCGTATTTCCCAAATTGCGCAGGTGGCGGAGCGTTTCAATCAATTTGTTATTATCCCGCTGGTGTAAACCAATAGACGGCTCATCCAAAACATAAAGAACGCCCGTTAAGTTTGAGCCGATCTGCGTCGCCAGCCGAATACGCTGCGCTTCGCCGCCTGAAAGCGTTCCGGAATTTCTGAAAAGCGTCAGATAACCGATACCGACCTGATTCAAAAAGTGAAGGCGTGTTTGAATTTCTTTCAAAATCAAAGACGCGATTTCTTTTTGTTTTTCCGACAGCGGCATGCCGTCAAAAAAATCAATTGCGTCCGCGACGGATAATTTAGAAACGTCAATGATGTTGGAATCGTTGATTTTAACAGACATCGCTTTTTTGTTCAGCCTGTCACCGTCACAGCCCGGACATTTTGAAACACGCATGAATTTTTCAAATTCTTGGCGGCGGTAATCGGATTCGGTTTGAGAATACAGGCGGATGCACTGCGGCATAACGCCTTCCCATTTGTTCGTCGATGTATAGCTGAAGTCACCGTTGTTCATTTGCATATTGAATTTGATTTTTTCGTCCGAACCGTACATCAAAGCGCCGTATTGCTGTTCCGTTAACTCCCGAATCGGTGTCATCGCTGAAAAGCCGTAATGTTTGGCAACGGAAGCCAAATGCTGCTGGCGGTATCCGTCAATATAATTTTTATAAACGGCGACCGCGCCTTCGGCAATGGAGAGGCTGCGGTCCGGAATAATGAGATTTTCATCAAACTCCATTTTAAAACCGAGACCGTTGCACTCGGAACAGGCGCCGAACGGACTGTTGAATGAAAACATACGCGGCTGGAGTTCCTCAAATGCCAAACCGCATTCGGGACATGCCATTTTTGAAGAGTAAGTCACTTCAATGATTTCTTCATCGTCTTCGCCGCCGTCTTCAAAAGAGGTTTCGCCGAGTGTTCTTTTCTTAAGAACTTTTTGATATAACCCGCGCGTTCCTTTTTCTTTTCGGTAGGAATTGGGTTTTCCGACAGCGTAAACGAGGCCGCCCGATCTTTCCGTCGCCCGCTCGCAGGCTTCTGCCAAACGGGAACGCTCATTTTCATCATCGACATCAATGCGGTCAATAACAATATCAATGTCATGCATTTTATAGCGTTCCAAATCGATTTCTTCGTCCGTTCTGTAAATTTCATCGTTGACACGGACGCGCGCAAAGCCTTCCGCGTTTAAATCGCGTATCAGCTGCTGATATGTTCCTTTCTTTTTTCGGACAATAGGCGCAAAAATCGTGACCATTCCTTCGAATTCGGTAAAAATTAAATCCGTGATTTTTTCGGGAGACTGAGATTCGATTTTGAGATTGTGGTCGGGACAATACGGCGTTCCGACGCGCGCGAAAAGCAAGCGGAAATAATCATAAATTTCGGTTACCGTACCGACAGTACTTCTCGGGTTTTTAGACGTGGTTTTCTGTTCAATTGAAATCGCCGGCGACAGGCCTTCAATACTGTCAACGTCGGGTTTGTCCATGATGCCCAAAAATTGGCGTGCGTATGAAGACAAAGATTCAACGTAACGGCGCTGGCCTTCGGCGTAAATCGTATCAAACGCCAATGTTGATTTGCCGGATCCGGAAACGCCGGTAATGACGGTCAGCTGATTTTTAGGTATGGTGACAGAAATATTTTTAAGATTGTGCTCTCGGGCACCTTTGATAATAAGTTTGTCCATAATAAATCCCGGGTTGTTTTATCGAAAATGATTTATAATATAAATAAAATTAGTGGTGTGATAATTAAATATAATAGAGTTTCGTTTAGAATTTTGAATTATTATTACATTTGACCGGCAATATGAAATAAAAACCTGCTGATTGCACGGTGAAAGTAATACAAAACAAAAAATTTGTTTGCAAATAATATAAAATATAAATTCTATTTGAAGATAATATAAAACAGAAAACATATTTTTAAATAGAATAAGAACCGATAAGGGTTAATTCGTTATTAAAAATTATTACGATGGCAGGTTTGCTAAAAGATATTTATTAATAGAGTCGGCCGATTATTTTATCGTTCACCTCTATAGATACATATTTATGTAATAATACATTAAAACATTTTACTCACATCCTATTATAAAATTATATGAACTCTGGTGTAAGATGTGAATATAAACCAAGGTGACAGTTATGGTAAAAACTATACAAAGAAAAATTACATCTGTTTATTCATTTTGGCTTTTCATTGTCTTTATTGCAATGATCATCTACGTATTGTTTATAAAAGGACAAGCTTTTATGGCATATGAAGAGGCTGTGCCTTGGATTCTCGGATACATCGCCCTTTCTGTTATCGGAAACCTCGGCATGTTGTACGCCATGTACAGATTTTTAGTTCCGTCTCAGGACAGCTTAAAATTCCTCGCCGCCTATGAAATTATTTTCGTCGTCATTCTGATTTCAGCATTCCTTACCATTCAGATGGAAGTGCTTCCGGCGGGCGGATTCGGCAATATGAACTTCGAAACACTTTTAAATGCGGTTTTGCCGCTTGTTTTCATCTTGCAGATTTTGGACGAATTCATTTTATCCAAAGCGCTTCGCATGATGCCCTGCAAAGAAGTTTAATATTAAAAACTCATTTAATGCAAGAAAAAGTCAAAGATCGGTATTACCGGTCTTTTTTTTTAGATTTTTTCCGAATCTTTTTTTTTGTTTTTATTAAGAACGGGAGTTTATCATATAGCGGTGGTTAAAATGAGTCTGTCAAAACAAGAAAAACTCGGTATCGTAAATTTTATTTTAACGGTGATCGCAATTATTTTGATCAAATATTTGTCGATGTATATTCCATGGCTGCCGACGGCGTCTGACGGAACGGCGGAAATCGTGCCTCTGGCAATCACAACAATTATTGCCGTTTTGACGATTCACTTAATTACTTGGGTCTTATTGCAGCGTTATTTCAGCCTGAGCGAAGAAAAAACCGGCAAAAAACTTCTGGTTATTTATGAAACGCTGTTCTTGTTTTCCCTCGTTGTTTTATATATAAGTGCCGCCGATGACTTCCTGCCAATCTTCATCAATGAGAACATGCTGTCCGGAATCGGTCTTTTCATTATCATTCAAATGGCGCTCAGCATTTTCCTGACATACATTATTTCAAAAATTCCGGCAAAATAAAAGGAAGCCGTTTCTTTTTTATTCTTTTTAAATCAGCAATCTATAAATACGAATCCTCTTATTTCTGAGCAGAGATTATGGTAAATTTTTTTATCACACTGACAATGGCCTGTGATTTGGAATGCCGTTACTGTTACGGTGAAGTTTGTGACTGTTTTGATGATTTTGATGACGGCATCGCTGTTGATTACGACGTTCCCGAGACGATCAGTTATGAAACGGCGGCGCTTAGAGATTTTATCGAAAAAGACAAAGAAGCGATCATTATTTTTTACGGCGGCGAACCGCTTCTTGAACTTGAAAAAATGAAAGAGATGATGGATGCGCTGCCGGCGAAAGCATTTCTGCTGCATACGAACGGCACGATGCTGGACCGAGTGCCGGCCGAATATTTGAAGCGCCTGCACACGATTTCCATTTCAATTGACGGCGGCCGCGCCCTGACAGATTATTACCGCGGCGACGGCGTTTATGATCTCATTTCAAAAAACGCGAATCTCGCCCGCCAAAAAGGTTTTATCGGTGAAGTGATTGCGCGCATGACGGTTCAGGAAGAAACCGATATTTATGAAAGTGTCATGCATCTTTTCGAAAATCCTGATTTTTGCTTTGACAGCGTACATTGGCAGTTGAATGCTCTTTTTTGGAGAAATGATTACAAAAAACGCCGCGGTTCTTTTTCGGAATGGGCGGAAAACAGTTATAATCCCGGAATTCAAAAACTGGCGGATACTTGGGTTTCCAAAATGAAAACGGAAGGTAAAATCCTGCATATGTATCCGTTCGTAAATATTATGAACTCGCTGCTTCGCGGTGAAAACACGCACCTTCGCTGCGGTGCCGCCTGGACAGAATACAATGTTCAGACCGACGGCAAGCTGTCTCCCTGCCCCGTTATGAGCGGCATGAGCGACTATTACGCCGGCGATATTTTCAACGGCCGGCCGGATCAGCTGCGTGTCATCCATGTCTCCGGCGAATGCCTGAAATGCGACATTTCAAATATTTGCGGCGGCCGCTGTCTTTACGCCAATGCCACGATGAAATGGGGCGTTCAGGGTTTTTTGGAGGTTTGCCGAACCGTTCGTTTCCTCGTCAAGACGCTGAAAGAAAAACAGCCGGAAATTGAAAAATTGATCGAAGCCGGAAAAATCAGTTTAGACGACTTTTCCCAAAGCATTGAATACAACAGCTGTGAAATCATTCCTTAAAAATCGCCGCGCGTGTGAACAGCGCCGTTTTCCGAAAATGATTTTAAAAAAAGATCCGTATATTAAATAATTTAAAAACGGCGGCGGATTCACTTACCACAATATTTAAATAAAATCAATATATCTAATGGTTGCTGTTTTGACAGCGATGCGTTCTGCATTGATGGTCTAGTGGCTATGACTGCGGCCTTCCAAGCCGCAAACCCGGGTTCGAATCCCGGTCGATGCATCGGATTTTATATGTAATTTGATACACGCCAAAAAACGAATCAAGAAACACGAATTTATTTCATGTTTCCTTTTTTTATTTCTTCTCAACCACAGTGCAGAAGATAAACAGGATTTTGATAAAAACCCGACTCCTTTTAAAAAAAATTATATTATCAAAAAATTATACACAATACCATGAAAGATCCGATCATATTGCTTTTACTCTTGAAATAAAGAATGAGCATTTTTAAAGAAAATCTTTGCGAAATTTGATATATTATTAAACTTAAATGAGGGTTATTAAATATATAATTAATCAGAACGGAATGAACTAAAATGGCAACTTCATCAATTACCGATGTGATTATTGTAGACAGTGAAAAGTTGCAAGAAGCAATGGATAAGCTGGAACGAAGAGACAGATCAAAGGATCTGATTCCGGTAAATTCTTTGGAACAATTGGAAGCCGGACGAAAACTGTTATAATCAAATAAACACGAATAGCGAGAGATATAAATGTCTTACACTATTCTTGATTTAAAATCCTATCTTCGATATAATTCTCCTGAATCTATTGTATCCGATTTATCTTCTTTTGGACCAGGAAAAGGATGTGCTGAATTATATCTTTTTCTTCAAGAAAGCTACGATGAAAACGGCAACCGAAATGACAATTTTATTGATTTTGAGAGAAATAATCTCTGCCGCGTTTATTTTGTATTGGCTGACAAAGTTGAAAACGCAAATGGTAAATGTGTCTTGAATTTAAAAAGCGGTATGTATCCGGTATATGGCTATTTTTCAGTAGCAGTAAAAACGCTTTATAAAAATAATATTCATGCTGATCAAGAAATTCTGCCAAGAAATAACACGAATATGTATTTGATTGGTCATTTGTGCAAAAACGCCTCTTACGAATGGGGGAAGGGCGGAGAATATATGCTTCAGCAGTGTTTTGGGATTATCGAATCCGCATATCAAAAAATAGGAATGGGATATATCCTTATTGAATGTGAACCGGCACTGGTTGATTATTATTCAAATCGGAACTTTGCGGAGATAGGCGTGAATTCTAAGACCGGACTTTACCAGATGATTTACAAAGTTGTTGAAAAGTTTCCTGATATTATATAAAGACCGAACTGAACCGCCAAATACGCCACCACAAAAAACGAAAAATACGGCTGAGCCAAAATCCTCTCCTCTTTTTTCTTGAATAGAATTAAAGATCCGACAACGAGATAATATCTAAAGGTTTATGACGAATACTGTAAAATAAGAAACGAAGCCTCTTTTCATGAAAAGACACAAATAAATATACCAAATAAATAAAAACAGCTGAAAATCCGGCTGAAGGAAATCTATTCCATTCACCGCTGACCGGAAGGCGGTTGTAAATAAGCAGACCGGGTCCAAATATCATTCCGGCTCACCGACAGCTGGTGACAAAAATTAGTCGGGTACAAATAGTGAATAGATTCCTTCCTCTTTATTTTATTGTTTTTCAATAAATTTTAACGTCGATCACAACATGATAAACGCCGGGCGAATACTTTTTTATGATTCTCTGATCCAAAATCACAGCTTTTCTGCCGCATTTTCCAGCCGCTTCCGTAATCCTTAAAATCGGCCGTTTCGGGAACTCTTTTTCATGAACGGTTTCATGATAATGGAGAAAGCCGCCTTTGTTTTTGATTGCTTTCATTCCGGTTTCCAAATATTCGTGCGTCGTTCCGACATAGCCCATTAAAACGCGGTCCGCGATGTTTTCAGGCGTCGATGTTCTGCAATCCCCGCAAATCGGTTCAATAACTTCTTCTAAACCGTTCAAACGAATATTTTCACACAAATACCCGTAAGAAACCGGATTTAACTCTACGGCGATAATTTGAGCCGGATTTGAATGAACGCCGATCGGAATTGAAAAATAGCCGATGCCGGCAAACATATCAACGATTGTTTCTCCGCCGCAGCCGTTTGTTAAAATTCTTTTTTCTGCCAGATTTCCTTTAGAAAACATAATTTCGGCCGTGTTCAATTTAAATTTGCATCCGTTTTCTTTATGAAGCGTTTCTGTTGACATTGATTTTCCGTCCCGCCAGCCGATGATTTCACGATTCGGAACCCGAAATCGACCGGCAATGCCGCTGTCATTTAAAACCAGACGGACTTTTTCATCTGTCAGCAAAAGAAGTTTGCCGATTTCCTTTTTTTTATGAGAAAGAGAATCGGGAATTGTCACGATCAAAATGTCGCCGATTTTTTGTTTATTTGACGGAAGCCGGCTGATTTCCGCGTCCGTCAATAAAATTCCTGCCGCTTCGGCTTCATCGGGAAATTCAGATAAATAATACGTTGCGAACGCTTTCAACTTCTGCGGCTTTACCACTGCCGTTCACCTTTAGTTTTCTCAAATTCAATTTTAAACGATCCGTTTCAGCCTCGCGTTCGGCTTGTACGTTCTCCCGACTTTGGATATCGGCTCTAACGTCTCAATCGTTTCGCCGACAGCCACGATATCCATTGTCGAATCGCGGGAATCGTAAATGCCGCCGACACCGAGACTGTCAAACAATTTCACGCCGATGAGTTCTTCGGCTCTTACAAAAGCTTCGACTTTCCTGACATCGCCGAAACCGCCGGAAAGCATGATTTGAATTTTTTCAAATCCGCTGTCATTCAACGCTTTTCGAACAGCGTAAACGCCCGTCACGGAAGAGCCTGTACCGAACCAATATTTTTCATCGCCGGCCGGAACCTGAACAATTTTTCCAAAAAAAGAGCTCAGCAAAGCATCAGCTTCCGCCGCCGTTTTTCCGGCAAAATCTGTTTCTGAAAGAGCGCCCTGCCCTATGTTTTCACCGCAGGTGTCGATTCGGACCGCCGCAAGATTTGAAACCGCGGCGGCTGTTTGAAGCGCGTCGTCGATTTCTCGGTTATTATAGTCAATTAAAGCAACGCGAGCAACATCTAAAGAGATTTGTTTATCAAAAGCGGCCGTTGAGTTTGTAACGGCCTTCTCTTTTCCGTCTTTCCACGCGTAAATATTTTCAAGAGCGTGAGGGATTGTACCGCTTCCCGCTTTATGAATGCAAGCCGCGCCGGCATCTGTTGACGCGCCTGCGGCGCCGCCGTCGACCGCCGCTTTTGAAATCGCGGCATCATCGCGGTAATGCCAATGGCGCGCGCCGAAATAAGTAATCGGCCGATTTTCGGAAACATCGGCGATGGCTTTCATTCTTTTTTCGATATTTTGAAGATCTAAAACCTGACGATCATTCAAAACCGCTAAAGATGAACTGAGAATGCCGAGATAAATGGTTTCCAAGCGCACAATATCCAAAATCGGCGCTTCCATCATTAAAATCGTTTCAAGAGGTTCATACGGCGCGCCGTCAGAAAGCGCATAAATGCGGCCGCCGTTTTTTTCCAAATCGGAATTGGATAAAATAAATGAAACGGCCTCTTCCATGCCGGCAATGATCCCGGGGCCTTTTCGAACAAACACTTGAGCGCGCACGAACGGATTTAAGTTTTCTTTTTGAAGAATCTCGTGGGCTCTTAAAAAATATTTATCAGTATATTTTTCAAAATCAAACCGCTGCCCCGCTTCCATAATCTCCGGCTCCTTTTGTCATAAAACGCGCTCTCAAATACTAAATGAATACTTGGAGTAACATAAAAGGACGAAAGACATAAATATTTATACCCGTTTTTTTTGTTTTATTCATTGAAATAATTTCTGATTTCATGCCTGAAGAAGGGTCATTCAATAATTAACACGCATTTTTTCATCATTTCAAAAAGTTATTTTACGCATCTTTTTAAGAAATTATCATAATTAACCGTGTTTCATTCGGAAATAAAAATTGAAACATAAACAAAATAAAAATAAATCAAAGGACATCCGAAAATGAAAAATCAGACGCAAAATGAGGAGCATTATCCCGAATACTGCCGCAACGGGTTAATGGATTTTGTCAAAATCAAAGACATTGACATTGAAATCTGCGATGTCACGCTCAGAGACGGCGAACAAACGCCGGGCGTCGCTTTTTCAAAAGAGCAAAAAATGTCCATCGCCCGGCATTTAGATGAGATCGGCGTTGATGTCATTGAAGCGGGCTTTCCGGTCGTCTCAGACGCCGAAAAAGACGTTGTCAAATCTATCGCCGGCATGGGATTGGATGCCAGAATCTGCTGTCTTTGCCGCTCAACTCAAAAAGATGTGAAGACCGCCATTGATTGTGACGTTGATTTTGTCAGTATTTTTTTGGCTATGTCTGACCTGCATTTAAAATACAAATATCACAAAAATTTGAATGAAATGCTTGATGCGGCTATGAACGCTATTGAATATGCCAAAGATCACGGCGTCGGTGTCAGATTCGCCGCCGAAGACGCGACTCGGACGCCGATTCCCCGCCTGATCGAGGCGTTTAAAATGGCGGAAGAAAGAAACGCCGATTATGTCAGCATCGCCGATACGATCGGTATTTTAAATCCGACAACAGCCGCTTATCTGACAGATAAAATTTATAATTCAATTGACACAAAAAAGACAAAAATCTGTATGCATTGCCATGATGATTTAGGACTGGCCGTCGCCAACACATTGGCCGCCGCCGAAGCAGGCGCTTTTCAGCTTCATACAACGGTCAACGGTATCGGTGAACGCGCCGGAAACGCCGCGCTTGAAGAAGTTCTCATGAATCTGCGCATTCAATACGATGTCGACCGCTATGATCTTCACAGCCTTGTCGCTCTCTCCCATGAAGTGAGAGACGCGTCCAAACTCAATGTCGCCATCAATAAATCCATTGTCGGCCAAAACGCTTTCTCCCACGAATCCGGTATCCATGTCGCCGCGATTCTTGAAAATCCGCGGACGTACGAACTTTTCCTGCCTGAAATGGTCGGCGGCAAAAGAAACTTGATCGTCGGCAAACACACCGGCACAAAAGCGCTTGCCGGAATCATCAAAAACATCGGTTATGAATTGGATGAAGAAAAGTTCTGCGAACTGTTTGACCAAGTCAAAGTCATCACCGAAACAGAACAAAGAAGCGTTGACCGTGACGAACTGGAAAAAATGATAAAGAATATTTCTGAAAAATAATTAAACCCGGATTGGTTTGTCTTTGATCGCTTTGCCGTTTGCGCTGCCGCGCGCGAACATCGCCGTTTTTAGAAAAAATTGAAAAGAACAGAGCGGTTTTAAAAATTAAATAAAAACGAGCAACAATTATCAGATAAATTAAAAAAGAATAAAATTCCAGACATTTATCATGAATTTTTAAAATTCATGATAAAAGTGAAAACGAATTTTTTTTCAAAAAATTATTTGAAAAAAAGCGGCAGTTTTTCAAGATAAATTAAATCTTTGCGGTCGGCAGCGTCGCCTTCTGCCAAAATCGCGGCTTTTCCGATAGCGGTGCCGCCGGCTTTTTTACAAAGCTCTTCCATCGCCGCCATTGATTCGCCCGTGCTGACAACATCATCGATCAGCAAAACCCGTTTCCCTTTCAGATATTCCATGTCGCCAGCATCTAAATAAAGCGTCTGGATTTTCTCGGTCGTAATGGATTTCACGTCAATCGCCGCCGGATCGCGCATATAGAGTTTCTTGCTTTTGCGCGCCAAAATGTATTTTTTGCCGGACGTTCGGGACATTTCATACGCCAGCGGAATGCCTTTGGATTCGGCCGTGAGCAAAACATCAAATTCGGGCGCCTTTTTCAAAAGCGCTTCGGCGCAGGCGGCCGTCAGCTCAACATCAGAAAAAATAACGAAGCCGGCAATGTCCAAATGTTCATTGACAGGGCAAATCGGAAGATAACGCGTGAGGCCGGCAACTTTAAGTTCATAAGCCGGATAGGATTGAGTCATTTTCAAGTCTCTCAAATTCATTTTTTTGAAATATCAAAACTCAAACTGAATATGTCCTTCTTTTTGAAGCCGGGAAGCGAGCTGTTTATAGCCGTTTGCTATTGATCCGACTGTAAAGAGTTTTTTATTTCAGATAATTTATTTTCCAGCATTGCAAAGAGAAATATAATCAATACGACAAACGATATAACCAAATACATGATAGAATCCATACTTTATCTCCAAAAACTTTAAAAATAATAAATCGGAACGAAAGATTTTAAAAAACGTTTCTTCCGAGACAAACATCTTTTGAACAAAGGATACAGCTGAATTTAATACAAAAAATCACATTTTGTAATAAAAATTAACGTCTACAGCTTTGTCAGCCTTTTCAGCTTTTTTTCTCGCTTCCTTTACATTTTTTCCTTTCGCTAAAACAACACCCAGTCTTCTTTCTTTATTTATTTCAGGCTTTCCGAACAAACGGATTTGCGTTTCTTTTTCAGTCAAAGCCTTTTCCAATCCGGAATAAGAAATTTTCGTTGAGGTCCCCGTTCTGAAAATCGCTTTTGAAGCCGCCGGACCGTTTAATTTCACAACTTTAAAACCGGATTTTTTGTTTCCTTTCCGTTTCACATTTTCGGCAGGAATCGGCAATTCCAAAAAAGCCCGCGCGTGAAGCGCGAATTCCGACAAATCCTGGGAAATCATGGTCACCATTCCCGTATCATGCGGGCGCGGAGAAACTTCATTGAAATAAACGGTTTTGCCTTTCACGAAAAGTTCGACGCCGAAAATCCCGTAACCGCCGAGCGCTTTCGTAATTCGTCCGGCGATTTTTTGAGCGCGTTTAAGAGCCGCCGGGTCCGTTTTTTGCGGCTGCCAGGATTTGCGGTAATCGCCGTTGATTTGGATATGGCCGATCGGTTCGCAGAAAATCGTTCCGGAAACGCTTTGAATTGTCAGAAGCGTTATTTCATAATCGAAATCAATGAATTCTTCAACGATGACTTTCATCGGTTTGCCGCCGCTGCCGCCGCGGGCTTCCCGCTGAGATTTTTCAAACGCGGCCGGAATTTGGGCGGCGCTTTTGATCACGCTTTGGCCTTTGCCGGAAGAGCTCATAATCGGTTTGATCAGGCACGGGAATCCGAGTTTTTCAGCGGCGTTTCGGACTTCTTCTTCGGATTCGGCGAAATGGTAAGCGGACGTTTTCAGTTTTAATTCTTCGGCGGCCAAGCGGCGGATGCCTTCACGGTTCATTGTCAATTGAACCGCCCGCGCCGATGGGACGACTTTGACAGGTTTGCCGCAAACACCGTTTTTTTCGATTTCTGCAAGCACATCGGTTGCGATCGCTTCAATTTCGGGAACAATAAAATCCGGCGTTTCTTTTTCAATGATTTTTTGCAAAGCTTCGCCGTCTGTCATTTGAAGAACGTAAGAGCGGTGAGCGACTTGCATCGCCGGCGCGTTTTCATAGCGGTCAAGAGCGATGACTTCAACGCCGAGACGCTGCAGCTCGATTGCGACTTCCTTGCCGAGCTCGCCTGCGCCGCAGAGAAGAACTTTTGTCGCCGTGTTCGTGAGAGGCGTACCGATTGTTACCAAAAAAATCACCTGTTATTAAAATTTAAAGACAACCGTTTTCGTTTCCAAATAATCGTTCAGTGCTTCATACCCGTTTACCCGCCCGAAACCGCTGTTTTTAATGCCGCCGAAAGGCAATTCGGGAAGCACTTTTGTGTGCTGGTTGACCCAAACGATACCGGCCTCCAATTCTTCAAATCCTTTTTTCGCGCGGCGCATGTCATTTGTCCAAACGGAAGCCCCAAGACCAAAATCGGATTTGTTGGCTTCAGAAATCGCTTCATCCAAATCTTTAACGGGATTGATGATCATGATCGGGCCGAAAATTTCCTCTTTCAAAAGCCGGGAAAACGGCGACACGTTCGTTATCACGGTCGGCTCAAAGAAATATCCGTCTTTGAACTCATCGCCCTTGGGAACGCTGCCGCCGGCTAAAATTTTTGAGCCCTCCGTTTTTGCCGACGCGGTCCATTCAATCATTTGATTTTGACCGCCGGCGGAACTGAGCGGTCCCATTGACGTTTCTTCAGACAAACCATTTCCGAGGCGGATTTTGGAAACCGATTCCAAAACCGTTTGAACAAATTCGTCAAAAACGGATTCAAAAACAAAAACGCGCTTTGGAGATATACAAGCCTGACCGCCATTGAAAAATTTTGCCTGAACCGCTTTTGAAGCGCAGCCGCGAACATCGGCGTCATCGCAGACGATCATAGCGTCGCTGCCGCCGAGTTCTAATGTGATCCGCTTGCCGTATTTCGCCGCCTCGGCACCGAGACTTCTGCCGGCGTCAACGCTTCCTGTAAAAGAAATTTTATGAATATCGGGAGAGGACGCCAGTTGTTTTCCTATTTTTCCGCCCGAGCCCGTCACAACGTTAAAAACGCCCGGCGGAAGCCCGGCATGATGAAAAAGAACGGCGAGTTCTAAAACCGTCAGCGGACAGATGGAAGACGGTTTGACAAGGCATGTGTTGCCGGTCAGAAGCGCGGGAATCGTCTGCCAGGACAGAATCAAAGCGGGCATGTTCCACGGAAGAACAGAAACACAGACGCCGAGCGGTTTTTTCAATGTAAAAGAATAACTTTGATTGTTTTTGTTTTCAAAAAAATCGGTATGAAATGAAGAAGACAGACCTGTAAAATAATCAATGACGCCGATAACGCCTTCGATTTCACGGCGTGATTCAAAAAGCGGCTTGCCTTGTTCCTTTGTCAGCAAAACCGCCAGCTTTTCCAAATTGTTTTTTTGTTTCAAAACGGCGGAAATTCCGGATAAAACGGCAGCCCGTTCGGCGTAAGATTTCCGAGACCAGGGTTTGAAAGCGGCGGCGCATGAACAAACAGCTTTTTCGACATCGTCAAAAGAAGCGGCGGAAACAGATTCAATCAATTCGCCGGTCGCGGGATTGACAACGTCAAAAGTTTCCGCGTGAGAAGGCGTGTATTTTTCGCCGCCGATAAACATAACATTTCATCCTTGCTTATATGAATATTCAAGAATTGAAGCCCTTGTTATTTCAATCTTATTGTGTTTTATCGGGTTCGTCTTTTTTGCTTTCAATTTAAGTCCAAATGATTAATGATATATAGTTAAAAATAATATGATTAAATGTTTTAATTTAAACCCAATGGAATTTATCATTAAAAATAAAAAAAGAAAAGGATTCAAACTTCTTTAATTTTAAAACAGTTAAATGAAAAAAATTAAAATCCAATTAAGGATGTTTTTCCATTAAAGAGTTATGAATCAAAATTTAATTTTAAATACGATCATTTTTGTTTAAAATTATAAGAGGCAGGTCGATTCAATATGTATTTCGCGGTTATCGGAAACATCGTTTCCGCCGAAAAAATGGTCAACAAAGAACGGTATGAAATGCAGAACAAAGTAGACGGGATTTTAACAAAACTCAATAAAGAATATAAAAACGATATCGCTTTTGATTTCAGATTGACGCTGGGGGATGAATTTCAGGGTTTGATCAAAAACGCGTCACACGTTCTTGAAATAATCGATAAGATTGAATATTTGGCAGATCCGCTTGAACTTCGGTTCGGCATCGGAATCGGCCCGATTTATTCGGGAATCAATAAAAAAAGCAATTACCGTCCCGACGGCCCCGCATTTTGGAACGCCGGATTCGCGGTGCAGCGGATGAAGAAAAACAAAAGTTATCTCCGCCCGAAAATTCTTTTTGAAACGGAAGACAATGAAAGCAACAAAGACGTTTGGATCGAAGTCATCAACGAAAGCCTCAGCTTTTGCGATTTTATCGAACGGAGCTGGACAAAAAAGCAAAAAAAAATCATTCGGGAAAGCATTTTCCGCTACGGTTACGACACAAAAGTGCCGCAGAAAGAACTCGCCGACCTTTTTGAAATTTCAATTCCGGCCGTCAATGTTCACATGAAAAGAAGCGGTTACTACAATTACATGAATCTCAGAAAAGCTGTCGGCGACGCGCTCCAAAAAGAATGGGGCGAAATTGAAAAACAATGAACGATAAAAAAATGAGTTCGATTTTGAAAAATCAAACTTGTTCTCTCGGATCAACGATTTCGCCTTTGAGCGCCGCCGCCGCGACACTTGCGGGCGACGCCAGATAAATAAATCCGCCTTTGCCCATTCTGCCTTTAAAATTGCGGTTGGCGGTTGAAATACAGTTTTCGCCTTCGGCGAGAATTCCCTGATGCGCGCCAAGACACGGACCGCAGCCGGGCGTAATGAAACTGACGCCGGCTTTGACAAGCGTTTCATAAATACCGTTTTGAACCGCTTCCAAAAGAACCGTTCTTGACGCGGGCGCCGCAAGCGTTCGAACCGCGACTTTTTTGCCTTTTAAAATATCGGCGGCGATCGCCAAATCTTCCAGCCGTCCGTTGGTGCAGGTTCCGAGAAATGCCTGATCGACAGGCGTTCCGGCGACTTTTCCGACAGGAACAACGTTATCCACTTCATGCGGGCAGGCGATCTGCGGTTCAATGTCGTCGGCGTGATAAGAAACATCTTTACAGTAGGTCGCGTCATTATCCGCGTAAATCGGCTCAAAATCGGCTTGTGAGCGGTTTTTTAAATAGTCAAAGGTGTTCTTATCCGGCGGAACAATGCCTGTTTTTGCGCCCATTTCAATCGCCATATTGCAAAGCGTCATCCGGCCGGAAACGGATAAGTCCGTAATCGCGCCGCCGTAAAATTCCACGGCTTTGTAAGTCGCGCCGGCGATTCCGGTTTTACCGATCAGATAAAGCGTCAAGTCTTTGGCGCAGACGCCGTCGTTTAATTTGCCGTCCACGGTCATTTTAATCGTTTCCGGCACTTTAAACCAAAGTTTTCCGGTGGCGAAAATTTCAGCCATGTCCGTTGCGCCGACGCCTGTCCCAAAAGCTCCGAAAGCGCCGTATGTGCAAGAATGAGAATCGGCGCCGACAATTAATTTTCCGGGAAGCGCAAACCCTTTTTCGGGAAGGACCTGATGACAAATACCTTCGCCGCCTTCATAAAAATGAGAAATATTCTGTTCTTTGATCCAACCGCGGATATCTTTCTGCAAACCGGCGGCGACATCCGTACTTGCCGGAATGAGATGGTCAAACGGAATAATAATTTTCTCAGCATCCCAAACTTTGCCGGCACCCATTTCTCTGAAAGATTTGACCGCCAAAACGCTTGTGCCGTCATGCGCCATCGCATAATCCACGTTCGCCGATACAAAATCGTTCGCTTCCGCGTCGGTTCCGGCGGCGCGGCTGAATATTTTTTCACTGATTGTTCCCATGAAAAACGCCTTTTTTACAATTTACTTTTACAATTTACTTTTACAATTTACATTTTCAATAATTCAATTTTCGTTTAAGTTTTATGCTTTCATCATCAAATCAATAAAAAAGTATTGTTAAAATATTTCAGAGAATCTCAAAAATGAGTTCTATTCGTTCAAAGTCTGCGGCTCCAAACATATATATAGTTGTAAAGCTTACTTTCCATTTGTAAAGTATACTTTCCACAACAATTAGAAATCAACCCGCGAAGCAAACTCAAGAGAAATAAAATGAGAAACAGATTGGAAGAGCTTCGAAAGCGAAAAGGAATCAATCAGGAAGAACTGGCGGCCGCCTTAGAAGTTTCCCGGCAGACGATCAGTTCTTTAGAAAACGGACGCTACAACCCTTCCGTCATCCTCGCGTTTAAAATCGCGCGGTATTTTGAAACGGATATTGAAAGCGTTTTCATCTATGAGGAGGAAAAAAATGAATGAATATATTATTCAAAAAAGAAAAGCAGCGTTGAGAGCTTATACAATCAGCATTCCGCTGATATTGGCCGCCGGAATTGCCTGCATTGTCATCAAATCGGTATTCTCTGATAAATTTATTTATTCCGATATGATTGCTTCAATCGGCGTCGGATTGATTGCTGCGGGTCTGGTCATTCTCGTGAAATTTTTGTATTGGAGAAAGAACAGAGAAGCGCATGAAAAATTGCTTCAGGATGAGAAAATCAGATTTTCAGATGAAAGAAAAATCATGCTTCGCCAAAAATCAGGTCTTGCGGCTTATCAAATCACATTTTTCGGCTTGTGTATCCTGAATCTGATCTTCATTTTCACGGGCGCTGATATGACGATTATTTCAGCGGTATGGATTTTCCTGCTGGCCGATGCTCTTCTCGGAATTGTTTTATTCAAATATTATTCCGGCAAAATGTAACGGAAAAAGACAAACTGTCTTTTCTTTTTATTTTATATGACGGTTTCTGAACTTTAAACCGGCAAATCCTCCGGATCTTCCAGACAGAAAGAAGCCGCGTCAAGCTGCCGAACTTTGCTTAAAATGAAATTTCCGACTTCTTTGGTCGAATATTTGCCGCCCAAATCCGGCGTGACAACTTCATCATGAACGGCGGCGGCAACCGCCCGGCTGACCAAACAGGCCTCCCGCTTTTTACCCATCCAATCAAACATCATTTTCAAACTGAGAATCGCGGCAATCGGATTGGCGACGCCTTGGCCGGCGATATCGGGCGCGCTGCCATGGACCGGTTCAAAAAAAGCCTGTTTGTCGCCGATGTTCGCGCTCGGCGCCAAACCGATGCTTCCGAGAAGAACAGCTCCCAAATCGCTTAAAATATCACCGAAAAGATTTGTCGTCACGACAACGTCATATTTTTGAGGCGCCATGATCAAATCATAAGCGAAAATATCCGCCAATTTATCAGAAACAGCAACGCCTTTTGATTCCGCTGTCTGCCGGCAGGTGTCTAAAAAAAGTTTATCGGATTTCAAAACATTTGATTTATGAACAACCGTCAGACTGTTTTTGCGGCCAAAAGCCAAACCGCAGGCGAATGACGCGATCCGCGCGGACGCTTTTTGAGTGATAACACGAGTCGTCGTTGATTTTTCATCTCCGATTTCTTCAATTCCCGAATAAAGACCTTCTGTGTTTTCACGGACAATGATCATGTTGACATCCGCTTCTTTTTGATCCCGGATGTTTAAAAGTTTATAAATCCCGGAAATCGGAAGGATCGGGCGGACATTCGCGTAAAGGTCCAATTCTTTGCGGATCCTCAAAAGAACGCTTTTATAAGACGGATCATTGACAGTCGTAATCGCGCCGAACAGAATTGAATCGCACGATTTTAAAAGGGCGATATCCTCATCGGTAATAGCCGCGCCTGTGCGCTCCCATTTTCCGAGACCGACATCGACATAAATTTTTTCAATGCCCCAATCATATGTTTCATTGAAATAATCTAAGATAGTAACCGCTTCCGGAATAACTTCTTTTCCGATACCGTCGCCTTCTATAATTGCCGTCTTCATAAAATTCCCCGATTCAATTTGAAGCGTTTTGTTTTTTTCGATGTTCGACAAGTCCACCGTCATTTAAAATTTCCAGAAGGAAGTCCGGAACAGCACCTGCGGGAGAGTCACGCGCTTCCTGAGGATTTTCTTTGGGAAAAACGCGGACCAACCCTTTTTCCAAATCGACTTCAATGCTGTCGCCGTCTTTTGCGTCAACGTCCGCTTCAATGATCAAAAGACCGATATTGATCGCGTTTCGGAAAAAGATGCGGGCGAAGTATTTTGCGATAACGCAAGAAATGCCGGCGTGTTTTAACGCAAGCGGCGCCTGCTCACGGGAAGAGCCGCAGCCGAAATTGTTTCCGGCGACAATCATATCGCCTTTTTTGACATTTTTCGCAAAATCCGGGTCAATGCCTTCCATCGCGTGATCGGCAAACACTTTCATGTCTGTCGTTCGGAGATATTTTCCGGGAATAATCGCGTCTGTGTCTACGTCGTCGCCGAATTTCCAAACTTTTCCTTTGAATGATTTTTCCATACAATCACATTTATATTTAAAAAAATTTCAAATTAATCGGAATATTATCAATTCTTTTGAATCATAAAAATATTTCCCAAAACCGGAGAGGAAAAATCAAAGAGAGGTGCGTACGCGTTCGATCCCTGTTAAAACCATGTAAAAACGTGTCACCCAAAGATACATCGCCGTTGTAAAAAACAGTGAAACGACCGCATAAATGGAAAAACTGAAAAAAAACGGCAAATTGATAAAGCTGAAGACTGCCGCCGCCAGCGCATTGATGAAAACGGCCAGCATTTCAACCGCCGTTACTAAAAAAACGAACGCCGAGATCCGAATCGGCCGGCGATTCAATAATTTGAAAGAAAGCCGATAGCTTTTGAAAATCTTCATATCATCAATCACAATAATGTATGAAACGAAATAAAACATAAACGAAACGAGAAGAAGATAAACTGCCGAAGCGAAGACCATAATTAAAACAGGCGCTGAAAGCGTTTCAATCAGCGGCAAAAGAAGCGACGGGTCTGTTTTAAGCGTGTCAATGACATACTCGGCGGTATATTCCGAATTGTTGAAGAGGCGCAGGACAGGCGCCCAAAAAAAAGCGACGAATGAGCGGAGCAATGTGATAAAAACCGTTGCCAGAGCCAGCCGCAAACCGAATTTTTTCCCGTAAGAAAATAAATGGCGAAACGTCGTTTTCCCGTTTTTGACGATTTCTTTGGACATGCCGATAGAACCGGCCGCCGTAAATGATGACAGCATCAAAACCGCGGCAATAAAACTCACGGAAAAAACCGGATTAAAAGAAAAGCCCGAATTGCCGGTCAAATCCAAACGAATCATAAAATTGAAGACAAGAGCGAAAAAAAAGACAACAATATAATATAAAATACCCGGAACAAACAAAACGGGGTGCTCTTTCAGCTGTTTTAATCCCAGAGCAAATGTGATAAAGACATTTTCAGTCATGCTTTTCCCAAAAAACAGTTCATCGCGAGTGAATTAAAAATGAAATGCTGTTTTAAAAACGGAATAAATAAAAAAAGAAAGAGAGGAGATTTCAATCTCTTCTCTCAATCATTCCGGCCGGCTGCCGTTTCTTCATAAACTTCTTCTGAAACGGTATTTTCGCCCGCGTCTAAAATACCCTGCTCGATTTCGGAATATTCGCTGAATTCAACGGCGGATTCTTCAAAAACATCTTCGGCTGTTAAATTGTAGTATTTCCGGACAGTCCAAAGAAGGACAAGAGCACCTAAAACGGACGTGCCGGCGACGGAAATCAAAGAATTCAAAATCAGTCCGATGAGCGGGATAATAGCTAACAATGAGCCGAAAAATGAAAAAATCATTGTGACCGCTATAGAGATAAAGATCATAGCAGCGGCGAACCAGAAAACTTCTTTTTTATTTTCCATGAATAAATTCCATGATTTTCTGATACTTTCAGAAATCCCGCAATCATCAATAATTAAAGCAGCAGAAGCGAAGAAGAAAGGCAATGAGATTAATAAAGCCGCAAGAATAAGCACAATGTAAAAAACGAGGAGCAAAAAGAGAGCGAGAAAAGCTCCCCCCATTGATTCGGACATCACCAAACCGGCAATCACCAATACGAAGGGAAGACAGATAATCGTAAGCGGAATCATACAAATGATACCGATAATTATAGAAACGCAGAGATATCTGAAGAAATATTTTTTGCCGTACGTCCATAAATCATTCAAACTGGTTTTTCCCGTTGTAACGGCTTCTTTAGCCATGCCTGTCAGACCGGCTTCGATAAAGACCGATATGAGAGAGAATAAGATGGCGGCAAACCCTGCTAAGAGAATTAATCCGATCTCGGCGGAGCCAAAACTCGGCAGACCGGGGATGCTGCCGGTGGTGAATGCGGCAAAACGAGCCATAAATATAAATCCGGCCGCAAATATAATAATTAAAATAATTAATGACATTAAGAATGTGGGCGCAGCCATAATCGGATTTGATTTAAAGTCATCCCACCCTTTCGAAAGAATTGTACCAATTGAATCTGACATATAATAGAACTCCTGTTTTTTAATAATATTAAACAATAAATAGAATACATTACTGAAAAGACATATGTTTATTCCATTATATAAAAAGTAAACCCTTGAAAATAAAAACAGTGAGACGGAATGAAAAACGGTGAACAGACCTTATCAAAAAAATTTGTTTAAAAATCAGAGAACAAAAACAGAGAACAAAAACGAAGAATAAATAACAGAGAACAAAAAATGTCTGAAGAAAAGAACCGAGAGAAAGAAATTGTTTATGTGATTGCGCATTGCCTTTTGAATCCTTCGGCCCGCGTTAAAGGAATACGCCGGCCGAAACGGTTTGAAACGGAAAAGAAAAATGTCATTCAGCTTCCGTGTCCTGAATTGATTTACGCAGGCCCGGACCGCGCCAAAAAATCAAAAGAAGAATATGACACACCCGATTACCGCGGTTTCTGTTTAAAATTATTTTTGCCGTACGCCGACATGATTGAAAAACTTTCAAAAGACGGACACGAAATTCAGATCACCGGAATTCCTAAAAGCCCGTCCTGCGGCGTTTTAACGGCAAGCGTCCGGAACCTGCCGGAATCTGAAAGTTTTTCTGAAAATTCGGCGGCCGAGGCAAAAGGCGTCTTTTTTGAAGAAATAGAAAAAGAACTTAGGCGTCGGCATGTCTTATTCAGTATGAACGAATGCGTTTTATAAACGGTATATATTTTTTTTGTTTTTTTCCATTTAAAAGTGATTATATTTGCCGCCGGAATAATCAGCACTATGATCCGAACAGAAATCAAAATGAAAGACTTGCCGCCGACAGAACGGCCGAGAGAGAGGCTGCTGAAATGCGGCGCGGAATCATTATCAGACACGGAGCTGCTTGCGGTTATCCTCGGAACGGGAACAAAAGGAATGAATGTCTTAACCGTTTGCCGGCATGTTTTTCAAACGATGCCGCTCAAAAAACTGAGTAAAAGCACAGCCTCGGAACTGATGAAAATTCCCGGAATCGGACAATCAAAAGCGTGTCAGATTATTTCGGTTTTTGAACTGTCGCGGCGTTTGGAAACATACACGGAAAAGCCGAAACGAAAAATCAACGGACCGGAGGATATTTACAAGTATATTTATCCGAAGATCCGGGAAGAAAAACAGGAAAAGTTTATGATTCTCTGTTTGGATACAAAAAATCAAATTATTTCAGATATGACAATTTTTGTCGGCGGGTTAGACTTCAGCATCGTTCAGCCGCGTGAGATTTTTAAGTCGGCCTTGCTTGAATCGGCGGCCTCTATCATTTTAATCCATACTCATCCGTCCGGAGATCCGACACCGAGCTGTGAAGATATTATCATCACAAACCGTGTCATTGAAAGCGGCAAGCTTCTCGGCGTACACGTTTGGGATCACCTGATAATCGGAGACGGCTGTTATGTCAGCTTAAAAGAAAAAGAATACGTATAAAGAAGTTTTTAAAAACGAAGAAAGTAAAAGATTCTTATCACCGCATCATTTATAACAAACAGGCTCTTTTACAAACAGAAACATTCGGCAGAGGTATATTTTGATGAAAGACCCATATACGGTTCCTTATAAGGGCATTTACGCGATTTGCGATGAAAACGAAAACGAGGCAGAGATTATCGAACACCCCGATTGCTTCGGCGGCGCCGCGTGGTCTTTGCACCATTACGCGAAATCGCCGGCTGTGACGCGTGTCCGGACTGTCGGCGAATATGTCCGGTACACTGTTCAAATCGGTCCGTCGACCCTTGAACTTAAATCATCCGTTGCGGCGGCGGGAATTGAATCCGTTGTCTGCGACCGGTCAAAAAATGAAATTCAAATCACTTACATGGGAATCGGCGGCGGCGGCGTCGGCGCGACCAAATGCCGCGCGTACGCCGACGGCGTTTTAAGATACGAAATTACGGAATCCGGCGGCGGAAAAACCGCGACCGGAAAAATATTCGTTCCGAAAAGAAAACGCGTTTTGATCGCCATCGATGACACAGATTCGTGTGACGAAGGCGCGACTTGGACATTGACGCACAACATCGCCAAAGCGGTCAGCTGCGCCGACGCGATTTACTTGTCACAGGCGCTGGTTCAGCTTTATCCGGTCCCTGAAAAAACGCAAAATTGCATGTCAACGGTTTTAGAATTCGGCTGCACATCCGACACGGCGAAAGAAAAACTCGTTGCCGATGTGAAAGAACTTCTTTTAAAATACAGTGTCAGCAAAAACACAGGAATGCTTGTATACGCCGGTTTTGATGTGACGGATGACTTGAGAGAATACAGCCGTCTCGGGCGGACAAGGCGCGTTTCCAGAGAACAGATGCTGGACGCCGCTGAAAGAAACAATATTGAAATCATTTTAGACGGAAACGGCGTCATCGGCGCGATGGCGGCGTTTGCCTGGTTCGCGCAGCCTGTTGATTCTGTTAAGCCTGAATTTGATATTCATTCGTTTTGAAAAAATAAAAATAAATAAAAAA
>JAITUZ010000033.1 GCA_031286065.1 Candidatus Methanimicrococcus odontotermitis | reverse complement strand
ATGCTCCTTTAAACCCCGCTTTCTCCAAAGAAATTTTGAATGGCATAAATGTTTCAGAAGCAACGCTTCAAGAATTTTCAAACTTTTTTGTATGGCTTGAAGAACAAGGCATTGACCCGAAAGCCGAAGGCGTTCATTTAATTTATGTCGATGATGACCTTCAAACAATTCCCAATTCATGGGTTTTTATGTTATCGGATTACAAACCGACACTTGAAGCTTCTAAAGATAAAAGCGTTGAAGCTGACATGAAGACAAAAGACGAAATGATAAGTTACTTGTCGAATTTTGAGAAAAAGTATCCGGTTAAACAAGTTGATACCGGTCTTGTAACATTTATCACTGTCGAAAATAAAGAAGTTTTACTTGCTGAAATTTCAGAACAAGACATCCGAATGCTGGAGAATATCTCGGACGCCGTTATTGAAGAATCCTTATCGAAAAGAAATGAAGTTCTTGTATCAAATTGGACTTCAGGAGTTAACGGAGCTCCAAACATGCATGAAGACATGTCCAGATGGGCGGCGGAAAAAGCAGGTTTTAATTCCAGCATGTCAAATCGAATCGGTTCTTATGCGGATGAACCGGATGATCCGGAAAATATGACTTATGATCTCAGTATTTCGGGTGATGATCCAAATTTAGATAATGATTGGTATGGCTTAAACTTGGAAAAAATAGTTGAATCAAATTATAACCATTACTATGATCCTACATTGTATCTACCGGATTTGGTAGACCCTCCCAATCAACCTATTCTTCAATATATCCTGGATTACTATTTATCACCGCCTTATGATGGCACAGGAGGTGCTCCCAATCAGATCTCCAAATATATTCAAAGAGCGGCAGTAACATCCTCGCCGGTGAATCAAAGAGCTGTCAATTTGTCTTACGCTTCTCATTTTATTTGTGATATGAGTATGCCGCTTCATACAGAAGATGCCGTTTTCCAGGCTATAATTAATACAACCAATCCCTATGTCGGTTCTTATGTTTAGCCGGAACCCCATCTTGTATATGAAAATGAGTATGTGGGTCCAAACTGGAACGGCGGCTTAAAATTCGGCAGCGTTGCAGAAAATACAAATTATGCATACGGCACTGCAAATCCGGATGCACATAGCAAAGTATTGGCAGCTTATTCTCACATCTATGCTTCTACTGTATGGGAGTGTATGATGGATTCTGATTTTGATAATAGAACTTTGGAATTGGCGACGGACAGATGTCTTTTTGAAGGACAAGCCGCTTTAAACGGTCTTATGGTTTATGGCAAAAATAGAGGAATATGATGAAAAATTAATAATGAGGTTAATGTACCTCTTTTTTGATTTTCAGTCTGGTGATTCCATATGCTCAATAATCAAAAAATATTGCTTTTGATTGAAAGTTTGATTTTATCCGGTCCGATGTTACTGTGCATATATTTGTGGCTGTATAGTGGTTATTCTCTTTTTCTCAGTATAATTTTTGTTTTGATTGTATTATTGCCGAATATCCTCTTTTTTTCAGTTTTAAGAAATAAATTAAACATGGAAATTGAAACTTTCTTATACGGCATCGGATTTTTATCAAACATTGCAGTTTTGGGTTTTTTTTTGAGAAATAAGGAAAAAGCATCAACGTATACGTTTGAAGAAAATATGTTGTCCCTCCTTCTGATTGTTTTATCGTTCGCTTCATTGTTTTATACGTATGCCGCCCTGCTCAAGAATAAAGAAAGCGGAAGCCGTAATATTGTTCTATTTTTAACAGCAATGACAATTGTTTTTTTCACCGCCTGGATTTTAAAAGATTTTGAAATAATAAAACAATATTTTGAGTCATTGGAACTGAACTTCAGAATTTTTCAATCCATCGTCTTCCCGTCGGTTCTTTTCGGATTGTGCGCGGGCTATTACGCCATTTACAGAAATGTTCGAATCAGTTTGCGTAACGTCGCATGGACGCCATTTTTGGTAATGTTCTGTTCAATCGTCGGAATTCTGCTGATGTTACTATTTGCGTTTCCTACAGACAGTTCTGAGCCGATTCCTGAAATTTATTATGCCTTCCCGGGCGTTTGTTATTTTATGTCTTCATTTATTATTTCATGTCTTGCCGGAATCATCTGCAAACATTTTAAGAAAATTATTGAAAAGGAATGGTGATTCATATGTTCAATAATCAAAAAAGCCGGTTTCTGAAATTTATTATGCCTTATCGGGCGTTTATTATTTTATGACTTCATTTATTATTTCCTGCCTTGCAGGAATCAGCTGCAAGAAATCAAAAAGAATCACGGCGGAACGCCAATAAATAATGAAAAAAAGAGAGCTTTTGACAGCTGTGTCTGAAAATCAATCTTTTTTATTTTTCCCGCGAACAGAAATTTTTAAACGGATTAAACTCTATTATTAAATTTGTTTGATTAATATTGATTTGAATGTTTGATTGAACACGTTTGAAGGATTAGGGTTTTAAGTCGCAGTGTGAAGGTGCGCGGAAATGAAGTGGTTAAATACGCAAAAAGAACTGGAATTTATCATCAATATGAGCCCGATCGTCGTTTTTAAATTCGGCGCGCGTCCCGGTCTTCCCGTTGAATACGTTTCCAGCAATATTATTCAGTTCGGCTATCCTCCCGAAGAATTCAGCGATTACAATTATGATTTTGAAAATATTATCTATCGGGACGATTTGGAAAAAATCCGTACTCAATTCGCGGATTATTGTTCATAGGCGGATACTTTCGGATTCACGCTGACGTATCGGCTTTATACAAAATTCGGTTCGATCCGCTGGGTCGAACAGAGAACCTTCGTCATTCGAAATGAAAACGGACAAGTTTTGCACTACCAAGGCTTGCTTTTTGATGTCACGGACCGCAAAAAAGCCGAAGAAGAGACCGCGTTAAATCTCGCGCGCCAGGAAGTTTTACTGAAACTCAAACGCATGGGCGGCTATTCTTTCCAGGAGATCATTGATTACGCGCGCGAAGAAGCCGTCCTTTTGACAAAAAGTAAAGTCGGCTACATCGCTTTTCCCACGCCGGATGAAACCACATTGATTATGCATTCCTGGTCCAAAAGTTCCGTTCGGGAATGTTCGATTGATGAACAAAGCCGGCCGCATGTTTATCCCGTTCACAGGACTGGATTATGGGGCGAAGCCATCCGCCAGCGCAAACCCATGATCATTAATAATTATCAATCTCCGTCGTCTCTGAAAAAGGGTTTCCCCAAAGGCCACGTCACCTTGTCCAGTTATATGCATGTTCCGATTTTTGACGGCGGCCGAATTGTTATCATTATCGGAGTCGGCAACAAAGAAGATGAATATGACGCCAATGATATTTTCAACCTGATGCTTTTAATGCAGGGTCTTTGGGAAGTCATTCAGAAAAAAAGGCTGGAAGAATCCTTAAAAGAACGCTCCGCCGAACTCGCCGATCATTACGCGAAATTGAGATCGATGTCTTTAATTCCGCAAGAATTTTTAACGGATATCGAAAATGACGCGGATTCAGCGGTTTCATCTTCTGCCCAGTATCGGCGCGTTATGGAAAACGAAGTTTTTCTCATGTCTTACGACCGGCAGCAGACAGCCATCGAAGAAGGTCTTTTGCTTGCGAAACGGATAAAGCATCTGACGGATTCGATGTTTTTTTTAAGCATGAGCGGCAGCAATGTCCGATATGAGATTTTTAAAAAAATCGACTTCCGCGGTCTTTTTGAACACGTCCTGCTCAATACGGTTCTGCTTCTTCGGGATAAAAACGTCTCTGCGATTGTCGAAATGCCTGAAGAGTTCCCGAGCGTTTTGGGAGATTCCGAAAGTTTGGAAGTCGTCTTCACGACTTTGATTGAAAACGCCTGCCTGAATTCTCCGTCCGGCGGGAAAATCGGTTTGACAGGAACACTCAAAAATGATTTTTTCGAAGTGAGGATTTCAGACTCCGGACCGGACTTGGATGAAGCGTCTCTGCCTTATTTATTCCAAAGCATCGCTTTTGTCGGCTCCGGCCATTTTCACGCCAACAGGCTGGAAGGCGCCGAATCCGGCTTATACGTCACTAAAATTATAATTCATAAACACGGCGGAGACATACGGGGTGAAAAAAATCAGGAGAGCGGTTCCGTTTTCATTGTAAAACTCCCGATTCTGAATCAAACTGAAGAACAAAAGACGAAGGAGCGGCAGCAATGACGACCGAACTGATCGGCACGCTTTTTCTGTCCGAGAAGCGGAAAAATCTGATGATTTATTTGCTGGACGGACCGATGACAATTGATCAAATCAAAACCGAACTCAATGTCACGACCAGCGCGATAATGACTCAAATCAAAATATTGATGGACCAAGGACTGGTGCGTTTTGACAACGGCGTCTATTCACTGACGATTCCGGGCGAAGTGATTTCCGGAAAAATGATTCCGTTGCTGGCGACTCTTGAGACCTATTCGTCAAATCAGAAATATTGGATGGAACACAAACCGGCGTTTCCTGCCGCTCTTTTATCCCGCATCGGCGACTTGCAGAGCTGCGTTTTGGAGGAGCCGGAACTGAGCCGCCTCTATGAGCTGCCGCTGAAATTTGAAGAAAATCTGCTGAAATCCGAAAAAATCCGTGAGATTTCTTCTTTTTTCAGTCCGGTTTATCAATCCGTTTATACAAATCTGATTCAAAACGGTGCTGAGATCGATTTGATTCTTCCGCCGTCAGCGTTCGAAAGATTCAAAACGGATTACGGGGAGCTTCTTTTAAAATATCTCCAAAGCCCGAATTTTCGCCTGTACGTCTATGAAGAACTGATTGAGATTGCTTCCGCCGTGATTACAGACCATTTCTTTTCGGTGTCTTTGTTCAGCAACAGCGGCATCTATCACAATCACTGCCTGATGAGTTTTGCGCCGTCTTCCCTTTCATGGGGGGAAACGCTCTTTAATTATTATTTGGAAAAAGCGGTAAAAATCAGCGGCGAGGACTTTTAAGCCGTTTTTTGGACTTTGCGTCAAAATGATTATCGGAGAGTGTCAATGAAGTCTATCCCGAATATGAAATACAGGCTGAATATGAAATACGTGCCGAATCATAAAAATAATTTCTTTCTTTTTGTTATTCTTTTTTTTGTTTTCCGGTTATTAAATTAGTTTTATATTCAGTCTTTTTACCGATCGGAATCGCCGGATTTTTTGCTCTGTTGGCAGTTTACATAACAAACGCTGTTCATCTAAGCGGCTGTCAATATTACAATGCCGTTGTATATATTAATGGTATAAATAAAATCACCCCGAATGATAAAATTCGGTCAAAAAACGTGGTTATCGTTATTGATTTTATCATCAAGTTTATGTTATATATTCACGCCTCCTTCTTATATTTGTACACGATTTAACGTGTCAAACGAACTGATGATTGGGGTTTTCTATGGTCTTTTTCCCCAAAGACCGTGTGTGTAAACTGTATGGTGTACGATTATGTCAAAAGAAGAAATTTTAAAAGCACTCGCTGACGCTGTCATTTCAGGGGATGATGACGAAGCTGTCGAATACGCTCAAAAAGCGCTTGCCGAAGGTCTCGACCCTCAGGAAGCCATTGTCGAAGGTCTCGCAAAAGGTATGGCGATCATGGGCGATAAATATGAACGCGGCGAAGTTTTCGTTCCGCATTTAATGATTGCCTCGTCCGCTCTTTATGAAGGAATGGATATTTTAACACCGCACATCAAAGCGGATTTATCCAGCCGCCCGACTACCGGCATTATCGGAACGATTGAAGGCGATGTTCATGACATCGGCAAAAACTTGGTCAAAACGATGATGGCCGCCGCCGGATTTACAATGATTGATCTCGGCAATGATGTTCCGCTTGAAAAGTTCATCACAGCCGCAAAAGAAAACAAAGCCGATCTTTTGTCTGTCAGCGCTTTAATGACGACAACCATGACCGGCATGGACAAAATCTCAGAAATGCTTCTTGAAAACGGTTACCGCGACTCGCTTGTATTTATGGTCGGCGGCGCGCCGGTTTCTCCGAAATACGCTCAAACAATCGGCGCTGACGGAACCGCAAAAGACGCGGCAAACGCGGTTGCTTTCGCGAGAGAGCGCACCTCTAAGCTCAGCCCGCCCGAAGAGCGCTGGAACGACGCCAAATTGAGCGTTACAAAGACAAAATACAAAGACGCCGTCCTCAAAAAGAAAGCCGCGTCGACCACGGCAGGAAACGTCACATTAGAAACTGCCAAGAAAGTTATCGAAGAATACAACAAAGTCGGAACGAAAGGCGTTTCAAAAATGTCTCACAAAGAGCGTGTTTTCGCAGCTCTGGGCGACAAGAAAGTCGACAGACTTCCGGTTTATCCGCTCGCTTGCGGCATTTCCAGAAAATTCGTTCCCTGCACGTACAAAGAATACGCGACCGTGCCGGAGAAATTCGCAGCTTCGGCCGAAGCCGCTGTCAAGTATTTAGACGTGGACACTTTTGTCGGTTTAACGGACTTGTCCATCACCTCGACTGATGTCGGCGCCGGCATCACGATACCCGAAGAAGACACGCCGTCGGCGACAGGACACCTCACGGACTACGAAGATATCCGCATTCCCGAAATCAAGAAAGGAACGCGCATTTACAACCACATCCAAGCCGCCAAATTAACAATGGAAAAACTTCATAAAGAAGAACTCGACGCGCCGTTTGTCGCGTTCCATGAAGGTCCGTTGCTGACTTTGACGCAAGCGATGGGCGCAGACCGTGTTCTTCACGATATGAACACGAATCCGAGAGACGTTCACAAAGCATTGGACGCGATTACGGACTTCATTGACGATATTTCCACCGCGTTCTTTGATGAAGGCGCGGCGGACGCGATTTGTGTCGATAACCTTTGGTCCAACAATGTGATTATGAGCGCAGACCAGTACTGGGAATTTGACGGCAAATACGTCTATGATCGGCAGATCCCGATCTTTAAGAAATACAACGCGCCCTATATCATTCACAGCTGCGCCGACGCCGTTCACTTCGATATCCAAATCCGTAAGTTCGGAACCGCGATGTACAGCTACGCTTACTATGAAAAGAACAGAGAAAAAGGATCCAAGAACTACGCCGACTTGATTCCGGAATACTCTGACATCTGCTGCATGATGGGCGAAGTTGATCCTGTTCAATTCATGAACAACGATGAAGCAACATTCAACAACATCCGCAATGACACATCCAAATTAATGGACGGCGTCTTGCAGACACTCAAAGACAGCGGCCGTCAATCCAAGTATTTCATGTCTACCGGATGTGAAGTGCCGCCGGAAGGATCTTTGTTGGCCGTGAAAACAATGGTTGACACTGTTAAAGAAATCGGTGAAGACAGATACGCAAAAATCATCGGCTGATTCTAAAAAGCTGTTATGATCAAAAACAAAAAAAGGAATTAACCACCTTGCCGAAAAAAGCCTGACTCCCCCCAAAACATGTAAAACTCAACGAACAAAAGCTGCCCGACACCGATCTCAAGCATTCCGCCTCTGCTGCGCCCTGCGTGATTTTGTCGGCGGCTTTTGTTTCTGATACATTAAGGCTTTTTATCGGAAAAATATTTTTGAATTCCTTTGCCTCCGTTTCAAGCCGAAAAAAGGTATTTGATACTTTTTTTTCGGCTGTTTTTGATCGGCATATCTGAAAAATCAGTTTGGAGGATAGGATAAGAGACTTCAAAAACATCTGTCATTTTGAGGAACAAAAAACTGCAAAAACAGGAAGAAGAAATAATTATTATACTCATCTTAATAATTATAAATAATAAGCGAGAGGGGCACAAGTGAAACTCGGATTAGGAATTGACACCGGCGGCACGTATACCGACACTGTTTTGATGGACCTTGAGACCGGTGAAATTATTGAAAAAAACAAAGCGCTGACAACACATTCCGACTTGGTTCTCGGAATTACAAAGTCAATTGAAGGCTTGCCTGAGTCTTATTTCAAGGAAATTAAATTTACGTCCGTTTCAACAACGCTTGCGACCAATACGACGCTTGAAGGAAAAGGGTATCCCTGCGGATTGATCCTGATCGGCTATTCAATCTCCGGAAATTTGCCGATTTCAGATGTCCTTGAAATCCGCGGCGGTCACGACGCTGACGGCAATGAGCTGGATGATCCGCTGAAAGATTTTGAAGCGCTTCAGGCGTTTGTCAGCGGCACGAAGAACTCGGTCGCGTCTTATGCGGTTTCTTCTTTTTTCAGCGTTCGAAACCCCGAACATGAACTTTTGATCAAAGAAAAAATCGCCGAAATGAGTGATTTGCCGGTTGTCTGCGGGCATGAATTGTCGCGTTCTCTCGGCGTTTATGAAAGGACATTGACAGCGGTTTTAAACGCGCAATTGATTCCGGTCACGAACCGTTTTGTCCGTTCTGTTCTTTCCGTCATGGAAGACAAAAAAATTCATTCTGATTTAATGATCATGAAATGCGACGGCTCTTTGGTGAACATTGAAGAAGCTCTTCTGCGTCCGGTCGAATCTATCTTTTCGGGTCCTGCCGCCAGTTTGGTCGGCGCTTCATACTTAACAGGCGACAGAACGTGCGTGACAATTGATGTCGGCGGCACCAGCACGGATATTTCCATGATCGTTGACGGAATCCCCGAGATCAGCGATACCGGCGCGACTGTCGGCGGCTGGAAGACGATGGTCCGCGCCATACAAATGAACACGTCCGCGCTCGGCGGCGACAGTCACGTTTGGGTCTGCCGGGGACTTCATCTCGGCCCTCACCGCGTGATTCCGCTTTCATTGGCGGCGGTCGAATCTCCCGGTTTGATTGAAAAAATGAAGACGATGGACATTCCGTCCGAACGGATTTTGGACCAAGTGATTCAAGGGACCGCCTTTTTTTCAAAAACGCCGTCTTCCCATTTATTCGGCGTTTCCTTGTCGCCTTATGAGCAAACCGTCTTAAACGCTGTCAGCGATGTTCATGAAACGCCTTCTTGCATTTATGATATTTCCGAAAAGCTGGGGGACCATCCGCTGATGTTTGCAAAGGCCCTGGATTCGCTGATTTTGAAACGGTGCGTTTCCCAAATCGGATTTACGCCAACGGACGCTTTGCATGTTCTCGGCACATATGTCAATTGGAATGTTGAAGCGGCTCAAATCGGCGCGAAGATCCTTGCGGATTATTTGGATTTCTCTCCCGAAGAATTCTGCCGGCGCGTCCGGCTTTCGGTTTCTGAAAAGATGGCGGCGGATCTGATTTATTTCTTTTCGCCGTATTTAAGGCCGGAGGATGTCAGCCATTTGGTTTTGAATTCTCCGTTCTCCAAATTCAAAATCATGATGCCGATCGTTCTTATCGGCGCGCCGGTCCTCTCTTACAGGGATGAGTTCAGCGCGCTTTTGGACGCAAAAGTCGTTCTGCCGGATTTTTATGATGTCGGAAACGCAGTCGGCGCGCTTGTCGGCGATGTTATTTTCCGGACAAATATTCTCATCCGCCCAAAAACTCTCGGAAGTTTGTCTTACATCGCATTTGGCGATACCGGCCGGTATGAATATGAATCCTGTGAGGAAGCTGTTTTAAAGAGTGAAGACAAAATCCGTGAATTGATTTACGCGCATATGGAAAAGTACGGCTTGCGCCGATCCGCCGTCAAAATCGAAATTAAGCGGGAAGATATTCAGGCCGGCTTTTCAACGGCCGCGCCGCTGGAAATCAAATTGTTCGGAATCGGTGTCGGAACGCCTCGAGAAATCATGACGAAAATAAAAAAGACAGGGAAAGGGAAGTAACGGATATGTCTGCGCCTATGATACGCCCGATGCCGGGCAGGAATTCAATGACAGAGGAGACGGACGAACTTGTTCGCCGAATCAGAGAACGCGTTGCTGTCGATGGCTCGGTTGAAGATGATCAGCTGCTGTTTCATATTGAGACAATGGTAACGGATATCCGTGAAATGCTGGCATCCTCTTTTGGCCCCTGCGGCATGAATAAACTCATTTACGGCCCGGCCGGCGATGTTTATATGACAAGCGACGGCAAAACGATTCTCAAAGAAATCGATCTTCTTCATCCGGTCGCCGTTTCTCTGAAGCGGCTGGGTCAGTCCATGGACAAAGCCTGCGGCGACGGAACAAAAACGGCTCTTTTGCTGGCGTGCAGTCTCCTGAAGAATGCGCTGCCGCTGCTCCGCAAAAAGATCCATCCGTCAGTCATTGCCCGCGGGTATGAAGCGGCGATGGGTAAAGCGTACGAGATGACGGAATTCGTTGCCGAAGAAGCGAATGACGCGATGATACTTTCTGCCGTCAAATCCGCCGCTTTCAGCAAAGGCATTTTGGAAGAACAGGCGGACAGATTGTCAGAAGCGATGCTTCAGGCGGTTTTGGAATTGGACGCTCAGACAGGCCGGTCATTTTTGGATTTGGAAAAGAATGTCAAAATATTGAAAAAAGCCGGTGCCCCTGAAATCATTTCTTTTTCCGGCATCATCCTGGATGAAACGCCGGCGCGAGACGATATGCCGAAATATCTTCAAAATCCGGCGGTTTTGCTGCTCCGAAATGACGTGAAGCCGGAAAGCGGTTATGTCAATCCGCAGCATTCTGTCCGCATTGATGACCCCCAAACCGTTTTTGAATTCAAAAACGCCCGAAAAGCGGCCGCTTGCGCCTACGCTGAAAAAATCATAGAAAGCGGCGCCACTCTTGTTTTTTGTGAAGGAGATATGGATTTCCATATAGAAGAGGCTTTGGCAAGACAAAAGATCCTCGTTTATAAACGGCTGAAACTTAAAGACATGGAATATATTTCAACAGCGACCGGTGCCGAATTTATGAAAATTAATGACAGCGCGGAAGATATGAACCGTTCCCTCGGCACCGCCGATGACATCCGCGTTGTTAAAAAGCGTTATGAAACATTCGCTTTCATGAAAGCCGATAACCGGCCGGTCATAACTGTTTTGATTCGCGAGCCTATGAAATACGGTCTCGGAAAAATCGAAGAAGCCGCGGATGACGCTCTTAACAACGCCGCCTTGCTGGTCAAAAATCCGTTTGTCGTGACCGGCGCCGGCGGAACGGAATATTTCCTCTCCCGCGCGCTTCGGATCTACGCGAATACCGCCGACGGCAAAGAGCAGCCGGTCATTACCGCATTCGCGGACGCTGTTGAAAGCCTTGCCAAAACACTCGCGTCGAATATCGGTATGGATGTGACGGATGCCATGATTGATTTGTCTTCTATGCAAGAAGACGGTATTGACGCCCGATTGGATCTTTCCCGGCACGTTATCGGCAATGCGCCCGAGGTTTACGATTGCGCGACCGTCAAAAAATACGCGCTGGTCGCCGCGACAGAAACGGTCGTGAACATTTTAAGAGTGGATGAGATTTTGCGGAAACGGTGATGAGCCAAAACTCGGCGAGCATTTTTATACACCGAAAATATAAAATGAAGTCATGGAAACACGGCTGTTCAAAAATAAAGAAAAAATCTCTCTTCTCGGGTTCGGGACGATGCGTCTGCCGCGCTCGGCTGAAGAAACGTATCAGATCGATTCCAAAACCGCCCGAGAAATGGTTGATGACGCGATCAAAAGCGGCGTCAACTATTTTGATACGGCGTATATGTATCACGGCGGCGAATCCGAAACTTTCATCGGCGGCGCGCTTTTAAAATATCCGCGCGGCAGTTATTATCTGGCGACCAAAATGCCGCCTTGGATGGCCGAAACAAAAAAGGATCTGAACCGGATCTTTGAAGAGCAGCTTCAGAAATGCAAAACGGATTATTTTGATTTTTATTTGATCCACAATCTCAACACGGAAAATTTTGAAATCTCCGAAAAGCTGGATATTTACGGTTTTTTGAAACAAAAACAAGCGGAAAATAAAATTCGTTTTATCGGTTTTTCATTCCATGACGGCCCCGATGTTTTAGAACGGATTTTAGATCGGCACGAATGGGATTTTGTTCAGATCCAGCTGAATTATCTGGACTGGACGGTCCAAAACGCCAAACGCCAGTATGAAATCCTGGAGAAAAGAAAGATTCCGGCAATCGTTATGGAACCTGTCCGCGGCGGTTCTTTGGTCACGCTTTCCGAAAAAGCGAGAAACATTTTGATCGGCGCCGATTCGGACGCAAGTCTCGCTTCATGGGCGATTCGATATGCAGCGACGCTTCCAAATGTTCTGACCGTTCTCAGCGGCATGTCTGACATGGAACAGCTCAAAGACAACGTTAAGACAACGAGTCCTTTCCGTCCGCTGAACGAAAGCGAATATGAAACGATTGAAAAAGCGGTCAAGGAATACCAAGCCTCTTTTGAAATCCCGTGCACCTACTGCCGCTATTGTATGGAGTGCCCGTCAGGCGTTCATATCCCCAAAGTGTTTGACAAATATAATCAGTTTTTTGCCCGCGGCGGCACGGATAAAAATGAATTTCTCGCCGAGTATTCTCAAATCGGTGAAAACAGGCAGGCGCACAACTGTACGAAATGCGGCGCTTGTCTGCCGAAATGCCCGCAGGGACTCGACATCCCAAAAGAGCTGGAAAAAGCGGCGGCATTTGCTGCCGAGAAATGAAAGCTGTTTTCCCCGCAAAGGTTTTTGAAACAAACCTTATATAGAAGCATTTCTCTATTCTTTTATTCTTAAAAACCGAAACGATAAACGGAACAGGAAAATACGTTTCACTGCTTTTTAAATCGGCGGCGGCAGATAAATCAATCGTCCCTCAGGGAAGGTGTCATTCATGGTTGACGTTAAATTAGAACTCGAACTTCTCAGACAAAAACTGCTGGACTTATCTTTAAACAATAATCTGTTGAATTACAAACCGTCAAAAAGAAGAACGGTTGAGATTAAAAACGAAAACATCGTTGAAATTTACGATATTTTAGTCATCCAAGAAAAAACGATGCGGTTTAAAGCCGACCCCAATGCCGTTAAAAATACAAAAGCAGGGAAGGAAAATGCAGCGGACGCCGTCTCTTTGGAGGAGGACGAAGACTCCGGATTTTTAAAAAATCTGCTGAAGAAAACGGAAGGAGAAGGAAGCGCCGCCGTCGGTCTGGAAACGCCGTACCATGCCGATGAATTGGAAGAACGCCTTTTTTATACGAATAATCAATCCATCGCCGTTTTTGAAGAACAGGGCTATCCGATTTTGTATTTGGCGGCCGGGTTTCTTCAATGGACCGACGGCTCTAAAAAATCATTCAAAGCGCCTTTGATTTTGATTCCGGTGCAATTCAAACGTGTCGGCCCGAAACGAAGATTTATCGTTCAATGGACCGGCGGCGATATTTTCGCGTCTATTACGCTGAAAGCGAAACTCATGGAATTTGACTTGGAACTGCCCGAATTTTTCGGCGCCGATGATAAAGGCGCCGTCGAGTTTTATCTTAAAGCCGTCGATGACTTGATTTCTGAAAAAAAGGATTGGGCGATCATTAGAGAAGCAAATATCGATTTCTACGATTTTAAGAAATTCGTGATGTATAAAGACCTTGATCCGAAAATCTGGCCGGAAGGGCAGGGTCCGGAAACGCATCCCCTGATCAATCAGGTTTTCAATCCGTCCGCTGAAAACGACGGCGGCGGCTTTTCCGAAAATGAGGTCGATTTAAAATTAAGCACGGATTCCGTTTATCATATTGTCAACGCCGACTCCTCTCAGATTTCCGTGATTGAAGATGTCAAAGCCGGCCGGAATTTGGTCGTTGAAGGTCCGCCCGGGACCGGAAAATCTCAAACGATCACCAATTTGATCGCCGAACTTCTCATGAGCGGCAAAAGCGTTTTGTTCGTCAGTGAAAAAATGGCGGCGCTTCAGGTCGTTAAGAAAAGACTGGACGCGGCCGGTTTGGGCGATTTGGTCCTGGAAATCCACAGCCACAAAGCGCAAAAAAAAGCCGTATTGGATGAACTGGAACGAACTTTGAAACGCCAGCCGCCGGCCGAGAAAAATTACGCGCAAGATTTGGCCGAGCTTGAAAATCTCAAATACGAATTAAACGAATACTCAAAAACGCTCAGTCAAACCGTCGGCCCGATCGGCCACACCGTCTATGATATTTACGGCATCCGCGAAGACGTCACGCACTATTTCAACATCAACAAAAGGAAAATGGCGCACATCGAATTCAAGTCTCCGGAAAGATGGGACAGAAAACAATGGGCGGAAGCGGTTTCAATTCTTGAGAAAATCGGAGACGCGCTTCCGAGCATCGGCGGCGTGAAAGAAAACCCGTGGCGGGATGTTCGTCCGGGAATTATTCTGCCGCCCGATTTGCAGGAGATTGAACGCGTTTTGGAAGACGCGTCCCGCTGGTCCGAAATCATCAGCGAAAGCGTTGACGTGATCGTTTCGGAAACAGGACTGAACCCGCCCGCGTCACTCAACAATTTGGAACAATTTACCGGGAGCATAGAAACATTCAAAAACGCGCCTAAAATCAGCCGGAACGTTTTGAAAAATCAAAGCGTCAAAGAGCGCGGCGCGCAGAAAGAATTGATAAAAAAAGCCCGCCGGCGCAATGAATTAGAACAGCGGATCGAAGAAATTTTTACATCGCGGATTTTTGAAGAAGATATCGATACTTATTTGAAAAAAGCCGGAAAAATCATGAAATTCATGGACGGCGGCTTTAAAGATTCCAAAACGAAAATTTCAGAGTGTTACATTAAACGCGCCGTCAAAAGTGACGCGGATATCAAAAAAGATGTTTTGCTTGTTCAGGAATTCAATGATTTGGAACGCGAACTTGAAAACGCCAAGCAGAAAGCATTGCTTCTTTTCGGCAGTCACTGGGAAGCCGGACGCGCCGACCCCCAAAGACTGGACGCTTTCTACGACTGGATCGTCCTCTTTGATGTTTTAGAAAGCGGCGGCAACGTGACAGACGAGACGTATGCCTGTATCGAACGCGGTATTAACGGCTCGGTGTTGGAAGAGGCTGTTGAAAAAATCCGAAAGGAGCAGGAATATTTGGATGCCGCGCTGATAAAACTGGTGAACAGTGTCGGCGCCGACCCCGATTTATTCTTCAATGAAAAAAGCGTGAAAGAAATCCTGCCGGAAAATGAATCCAAAATTGAAATCGCCGCGCCCGATAATTTCGAAGAAGGCGGCGGGCTCATAAAAGCGGAAGAACCCGATGAACCGGACGCTGTAAAAATTCCTTTGAAACGGAAATTTGAACGAGCGGCGGCAGAAAAAGTATTTCGGGAGACGCTTACGGCAAAGCAGCTCAGCAATATTCTTCGCGTTTGGAGCAGCGACCTCCCGTCTCTTGTGTTATGGAGCCAGTTCCTGCTTTACCGCGAAAAATGTTTGGAGACCGTTGCTGCGCCGATGATTCTTTCGATTAATGAAAATGAAGTTTTGCCGGAAGATTTGGTGCCGGCATTCAAAGGAAATTACGCGGACGGCGTCCTCCGCGCGGAATTTATGAAAAAGCGCGTGCTTTCCACGTTTATCAAGGAAGTGCATGAAAATAAAATCCATAAATTTTCGGAATTGGATGAAAAAGTTATTGTTAAGAACAGAGAGCGGGTCAACGCCGAGATTTACAGGCGTATGCCGCAGATTTATGTCGGCGCGTCCCGAGAATCCGAAGCGGGCATCCTCTTAAATGAATTCAACAAAAAGAAAGCGCATATGCCCATCCGCCGCTTGATGTCAAATGCCGGCGGACTGATTCAAAAAATCAAACCGTGTTTCATGATGAGTTCGCTCTCAATCGCCCAATATCTGGAACCGCAGAACACCTCGTTTGATGTCGTTATTTTTGACGAAGCCAGTCAGGTGAGACCGGAAGACGCTTTGGGCGCGCTGCTGCGCGGCCGCCGGGTGGTCGTCATGGGAGACTCCAAACAGCTTCCCCCGACAACATTTTTTGAAAATATGATGGAAGCGGAAGAAGAATACAATGAAGACGGCTCTTTTTATTCCGACGTTGAAAGCGTTTTAAACATCTGCAAACGCAGTTTCCCGTATAAGACATTGCGCTGGCATTACAGAAGCCGCCACGAATCTTTGATTGCGGTTTCAAACAACGAATTCTACGGCAACCACTTGTATGTTTATCCGTCGCCGCTTCACGAAGACAAAAATACGGGTCTTCAGTTCCGCCATGTTCGGAATTCAGTTTATGAGCGCGGAAAAACCGGCGTGAATCGGGAAGAAGCGCGCGTTGTCGCTCAGGAAGTCATGCGCCATTTCATTCAATTCCCCGATAAAACACTGATGGTCGGGACTTTTAACGTCAAACAGCAGGAAGCGATCCAAAAAGAAGTGGAATCTCTTGTCAAAAGCAGTCCGGGTTTTGAAAAATATTTCACCAATGAAAAAGGTGAAAATTTCATGGTCAAAAATATCGAAACGATTCAGGGTGACGAAAGAGATGTCATTTTTGTCAGCATCGGCTTCGGGTTTGATCAAGAAGGGCGCTTGTCCAAAAATTTCGGCCCGCTCAACAGAGACGGCGGAGAACGCCGTTTGAATGTCTTGTTCACCCGCGCCCGCGAAAAATGCGTTATTTTCTCAAACTTTACATCCGCTGATCTTCACGCGGGCGATGACGATCCGGCCGGTCTGCGCGTTCTCAAATCTTTTTTGGAATACGCGGAAACGAAATCTTTTGTCAGCAAAACGCCGGACTACGAGCCCGACGAAGTCACGTTTGACGAATCCGTCGCGGTCTTCCTTCGGGAAAACGGTTTTACGATTCATCAAAAAATCGGATGCGCCGGCTATAAAATGGATATAGCGGTCGTGAATGAAGAGCTTTTGGGACATTACATTATCGGCATTGAAACCGACGGTCCGCAGTATTTCAATTCCCGTGTCGCCCGTGACCGTGACCGCTTAAGGAACGATGTTTTGACCGGCCTCGGCTGGCAGCTCTGCCGCGTTTGGTCGACCGACTGGTATTTGAATCCTCAGAAAGCGAAAAAGAACTTGCTGGACGCGATTGAAAAAGCGAAGGAAAGCGCCAAAAAGATCGAAGCGCCGGTTCAATTCGAATTCGATGAAGAAGAAGTCACTGTGACCGTCACGGATGAAAAAGAAATCGAAAAAATGATTCAAATCATCAACGAAAGAGAGGCCCAAAGCCGCAGAAAAGCGAAGGAACGATCTGAAGCCGCGGAAAAAACCGCCGAGATGAAAGACGCGCCTGAAAAAACGGATGAAGAAACAAGAACGACTGCCGCAGAAACCGAAACAGCCGCCGAAGAAATCAACACCGTTGAAGAGTCCGCGGCCGAAGAAGAAACCGTCACAGAGCCGGAAGAGACGCCGGAAATGATTCAGGAAGAAACGCCGATTATTGAAGAAAGCACTGAAACCGCGGAAGAGACGGAAACCGCGGCTGAACCGCAAGAGACTGTTTCCGAACCGGCTGATGAAGAAATCGTTGAATTCCGCCCGGAAAAAGAAAAACCCGTAAAGCCTAAAAAAGAAAAGGCGGTCAAATCGGCGCAGGAGCCTGAGAATGAACCGGCGGCCGGCAATTCGGATGACACCGGCAGTTCCGGTCCGGAAGATCATGACGCGGATGACGAATATGATCTCCTCTTCGGCGATATACGAAAAATGCCTGCCGACATCACGGACGAACAGATTTTTGATGTCGGGCCGCTGATTCAAGACGGCATCCCGACGTACGTGCCGTATTCGAAGATTGATTTGCCGTCGACTGAAAATCTTCTTGAAATCCCGCGCCATAAAATGGAGCATGAAATCGTTGAAATCGTCAGCCATGAAGGTCCGGTCCACAAAGAGCAGCTGATTCTTGAAATCAAGCAGCGCTGTGACACCAAGCGTTTGACAAAAGCGATGCGCGATATGATTATCCATGAGATTTCATCCGCGGAAAAATCCAATTACATCCGCGTCCGCGGCAATTTCTTGTGGCCGGTCAAAGTGAAAGGCTGCATTGTCCGAAAAAGAGAAGGAGACCTGCTCAACATCGACTGGATTTCAGAAGACGAGATCCTTCAAGCCGCTGTTTATGTCTTAAAGACACAGTATTCCACGCCGCTTGACCAGCTGGTAAAACGCGCGTCTCAAATCTTCGGCTTTAAGATCATGCGCCCGGCGGTCAAAGAAAAGATTGAAAGCGTCATCAATAAAGCCGCTGCCGACGGCAGAATCGTGTCTCTTCCAAACGGCAAAATTTACTTGGATGAATGATTATTCATCCAAGTATAATTCAAAAAGGTGAAATATATGGGCGTCTCTGCCTGCATTAACAAACATTTTCGTTCTGATGACCGCATCAATCGAAAACCGTTTATTATTTTTACCGTTTTTTACTGGCTTCTCTGCTTCATATTGCCGTATTCGATTCTTCGCCTTTACATTGCTGATGTCCTACTGCCCTTTACGATTCCGCTGACAGCATTTTCGTATATTGTCATTTCAGTCGGTCAAGTACTTTTTATCGTTTTTTTAATCAGTTTTTGGCTTATGTTTACCGTTTTTATTCTTTGTCAAAATATCCGCCGTCTTCATGATATGAATGCCGGCAGCGGTATTTGTTTTATTTATTTTTTGTTTTTTGTTCCTATCATGGTGCCGTGGTATAGTGTTGCCTTAGCAGCATGGGAAGTTCTTGTTCTCTTTCAGTTGGTTCTGTTTATACACCCCGGAACAAAAGGGGAAAATAAGTACGGAAAAGACCCGTTAATGAATTAACTCATTTTCAATAAAAGGAAACGCATTCGGAGTTTATCCGCCATAACGATTTCTGAATCGCCGAATGCCTTTTTATCGGTCAGACAGACATCCGTCGACTTTTTCGAATTGATTTTGTTAGAATCAGATATAATAAACCGATCACGAATGAGAAAATAAACATTGTCCATATAACCAAAATGCAATTCATGACATTGTCTAAAGGCAGTATTGTATTAACAATAGGCATCAACACGAAATAAGCAAACGGACACAATATTCCAATAATGATTATTTCAATAATCCGTATATTTATTCCAAGCCGCGGATAATAAATTAATGAGATTAAAAGAGTCATATTTCCTAAAGAAGTCAGATCCATTCCGGATATCATTTTTATCGGGAGCAGGGGCTGGAAATAAATACAATAGCTGACATACAGATTCACTATAAAAACAACCAAAATGATAGCTATTTCAAAATATATTTTTTTGAAGCCATTCATCCTTATCACTCCAAAAAATAATATTTGATTGAAAGTAAATCAATCAAATAATTTTAATCTCATTCCAGATGTTAAAGCAGATAGCTAATTCCTGCAATTATTACATAACCGGAAGTAATGCCAGGGAACTGAAGGGATGCACCAAACACAGCAACATATGCAGAAGCATAAGTAATTCTCAAATCCAAACTTCCATCGTTATTTTGAGCAGCCCAAAAGGCTCCTCTGATTATTACGGTTAAAACCGGAGCTAAAATTGCTCCTCCTGCTGCTCCGATTGCCGGAAATGCTAATCCTAAAATAACAGCAAGCGAAGCTCCGCCAATTACACTAACACCATTGGAAACCATTTCTGCATCTAGAGGTACCAAATGGAAGTCTACGCCGCCTGTTATGCTATTTCCATATGATTGATAATAACTTCCATGCCAAAAAGTTCCCTTTGCATATGTTACAAGGGTATTTTCGAAGGATTTGGAACTCAAAGAATCATCCGACAACGTCTCTTGTTGCAATAATTCTTTTTCAGAAATAAAAGCAAAATTGACTCTTCCCTCAATCGTTGCATCTTTCCAAGCGTATACATAACCAACATCGCCATCTTTTTCAATTGAGTATAATTTTTGATTGTCGGTATCCATTAAGAGTTTTGCTTCTTTTACAGTAGATTTGAACTCTTCAGATGTTATACCATATTCATCAAATAAAGCAGAAACATCTTTTTCGTATTTTGCATATTCAGCTTGAGCATTTACTGCAGGAACAAACGCCATGCATAAAATCAAAACAGTGATCATAACAGTGGTAATTTTAAACACATTTAACAAATTATCACCTCTCTTAGAGGCAAGCAAATATACTCTTTAAAAGATAAAGGGTACATTTGCTTGTCTTAGATGTCTTGTGAGTTTTTGGATATAAACTAAAATTAACTCACAATAACAATTAAACTTAGATTTAATTGTCAGCCGCTAATACATTCATTAATATATAAATATTTTGAGTATGTCCGGAAATAAAGATTTTTCTGATTCATTCTTTGGCCAGCCACTGTAGGGAAGTTCTTGTTCTCTTTCAGTTGGTTTTGTTTATACACCCCGGAACAAAAGGGAGAAAATAAGTACGGAAAAGACCTGTTAATGAATCATGAATGAATTAAATAAAAATAATAAAACAGCAGAGGTGAAAATATGAATACTTGGCATGACATGCCAGTTGAAAGAATCCTGCCGGACAGCTTTTGAACCTGTATTGAAATCCCCAAAGGTGGTAAAATCAAAATAGTTTTGATTTAATGAAAAGATAAGTATATATGTATTCCAAAGAATGGTGTTTTTGCAATTTTAAAATAAGGTCATGATATGAACATAAAATTATTCATTTGTTCTCTTCATTTCCTTGAAAATAGATTGCAGCTATACCTCAATAATTATTTGAGGCAAACAAATGTTCAAAAGAAGCAAAATTTTGAAAAAAGTATTGACTGCATTCGTTATTTCATTCATGTTGTTGTCATTGATGAGTTCTTCGGTTGCAGTTTTAAACAACGAAAGCAAAAACACAGAAACGATCTCTCTTTCAGACAAAGAACAGATTTATACTGTAACATACAGCGAAGCTGACATAATGAAATCATTGGCAAAAGAAAGTTCTTCCTCTTTGGCAAAACATGGTTATTCTGCATCAGAAATAGCCATCATTAAAAACTATGATACGCTTTTTGAAGAACATATTAAATTTTTGAATGCAACATGTACAGATGAAAATCTGCTTGTTTTAGGGTATACAACTGAACAAATCTCTATAATCAGAGATTTTGAAAACATGAACCCAACGATTCAAAGGTCGTATTCAAATGATTTGGCTGCAAATCTTACTGTGACTTTGTCAGCAAAAAGTCCTTTAACGTATACAAACGGCGTAAATAAAATTACATTAAATTACAAATATGACTGGTCACGTATACCTCTGATGCAATTCACAGACAAATTGGGACTCAGCTGGAATAGAAACGAGTACGTCATTGATACTTCAGTTCATCCAAATGGGATTGTGCCGCTTAAAGTGAAGTATCTCTATGTAAATGGTTCATCAGGCGCAGTTAATAACATTACTGCAAGTTTACATACGTATGGAATTCTGTATAATATTACTACGAAGATAAACGGAGGCATCAATACAACTATGCAATTTGCAGATAATGCGGAAGGCAATTTGACACTTAGATACATTGGTCCAAAAGACACTGGAGCATTAACTGTGAAATTGGAATATGCACATGTAAAGCTACCAGGCGGTCTTGGTGTTTCCATAGGAGCAGCTGGTGCCGGATTTTCATATTCTCCGGAGTCAATGATTGATTTGATTTGGAGGTATATTACATTCCATCAAACATCGTGAAGAAATTCAAACAAAAGCAATACAATTAAACTTTGCATGAAAAAATTCATTTCATGCAAAGTTTTACAATAAACAGATTTATTATTTTTTTATTGTTAAAGCTACAGGAAGCAATAAGTTGACCAAAAATTTTGTCCAATCAAGAATTGTCTGCTTTTCAATTTCATTGCTTATCACAGCATTACTGATTCTTACATTATCCTTACCTGTTGCCGCGTACTCCAGTCACGGAAGCGGAACCGCGGATGACCCGTATCAAATATCAACATTTAATGAATTGGATGAAATACGATATAATTTGTCAGCTCATTATATTTTGATGAATGATTTAGACTGGAATGATTCAGATCAACAGTGGAAACCGATAGGATATGTCGACAATAATTTTAATGGAACGTTTAACGGAAATATGAAAGAAATCAAAAATTTAGATATCGGTTCTTCAGAACCGGGAGACGTTAACCGATGCGCCGGCTTATTCGGTGCAACATCGGAAGATGCTGTAATTTCCAATTTAACTTTAAGAAATGCGATGATAAGCAACGGACAAAATTCGCAGTACACAGGAAGTTTGGTCGGCAACAATAAAGAGACTGTTATCTCCAATTCGACTTTGATAAATTTGCAATACGCGGGAAGTTTGGTTGGCTACAATAAAGGGACTGTTATCAATTGCCGGATAATCGACACCGTTATTTTCTCAGATTGGTATCTCGGTGGTATGATCGGAACAAATTCCGGCGGTCTGGTCGGAACAAATACCGGCATGATTGAAAACTGTTCAACGGAAGGAAGTATTACAGGAACAGATGCAGGCGGTCTTGCGGGAGCGAATGATTGGGGAACGATCAAAACAAGTTTTTCAAATGCCACCGTTACAGGAATCCATACGGCCGGCGGATTGGTCGGTATGAACTATGAGGGCAATATCTCAAATTGCATGTCCGAAGGCAGTGTCTTTGGAGATTACCTGGTCGGCGGTTTTGCCGGATGCAGTATTCTGGGAACGATTGAATATTGTTATACAAAAAATACGGTTGACGGTCAAACGCAAGTCGGCGGTTTTGTCGGCGTCAATCAAGGATATTTAAACAATTGCATTGCAATAAATGAGCATATTAACGGCGTTCCTCCGATTCGAATAGAATCATCGCTGCGGCGGCTGCCATTCATAAATTTTGTGCTTGGAGTCGGGGAGCCGGTCGGCCGCATTACGTATATCAGTGCTTATGCAGGTCCGGATTACACGCCAGTGATGGAAAACATTTATTCTTGGGAAGAAACGAAAACGAACAGATGGAGATTTGGCGCAGTCAACGGCATCGTTGTTCAAACCGAAGAGCTGCAATCTTTTCCGGGGTCTGTTTGGTCGGGATGGGACCAAACAATTTGGGAAAAGGGAGAAGACGAATTTCCGATAATTAAGCAGAAGATCAAAATCTGAAGTAAATTTTTGAAATGACATTTATATAATATATATATCGCTTTTGAACAATCCGGAACGAACCCGGTATAGACCTTTCCTTGTCGTTTTACGAATCCAAATACGATTGTTTAGTGACCTGCACCACGCCCATACTTTCCTTTTACGCGTCTCGGCCAAAATAAGACTCATCGACTTCAACTTCTCCTTGAACTGGAAATTCCGATCCATGAATTCAGCAATCCGCTTGCGGATTACCATTAAATATCTGTTAATTGCAACACGACGGATTCCTGTGATTTCAGAGATTTGAGTTGCGTCTAAGTCCAAAGCAAAAAGCTTCACAATTTGCCGAAATTTTGCTTCCGAAATTTTAGAACGGTAAATGTATTTATTTTTCATTTGCAAGACCATGATTTGAACACTAAATTATTTAGTTGTTCTTATCGTGACCCAAAAACAATTAGGATAAGAGCTGTTTCAAAATACATTTTCATTTTTTTATTCATTTTTGTCACTCCAAAAAATTTTTGTAAAATCCGGCGCACTCCGCATTTCAAGCGCGCTTTTCTAATTAAACCTTTAAAATCATTACAGCCAATTAAATATAATTAAATGAAGTCAAACAATTAAATTTATATGATTTAATAACAATTTACAATATGAAAATCATCCGAATGTATATTTTCAAATCTGTTTACAAACCGTTTCTTCTATTTTGGGAAATGTGTTTTTTCTTTGTGTGAAAACGGGTGGTTTGTGGAGGAACAATAATATATGAAAAATATCAGAACGAGTTTGACAGCATTATTGCTGATTGCCTTCCTGCTGCTGATGCCTGCTTCAGCAAGTGTCTCTGCCGCTGCCGAAAATGGTAAGGAGGGGGGAAGGACTTTTTAATTTTAAGACTTTTTTGAATACCGCGTTTATCGCGCAGGCCGCACCCGAAGATGACATGTATAATGACACCGATGTTGCTGTCATTAATTACCTTATTGAGAACTCTGATTTGGGCTGGACGGTTGACGACTCCGGATCATGGCCGGCATTCACGGTAGAGGACATAGGAGTCCGTTCATCGGTGCAGTGGATGTGGAATGATGATGAGAGTGAATTGCATATTCAGGTTCTCTGCCTTTCGGACATCACTCTTGAGACTGAGGAGCTTGATTTAAGTGACCTTGATTATATGGGATGGGTATACTTGTATGGCAATTCAATCCCCTCCTTGGACTTCCATGGTCTTACCAATTTGACTTACACACTCGCATCCTTAAACTCTCTCACATCCGTTAATTTCAGCGGATGCAGTAAGCTGAATTACGCGGACGTAAGCTCAAACCCACTCACATCTATTGATTATGACGGCTGCAGTAACCTGCAATCTTTGCTCCTCGCCGAGACCCAGTTGACCGCCATTGATGCAACGGGTTTGACCGCTCTGACCAAACTCGTCGCCCACAGCAATCCATTCACATCCATGGACTTATCCGGTTTAACAAATCTGGCAGACCTGGATGCGTCCTCCAGCACTCTCACATCCGTTAATCTCAGCGGATGCAGTGCTCTGGAGAGGGTTAGACTCGACCAAAATAAGTTGACCGACATTGATTTAAGTGGCTGCAGTGCGCTGACAGAATTGAATCTCGCCCACAACGAGTTAATCGCAATTGATTTAAGTGACAGCACGGCGCTGACGGAATTGGGCATCTCCAACAACAAACTGGCCGCGATTGATTTAAGTGGCTGCGATGCGCTGACAAGTGTGGATGTCACGCTCAACAAGTTAGCCGCGATTGATTTAAGCGGTTTGGCCTTGGAAACCTGGGGAGGCAGCTACCAATCTGTTGAACTGACGCTGACGGAAAAAGGCGACGTTTACAGCCTGGATATTGAGCTGAATGATCCGAATTTTAACAATCCGGCAATCACTTACGAAAACGGTGTTCTTTCAAGCAGTGACAACACGGTTTTATCTGAACGGTTTTCGGCAAAAACCGGAGCCGGATCTATGGAAATCACGGGAACCATGACTTTCACTTATGAAGACGCACCTGCGGTTTCTTCCGGAAGTTCTTCATCCACAGGAAGAGCGGTTGTCCGCAACGAAACGGCACAGGCGCCCGTTGTGACCGCGCCGCCGGCAGACAGCACGCCGGTCGGCAACGGCTCCGCAGAAGACGCTTTCAGCACTGACATACCCGAGACGGAACCGCCTGAAGAGACGCAGACCGCGGATGAGAAAGGCATGAACATATGGTTTATCATCTTGGCCGTACGCATTGTTGTCCTTGCGGGAGCCGCCCTGCTGCTGTACACACGGCGGAAAAATAACGAATAAAACGACCGGCGAAACAAATAATTCTGTAAAATCCGGCGCGTCCCGTATTTTCGGGCGCGCTTTTTTAATTTTAATACCGCTGTTCTATACAACAAATTGATCGTGAAAAAAGAAACGCCTTTTCAATTGAAATTATGAATGAGGCACTTTTTGATGAAGAGGATGTTTCCGTATCTTAAACATAATTTTAGGATATTTATTACGCATTTAATATATAATCTTCGATTTTATTTGTATATTTATTTCTTCATATTATTACATCCTGTTGTTACATCTAATTTATCAGCTCTCTCTGAAAAACGACTTTTTTATATATCTATATCTCATATAATAAAAAAGATAATTTAATTGAAAAACACAACATGCCGATAAATTATGGTAAAATTATGAACCCGAATACGCTTTCTTCACTTGAGACAAAGGAAAACGCTCCCGACATTCCCGAACACGAAGATCTCGTCAAGTCTTCCAATCCCGACCTTTATATCGATCGGGATTTCAGCTGGCTTTATTTTAATAAACGTGTTATGGAAGAAGCGCTGGACGAGAGCAATCCTCTTTTAGAGCGCGTCCGGTTTCTTTCAATTTTTGCGGGCAATTTAGACGAATATTATATGGTGCGCATCCCGAGCGTCAACAAAAGCATTTTAGAAGACAGCATGAACCTGGAAAGCGAGAATCATGTTTATCAGGAAATGCAGAAAATTTACGCCGAACTTCCGGTCATGCTCACGCAGATGGAAAACTGCTGGGACAACATACTGATGCCGGAATTGAAAGCGCAGAATATTCATATCCTGACTTATTCCGAATTGGAAGAATTTCAAATCGAATACGCTGAAAAATATTTCAAGAAATATATATTCCCGCTTTTAATGCCGCTCGCTTACGACTCCAGCCATCCTTTCCCGTATATCGCGAATCAAAGCGTCAATTTAGCCGTCATTCTTTCCGATATCACGTACGGACGGATTTTTGTCCGCATCAAAATCCCGTCTGACGTTCGGCGTTTGATTCCGGTGCCTTCCAAAGAAGATTTAAAATCCGGCAAAATCGAAGACAACATGGCGGCGGGCAGATCCGGCAAATTCAATTTTGTTTGGGCGGATGACGTTATTATCGCGAATTTGGACTTTGTGTTTCCGGGACAAATAATTTCAGAAGCGCACGCTTTTCGGATTACGCGCGACGGCGACTTGGGTTTGGATGATGACGGCGACTTCAATTTAATGAAATCCATTGAAAAAAAATCAGGCGCGAAATATTTCGGTAATCCGCTTCGGTTGGAAATCAACGGCAGTATGTCTGATTCCGTTTTAAAAATTTTAATGGAAAATTTAAAACTGCGCTCCACTCAAGTGGAAGCTTTGGCTTCTCCGGTGGGGCTGGTTTCCGTTTCCGATCTTTTTGACATTAATCGGCCGGATTTAAAATACGCGCCGTTTGCGCCGAAAAAAAAAGAATATCTGAAAATTTCAAAGAAAAACAGCATTTTTTCAAAAATAAAAAAGAAAGATGTTTTGATTTACCGCCCTTACGACAGCTTTGAGAGCGCGGTGGATTTTGTTCAAGCGGCATCTGTTGACCCGAATGTTATCGCCATTAAAATAACTCTTTACCGCGTCGATAAAAAATCAAAAATCATCCAATACTTAAAAGACGCCGCGGATAACGGTAAGCAAGTCGCCGTTTTAATCGAGCTTAAAGCCCGCTTCGATGAAGAAAACAATGTCGCTAAAGCCAAAGAACTGGAGCACGCGAACATCCATGTCGTCTACGGAATTCCGAATCTGAAAACGCACGCGAAAATATGCATGGTTTTGCGCCGGGAAGATGAAGATATTGTTCCGTATGTTCACATGAGCACCGGTAATTACAATGCGGGAACTGCTAAAATTTATACCGATTTTGAATATTTTACGGCCGATCCGGATATCTGTCAGGACGCTGTTGATTTATTCAATTCGCTGACCGCTTATTCGCGCCGGCTGAATTACAGAAAACTTCTTATCGCGCCGAATATGATGCGAAATGAATTGGTTTTCAAAATCCGCCGCGAAATCGAGAATCACCAAAAGAACGGCAACGGGTATCTGTTTTTTAAACTGAATTCGCTTGTCGATCCCGAATGCATCAGAGAGCTGTATAAAGCGTCAATGGCGGGCGTTAAAATCGATCTTCAAATCCGCGGTATCTGCTGTCTCCGCCCGCAGATTCCGGGATACAGCGACAATATCTTCGTGACATCAATTGTCGGCCGCTTTTTGGAACACGCGCGCGTCTATTATTTCTACAACAACGGCGAAGAAGAATTATATCTCGGCAGTGCTGATTTAATGCCGCGCAATCTGGACAGACGCGTTGAAATTTTATTTCCGGTCAACGCGGATTATTTAAGAAAAATCAAAGACGTCATCTTAGACAAGCATTTGAAAGACAACGTCAAACTCCGAATCGGATACCCCGACGGTTCATTTAAAAAAGCCGCCCGCCCCGATAATGAGCCGCCGCTTGATTCTCAAATTTGGATGACGGAACATCAGGACCAATGGGACTGATTTTGTTTATTTTTTATCTATGTTAATATGTAATAAATTAAATCAAATTGCCGTTGTTTTTTGAATTTTTCAGTCCTTTCTTTTTCAATATCCTGCGCCGTCTTGGTAAGAATTTTATTAAATCTTTTTGGATTGTGCAGATATATTGATAAATGCTTTCACGGTTGGTTTCCAATTAATGTATATCAGCTCCGATATCAATTTCGGCATCGACATCGGCATCAACTTCGGCCATTATTAATACACGCGTGTTTTATAGAAATACATTTATATATAATAATCATAATAAAATAAAAGAATAGGAATAAGAGTTCCCTTTAAAGAACAAGTTATTAATAATAGATATCAATAAGATATATCTGTTATTAAATCAGCGGATCCGAAACTCTGAAAAATTGACAGTGGAATCTGCCGACAAACCATCAAACTATAAAATGTGATATAATATGACAGAAGAATATTGTTGCTGCTGCTCGGAATGCGAAGAAACCGCGTCACTTCCTTTAATCGGTGATGACGCACCGGAATTTGAAGCTCAAACAACAGTCGGACATGTCCAATTTCCGGCGGATTACAAAGGAAAATGGGTGATTTTATTCAGCCACCCCGCTGACTTCACGCCGGTCTGTACGACGGAATTCATTACATTTGCGGTCATGCAGGACGAATTCAAAAAATTAAACGCCGAATTGATCGGCTTATCAATCGACAGCATTACATCTCATATCGCTTGGCTGAAAGATATCAAAGACCATGTTGAATACAAAGGTCATAAAAATGTTGAAATCAAGTTTCCGGTCATTGCCGACATAAAAATGGAAGTCGCCAAAAAATACGGCATGCTTCAGCCCGGCGCGTCCGACACAAAAGCCGTCCGCGCCGTCTTTATCATTAATCCGGGCGGCAAAGTCAAATCCATTCTCTATTACCCGCTTTCCGCAGGCAGAAACATGGAAGAGATCAAAAGACTTCTTCAGGCGCTCCAGCTCAATGAAAAAGAAGGCGTTGCCACACCCGCCAACTGGATGCCCGGAGACGATGTCGTTTTAAGCGCGCCTGAAACATTCGCCGGCGCGCAGGAAAGAGACGCTTGGGGCAGCGACGGTGAAAAGACTGTCCACTCATGGTTCCTTGTCACCAAAAAACAAAAATGAAACTTAAAAAAAATGATCCGTTAAAAAGCCATTTTAAAATTCCGTTTATGCATTCTTCATTAATGCATGAAATCGTTCTCCAAAACAAATCTAAACCAACAAACTACACCCCGCCTTCGCCGGATGAACCGTAACTTTATTTTAACGGTTGATCCGGCTTTTTTTATTTATCAAAACAGAGCCGCTTTTTCAAAGATAAAAAGGAAAACGGCCATTGAAAAACCGAATGTGAGAGGAATGGTCAGATTGTCATCGATTTTGATTTGCTTGCTGTAAAGCTCGGCAATCGCCGCAATCGGAACCGAGGCGGCTGCCGCGGCAATAAATCGGTTTCCGGTTTCCGGAAAAATCATAAAGGCGGCGACGCACAAAAAAGAAACTGCCGTAAATCCGAGCGTTCCTTCCAAAGATTTGCCGTTTTTAAATTTATGTTTTCCGAATTTCATGCCGATCAGCGCGGCAAAAGCATCTCCGAATATCAGGACCGTAATCGCCGACATGGCGGCGTATTTAGGAAACAGGAAAACGCAGAGAAAACAGCCGAGCAAAAACCAGTTAGAGCTGATGTAGCCGTCTTTTTCGTTATCCCGCAGCAAAAATGAAAAATATTTGACTTTGATGTCATTGAGGATTTTGAAACGGGACGATAAAATCAAAGTGTTGCCGATAAAAAGAAGCAGCAAAAGAACTCCGATGACGAGGCACGCCGTTATTTTGTCAGTGAAATAGATAAAAAGAACAATGAGAAAAGAACACATGTGCAGAACCTTGCGTGCGACTTCAGAGAGATATTTTGAGGGAGCGTTGGATTTAAGGGTCGTTTCTGCCGGCATTTTATTTTTCCTCTCGGTTCATTTCCGTTTTAATATTGACTTATTTATTTGACGTTTTTTTGTATTATAAGAACCTGAGAAATAAAAACTCTCTGACAGAAATGAATGGAATTTCGGTTTTTAAAACATTTCGGTTTTTAAAAACGGAAAATGAGTTTCAAAACAAAACTCTTTTGACATCTTCCGAACTTACATGAAATTGCGCCCGAGCGTATTGAACAAAACATTAAAATGGATATATTCTCATTTTCAACGTTATCACATTCGAACATGAGGAATGATGAAACGGTTGTTTTCTGAAACGGAAAAATCAAAAAGCGATCGGACCCGAGTTTATTTTAATGAATAATGGTGAATCTTTATGGACATATTAATAATGTTTGGCATCTGCCTGGCAATTTACATTTTCGTGCTGCTTGCTATCGGCTGGTACTACAGCAAGAAGCAAAAATCAGTTGTTGACTTTTGGCTTGCCGGAAGAAAAATCGGCTGGATCCCAATCGGTTTCTCGGCGGCGGCGTCATGGATAACCGGCGGCGGCATTTTAGCGGTGACCGCCTCCTATTTACTCTATGGTTTTGGTTCGATTTGGACTTTTGCCGCCCCGAACGTTATCGCGCTTTTCGTTATTGGACTCTTTGTTTCAAAGATAAAAAGTCTTCCTGCGATCACTCAGCCTGAGCTTCTGGAACAGAGATACGCCGGCTCGATCCGGCTCCCGGTGGCTGTCATCGTCGCCATCGTTATGATGTTTTTCGCGGCGGCCGACGTTTCCGGCCTGATGCTTATTTTCAATGTTTTCTTCGGCCTTGACCCGATTTACGCGGCTGTTCTGATCGCTGTCGCGGTTTCCGCATATGTTTTGCTCGGCGGTTTATCGGCCGTTGTTTGGACAGACGTGATCCAATACATTCTTTTGGCAACGATTACGATCTTCCTGACCATTGCCGTTTTGCTCACGGCGTCTGATGTCAGCACGCTGCCGATTGAAAACTTTGTGTCTGCCGTTCAATCCGGAACAGGCTGGTGGAATCCGTTTGCGATCGGCCTCCCGTTAGTGATCATATTCTGTGTCGCGATTATTCCCGGATGGATTTCCGAACACGACCAATGGCAGAAAGTTTGGGCCGCAAAAGATGAAAAGAACGCCAGAAACGGTTTCTTCTTCGGCTCACTCTTGATTTTCCTGATTTTCGGCGTATGCTGCAGTCTTTTGGGTCTTGCTCTTCGCTATCTCTTCCCGGAAATTTCAAATATGGGAGAGGCTGAAATCGCGCTTTTAAGCTATGTCGTCAATAACTTTTCAACCATCGGAATCATCAGCGCGGCGCTCGGCTTAACCGCGGCCGCCATGTCCTGTATGGACACATTCGCGACATCGGGCGGCTCTACGATTTCCCGCGACATTTATCAAAGATATATGAAACCCGACGCAACAATGAAAGAATTAAAAATCGTTAACAGGATATCGGTTCTGATCATTATTGCCGGAGCGACTTTAATTTCATTTACCGGCATCAACATCATTGAATACATCCACATCGCGACTTACATCGCCAGCGCGGCTTACTTCTTCCCGCTCATCGTCGGATTGTATTGGAAACGCGCGACAAAAGAAGGCGCGATCGCTTCATTGATTGTCGGCGCTGTCGCGCAGATCGGCATGGTTTTAATTGATTTGTCCATGGGAACGAATGAAGCCGGCATTTATTATTTGGAAGCGTTCAGTCTGAACAGCACCGGATATGCGGTTTTGACCTGCCACGGCGTCATTGTCAGTATGGCGCTCAGCGCGCTTTCATTGATTGTTGTTTCATTAATGACGAAGAAATCTTCCGTTTACAATTTAGCGCCGTTCTTTGATGACGAAGCGAAAACGCTTGAGAGAGATGAAGTTTCAGGCATTGACCGGAATTCGGACGATTACAGCGGCTACCGCGGCGTTCTTCAAACAGAAGTCAATGGGGAGCGCGAACATTTGCAATTGGATTTGAAAGCGTCCGCGCCTTTGAATTGGGACCGCTTTATCACGGATCTGAGAACAAAAAATGAAGCGTGGTTTACTTCTTCGGGAACAAACACGATTTATCGTCTCACCCACGGGGACTTGCTTTCCTGTCCGATGATTTCACGCGGCAACAATGAGCAGGAGATTTGGGTCGCCGCCGAGCCGCGCATTGAAAACACAGAAACCGCGCAGGCTGAAATTTATCTGGCGTATAAAGAAATCAAAGAAACGCTCCAATCCATGGGTCTTTTGACCGACTGCATCAAAGCGGAAGATAAAAAAGCGATTTAAAAAATTAAAAAATGCGGCAGAACGGAAAAATCCGTTCTGTTCTTTTTTCATTTTCCGTTTTTCAATTATTTTTTTCAGTTATTTTTTTGGTTATTTTTTTCGGTTCTTTTCTCAGTTATTTTTCTACTCAATCGTCTTCCGCGTTGTTCTTATCGGTCTGTTTTAAAATAAAATAAGCCGCCGGAATCAAAATAAACGGAAGCGCGAGGAAAAAGCTGAAAAGATCCTCGGACAGTACGCCGTTTTCAATAATGGAGCCGCCGTTCATCAAATCCAGGACAAAATTGCCGAGATTCAGAAGACCGGTAGCGCCGAAAAGAATGAGAGAAACGGCATATGACTTCTGACGAACCGAGAAGTATGCTCTTTTCAGGACAACCCGAACCGCAAAGTATGAAGTCGGTATTGAAAGAAGAATCATCATTTGGGTATTACCGGCGGCCCACGGACCGTGAAATATATTGATCATGCCGCTGATAAAAATTAAAACGAAAGTCAGCAGCATCGTTTCAAACGAAATTTTGTATCTGTCAATCATCTGTCTTTCATCATAGTTTTTTGAATCCAACTTTGTCATCATTTTATTCCTCCCAGAATAAGTCATCCAGTGTTTTTCCCAAGACTTTGCAAATCGAAACGCACAAATTGAGCGTCGGGTTGTAGTCCCCCATCTCAATCGCGTTCATCGTCTGCCTCGTTACGCCGACGGCTTCCGCCAAATCTTTCTGCGTCATGTCCATCAAGGCGCGAGCCGCTTTTATTTTCAAATTTTTAACCATGTTTGCACATTCCTTTCAACATATGACAAGAATTTATGCCGCATATGACAGAATATATGTAAGATATATAATACTTTTTATCAAAAACATTAGTATTATTGTCGCCTCAAACATCCGGCTTTAATTATTCTGACGAGCCGGAGAGGACAAACAATCAGCCGCCTTCTGCGGTTTCAACTGCGGTTTCAAATAATATTTATAAGCCAATGATGTAAATGAAATTCTATGGCACAGACGACATTTATGAAAGAATGCAAAAACGGCGTGATCGGAGAAACAATAAAATCCGTTGCGGAAGCGGAAAAAATCGAGCCCGAAAAACTCTGTTCTCTTGTCGCAAAAGGTTGGGTCACCATTCCGAAAAATATCAGCCGCGATACAAAGCCGGTCGGAATCGGCAAATTCATGCGCACAAAAATCAATGCGAATGTCGGCACTTCCCGTGATTACAAAGATATAGAAGAGGAAGTCCGCAAAGCGAAAATCGCCGTCAAATACGGCGCAGGCGCGATCATGGATTTATCAACCGGCGGCGATTTGGACGCCATTCGAAAAAGAATTTTGGCGGAGGTGGACGTTCCCGTCGGAACAGTCCCGATTTATGACGCCGCCGCGACAGCGCCGATGGTCGTTGAAATGACGGCTGATGACATGTTTAACGCTGTTCGCCGCCACGCTCAGCAGGGCGTTGATTTCATAACGGTCCACGCCGGCATTAACAAAAACACCGTTGACAAACTGATGAAGGCCGGCAGAATCACCGATATCGTCAGCCGCGGCGGTTCGTTTACGGTTGCGTGGATGATCCATAATGATTCTGAAAATCCCTTTTACGCCGAGTTTGATTACCTGCTTGAAATCGCCCGGGAATATGACCTGACGCTCAGTCTCGGCGACGGCATGCGCCCCGGCTGTATTCATGATGCGGCTGATGCGCCGATGTTTGAAGAGATTCTTGTACTGGGCGAATTGGTCAAACGTTCGCGCGCCGCTTTCATTCAAACTTTTGCGGAAGGACCGGGGCATGTTCCGCTGAATAAAATAGAAATGAGCGTCAAGTTCATGAAAGAAACCTGCCATGACGCGCCTCTTTATTTGCTCGGCCCGATCGTAACGGACATCGCGCCCGGATTTGATCACATCACGTCGGCCATCGGCGGATCGATTGCAGGCGCCGCCGGAACAGACTTTTTGTGCATGGTCAGCCCGTCCGAACATCTGGCGCTGCCCACCGCTCAAGACATTAAAATCGGAATGCAAGTCGCGCAAATCGCTGCGCACGCAACAGATTTGGTCAAAGAAGGCGTTTGGGAAAGAGCGCGGGAGCGTGACAACGCCATGGGTCTGGCGCGCAAAAACCTGGACTGGGAGAAACAATACAGTTTGGCGATAGACCCAAAACATGCCCGCGCCGTTCGGGAAGCGCGCAATTCCGGATCGGAAGCGTGCTCCATGTGCGGTGATTTATGCGCGATGAAAATTGTCGAGCGGGAACTGGAAAAAGGAAGAAAAGAAAGTCTGTATTGAGATTGTATAAGAATGCGGATTTATATCAAAAAACCCGAAACTCCAAAGAAGAATTATTCTATTCATAACTCTTTTCCAAAAGAGATATATAATTAGATAATTAATAATCATTATATTTTATTTTTTTCTTTATTGAATTAATCTTTAATTCGCTCAAAATTAATTTCAGGTGATTCATATGATCCAAACAAAATCTTTGATAATTTTTCTTGTTTTAAGCATGTTTCTCATTACCGGTTTATCTGTCTGCGCCGGCGATGATTCAACAACTGAAGTCTCAATCTACAACTCAACAGACTACAATCCGAATGTTCCCGTAACATACAATTCACTCGAAGACGAGCCTGCCGAAGAAGACACAACGCCTTCAATATACAATTCAACCAACGGTAATCCGATTGTTGATGAAACAGGAGATACACCCGAGTTCATCGAATACGAAAAAATTCCGATTGATGACGCTTACTCCCGAGATATATTGGGAAATATTAATGTCTCTGACAACACCCTTAAATCTTTTTCACAATTCGGCTCATGGCTTGAAAATCGAGGAGTAGACGCTGAAGCTGAAGATATAAACATTATGTTTATCGACGACGATTTAAGATCCATTGAAGGTTACTGGGTTTTTGCGACGCGTCCGGAATCAAAAGAAATGTACATCGAGATGATACAAAATTCAAAAAGTGAAAACGCTTCTCCCGATGAAATGATTTCATTTTTGAAAACTTTCGATGAAAAATATCCTGTAAAATATTTGCGTACCGGACTTGTTTTATTTATCACGGTTGAAAATAAAGAGGCTTTGCTTTCCGAAATTTCCGAAAAGGAAATCCGAATGCTGGGAGATATTTCAAATCTTATCCTCAAAGAAGCCTCAATAAAAGGAAATGAAGTCATTACTTCAAACTGGGGTTCATCAAATCCGAATATGCATGGGGATATGTCTGGATGGGCCTCTGAAAAAGCAGGCTTTGATCCATATTATGTTGACATTATTTCAGATTATGCGGCTGAACCCGATTTTTTCGCCCCCTCCATTAATGTTTATGAAGACAACTATAAACATTATTATAATCCGACAAACCAATTTGGCGGTGCACCTAATTGGACTAATAACTATTATAATAATGTATCATTAGCAGGTACAATGGATGAAAAATGTATAAATTTGTCCTATGCATCCCATTATATGGCTGATTTAAGTATGCCATTACATACAAATTATGCTGTAGAACAAATGATAAATTATGTTCCCGGGCTTATATTTGAGCAACCACATCTCCTTTATGAAAATAATTATGTTGGAGCAAATTGGACGACCGGACATAATTTCAGTCAATTTGCAGAAGAAGTTGATGATGGTATTTTAATTCGAGACCCGAAATTAGATAGTATGGATTTAGCAAGTTATTCATACGCTTACTCTGACGACACTTGGAATTGCGGATTAGCGCTTCGGAGTAATCCAAATTATGTTCCATCTTCATCTGTTTATTATGCAACTGCTTTTACTATAGATCGCGGTCAAGGGTATTTGATTGGTCTTATGGAAAAAGGATACCAACAAATAATGCCTTCGTCAACAACATCGAGTTTTGAAAATGAAAACGATGTTACCATTCAACTCTCTGAACAAGGTCTCCGTGTCCAAGAATTTGATTTAACAGATTTGAGAGTTTCAATGGGATCAGGAGACAGCGCCCGTATTTACATCAACGACAATGAAATTTTAAAATTTGTTGATTCGTCTGCCGGCGGAAATCTTTACGTTTATAACGAAAATGGAAATCAATTGGGGTCCATATCAAAAATAAACGGCAAACCTGCATATGAAAACATGACATTTGATGTCTCTTTTGTTCATGACGGCTCGGAAATGAACATTAAGATTAAAAAATATTATCGCGGAGCTCTTAACGGCACTTTCAACTATTCTTATATGACAAACACCGAAATGTCAGAAATGAGAGCAAACATGACCGGTTATCAGTCCAATGTGGATTATATCAGCAGTGATTATTCGGTTAATCATGAACTTTTGACATGGACATATGTGGACGGGTCTTTTTTAAACCAACAGGATAAGACACTTCAACTTGAAACAGCAGGATCCCGTGTCCAAGAACTGAGGCTGACAGACTTGAGAGTTTCAATGGGTGCCGGCGATAGTGCCCACATCTATATTAACAACAATGAAATTTTAAGATTTGCGGACTCATCTGCCGGTGGAAATCTTTATGCCTATGATGAAAACGGGAATCAAGTCTTTCCGCCCCTGACGCAAGTAAACGGCAAACCCGCGTACGAGAATATGACGTTTAATATTTCTTTCACTCATAATGGTTCAGATATGACTGTTTATATTCAAAAATTCCATGAGGATGTTCTCAGCGGTGCTTTCACATATTCCTATGAGATAGATGAGATTTCAACGTTGAGAGCGAATATGACCGGTTATCAGTCTAACGTTGATTATATCAGCAGTGACTACGGGGTTTATTACGAGTCTTAATGGGGTTAAAAATTGAAAGTGACATCGATCGTTCCGTTGATGACACTTTCTTGTAGTTTTTATTGAATTTGACATACATTATTCGGTGGAATTTATTATGATTCAAAAAATAATAACTTTGATACTCAAGCCAAATAATATGCCTTTCATCGAATGCTGTGTTCTATCATCATTAATGTTTTTCCGGCTGGTTTTTTTGCCTATATTCTCTTATATATTCTCTTCGCCCCCTGCTGCTTATTTGTCTTACATGTTAATTATGATAGGTGTTTGTGTGTTAAATCCAATTCTCAATTTTATTTTGTACTCAGTCCTAAAGAAAAAATTTAATTTTGAAATAAACGTGTTTTTTTATGGTGTCGGCTTTGTATCAACTTGTTTTATGGTTGTTTATTTAATTATAAGTACTGTGGATGGCGGTATTGTACTGAGTCGTTCCGGCAATCCTGTTAATGAAATGATTAGAGAAGCAGTTCTTTTTTATCTGTTCCCTGTCATCTTACTGTATTATTCATACGTGATTTTGATTAAAACGAATGGAGAAAAAGACCAAAAAGTTATCTCATATTTGTTGATGGTGATAACAGCGATTTGTTTAGCCACACTAACCGTTTTTGAAATGAGCAAATATCAAATTCCATATGCAAGTGTCTTCTTTTTATTTTATGAATTATATTTTGCTTATTGTTTAATATATAAAACACATCTATTCAATCTTCGATTATTTGCTTGGTATCCGTTTGTATTTTCATGGATACTATTCTGGTGTAATTTTCTATTAGCAATCTCTTGGAGTTTTTAAATACAACAGCTGATGCATGTGATTGTTTAAACATTTAAATTAAAGAAATTTCAGGTGACTTTTATGACCAAAACAAAAGCTTGGATATTTTTCCTCATTTTAAGTTTATTTATATGTTGGTTTATCTGTGATGGATTCGAAAATGCGAATGCGTCCGCTGCTCCGTCAATATATAAATTAGCCGAGAGTGATAATGATGATGTTCTCAACGGCGCTTTCACTTATTCATACGTGATAAACACAGAAATATCAACGATGAGAGCGAATATGACCGGTTATCAATCCAACGCGGATTATATCAGCAGTGACTATGGGGTTTACTACGAATCTTGAATTAAAATAGGAAATGATATCTTGCTTAATGGATGTCATTTTCTCTAATTTTCTATAATTGTATTTTTATTTGTGTCTAGGAGAATGATATGATTCAACCACAGAATATTATGATTCAACTAAAACAAATTGTAGTTCCCTTTATTGAATGCTGTGTTATGTCATTTATATGGATACTGGTAGTATATCCGTTTAAAGAGATAATCAATGGCCTGTCTCTATTTGTAAAATTGTTGGGAAGAGAAAGTGTTCATATAGGACTACTGGAAGAAATGAATGTGTATGGTTCATTATTTATTGTTTCATTCCTGGGGTTCAGTATAATTATATATATTATTGTGAAGATGAAATATAATTTAAGAATAAAAGAATTTTTTTACGGTATAGGGTTTACATTTTGCTGTGTTTTACTATTTCTTTCTTTGGAACGTATATTGGGTGAAGCTAAACTTTGGATTCTCCTACTGGACGTTCCTCGAGTAACATTCACTACATATACATTTTCAGCACTTTCATTTATATTATTTTATTATACATACGTAACCTTACTTAAAAATGACAAATCAATTTTACTTCAAAATGATAAAAAAATCAGTAAGGATACATTATATTTAGCGGTTTTGACAATTATTTCTTATGCAATTTTAATTACTTTTGAAATAATTCACGGGAATGTTCCTGTTTTTGGGATGTCTCTGCTATTTTTCGGCTCTTATTTTGTCAGTTGTTTATCTTTTGAGAAGATGAGAATCAGTCCTCGGCAAATGGCATGGATTATTTTTATATCAGCACACATACTTGTATTCATCGGGTATGCAAGTAGGCCATTTTAAATGCCGTTTATGTGAATCAAAAAACCGGAGTTCTCCGGTTTTTATTTTTTGTTTCTGTTCTTTATTTTACCGTTATTCTCTGTTACTGCTATTATTTATTTTTACACCTTTTTAATAAAACTATTTAAGTATTAGTGTTTATATTAAAAATTGTTTAATATATTCTTTTCAAATCTGACGGGTCAACGATGACTGTTGACATCCAAAAATATTATCGCGGCGTTCAGAACGGCAGCGTTGTCAGCTATTCATACATGACGCCGGATGATATGGAAACAATGAGAGCATATATAACCGGCTATCAATCCAATGTAGACTATGTCAGCAGTCAATATGATGCTTATAAGTCCTCTTCCTGAAACGGTTATATAGAAAAAATTCATGATTTAATATCAATGGAAAAGGAGACGATGCTATTATTCAAATATTCTCCATTCGAAATATAATTTCTTTTATCGAATGTTGCATCTTATCCATTCCATTGATATTCTTTTCTCATTATTTTGTATCTGAGATAATATATCTGCGGATGATGTTTTTAGGATACGGAAACATCAGTTGGAACATGGTAAGCGTTTTATCATATATCATCTGTGTTATTTTTATTATTGTTTTAAATTATATTTTATATTATATCTTGTCAAAAAAATATAATTTCAAAACAAATGTTTTTTTGAATGGAATCAGTTTTACATCGTGTTGTACTTTGGTTGTCTTTTTAGTCCAAGTCTGTTTTATAAAATATGCGACAAATGAAATCCTATGGTTCATTTTTTATATGCTTCCATTTCTGTCCGTATATTATTCTTATGCAATCTTATATCAAAATGAAAAAAAAGAAAACGGCATATCTATTCCGCGTTTGATGATTATTGTATTGGTTTTTTCTTTAATCACCGCAATTTTGGAAATCATAAGTTCCCGCCCTCCGATTGGAGGAGTGTTGCCGCTATTGATTTTCGGATTGTGTGTCTTTATTTTTAAAAAATTCAGACTCAGTCTTCGAGGGGTTTCATGGAGTTTGTTTTTGTCGATGTTTCCTGTACTCCTTTATCTCATTATAACATCAGCACCGTTTATATGAAATATTCATACGTGATAAACAGCGACATTTTAACAATGAGGGCGAACATGACCGGTTATCAGTCCAACGTGGATTATATCAGCAGCGATTACGGAGTTTACTATGAATCTTAACGAGATAAAAATAGAAAATGTTATGACTCAAATACTAAAACAAATCGCAGTTCCCTTTATTGAATGTTGTGTTATGTCATTCATATGGATAATATTATATCCATTTGAAAAGACATTCGATATTCTGTTTCTGTTTATAAAATTGCTGAGAAGAGAAGATGTTCATATAGGACTGACAGAAGAATTAAACATATTCAATTTCTTATTCATTGTTTCACTTTTGGGTTTCAGCATCATTATCTACATTATTTTAAAGAAAAAATATAATTTCAAAATAAAAGATTTTTTTTACAGCATAGGATTTACATTGTGCTGTGTTTTACTATTTTTGTCTTTGAGCCGTTTCTTGATCGAAACTATACCTTGGTTATCATTAAGCAGTCCTCGAGTAACATTTACTGCTTATACACTTTCAGCACTTTCGTTTACATTATTCTATTATACCTATGCAACTTTACTTCAAAGTGATAAAGAAATTCTACTTCAAAATAATAAAAAAATAAGCAAGGGTACATTCCATTTAGCGTTTTTGACTGTTATTTCTTATGCAGTTTTAATTGTTTTTGAAATAATTAACGATCAGATTCCCGTTTTCGGAATCTCTCTGTTATTTTTCGGTTTTTACTTTGTTTGCTGTTTATTTTCGAAGAAGATTAGAATCAGTCTCCGGCAAATAGCGTGGATTGTTTTTTTACCGGCGTACATAAGTTTATTATATGTATATGCAAGAGCACCGTTTTAAATTTCAAGTATGACAGACACGAAATCAAATCACGCTTTCATTTCATTTTTCAAAGCGGAAACGATTTCCGCGACACTTTCATCATCGGGCGTCATCTCATGAAGCTGTTTGAAAACGGCGAGCGCCTCGTTGAGCCGGTCGAGATTTTGAAGCGCGGTCCCGTAAAAATTCAAAACTTTGGCGTAAGAAATGCCGTTTTCTTCGGCGCCGGCTTCATAAATTTGAGACAGAGAGGCCGCCGCTTCTTCAAAACGTTCTTCTTTCATGAAAATCAGCGCTTTGTTGTAATGCGCTTTCGGGCATGCCGGATCCAGCATTTCGGCGTGTTTCAAACATTTCAGGGCGAATGCGTTGTCCCCTTTTTTGGAATAAATAACACCTGTCAGATTCATAATTTCATAATTGAACGGATCCTTGATCTGAGCGTCGGACAAATAGGAAAGCGCGGCTTCATAATCGCCTTCATTGAATTTTATTTTCGCCAAATATTCATAAACTTGAACAAAACTCGGGTCAAGCCGGAGAATGTCCTCAAAAGCTTTTTCCGCTTTTTCAATGTCGCCGAGTTTTAATCGGATTTTTCCGGCTTCATAAAGAACGCTCAAATTTTCAGAGTCGGCGTTAAGAACCTCTTCCAATACGGAAAGTGATTTTTGAAGCAAACTGCCGGCGCGGTCCGAAACGTCTCCCTCTTCCCGGGTTTTTGTTTCCGCCGCTTTTGCGTAAACCAATCCCAGATTGACGCGCGCCGCCGTGAAGCCGGGTTCGGATTCAAGAGACCGCTCATAGGAAGAAGCCGCATGTTCGTATTTACCAAGCGCGTTTTGAACCAAGCCGAGATAATAGTAAACACGGGATTTCTCATAATCGAATTCAAGCTCTTTGATCAGGATCTCTTCCGCCTGACGGAAAGCGCCGAGCTTCATGTATGAAAAAGACAAATAACTGTAAAGGCGCCAAATGTCTTCTTTTTCAATCACTTCGGACTCTCTGCCGAAAAGATCGCCGCCGTGATCGGAATCAATCGGCGGCGCTTGACCGGCGAACGCCTCAAAGCGCCCGATATAATCGCGGCAGGATAAAATCAGTTCATCGTAAATGCCGAGCGCCATCAAACATAAACATTTGTAATCGGCCGCCGCGAAGAAAAACGGATCGATATCCAGCGCTTTGTCAAACCAGCCGATGGCTTCATTGAGGCGCTTCTTCCGGTAAAGAATAAAACCTTTAGAATACAAATATTCCGCGTTTTCCGGCTCATATTTGAGGGCTTTTTCAATCGACTCCAGCGCCGTGTCAAGCTGTCCGGCTTTTTCTTCAAGAACGGATTTTTGGTAAAGAGCAAAAGCGTCTTTCGGATAACGGATCAAAATTTCATCATAACAGCGGGCGGCATCTTCAAAGCGGCCGGAACTGACATAAGCAAAAGACAGTTTTTCCCATGCCTTTTTGAATTTCGGCATATCCCGCGTCAGTGATTCTAAAATCGTAATCGCTTCATCGTTCCTGCCTTCGGAAAGAAGGGCTTTTCCCTGTTCGTACCGTTTATCCGTGTGATTCATTTTCGCGAAACCTGACTGTTGAAACGAATAGATGCGCCGCGCTGAAAAAGTAAATCGGAAAAAGTGTAAAGCGCGGAAATGATAAAATATTTTTTAATCAGAGTCATGCATGATTGATATATTTTTTTGTTCCGCGTTTTGTTTTACATTGAAATCATCAAAGACATCTGTGAATTCATGCTTTTGGAAGAGAACACAAATGCTGTTTTCTGCCGGCATAATAATTAAAAAATGACCATGACTTAAATATAAGGTGGCAGTAGTATTAATACAAATAAGAGTATACTTATATTATAATTAATCTTTGACGATAATATGTCAATTTTTTAAGAAGGTGAACAAAATGATAAAACTAAAAAAATCTATCTTGCTTATTTTAGCCCTTACAATTTTCCTGAATTTTTCAGGATTTGCATTTGGAATTGATGATATTCGAGAATCAACAGATTTGCCATTATCAAAAGAAGAAATTTACCAACTTCTGGAAAAAAATAGCATCCCAACAGATCCCAAAGAATTTGAAAATATGCAAACATATAATGAAACAATCGCTATTTTTGGAACTGTTCCAAATAAATCAGGTGCGGATGCTTATGGGTGGTGGATTTCTTTACAAAAAGTGGCGAAAGGTCTTCAAAAAGATGAAGGATTTAAAGAATATTTGTGGACTAATGATGGTCCCATTTCCGGATATGGAGCGTATGCAAAAGGATACATGACCATTTACATATGTGAAAATAAAACGAAATTATTAACAAGAGATGACATCATAAATATAAAAAATATGGTGGATACATATGCCGAAAAAGAAAATATAAGCAATATTCCACTTATATTCTATACAAACGATATGATTAATGAACCGCTGTATAGTGGCACAGCTTCCCCGCTAAAAGGAGGTTATCAGATTTTAACTTATAAAACCATCAATGGTACTTTAAAGGATGGGGGTTCAACCATTGGCTATCCTGCATATAATAAAAATAATATGAGCCAAAAAGGGTTTACAATCTCAGCTCATTCCATTGATTTTAATGTCAGCTCAAATGTTTATCAACCAGGTCTAACACGTCTTGTCGGAACTGTAAAGGATAACAATACACGCGTTGACACAGCATTTGTGAGGAATAATAGTGTAACGCCAATAATTTATGTTGGTGATGATCCGACTTTGCTAATTTCTTCAAATTATTCCTCGAGATCTCTTGACAACAAATCACATATGGTTGTTTATGGAACAACCGGACCTTCCGGCGAAATCAGGAAATATGGTATAGCTACAGGAAATACTGGTGGACAATGCATTGGGTATATATATGACACTACTTTATCAAACGCTCCTGAAAGAGTGTTAGATACATTAGGTGTTATGACAAATTATGGAGAACGAGGAGATAGCGGCGGACCTGTTTATATGGGCATGAATGTAACAGTTAGTGGAAAACAACAGTATCAGGCATTTATTGTTGGAACACTTTGTGGCGATACTATCATTACAAAAAACAATATTTCAACAGAATATAGAACTTTTGTTCCCCATGGGGAAGCAGAGTATTATTTGGGCATTAAGCCATTAAATTCATCTACAATGTATCTAACTTAAAGGGAAAACATATTTCCCTTTATCTTTTTGTTTTTCATAAATTCATTTTAAACCGTGATAAAATGGAAATACATCTCAAAAAAACGTCTCAAATACTTTTTATCGGAATCATGATTTTTTTCATTGCTTTGAGCGCATTTCTCATTTCAGATAAAATAAATAGAAATGACCCAAATCCGGAAGATTCCGGCGTGATAATGACAATTCAAAATGTGACGCCAACAGGTCTTACTTACACTCTTGAAAATCCAACCGATAGAGAATATGGCACAGGAATAGATCATGAACGTATTCTTCTGTATGTACATAAAAATGGCTCATGGGAACTTTTAGAGCCTACAGATGTCCGAGATGGTGGACTTTTTCGGCTTTTCCTCAATCCGCATTCAAAGGAAACACATACAGTCAATTGGGAACACTTTCATGGAGAATTGCCACCGGGAGACTATAAATTTCAAAAAGAAATATTATATACATATCCGATTAGATACGTCGTAGAGCGTGAATTTTCACTCCCTTAACGGAAAAAAGTTCGGATTTCGTTCACGCGACTTAATAATTTCCATGCGGAAGCTGAAAATTATTAAAATCACGTACTATTTTTCATGTAAATTGATTTGTTCAAAAAGTATTTATTTTCCGAGCGGATTTTTAACGGGGTTTAATTCAAAATATGATATATAAAATAAATGAAATAAATAAAATTCGTTTTTCGGTCTGTTTCAGCATCTTTGAAGCAAACCAAAAAAGAATTATTCAGGTGATGTTTTGACCAAAAGAGCACTGATCAGTGTTTCCGATAAAACAGGCGTTTTTGCATTCGCAAAAACGCTGATTCAAAACGGTTTTGAGATTATTTCAACAGGCAGGACGTCCGCTTTGCTGAAAAAAGAAGGAATCGCGGTTAAAGACGTTTCAGACATGACCGGTTTTCCCGAAATGATGGACGGGCGCGTCAAAACGCTTCACCCGAAAATCCATGGCGGTCTGCTTTATCTTCGCGAAAATCCGGACCATGTGAAACAAGCGGAAGCAAACGGCATTACGGCAATTGACATTGTCGCCGTGAACCTTTATCCGTTCAAAGAAACGGTCGCGGATCCGAATGTGACACTGGAAGAAGCAATTGAAAATATAGATATCGGCGGCCCGACGCTTCTTCGGTCCGCCGCAAAAAATTTCACATCGGTTGCCGTGATCTGCGATCCGTCCGATTACGCCGCTGTTGCCGGCGAACTCGACCGAACCGGTGAAATTTCAAAAGATCTCAAGAAAAAATTAGCCGTCAAAGCTTTCCGCCATACGGCGGATTATGACAGCGCGGTTGACACATTCCTCAGCAAAGCACTTTTGGATGAAAAAGTCAAACGTTTATCTTATGTCGCCGGCGAAAAACTCCGCTACGGCGAAAACTGGCATCAGGAAGCGACTTATTATAAAGACCCGGCCGGAGCGGGACTGAACCTCTCAAATGCAAAACAGCTTCACGGCAAAGAATTGTCCTATAACAATTATATCGATATGGACAACGCGCTGCTGACGCTGAAAAATTTAAACAGCGAAAATCCGGCCGCCGTTATTGTCAAACATAACAACCCGTGCGGTTTGGCAACCGGAAAAACGCTGAAAGAAGCTTTTCTCGCCGCCTGGGACGGAGATCCGATTTCCGCATACGGCAGCATTGTCTGCGTCAACCGCCCCTTCGATATCGAAACGGCCAAGCTGCTGGACAAAAAATTCATAGAAATCATTGTCGCGCCGGCTTTTGAACCGGAAGCGTTGGAAAGGCTCAAAAACAAAAGCGAAACGCTCCGCCTTTTAGAGCTGAAAGGATTAAACGAATCGCCGGCAGTCGAATATGTTTACAAACACACGACCGGCGGTCTTTTGGAACAAACGCGTGATATCGGCCTCTTTGAAAAATGGGATGTCGTCACGAAAATGCCGTTTCCTGAAGCTAAAAAAGGTCTGTCTGAATTCGCGATGAGCGCCTGCAAATGCATCAAATCCAATTCAATATCCATCGCTTACGAGTATGAACCGGGCTGCTACATGTTGCTCGGCATGGGCGCGGGCCAGCCCAACCGTGTCGACTCCATCAGCAAACTGGCGGCGCCGAAAGCGAGAAACAATTTGAAAGAGATGTATGACAGAAATGAAGCGCTTCATAAAGAAATGACATACGAAGAATATGTAAAAAAAGTATTTTCAGAGTGCGTTATGGCGTCCGACGCTTTTTTCCCGTTTGACGACAGCGTTGTTCACGCCAATGAATTCGGCCTCCGCTACATTTTATCACCGGGCGGCTCCATCCGCGACGCGGAAGTCATCGCGACCGCGGACAAGCTGGGCGTTTCACTCGTTTTTACGGGAATGAGGCATTTCTTGCACTGAACAGAAAGGTGACAGCTCATGGATAAAATGAGTTTACAATATCAGCTTTATAATCCGGACGATGAGAACAAAATAAACGCTCTCGTTAAAGACGAAACAATCCGGCTGACTCAAAAATCGATGAGCGAATTGTTTGGTGTCGGCATTCCGGCGATCAGTAAACACCTCAGCAATATCTTTGAGAGCGGTGAGCTTGATGAAGAAGTGGTTGTTTCCATTTTGGAAATAACCACCGACCACGGCGCTTTATCAAATAAAACTCAAACGAAAGAAACGAAATTCTACAGCCTTGATGCAATCAACTCCGATTTTGAGAAAGAAATTGCGAAGATGAGGATGAAAAAAAAGGAGCAATAACACGCCGGAAATTCGTTTTAAGGGTTACACTGACGCTTGGGAGCATCTTCAGTGTAACCTATTAAAAGCCGATAAATTTGAAAACAGAAGAGCTGACAGAGCAATTTTTAAATAAATGACAGGCTATTGAAAGCACCGATAAGATTTATTAAATAAATCCGCAAATGCCGTCGGGCAGCCATAGACAAATCAAGCGTCGGCAGAAATAATAATTTAAACCCGCACGATAACGGGATATTCTGTGAAAATTCCGGTACAGAAAAACAGGAAACAAAATTTATGGTCGACAAACATGTCTTGATGGGCAGCGGCAGTATCAATAAAGCTTTAACTTGGCTCGCGCTGCCTGCGATTATCGGTCTGGTGATCCAAACGCTTTACGGCTTAGTCGATTCTGTTTTTGTCGGGCGCGGGCTTGGCGAAGACGGGGTTTTAGGGCTTGCGGCGCTCGCGGTCGCGTTTCCTGTGGCGCATCTGCTGCTCTCGGCCGCGGCCGGCGTCGGCGTCGGCGGGTCATCTTATATTTCCCGCGGATTCGGCGCGTCCGACTCCGAACGCGTCAAAAAAGGCGTTGGAAATATGATCATTACGGCCTTTGTCGTCAGTCTCATTTGCACCGTCATCGGGCTGGTCTTTTTAAAACCAATCTTGACCGTCTTCGGTGCGACGGAAACAAACATGCCGTTTGCTTACGATTACATGTATTGGATCATTTTGGGATGCACGTTTCAAGTCCTGACGGTAACGATGAACGCAATCGTCATGGCGGAAGGGAATTCGATGTATTCGATGGGCATGTATACGGTTTCCAGCGTGACGAACATTATTTTAGATTACATTTTCATTTTTGAATTCGACGGGGGCATTCAAGGCGCGGCGATTGCGACCGTCATATCGCAGATGCTCAGCGTCGCGCTTCTCACCTTCTATCTTTACAAAATCAGCAGTTTAAAATTCAGCTTGAGATGGCTGAAATTCGACAAAACGGCCTTTTGGGGCATCGGAAAAGTCGGTTTTTCCGAATTCCTTCGAGAAGGATCGCTCGCAATCATGTTTATCATTGTCATTTGGAATGTCAATATGTACGGCGACGATTCGTCCGTTGCGATTTACGGATTGATCAACCGCCTTTTCGGCTTTGTGATCATTCCGGCGATGGGTGTCGTTCAGGGAATGATCCCGCTGACCGGTTTTAATTACGGCGCGAAGAAGTATGACCGTGTTCGAAAAATATTAAAAGCGGCTGCCGCCTGGGCGATCCTGATTTCATTCATTCTCGGCGCGGCCACTTACATTTTTACGGCGGAGCTGTTCTCTTTATTCATCACGGATACAGCGCTGATTGAAGAAGCGGTGATCGCATATTGGATTGCCGACCTCAGCATTCCGATTGTCGCGTTTCAAATCATCGGCTCCGCATTCATGCAAGCTCTCGGGCAGGCGCGCGCTTCTTTAATTTTAGCGCTGATCCGGCAGTTTTCAATCATTCCGGTTTTAGCCGTCATTCCTTATTTTTTAAAATTAACAGGCGTCTGGGTCGCGTTTCCGGTCGCCGATGCTCTCGCGACAGCGATAACGTTTTGGTTTGTATGGAGACAATTGAAATCATTGAAGAAAGAAATTACCGTTTATAATATTGAAGAAGTGAGAAGATAATATGATTGCCGAATATGCCGATGATATTTTCGTATATACAGGAAAAGCGAAATTAACGCCGGAAGAGAAAAAAAGAATGAAAGAATTAAATGAACGCGCAGAAAAAGAATGGATTTTAGAAGCGGAAGAGCTCAAAAAAATGTTGAAACAGTCTTAAATTACGCTTTTCAGACAAACTATTTAATCAATTCTTTTCTTTTTACATTTTATGGATAAACAGCAAAAAATAAATTCTCAAAATAAGCCGCTTCTTTTAATGATTTTAGACGGCTGGGGATACGCCCCTGATAAAAAAGGAAACGCCGTCGCCGCCGCAAACACGCCGAATCTGAACAGACTCTCAGAAAAATATCCGACCGCGCTCGGTCTCACATCCGGAACGGATGTCGGACTTCCCAAAGGGCAAATGGGCAATTCCGAAGTCGGCCATTTAAATATAGGTGCCGGCCGAATCGTCTACCAGGATTTGACATTAATCAACAAAGAAATAGAAGAAGGCGTTTTTTATAAGAATCCGGTTCTCCTCAAAGCGATCCGTGAAGCGAAAGACACCGGAAAAGCGCTTCATTTGATGGGGTTGGTTTCATACGGCGGCGTTCACAGTCATATCAACCATTTGAAAACGCTTTTGAAATTGGCGAAAAAAGAAGGGCTGAACCGCGTTTATATTCACGCTTTTTTGGACGGACGCGACGTTTTGCCGAAATCGGCAATGAACGACTTAAAAGAACTTCAAGGATTCACAAAAGACGAACAGACGGGACAAATTTCAACCATTATCGGCCGCTATTACGCGATGGACCGTGACAAGCGCTGGGAACGGACAGAAAAAGCGTACGACGCGCTGACATTAGAAAATCCGGATGACAAAGACATTCTTTTAACGGCGGATTGGAAAGAAGCGCTTCAAAAATCATTCGAGAACGGATAGACGGATGAGTTTGTCAAGCCGATCGTTCTGACAGATGCCGCCGGAAAAAGGATTGCGGCGGTTGAAGACGGCGATGCCGTCATTTTTTTCAATTTCCGCCCCGACCGCGCCCGCCAGCTGACATACGCCTTCACGGAACCGGATGCGAATGTCGGATTTAAACGAAAAGTTTTTCCGAAAAACGACTTCGTGTGCATGACGCAATACGATGAAGAATTAAAAATTTCGACAGCGTATCCGCCCAAAGATCTGAAAAACACACTCGGAGAATATTTGTCGGCAAAGGGCAAAAAGCAGCTGAGAATTGCCGAGACGGAAAAATACGCCCACGTGACATTCTTTTTCAACGGCGGCGTTGAAGAGCCGAATCCGAATGAAGACCGTGTTTTGATCCCGTCCCCGAAAGCGGCGACATATGATTTAAAACCTGAAATGAGCGCGTTTGAAGTGACGGACGCGCTGATTGAAAAAATAGATGAAGACAAATACGATTTTATCGTCCTCAATTTCGCCAATATGGATATGGTCGGACACACGGGAAATATGGACGCGGCCGTTGCAGCCGTTGAAGCCGTGGACGCTTGCGCCGGAAAGCTGACGGAAAAAATGATTGAAAAAGGCGGCGCGGTGTTTATTACCGCAGATCACGGCAACGCCGAATGCATGGAAGAAGCAAGCGGCGAGCCCTGCACATCGCATACCACCAATCCTGTCAAAATGATTTACGCGGATGACAAAAACATAGACCCGAAGACAAAAAAACCAAAAAAAATCATAAGAAACGGCGGCCGGCTTTGCGATATTGCGCCGACACTGCTTGAAATCATGGGAATGGAAATTCCGACAGAGATGACAGGAGAAACGCTGCTCGTTGAAAATGAGAGAAATTAAGGAACGGGCGCAATCAACCCTTTATCAGGCCGATAAACATCTCCCGCTTCAATTAATTTTTCCAGGGTTTTCTGAAAAGTTTCGCTGTCAACGCCGCGTTCAAGACAATAATATTCGCAGTCGCCGAGAATCATCGTGCCGCGTTCATTCAAAACGTCAAGAATGATCTGTTGCGGTTTTTTCGTTTTCAGCTGCGCCTTTTGGATTTTTGCTTTGAAAAAAACGGCTGAATCCGGCAGGAAAAACGACCCGGACGCTTGACTGAGTTCGGCTTGAACCGCCGCTCTTTTTTCAACCGCTTCGGCGTGTGTTTCAAACGGACCGAAAACACGCAGACTGTCCGTTCGGATTCTGGCACGGCAGCGCTGACAGCCGACCGTCTCGGCTCCCGGCTGCCACAATTGCGCGTGCTTCTGACATTTCGGACAAACAAAAACGTAATACATTTCAATCTCCCTTCTTCCAAAAATCAAGTGCCGTAACGCCGTTCCCTTTTATGGAAACTGTCAAACGCTTTTTTGAAATCCGAGTCGGTCAATCTGACGATTTCTTTTTCAAAAAAATAATACTCGGAATAAACGGTCTGCCAAATCATAAAATCTGTCAGCGTATGTTTGGCGTGTGAAAGAATCAAATCCGGCTCCCACGGCAATTTCAATGAGCCGGAAATGTATTCAGGAGTCATCTCCGATGTCTGAACTTCTTTATTTCGGCAGCGTATGATAAAATCGGACAAAATGCGTTTCAGTTCATCCCGACCGCGGAGCCCGAGAACGAAACGAACGGGCATTTTATCAGAGTCAGATTCAGCCGATTCGGAAAGCGGCTCATACTCTTCAATAATCATTACGGGAAAAGAAGAAAAATAGAGAGCAGCCGCGCGTATTTTGTCTTTTAAAAAAAGAATTAAAGAATCTTTGCTTTCGGCATTAATCGTTTTTAAAAAATCGACATAGACGATTAAATTCTTCACGCCTTCTTTTTCGACACCGGAGAAACGGGAAAACAAATTATGAACCGCCATATCATCAAGCAAATCGCTTTCATTCAATATCAATAAAATCGTTTTTAATTGACTTTCTTCGCTTCCCAGAACCATTTATTCCGCCTCAAGTTTTTTATTTTGCCGTTGAGACGATTTTAATGACGTCGCCGTTTTGAAGTTCATGTTTTTCGGCGAGGCGCATTTTCGTTCGAGCGTCCACCGCATACAAAAAATGGCTGCCGATATCTGTGTGGATCCTGTAAGCCATGTCTTTGCAGGAAGAGCCGCGTTTCATTAAATAAGCATCGGGAAGCATATCGCCGATTTTGTTTGTCCATTTGCCTTCATCTTCGACCGGATAAACGACTATCATATCCAAAAGTTCAAAAACCGCGCGGTTGATGCATTCCTGAACGCCCGTGCCGCCGCGCGTTTCAAGCAATTGTTTCACGGCGCAGAGTCCTTTTTCCTGAGCCGGATTCAGCGCGGCGTCCACTTCAAAATTGCCCGCGCCCGGCGTATAACGGATAAGGCCGGCTTTCGCCGCCGATCTCAATGCCAATTCGGCGGCAGCGCTTGTCAAAATAATTGTTTTATCGTCAGACGGAACAAGCAAACTGTCCGGCCCGTCAATCGCGTCGGATTTGTTGGCCGCGATAATCATCGGTTTGCTTTCCTTTCGGATGCTGCGGCACAATTTGATCATATCTTCTTCCGTCCATTTTGTCGGCTCGACCGCATACAGATTGGACGCGTGAAGCGCGTAATTGGCATGCTCAACCGTCACGCCCGCGCCGCTGAGCTGGTCCGCGACCGCTTCTTCTATTTTGATGCCTTCCGCTTTAATTTTACGGGAGAGTTTTGTCCAATTGCGATTAAGAATTTCAACCATCCACATTTCAAGTTCATAATCTAAAAACTCAATGTCGGCGGCGGGATTTCCTGAACCGGGATCAATCGGATTGCCTTCCGCGTCCGTTGAAGCCGACGCGTCGACCACATGGATGATGGCCTGCGCTTGTCTTAAATCATCCAGGAACGCATTCCCAAGACCCTTGCCTTTGTGAGCGTCGGGAACGAGGCCTGCGACATCAATAATGTCTATCGGTACATAACGGATGCCGTCTTTACATTTGCCGCAGCGCTTTTCCCGTTCCATGCACGGGCAGGGCGTCTGGATGTAAGCGACACCGTGATTGGCGTGAATCGTTGTAAAAGGATAATTTGCGATTTCAACATCCGCCATCGTGACGGATTTAAAAAAGGTGGATTTTCCGGCATTCGGTTTGCCCGCGAGCCCTAAAGTCATTGACATAAAAGATGAATAGGGTCTGTCATGATTTAAAGTTTTTACGGAAAAGAAGTTTGAAATTTGTTTTATCAGAATAATTAAAGCCTATGAAAACTATAAAAAGAAAAAAAACTTAATCAATTTTAAATTCTTTTTAAATAAAAACAGCAGTATGAGTTACCAAGAGTGAAAATATGGGATTGTCGATCAACAAAAAAGTATGGCAGTACATGCTTATCACAGCCGCGCTGTTATTCATTGCCGTAGCCTTTCTTTTTTATGTCAAACCCGTATTTATCGCCCTTGTGACAGGGATTTTAGCGATTACGCTGCTGAGCAAAATCATTGACATATTCTTAAAAGTGACTAAAAACTGCTCATCCGCGAAGCGAAAAATCATTGTGCTTGCCGGTTCCGCTTCAATTATTCTTACAATATTGATTTTGGTTTTTGCGGGCACCGTGAATTTAATGATAAATGTCCGCTCCTCTTTGGATTCGCTGGATAATTTTACAAATCGATATAATGAAACCGCTGACGACATGGCAGAAGACCTTTCAAATATCACGTTTGAAAAAAACCAGTTTGTCGTCTCTGATAACATTTCGGAAAATGAGTCGGAGAGAGAATACTCAAAAGATGCCGCAGGCCCGCCGCCCGTTTCAGAAATAAATGAAACGGCAGGCATCAGTATATATACATATGATTTAAGCGCGGCGAATTTCATCCGTACCGTTTTAACATCCGGCGGCGGGATTATGGAAATCACCGCGGAAACGCTCTCTTTCATCGGAACAACGCTGTTCGCATGCTGTCTGATCCTTCCGATTATGACCGGATATTATTTTAAAGAAAAAGGAAATATGCGCAAAAAGTTCATTGTACTGATTCCTGACAAATACAAAGAGGCGGCCGGCACGGCAATACAGGATGTTGCCGAGGACATGGGCACTTATACGCTTATGAAAATGCTGGAAGCCGTCGTCATTATATTCTGTTATTGCGCCGGATTTTATATTATCGGCATTCCGCATTGGTTTTTTGCAGGAATATTGATGGGGCTGTTTAATATTGTCCCGTATATCGGTTTTCTTCTTCCGGCAATCCCTGTCACTGTTTATTCATATACGCTCGGGACAGAAGTCATGCTTTCCGTCATTGGAATTATTGTTGTCATCCAGCTTTTCGATTATTTCTTCGTTCTGCCGAATATAGTGATGAAAACCGTTAAAGTCCGATCGTTTACCGCCGTGATTTTGGCGCTTGCGGGTTTCAAATTGTTCGGCGTATTCGGGTTAATATTTGCGGTGCCGCTTTATATTTTCTGTAAAATTATCCTGACCGCCTGCTACAAGATACTGGTTTCGATGTATCCCGATCCGATTGATCAGGAAGAAACCGTTTTGGATGAAGGCTGACGCCGCGCCGGAACCATTGCCAAACCGCTCATTTTCCTCATTCGAATAATAAGGTTTATATTCTATATCAGCCATTCATGATTCTCGGCGTGTCCTGATAGGGTAGTGGATATCCTGGAAGCCTGCGGAGCTTTCGACCTGAGTTCGAGTCTCAGTCGGGACGCTGAAGAAAAACAGAATCAGGCGGTCGTTTTTTTATTAAAACGATCGCTTTTTTGTTTAATTCATCCTTTCATTTTGACTGACAGCCCCGATAGGGTAGCGGATATCCTGAGAGCCTCCGGAGCTTTCGACCTGAGTTCGAATCTCAGTCGGGGCGCTGTCATATTTTTGATTTTTAAATCATGAAGCGCATTTTTTATTAAACGAAATCCGGACCTCGATTTAAAATAACGAAACGGCGGTCTCTCAGATTAATTTATAATTTATGAGTTTCTTTTAGTTTCAAATCCAATCCATAGATCAATTTCATTACGGCGCGTAAAGTTTTTCAGAAATGATTGAACAGACGCGGGCGGCTGAAAGGAAAAAGCCGCCAAAGAAAACCGAATCGGACGGAAATGTTTATTATTTAATTATTAATGATTATCGGAGTTTTAGTATGGCAGAAACGTCAGCGCATGAAAAATACGAATTCAAAAAAACGCTTGAGAGCCTCCGCGATAAGAAAGGAAGAAGCACGGAACTGGTTTCACTTTATATCCCCCCCGACAAACAAATTTCTGATGTGACCGCGGATTTAAGAGAAGAGCACAGCCAAGCGTCAAACATCAAATCCAAGCTGACAAAAACGAATGTTCAAGGCGCTATTGATTCTCTTTTAGCGAGACTCAGATACTTAGACAAAGTTCCTGAAAACGGCATCGTTTATTTTACGGGCGCGGTAGACATCGGAGCCAATAAAACGAGCATGGAGAGTTACGTCATCCATCCGCCGGACCCGATTGTGACTTACAAATATCACTGCAATTCGGAATTTTTCTTAGAACCTCTTGAATATATGCTCAAAGAAAAAGGAACGTTCGGCCTTCTTGTCATGGACAGAAGAGAAGCCACCGTCGGAACACTCGTCGGAAAAAAAATCGAGCCGCTTCGCCGCCTGACATCAACCGTTCCCGGCAAGCAGCGCAAAGGCGGTCAGAGCGCCCAGCGTTTTCAAAGTTTGAGATTGATTGCGATCCATGACTTCTACAAGAGAATCGGCGATGCCGCCAGCGAAGTTTTCCTGACGGCCGACCCGAAGGAATTCAAAGGCATCCTCATCGGCGGGCCGTCACCGACAAAAGAAGAATTCTACGACGGTGAATTTTTCCACCACGAACTTTTGAAAAAAGTTCTCGGCCTCTTTGATATCGCTTATACGGATGAATCGGGCCTTCACGAACTGGTGAACGCCGCCGCCGAGAAGCTTGCCGATTTGGAGCTGATGGAACAAAAAAACATCATGAAGCAATTCTTCAAAGAATTGATCGCGGAGTCGGGACGCGCTTCCTACGGTGAAAAAAGCGTTCGCTCCAACTTGGAAATCAATGCCGTTGAAATGCTGATCCTGTCTGAAGATTTAAGAGCGGAAAGAATGACTGCGACTTGTCAGAATTGCGGCGAACTGAATAAAAAGACACGCACCTGGCGCCCCGGTGAGCACATTCCGGATATCGGCAATTGCTCCAAATGCGGCGCGGAATTGACAGATGTTGAAATCAGAGACGTTGTGGACGAACTGTCGGAATCGGCGGACAGATCCAACGCTGTCGTTCACTTTATTTCAACGGACTTTGACGAAGGCAATCAGCTGATGTCCGCTTTCGGCGGCATCGTCGCCGTTTTAAGATACAACACCGGCCAATAAATTCCGGCCGGCTCAGTCCTTTTTGGGGAAATAAAATGCCGAGAACCAAAGTTTACGCGGCGGCGGATTTTGAAAACGCTGTCAGCGCGGCGGCGGACGCGCTCCAAAGCGGAAAAATCGCGGCGTTTCCGACCGAAACGGTTTACGGTCTCGGCGCACGCATTACCGATAAAAGCGCCGTTATGAAGATTTACCACGCCAAAGGGCGAATTTCAGAAAAACCGCTCAGCATTTTAATATCGGCCGCGGACGACATGTCATTGATCGCGGACGAAATCCCGATAAACGCGCGGAAACTCGCGGAAAACTTTTGGCCGGGACCGATGACGCTCATACTGAAGAAAAAAGCAGAGATTTCAGACCAAATCACTGCCGGAAAAGAAACAGTCGGCTTGCGTGTTCCGGCGCACCCGATCGCGCTTGAGATCGTGCGCCGCGCCGGGCCTTTGGCGTGCCCGAGCGCCAATAAATCAGGCAGCCGAGAGCCGAGATCCGCCGCGGATGTTTTAGAGGATCTGGACGGTAAAATCGATTTGCTTATAGATGGCGGAGAAACTGAAATTCAGAGACCATCGACAATTATTGACTTAACGGTAACGCCGCCGAAAATATTAAGAACGGGCGGATTGGATATATCTGAAATCAGAAAATGTATCGGGGAGGTATCAGAGTGAACGCAGAAAAAAAAGCGAAAATCAGAAGCCAAACGCAGGGAAAACAAGTCACAAAAACCGTTAAAACCGTCAATATCATCAACCTGGTGATCATTTCCGGCGGTTTTCTCTTAATGATGTTAAACTTCAGTCCGCTGATGACAAGAATCGGCCGGAGATTGATTTTCGCCGGCGCGTTTATTATTGTGCTGACAATTGTTTTCCAGTTGCTGATGGCGAATAAGATGAGAACAGGAAAGCTTTGATCCGCTCTTATTTTATTTACGATTGTTTTTCAGGCGAAACCATGGAGAAAAAACCGGCTCAAAGCGAAGCCATGCAAAAATATTTCGATTCGTTGGAAGCGAAATTATCCAAAGAGATGGAAACGGCAAACACCGCCCGCTCCCGAGGAGAAGATCCGCACCCATATGTCGAAATTCCGCTCGCGAAAGACCTTGCCGACCGTGTTGAAAATTTAATCGGCGTCAAAGGTGTCGCCGACCGTCTCCGCCAAATTGAAGAAGACGGTAAAAACCGTGAAGAAGCCGCTCTTTTAATCGGCAAGGAAATCGCGGAAGGAAAAGTCGGCGGCTTCAAATCAAGAGAACAGGCGGTCGACGCCGCGATTCGCGTTTCGATGGCCGTCATCACAGAAGGCGTTGTCGCCGCGCCGATTGAAGGGATCGCCGAAGTCAAAATTGATAAAAATAATGATGGGACGGAATATTTAAGAATTTATTACTCCGGCCCGATCCGCAGCGCAGGCGGAACGGCGCAGGCGCTTTCAGTGCTGGTCGGAGATTATGTGCGCCGCAGTCTCGGGTTGGATCGTTTTAAACCGCGCAAAGAATTGGTAGAGCGTTACGCCGAGGAAATCCGCCTTTACAAAAGAGAAGCGTCGCTGCAGTATTCTCCCACCGATGATGAGATTCGCTTAATCGTTGAAAATTGTCCGGTCTGCGTGGACGGAGACTCAACGGAAGACACGGAAGTGGAAGGGTACCGAAACATGCCCGAAATCCCCGGAAACCGTCTCCGCGGCGGGATGGCTCTTGTCATTGCCGAAGGAATGATTTTAAAAGCGCCGAAAGTGAAAAAGCATGTTGATAATTTGAAAATGGACGGCTGGGAATTCCTGGACAAACTCATCGCCGGCGTGAAAACGGAAGATAAAAAAGGAGACGATGCGCCGGCGGTTTCAGGAAAACCCGGCGCCGTCACAATTAAAGTAAAGCCGAAAACCAAATACATCCAAGATTTAATCGCAGGCCGGCCTCTCTTTTCTCATCCGTCCCGCGAAGGCGGTTTCCGCCTCAGGTACGGGCGATCCAGAAATACGTCGTTCGCTGCGGCCGGGATCAGCCCTGCCGGCATGTTTATTTTGGATGATTTTATTACAAACGGAACACAGCTGAAAGTGGAACGCCCCGGAAAAGCCGCAGGAATGGCAGCGGTCGACTCGATCGAAGGCCCGACCGTTCGGCTCAAAAACGGCGACGTCGTCCGCGCCGATGATGAAAAAACCGCGCTGTTAATCAAACCCGATATCGAATTCATCATTGATATCGGTGAAATATTATTTAATTACGGCGACTTTTTGGAAAATAATCATATTTTGATGCCGTCCCCTTATTGTTTCGAATGGTGGCTCTATGATTATGAAAAAGGATACAGCCGCTTAAAAGACGAGAAGAGACTTGAAGCCGCCCGTTTTCCAAATCCCGGCGATACTGAAAAACTCAAGCATATCTCAGAAGAAGAAGCGTTTCTGTTCGCTGAAAACGGCATCCCGCTGCACCCCGATTACAATTATTTATGGCATGATCTCTACTTGGAAGAGCTGGAAAAGCTGGCGGATTTTACGGCAGAAAACGGCCGGATGATCAACTATGCCGATACGGAAAGCGGTTCTTTGAAAGAAGTTTCTTGTTTGGCGCTTCCTTACGAAAAATCAAAAGAGAACGGCATCAAGTCATTATTTGAAAATATTTTGATTTTGCACAAAGTCAGAGAAATCGACGGTGAAAAACGGATTTTAGTGACGCCGCCGACGCATATTTTGAGATGTTTGGGGTTGACCGCCTGTCATGACAATCGGCTTGAAAAAACATGGACCGCCGAAGAAATCAAATCGGCAGGCATTGAATTAACGGTCGATGCCGTCAGCGCCCTTTCGAAAATGACAATCAAAGCCCGCGCCCCGTCTCGTATCGGCGCGCGCATGGGACGGCCGGAAAAATCGGCGCTTCGCAAGATGTCGCCGGCAGCCCAGGTTCTTTTCCCAATCGGCGAACATGGCGGAAAAACCAGAAATCTCGTTAACGCTTCCGAATACCGCGAAGATATGAACGCGATGACCGGCAAATTCGAAATAAAAATCGGCATGCGCTTCTGTCCGCGCTGCGGGCGGGAAACGCACAAATGGCGCTGCGGCTGCGGTGAATTTACGATTGAGCGGCTGTTTTGTCCGCGCTGCGGCATTGAAACGCAGGAGACGAAGTGCCCCAAGTGTGAAAAACCAACAATGGGCGGCCGCAAAAAATCGATTGAATTCCGCCCGATTTACAAAGACGCTATCGAGCGGCTGAATGTCCGTGATAATTTTGAACTGATCAAAGGCGTCAAAGAATTAATGAGCCGGGCCAAAACTCCGGAACCGCTTGAAAAAGGAATTCTCCGCGCCCTTCATGAAATTTATATTTTCAAAGACGGCACCGCCCGTTACGATATGTCCGACATCCCGCTGACGCATATCCGCGCCGACGAACTCGGAATTACGGCGGAAGATTTGAAAAAGCTCGGTTATGAAAAAGATATCCACGGCAAAGAATTGGAGTCGGGCGACCAAGTCGTCTGCCTGTTCGTTCAGGATTTGATTATATCGGTCGACTGCGCCGAATATCTGCTGAAAACAACGCAGTATATTGATGATTTACTGAAGCGGTATTACGGGGTTGAACCGTATTACAATTGCTGCAGCATTAAAGATCTGCTCGGCGTGATGGTCATCGGACTGGCGCCGCACACTTCCGCGGGTGTTTTGGGGCGTTTGGCCGGCTTTACAAAAGCGTCCGTCGGATTTGCGCATCCGTATTTCCACGCCTCCAAACGCCGGAACTGCGACGGCGACGAAGACTGCATCATGCTTTTGCTGGACGGATTGCTCAACTTTTCCCGCGAATATCTGCCGGACAAACGCGGCGGGCAAATGGACGCGCCGCTGGTTTTAACGATTCGGATCGATCCGAATGAAATCGATAAAGAGGCGCATAATATCGATATGTGCGCTCGTTATCCGCATGAATTCTATTTGGCGACAGAAGAGTATAAAAATCCGGCCGAAATTTCAAAAATAATGGATTTGGTCAACAGCCGCCTGAAAACACCGAATCAATACGAAAATTTCATGTTCACGCACAATACAACGAATATCGCGAGCGGACCCGCCTTTTCCGCGTATAAGACTTTAGAGACGATGACAGATAAAATGGAGGCGCAGCTTCAGCTGGCTGAAAAAATCCGCGCGGTCGATGAAACCGATGTTGCCGAACTCGTTTTAAAATCACATTTCCTGCCGGATATAATGGGCAACCTCCGCGCTTTTTCAAAACAAACATTTCGCTGCATCCGGTGCGAAGCGAAATACAGAAGACCGCCTTTGACCGGCGTCTGTCAGAAATGCGGCGGCGGAAATATTATTTTAACCGTTCATGAAGGCGCGGTCAGAAAATATGTGGAAGTTTCAAAAGAAGTCGCTCTCAAATATCACGTTTCCGAATACACGCTTGAACACATTGAGCTTCTGGAGCAGGATATCATTCAGACGTTTGAAAACCATAAAATTAAAAAGACATCACTGACTGATTTTATGTAAAAATTAGGAAAAGGTTTCAATCAGGGATGTTTAGATTTCAACCTTGATTTAAATTTCCGTTCTCAAATCGAAACTTTCAATTCAAAAATCAAAATTTCAATCTCAAAAATTAAAACTTTCAATCTCAAAAAGTAAAACATGTATCCGCCGGCTTTTATCGAAATGAAATCAGCTTCGAAGCGATTTCATACGCTGCCGGCACTTCATGTTTTCCGCCGTCATTCTTCAACAGCGACGGACTGTTTTTTATAATATTTGTACAGTTCTTTTGCCCACATACGAGTGACATCTTCAAAGCCGATGATGATTTTATAGTCGTAAACGCCGTCTTTGTTGAAGAAATAAATGTATGTAAAAACATCCGTAATTGTCATGGACGGACTGATTGCGTTGCTTCTGTCATTCAATTTCATGAATGTGACATTTTCTTTTCGGATAATATCGGAGAGGCGTTTTCCGTGTTCTTCGACAAGCCGATCATAGACTTTCGATGTCACGATAAGAGTCATATCTTTGCCGGATTCGGCCATTTCGAACTACATTTCCGTGTAAATCGGATGATAGATTGACAGAAGGCAGAGAGCGTTCTTGGATTTTTTGAAATTGTCGCAGAATTCAGCCGGCACGGCATACATATATTCACTGATGTCATATTCCAAAAGCTTATAATTGCCGATATTGCATATCTGCTCCGCCAAGTCTGCCGGAATGACAGAAAGATTCCGGCTGAACCAGAAACGCTGATCTTTTTCGAGAATATCAATCGTTTCGAAAAGATGGGACATGTTTTTTACAAGAATTTCCCCGATGTTCGTCAGCCGGTACACACCGTCTTTTAATATAATGAGCTCTTCGTCCCTCAGCGTTTTGAGCTGAGGCGACAGGGAGTGCGCCGTCATATTCATTTTTTCAGTGAGCTCATCGATTGAATATTCGTTCTTGCCGAGGAGTGAGAGAATTAATCTTCTTTTCTCTGAAAGACAAATGATATCGCTCAAAGTTAACGTTGCTTTTGATTTATTCAACTCTAAAGACGCCCCCACAATTTATTTTTGAATTTATTTTGAATTAATTGACTTTAATTAATTTTGAATTAATTATTAATTAATTTGAATTTGATTTATTTTGAATTAAATTTACTTTGAATTGGATTTGCTTTGAATTGGATTTGCTTTTGATTTTTGAAGTAATGAATGATTTTAAGTTATATAATTAATAAAGTATTATAATTTGAAAGGGGCCGGATTCCTTTACAATGACATATCATTTTTCGAAAGGAAGACTCAATTAACTGAACCGGAACAATATGATTCAGCGCATTCTTCTCACATTGCCCGCCGCATTCTTCAATATAATTCTTCAATATAATTCGTCATTATAATTCATCATATAGCTCCCCCGATAATCAAATTACAGCTTGGATTTAGGTTATACAGTTACAAAATCATTCAAGCGATATAAAATTTTAAAGGATATGTTTTCAATCCAAGTTAAACTATATAAAGCTGAAGTATTGCCAATAGAAAAAAAGGCGCGTTTTTTTACCGAATAAAATTTTTAAAAAAACAAAATCCGCATTTTTCTTAAAAAGCTCTCGGATTCGCTGCAATAGTTTAAAAAAAAGACTGTTTTTTAGATAAAATCAGAAGAAAATGCTTAATAATTCGGTGAAAAATATTGAAATATATCTTTAAAAAATCAATGAAAAATCTCATCAAAAATTTATTTGTGATAAATCTTAAAAAATGAGGATGAAATCGGACAGTTTTACATTAATTAAACAGATGAAATAGACACCGTTTTCTATAGAAAGGATCACAAAATTATCCCATTCCGCCGGGATTATGTAATGAGAGATGATTATTACAAAATCTTTATAATTCAATCGAGTGCCAGATTTTTCAAATTCCTTTGCCATATATGACAGCAACAGGATTACATCAAACGGTTATACTATATACGATTTTGTCTATTTACACGGTGCGAATAATTTTTGGAGGGTAATTTAATTGTCCTTCAGAAAATAGAAAAAATAAAGCCTGTGATTTTTCAACGCTGTTGAAATTTATTATAGGTATATGGGGGTATATTTGAGAGATTTCCGTCTCTTGAACTTTATTTTTTATTTCGCGACCCATTTTGCATGATGAATTAAAAAACATCCGCGCAAAATATACGGAGGTTTAAGACAAACAAAATGACTGGATGGGCGTGGGCTGTAAGCACTATTCAGGATTTTTCGGCTTTGGCCGATTCTGAAAACTAAGTTCTATTGCCATCATTTTTATAGTTTTGATTTTTTAGAAACGATGAGAATTGAATAATTCTATCTAAAATTTTGATAGGATTTCGTTTTGAAAATTTCGGTTCGCGTGTGTTTGTCAAATTGTTGTAATTATTATATAAAAACCAGGGTGGTTTTGTGGACAGTGATACTTCATTACAAAGATCAATTGATTGGAAACAAGGTCTTGCAATTGCGCTCGGCGTACCGTTATTGATTTTACCGTCAATCGGTACTTTCGCCATTTCACTTTGGGCCTTCGCGATTGTCGCGTGGGGCCTTTCAGTACTGCAGGGCTTTATCCAAAACTTGGCATACGGTGAAATGGCGGCAACCTTCTCTGACGCGTCCGGTTTGCCGGGTTTTGCGCAGACAGTGTTCGGCGCGGGAACGAAAACAGGTAAATTCATCGGCGGATTCAGTGCCTGGAGTTATTGGTTCGCATGGAATCCCGTGCTTGCGATTTACTCAATTTTGATCAGCGACTATCTCATCGGCATTATGCCGACTTTCATTCCGTCGTTTGCAGGCGTGCCTCCCATGATCCTTTCTATCGGGGCGGGCATAATTATATTCACGGCGCTGATTTTGATTAATGCAAGAGGCATTTCAAGCGGCGCGACAATCGGCTACATTTTAGCTGTTTTCTCATTGATTCCGCTTTTCGTGATTACGGTCGCACCGTTCTTTACCGGTAATTTCCACTTGGAATACATTACCGACAACTGGTATCCTGCCGGTTGGGATTGGGGACTTTCAAACATTTTGGTTTTCTTCGGCATCATGGCAACCGCTCAATGGAGTGCCTGCGCCTGGGAAACAGCAGCCATTTACGGGCCGGAATATAAAACTCCGAAGTCCGATGTTCCGAAAGCGCTCTTTGCCTGCGGTTTAATCTGCTTGTTCTCTTTCGTTTTCGTCCAAGCGTCCGTTACAGGAACGCTCGGCATTGCCGGAACCGAAGAAGCGCGTATCTCTCCGCTCCTCCCGATGGCGACTCAAGTCTTCGGTGAATGGGGCGCCTTAGTCGTCATTGTGATGCTCATTGCGGCAATGATTCTGATTATTCAGACCGCCTTTAACGGATCCGCAAGATCGATGCACTCCATGGCCGTCGAAGGCAATTTGCCGTCCTACCTTTCCAAAGTGAATGCAAAAGGAACACCGATGAGAGCCATGATTGCGATTGCGGTTTTCAACATTTTCCTGATTATGGTGTTCACAATCTTGGCCGATTCAGGCGGACCTGCAGCAATTCTGTCGGCGTCCGCACTCGGCTATGTCTTTGCGAACGGCATCAGTTTGCTTGCTTATTACAAAGCGGCGACCGACCCGAAATTCAAAGATTTGGAAAGACCGTTTAAAGCTCCGAAAGGATGGAAATACGTTGCGTTGGCGTTTGCAATTATCAACCTTGTCTTTTACTTGGTGGGCATTGTTTACTTCAATGTGCGCGACTTTGGATATGGACCGGCAATTCTCGGTTTTGTCATTCTGGCGATTTTTGCACCGCTTTGGTGGTGGGCGCAAAGAGAACAGAAAAACAAAGCTTCGGCATAATGCCGGCCCTGTAAAAATCAAAAACGGTTTGCCGGAGAAAATCCGGTGAACCCGATTTATTATTTAGATTAATTGAGAATAAAATAACGGAAAAACAAAAGGTGACCATTTGGCCTCTTTATTGAGGTGTCGCTAAAAGTGTGTGTGGGCGTACAATATTCCAGGAGAATATCATATGGTTGAAAATGTGGTCTCTTTAGACGAAATTAGATCGAAAGAAAGAAGCCGTAAAATTAAATACGGATATATGTGGGCGCTGTTCTGCGCCGTCTTTTGGGGTATCTGGTATCTTCCGGGTACAGCGATTTGGGTTTTAAATCCGTTTGATGAAATGTCCGTGGCGATTGCGGCAACACACGGCGATTCCATGTCATTGGTGATTGTCGCGGTTTTGATCACGGCGTTAAACGCTTTGACTTGCGTGATTGCATTGCTCTTTTGGAATGCGGTCCTTGGCAAACATAAGCTGAAAGAATTAAAGCGCACGATTTTAGACTTTAAAAAATGTTCGAAATGGTTCTTCCTTGCCGGTATTTGCGGCATGGCCGCTGTTTTCGGATCTTACTTGGCTATGGGCTTTATCGGCGCCGCTTTCTCGGCCGTTGCCGGCCTTTTGTATCCGGTGATTGGTTCAATCGTCGCCCGTCTTTGGTACCGCGAAAAAATTTCAAGACGCGCCGCGGCCGGAATTATCGTTATTGTTGCCGGCGGCATTTCCATTTACGCCGGCGGCCTTGTTACAGAACTGGCAACCGGCAGCGTCCAATGGTTCGGCTACCTCGGCGGTTTGATGGCTGCCGTCAGCTGGGGTCTTGAAGGCGCCGTTGCCGGCAAAGGTCTTGACTTGGCTGAGCCCGACTCCGCTTTGACCATCCGCTTCATTGCTGAAGCCGGCTACTGGTGGATTATCGTTATTCCGATTCTCTCACTTCTCGGCTTCCCGATGATTCATTACGCACTTCAGGCTTTTGACCCGCTGGTGATTCTCGTATTGATGTTTGCCGGAATCACGTTCGGATTCTGTTATGTGACTTGGTACAAATCGTTCCCGCTTATCGGTGTCGGCCGCGGCCAGGGCATCGGCAACCTGTATGGTCTTTGCGCCGTGATTTTCGTGTTCCTGTTCTTTGGAACATCCCCGGGATGGGCGATCATCATCGGCGGCATTCTCTGCGTGGCAGGCAGTTTCCTGATGTTCACGGAAAGCACAGACGGCATGTCCAGTTTGAGAGGTGATTAAGATGGGAGAAAGACCGCTTAAAATCAGAATTTTAGAAATCTTCAAAGACGGACAGCCCCGCTGGAATTATGAAATCGTTGACATGATTTTCAAAGAATACGGCATGACCGGAAATTATGACCGCGACTTGATCAATTTCGACCTCATTGAATTGGCTTCAGGCGGCATGCTTTCTGACCTTGAACAGAAAGTAGACGCAAAAGGCGTTTACAAGAAAGATTTCCTGCTGCACAAGTATGTCATCACTGACTTCGGAAAAGAAAAGGCGGACGGCGCTTGTGCAAACTGAGGAGGTGTCATAAATGGTACAAACAGAAGCAGCAATGGAAGCTTATAATGCAATGTGGGCCGGACTCGTTCCGGCGTCTGATATCACCTGGATGATTCTCATCGTCATCGTCAGCATCAGCGCCCTTTACATGGCCCGCCGTTTCATTACCAAGTTCTGAGTTGAACAGTCAAAATCCAAAACTGTTTCGATTCGGCTGAATCGCAGGTTTGGCAAACTGAAAAAAATAAAAATACGGAGTTTCGAGCAAAGTCCTCTTTGCTCCGTTTTCTTTTTTTGTAAAAGCGCTTTTATATCAAAATCTTTTTATGTGAGCGTTTCCTTTCTCATTCATTCGCGCAGTCCCGTAGTGTAGTGGTCAATCATTCCGGCCTTTGGAGCCGGTGACAGCGGTTCGAATCCGTTCGGGACTACTTTTTTATTTCATTTCCATCTTGTATTTATTTCCGACCTTATTTTTATTCCATTTCCATTTTGTATTTATTTCCGATCTTATTTTTATTCCATTTTCAGATTTTCAGTCAATGTCTGTCTAATCTGCATCCCTATCCGCAATCAAGAAATGTATAATTTCATGCCTGTTTCATCTCATGATTTGTTTACATTTCATAATTAATATTAATTAACTTTATATATTCTTAAGTATTTGAAAAATTGCCGATATTATAATCGGTTTTACATTCAAACTCTTCAAAGGGATACTATGATCAAAAAAACTTTAATCGCATCCGTTTTGATTCTTATTTTGGCGGCCTGTCTGTTCTCCGGCTGCCTCGGGGATAAACTTGTCGGAACATGGAAAAGCACAGATTCTGAAGCAACGATCACTTTCAACAAAGACGGAACATATGCCGCAAGTTTCGGTGCTTTGGGCGCACAAGGCACATGGGAAAAAGCGGAAGACGGCAGCTACGCCATTTATTACAACAGCGCAAAAATCGGCTCAGCGACCATCGCTGACAAGACTCTTCAAGTCAATCTCGGCTTCGGCATCTTTTCACTGACAGGCAGCTTCACAAAGCAATGACCGTTATTAAAATGAATTCATATTCATCCGATTTCCGGATGAATAATTTTTCGTTTTATTTCATTATTCTTGTTCAATTTTTCCGTGGCATTTTTTGAATTTGAGATTGCTCCCACACGGACACATCTCATTTCTTCCAATTTTTAGATTTCTAAAATACCTCATTGAAAGATTTCCTTCAAATATATATTGAAACTTTTGGAGTTGATAAACCATCTCATCTAATATTAGCAACCTTTTCAACAACTCTATACATTCTAATGCAACTTTTAATAAATATGTAGAATACTTTTCATTCAAATTTTTTAAGTTTGGGGAATAGGTTATTTTTTGTCTAATTCCATTATATTCATAATTATTGTGTCCAATTGCATTTCTTAATTTATTATTTAAGTTTAATTGCAATAAATCCGTAAATACTTCATTTTGGTTTAGAAACATTAATCGAGTTCCTTTTGAATCTTCTTTTAATTTCTCTATCTTTTTTTCAATTCCATCTTTGTCTTTTGAAATTTGGAAATTTCCCCGATATTTAATATTATTTAACGCAATTGGAACTATGATTAGTTCCCCAATTGTTTCATAAATGTCAAGATAAAATTGTTTAATCTCTTCAAAAGAACAGGTTGAAATACCTAAATTCTTATAATCAATCTCCTCTGTATAATACGTTGCACCATACGCTGGAATTAAATATACAAATAAATCCGTAAATCTGTTCAATAAATTAAATATCTTTTTTTGATATTGGCCAAGTAAATCTCCCTCATTCTGAAAATAATCAATTAGTTCATTCGTTTGTGATATATTACTTTGAGAAAGATGTACAATTTCATTCATCACTGTTTGTGCCACATACTCATAAAAACTATTATTATATAACAATCCAAAACATGTTAATTGAATTAAGTGCATTTCTTGTAACATTTTTAATTTGTTATTTTCGGGATAGTTTATGCGTTCAGATAAAAGATTTACATGCTCTGGAAAACATTTACCAATTTCTTGAGTTGCTAGTTCTATATTCCCTATGTTCCATAATTCTACAACTCTTCGATACTTTGGCCATTCATTATTCATTTTTTTTAAGAAATCCATCGTTTTTTTAATAAACTTATCGTATTCTTCGAAAGGCATATACTCCATGACTCTTAAGAACGGAGTAGGTGGCCTATTTTCAATATCATATTTCCTTATTTTTAATGTTAATAATTCTCCTGATCCTTCAATAAAATAATCATGAAGTTCTTCCAAAGATTCAGTTTCTTCAAATTTACAACTATGAATATAATTTAGTTTTCCATTTTCAATTTCTCCTTCCAATGTAATTTTACAATTTCCGCAGTTAATTCTAATAAGATTTTTGTTGAACATTCCTTCTTGAATTCTTAATTGAATTTTGGAATTACATACATCACATATTAATGTATAATTATGATTCATAATTCGATCTCATTTTATCTTTTGAAAACCAGATGATATAAATTGTTCTTTAAGGGTTTGAATGACTTCACATTTTTCCAACTGAAGCGCGAAAATCCCGAAACACGGCTTTACATATTGAAAAAACAAATCATTTCCGGAAACTCCGACCGGAAACGGCCGCGCTCCTTTCAGTAAAACGCCGAGCAATTCATAACCGCCCGGAACAAGCCAAACGTCATCCGATTTTTCCAAAATCAATTCTTCACATTCGGAAAGCGTCATTTCGCTGTCGATGATGACCACTTCCAAATTTTTGATGCAGACCATAGAAAAACTCCGGATTGATTTATCTGTTTTAAAAAAAGAAAAAAAATGAAAAGAAGTGAAAAAAAGGTTACTCAATCACTAAATCTTTTACTTTAATGCCTGAGTCAACAATTTTTCCGACACGCTTGCCGCCGGTCATTCCCATGACGTAAGGCGCCGCTTCTTCGGGAACGATGATAATAAAGCCCATTCCCATGTTGAAAGTCTTGTACATTTCAAGATCGCTGATATTGCCCTGTTCCTGAATGAATCGGAAGATTTCCTGCGGTTCAATCGGGTCATCGAAATCGAAACCGAGATTCGTGATGCGCCGAAGTTTTAAAAGGCCGCTGCCGGTGATATGGGCAAGACCGTGAACTTCATGCTTTTTGAGAACGTCCAAAACTTCCATGTAAATTTTCGTCGGAATGAGAAGTTCGTCGCCGATCGTTTTTCTGGCGTCATAGGGGCAGTAATCCTGATAATCATAAGGCGACTCTTTGATAACTTTGCGGACCAAGGAGTAGCCGTTGCTGTGAATGCCGCTGCTTTTGAGCCCGATGATCACATCGCCGACTTTAATCTTTTCACCGGTCATGATGTCTTCCTTTTTGACGGCGCCGATACAAGTGCCGGCCAAATCAAATCCTTTAATGATATCGGGAAGCGTTGCGGTTTCACCGCCGACAATAGACATTTTTGAAATCTCAGCGCCTTTTGCAAGACCGATGCCGACTTCCGCGGCAAATCCGGGCTTATGTTTTTCAAGCGCGAGATAATCCACAAAGCCGACGGGTTCCGCGCCGATTGCAAGCAGGTCGTTGACGTTCATCGCGACGCAATCAATGCCAACCGTATCCCATTTCCCCATTTCGTTCGCGATGAGCACTTTTGATCCGACACCGTCTGTTGTCATGGCGATTGCGAATTCACCGAAATCCATCAATCCGGCGTAATGTCCGATTTCCGTTAACGGCGCGCCGAACCCTTCTCTTTTGTAGGTCATGGTTTGAGTTAATGATTTGATGGTGTCTTCTTCTTGATGAATATCGACACCGGAAGTCGCGTAAGTGGCGTGTTCTTTTCCTGTCATAAATAAGCCTCAGTTTGATTTTAATCGTAATATCTTTTTATTCGTTTCCGTTTTCCGGCTTGTCCAACTCAAATTCGGCATGAAGCGCAGCGACTGCCTTGTTGGCTTCGGCGCTGCTGACGACACAAGAAATGTTGTATTCGGAAGAGCCCTGACTGATCATGATGACACTGATGTTTTCCCTGCCGAGCGCCGCAAACACGCGTTTTGCGACACCCGGCGTTCCAGCCATTCCGGCGCCGACAACGGCCGCGACAGAAACATCTGTGCGGAAATCCACAGCATACGCCTCTCCGAGTTCCGATTTCAAAGCTTTGACCGTTTTGACGCGGTCAGCTTCATTGACAATGAATGAAATGCTGGATTCGGAACCCTGACTGATTAAGCGGACACCGACTTTTTTATTCGCTAAAATTGAAAAAATGACGGCCAGCTTCCCGACAGAATCGACCATTTCCGAGCTTGAAACGTTGATCAAAGAGACTTTTTTGATCATACTGACGGCTTTGACGACATTTTTGGATTTCTTGTTCTCGGTGACGACCAGCGTTCCTTCGAAATCCGGTTTGAACGTGCTTTTCACACGAACCGGAATGTTGTGCGTCATTGAAGGCTCAATCGCGCGCGGATGGAGAACTTCGGCACCGAGGGAAGCGAGTTCCATGGCTTCCTGATATGAAATAAAATGAATCGTGCGCGCGTTTGGAACGATTTTCGGATTCGCGGTCATGATGCCGTCGACTTCTTTCCAAAGCCAGATTTCATCCGCTTTAATGCCGACGCCGACGATGGAGGCCGTGTAGTCCGACCCGCTGCGCCCGAGCGTTGTTATGGTTCCTTCTTCATTTTCGCCGATAAAACCGGTAACGACCTGAATCGAATTTTTTAATTCCGGCGTTAATCTGTCATGGATCAGCGCGAATGATTTCGGAAGCGGTTTTGCGCCGCCGAAAATATCCGTCGTGATAATGCCGGCTTCGCCGCCGGTGTAATCTTTAGAAGCGGTGCCCATGGAACGAAGAGAGCCGGAGACGATCGGCGCGGCCAGCCGTTCGCCGTAAGATGATATGTTGTCGCGGGAGCGGACCGTCAGCTCGCCTAAATAACAAATGCCGACAAGCGCTTTTTCAAGCTCGTCGATTCGGCTTGTCAAAAATCCGATGACTTCCGCCCGAATATTTTGGTCATCGATTGCTTCATTGACTGCCGTAAAATGCTGCTGTTTTAAAGAAGTGATAAATTCCGTGACGACCGTGACTTTTCCGTTTTCGCAGCCGGCAGCCGCAACATCTAAAAGCCGATCGGTCACGCCGGCAAGAGCGGATGTCACCAGAACGACTTGATTTCCCTTATCAAAATAGATCTTCGCCAATTCAGCCACGTGGCGTATTTTATTCCCGTCGCCGACGGAAGTTCCGCCGAATTTCATCACGATCTTCATAGTTCTCTGTCCCGTTGCATATTGATTTTTTGATTAATCTTGATTCATTTCCAATGCGGCATATATTTAAATATATTTTGTTCAGCTTGACGTCACTGTTTTACAGCGTGAAAGCGCGCAGCGATCCGATTCACCGCCGTGCGCGGACTGTTTCGTTTTTCTTAGAACAGGTATGCAAAAAAAGAGCCTGCTGTTAAAAAATGAGAACAAAACGTGTTCTCATTTTTGAATGATTTCAACGGTTCCGTCGGCTTTCCCGATGATGACTTCATCGACATTCATAAAAATGCCGTGCTCGACAGCGCCCGGAATCTGAGACAGTTTCAAAGCCAATTCCTGCGGATTTTTAATTTCGCCGAAAGCGCAGTCGACAACGAAATTTCCATTATCGGTAATGACCGGACCGTCTTTTTTCGCGGCCGCGCGGAGAACGGGACTGCCGCCGAGTTCTTTGAGAGAAGTCACAACGAGTTCTTTGCCGAAAGGCATGACTTCGATCGGAACAGAAACGGAAAGATGTTTCACTTTTTTGGCAGGGTCGGACACGACAATGAAACGAGCGGCCGACATCGAAACAATTTTTTCGCGCGTGTGCGCCGCGCCGCCGCCCTTGATTGCGCAAAGATTTTCATCGAACTGATCGGCGCCGTCGATCGCAATCGTTAATTTCGGCGTTTGCGCAAGCGTTGTCAGCGGAACGCCGGCTTCGATCGCGATGGCTTCGGATTGATAAGAGGTCACAACGCCGACAATATCCAGTTTGTCTTCACGGATGCGGCGGCCGAGTTCTTTAATTGTATAAGCGACGGTCGACCCTGTTCCGAGGCCGACGGCGTCGCCCGATTTGACAAGAGAAGCGGCGTAAACGCCGGCCGCCTTTTTTTCAGGCGATTCTGATGTTTGATTTCTGTCTGCCATTGTTTTCCTCGCTCAGGGTGAAAGTCTTTTTCGGTCCCGGGGGAACAAAACAGCTTCGCGGATGTTGTCAAGTTCCAGCATCGTCATAATCAAGCGTTCCGCACCGACACCGAATCCGCCGTGAGGCGGCATGCCGTAACGGAACGGCTTCAGATAGAAATCAAACCCGTCCGGATTCAAGCCTTTTGCCAAAATACGTTCGACAAGTAAATCGTATTGATGGATACGCTGAGCGCCGGAAGAAAGTTCCATTGTGCGGTGCATCATGTCAAAACTCTTTGAAATTTCGGGGCGGTCTTCATAAGGCATGGCGTAAAACGGTTTTGTTTCAGTCGGCCAGTCAATAATAAAATAGTGCGATTCGCCGGTTTTGCTGAACACGTATTCACCAAAAAGATGTTCGGCTTGCGTTCCGATATCATCGCCGAATTTCATTTTTGCTTCAATTTCGGGAATTTCAGCGTTGATGATGTCAAGAACCTGCCCGTAAGTGTATTTGTTAAACGGCAATTTCGGGACATGAAGTTCTTTTTCAAGAACAGCGAGGCTTTTCTGACACTTTTCAACAACTTGCTCGTAAACATACACGATCATGTTTTCCAAAAGCGCCATGACATCTTCGTGGTCGGCAAAACTCATTTCAATATCAATAGATACGGCTTCATTGAGGTGTTTGCGCGTGTCGTGCTCTTCCGCCCGAAAGATCGGACCGATTTCATAAACGCGGTCAAATCCGGCAGACATAAGCATCTGTTTAAAGAGCTGCGGGCTTTGGTTTAAGAAAGCTTCGCGGTCAAAATAACTGATCGGGAATAAATCCGTTCCGCCTTCTGTTGCGGCCGCTACGATTTTTGATGTGACGGTTTCAACGAACTTATTTTCTTTGAAAAAGCTGCGGACGGCATCCTGCACGGTGTCGCGGATCAGAAAAACGGCGGTCTGCTCCTCGCGCCGGAGATCCATAAAACGATTATCTAAGCGCGTATCAAGCTCGGCATCCACTTTTCCGGTCGTATCCATCGGAAGCGGAGATTCCGCGGCGGCTAAAACCGTGATTGAGTCGGGAATCAGCTCATAGCCGTTGGGCGCTTTGGCTTCGGCTTTGACGGTACCGGTCACAGAGACGACCGACTCGCGGCTCACCCTTTTGACGGTTTCCAATAAGTCTGCGTCAACTTTTTTCTTCACAAGCGTTACTTGGGCGCGGCCGGTCCTGTCGCGGAGAACTAAAAATGTGATGCCGCCAAGGTCACGGATTTCATGAACCCAACCGGAGAGCGTTACAACTTTCCCGTTGTCTGTTTCAGGGTTGATTTCCCCCGTAAAATGTGTTCTGAGTGCTTTTAAAGACATGATGAATCACTGATCTAAAATAAAATTACTTACGTAGAAGTAAAATCGGGTGTTTTTCGGTTGAGAAATAGTCTATATCGTATTTTAATTTAAGCAAACTTTAAATGATATGACTGTTGAAAAAGAACAATACGTTTCAATAAAAAAGGCGGTATTTATGAATCTGCACCAAATCGAAGAATCGGCGGAACACGCGTTTGACCATGCACTGCATGTTGTTAAAATGAAGAATATCCTTCTGCTTTTTACCATTCTGTCTTTGGCTTACCTTTATCTTTTTGTGATTGAGTGATAAAGACGGAAATAAAGTAAAAAACAGAAATAAAGTTCAAACTTTATTTCTTTTTAACAAAAGCGACATCTCCCAAAGTTGCGCTTCCGGAACTGCGGCTTTGGAAAGTTTCACTTGAATCGAAGGCTTCTGTTAATTTGATGCCGAGTTCTTTTTCAAGCTTTTTCATCACGGACTCTTCCGGATGGATTTCTTTGCGCTCGATTTTTTTAATCAGCGCCGCCTTTTCTTTAATTTTCAAAGCCAGATCTTCATGGCTGAGTCCTTTTGCTTCACGCGCTTTTTTAATGAGCGTATCATAATTTTCGACCAACTCATCAAGTCCCGCGAAGTAATTTTTCGGCTTGGGCTTGGGGGCGCCGCCAAAACCGCCGGTGCTCTGAGAAGCATATTTGCCGGACGCGGGTGTTCCGTAAGCTTTCCCGGCCGGACTTGCGGGCCGCCTCTCAACCACGGTTCCGAGTTTTGCGCAATCGGAACAGGCTTTAAATTCCGCGCCTTCTACTTTTACGGCCGTTGTCGGAAATTTCGTTTTTTTGCCGCAAATTTCACATTCATAAGTTTCCATCGGATATTTCCGTCCTTATTTTCGATTTTGAGTATGTATTAACTTTTTAATAGAACAGTAGATTGTGAGATTTCAATTCATTTTAAATTTGTGGTATGCTCTCATGAGCATGAACAATTAAATAATTTATTCTTCGTTATTTTGTTCTGTTAAGTGCTAATGAATTCGTAACTTTAGAAAAGTATATATTTTCATCAACTGAAGTAAATTATACGAATCATATCAATAATAGAAGTCATATCGAAAAAAAATACAGAACCGTTTAAAAAACAGCGGCGGTTATAACTTCCGCTGAAGTCTGCATTTTTATTCGATGTACGGCAATTACAGAGGAGCGGCAAAAATGGAAAAAATGGTCAAACTTGGAGAAAAGCCTGTTTATCCGACAGATAAACGTACGGTAAATAAGGAAGGCAATCAGATGTCCGAATTTGAATCAGATTCGGAAAATGAACGCCTTTCGGCCGAACTGAAGAAAGCGGAGACGCTTTTGAAGAGAACGAAGACGATTTCGGCTCAAAGGCTTGAAGAGATTAAAAATTTAAAAGAGTCGACAGCTTCTGAAAAAATCAGATTTTTAGAAGATGTGGAGCGAAGCCAAGTGGTTTATGAAGCGCTCCAGGCGGATTACAACACATTGATTGAAGAAAAAGCGGAAATCCAAACCGCGCTTGAAAAATCGAAAGGCGAATTAGCCGCGGCCAAGGAAAGCTTAAATAACACACGCGGCGAGCTTGTCAAAACCCATAAAGAATTGTCCGTCACGCGCGAAGAAGTGGTCCTCTCTCAAGGCATAATTCAGCAGCTTGAATCTCAAAAAAAGTCTGTCGAATACGATAAAATTCATTTTGAGCGTGAAACAAAACGTCTTCGAATTGAATTGGACCGCATGAAAACAACGCCGCTTTTAATGGGCACGGTTATCAAAATGATTGACAATGACCATGTCGTCATCCGCAGTTCCGCCGGTCCGCAGCTGGTCGTCAGCGCGCCCGTAGGCATGACAGAAACGCAGCTTGCGCCCGGGACGAATGTGGCGCTCAACCAGCAAACCTTCTCTATCGCTGAAACTCTTCCCATATTGGAAGAGCCTGAAGTGTCCGCGCTCGAATTGATTGAACCCACCGATGTCACGTACGATCAAATCGGCGGTTTGGGAGATCAGCTTCGTGAAATCCGCGAAGTCGTCGAACTGCCGCTCATCAAACCCGAAATATTTGAGCGCATCGGCATAGAACCGCCGAAGGGCGCGCTTCTTTACGGTCCGCCGGGAACAGGCAAAACGATGATTGCAAAAGCGGTCGCCAACAAAACAAAGGCGGCTTTCATCCGCGTCGTCGGCTCTGAACTTGTCCAAAAATACATCGGCGACGGCTCCAAAATGGTTCACGAGCTTTTCGAGATGGCTCAAAAGAAAGCCCCTTCCATCATTTTCATTGATGAAGTGGATTCCATCGCCTCCCGCAGAACGGATGACACCACAAGCGCCGACCGTGAAATCCACCGGACGCTGATGCAGCTGTTGGCGGAAATGGATGGATTTAACCGCCTGTCCAATGTTAAAATCATTGCGGCGACCAACCGATTGGATATTTTGGATCCGGCCATTCTGAGGCCGGGCCGATTTGACCGCATGGTTTTCATTCCGCTGCCTGATGCCAACGGACGTGAATCCATTTTTAAGATTCACGCCGAGAAGATGACGATTTCCGGTGATGTCGACTTTAAAGAACTTGCAAAACTGGCAGAAAACGCAAGCGGCGCAGACATCAAAGCCATTGTCACGGAAGCCGGCATGTTTGCCGTTCGTGAAGAAAAAACGTCGATCGAACGGACGGATTTCATTGCCGCCATTCATAAGATTATGGAATCCAAGAAGAAAGAAGAACTCCCCGTTCCGGAAAATATGTTTTACTGATATTTCAGAAACTCATTTTTCTTTTTTATTTTTAAATCAGAGGGGAGATCAATACAGGCGATTTTTAAAATTGGAGCGTTATCATATCTTTCATCTTATAGGAATTATTAAATATTTCAGAAACTTATTGATTCCATTTATGATTTAATGATTTGATAATTATCAGCCTGTCATTTCATATTTTTATATCCGCTGCCTGGCAACGTCACACGAGTCGGCATCGTTTTTATTACACACAGAGGTTCACACATGAAATCCATCGTAGAAGAAGCATTAGCCAGAAGCGCCCGCGAGGAAGCGCCCCGTTATTCCCCCGACGTCAATCTCCAGGGCGAAGAAGTGGATGAAGAATTGCGCGCTTTTTTGGAAGGTTTAAAGACCAATATTAAAGTTATCGGCTGCGGCGGCGGCGGTTCCAACAGTATCCAAAGAATGCTTGAAGAAGGCATTACCGGCGCTGAACTCTATGCCGTCAACACAGACGCCCAGCACCTTTTAAAGATCGGCACCAACAAAAAAATCCTTATCGGCAAAAAGAAGACACGCGGTCTCGGCGCAGGCAGTCTGCCTCAAGTCGGCGAAGACGCGGCCATTGAGAACGTGGACGACATCCGCCGCGCTGTTGACGGCGCCGACATGGTTTTCATTACGACCGGACTCGGCGGCGGTACCGGAACCGGTTCCGCTCCTGTTGTCGCCGAGGCGGCCCGTGCCGCGGGCGCGCTGACGATTGCTGTTGTGACCTTGCCGTTCGGCGTCGAGGGCATCGTCAGAAGAACAAATGCGGAAGCCGGCCTTGAAAGACTCAGAGATGTCGCCGACACCGTTATCGTTATTCCGAATGACAAATTGATTGAGATGGTTCCGAAACTTCCGCTTCAAGCCGCTTTCAAGGTTTGCGATGAAGTTTTGATGCGCGCCGTCAAAGGCATTACAGAATCGATTACAGAAGACGGTCTTGTCAATGTTGACTTTGCCGACATCCGAACGATTATGCAAAACGGCGGTGTCGCGATGATTGGTCTCGGCGAAGCTTCCGGTGAAAACAAAGCGGTCGAATCCATTCAAAAAGCACTCAGAAGCCCGCTTTTGGATGTCGACATTTCCGATGCGACTTCCGCGCTCGTAAACGTTATCGGCGGACCGGATATGACGATTGAGGAAGCGCAATCCGTCGTTCAGGAAGTTCACAACCGCATTGACTCAGGCGCCCGCCTCATTTGGGGCGCGAGAATTGACCCGAAACTTGAAAACAAGATCCGCACAATGATTATCGTGACCGGCGTCAAATCCTCGCAGATTTACGGCCAGGGCAGCGGCACATTCATCACCGCCAAATACGGCATTGACTTTGTCGAGTAATTCTCGGCAAATCTTTTTTTCTTTTATTTTTAAAAATTTATCTACTTATGTTATTTTTATTTTATTCATATCTACAATGACCTTTTCGGTCAGTATCAGATGTTCATCAAATCTGCGCTCCATATGATTCTGACCATAACAATAGTCCACACCCTAAACTCAAACAAGCCTTTGAGAGCGGTCAGAACATTGTTTGACGAGACGCGTGCTGTATGCACCACGAGGTTACCCATCTTGATGATGAACAAGAGCTTGCCCCATGTTGCTGTCAACAGCAAAACGGAAAGAAGGTTCGTGTATAAGTGATTGGATATTGTCTTTATACGGCATGACAATTGTTGTGTCTGCGGAATACACCCACTTGACCGCAAGTTCAATCGCCTTACGGCAGCTGACAGCACACATTACCAAAACCGTCGCATAGACCCGCTCAGTCTCAATCGCTGCAGCGGCAAACAGTGAATATGCTTTTCCTCACTTAAAAATCCAAAGTTTGACATACACCATCATGTTCCTTCTTCAATAGCCTCTTTAATTTTTTTTGCGTTTGGAGTCAGTTCACTTATGTTTTGTAATAGCTTTTTGTAGAAAAATCTCAAATCCGAATCACCCAAAACATAAAAGACCTGACTGTTTTCAACAGCAATATCAAACAACTGTTCTTTTTCATCCGCTGTCCAATCGTCAAGTGTTTGCAACTTTTTTACAACCAAATGTGTACTCACAAAACTTCCACTGCTCCCTAATTCGATAATTAAATCTGTTTTTTTGCGGCTTTCCTCACTGTTGTTTCTATCAGCTTCAATGTATTCCTTTTTACAGCAATAATGAATACTTTCCAATCTCTCGTTGGCTGCGGTACGATCAATAATTGATTTGACCAACATATCCAACTTCATGCCTTCTGAGTAGTCAGCCGACGCAAAAAACTTGATTCTATTGTCACGCATCATTTTATAGACCTTTGCCTTGTCCTGAGTTTTCGAATCATATACGCCGATTGAATGTCCCCCGTATGAATGAACCAATTTCATGCAGGGAATATCTGTGTCACTGTCACCGATATAAATTATATTGCGGAAAGGAACACGAAGTTCTTCCACTGCAAACGATTCATTGACGCCTGAGTCGTTTACATCTAATACGCCCTTTTCTATGCGAAACAGAAATTGTGTTTTGCTTGTATAGTTTACGACTTGCGCCGGCCATTTAGCTACTCCGCTTTTTGGATCATAGTAAAATGAACTGGCATAGATTCTTTTGAACGCACCTTTCCTGGCAACCGATGTTCCCTCAATCATCTCTTTTAATCCGGAAGAAATGATATAGTGTTCAACGATGACATTCCTATCAAGTCCATATTTGCGAATTCTTTCAAACCAGTCCTCAACACCAGGGAGTAAGTTAACTTTTGCTCCATACTCTTCTAAAGTTTTTTTGTTGGTGATAATCCTCCCCTCTGCCTCGTGAACCATTTTATACATATATGCCAAGTTTTGATCCATCCCATTATTTTCCGCAAGGGCGTTAGATTCTTTCCAAAAATCTTCCACGCCATATCCTACCGACTGAATATAACCTTGCGCTTGCATATTATCCGGCGATAAGGTTTTGTCAAAATCGTAGCAAATGGCCAGTACAGGACGATCTTCTTTAGATTCTCTCTGAAATTCATTGTCGTTCATATCTTTGTATCTCAACTGATTTTATATAAATATTGTAATCTTTATGAGCTCGTTCATTCTATTGTAAATCATCTCATTTTGTAATACAATTCGATCTATCGGCCTGACACACGAAGTCGACAAAACGTTGCTGGAACGGGAGCAGGGGAATAATAAAATAGAAAACGTATATGATTGGAATAATTTCGACAGGATTCAACGATGATGATGGCGGCAATACAATTTTCGTTCCGTGCTATGAAATAAAATCAAAATTGAACGTTGTTCCGCTCGTGAGATAAATCATATCTCATTCCTTTTTTTATATTATGAAAAGGACAAAGTATATTTAGTATGAATGTGTTAGAATCGCTGTCTTTTTTGAGTTTATGATTTTATCGGTTATCTGTTAGATTCGAGAAATTTTAAATTCAAATTACAGCTTATCCGCTTCTAAGAAGCGATTCGGATGTGAATAATTTGGAAGAAAATAACATGGCAGATAAAGTGAAGGACGGCATTTCGAACATCGGCCCGACACTTCGTTCTTATCTCAGAATTTTAAAATTGGCCCGCAAACCATCCCGCAAAGAATTCTTAACCATTGCGAAAGTTGCGGCTCTCGGTATTTTGGCAATCGGCATCATGGGCTTTTTATTCTACGTTTTGATGGATATTGTTCCGGAATACTTCATCCCGATCAGGTCATAAAAATGTTTGAAGAAGAAAAGAATGACGATGTTGCCATTTTCATTGTAAAGACGACCGTCAACCAGGAAAAATCTGTCGCCAAGTCGATGGCGCTGGTGGCTAAAAAAGAACACTTGGATGTCAGAACTGTTCTTGCCCCCGAAGAGCTGAAAGGATATGTCTTTGTTGAAACCCCGCGTTCCGCCGTTGTCGACAGTTTGATACAGGCCGTCCCGCATGCGAAATCCATGCTGAAAAAACCGGCGACAATCGGCGAGATCGAACACTTCCTGAAGCCTAAACCCATTTCAGTCGGCGTTACCGAAGGCTCGATCATAGAAATCACATCCGGCCCGTTCAAGGGTGAAAAAGCCAAGGTTAAACGCATCGGCACAGGGCAGCATGATGAAATTACGGTGGAGTTATTCGATGCCGTGGTCCCCATCCCGATTACGATCCGCGGAGACACTGTCCGCGTTTTGAAAAAGGAAGAAGAATAAAGTCAAAAACGAGCGGTCCGAAAAAAGACCGTCTTTTATTTTACTTATTCGTCCGCGGACATTGTTCGAAACACCCGAAATTATTCCCGAATTTCATGAGAAAGCTTTAAATCAAAGAATCCGATTTATTAGAATCTCTTTCAGAATAAACACATTTACATTTATCTGAATTATCAATCCAAAATAAAATTTATTATTTAATTTATTATTTAATTTATTATTTATATCCACGGTGATTTTAATGGCAAGTTCAGTAGAAGCATTGGTCCCCGGAGGAAAAGCCACTCCCGGTCCGCCGCTCGGTCCGGCATTGGGTCCTCTCGGTGTCAACATCAAAGACGTGATTGAACAAATCAATGAAAAAACAAAAAGCTTTAACGGCATGCAGGTCCCTGTAACGGTGGTTGTCGCTGACGACAAAAGCGTTACAATTACAGTCGGAACACCCCCGACATCCTCTTTGCTTCTCCAAGAAGCGGGCGTTCAAAAAGGATCCGGCAAACCCAATGTTGAAAAAGTCGGAAACATTACCGTTCAGCAGGCAGCGAAAATCGCGCGCATGAAGAAGGACGATATCCTCTCATACGACTTGAAAGCGGCCATAAAAGAAGTCACCGGCGTCGGCGTTTCAATGGGCATTACCGTTGAAGGCATGGACATCAGAGACTTCCAAAAAGCGATTGATGCCGGCCAATATGACGACATCCTCAGCAACGAAGAATGGTAAAGATTAATCATTCTGATTCACGTTTATACAATAAAGCGCCGTTCGATTAAAACCGACACACATCGGCAATATTCTGAACACAGCTTTTTATTAAAACATCAAATACGACCGTAGAAAGTCAAAAATGACTGACGCACATTAAAACGCCGCGCGGCCCGATCGGGCGCTCCGATTTTTCGGCGGTTTGATTGGCGGGACTACGGGGAGGCCTTAAAATGGCAGATGTATCTATCGAAGAAATCGTAAAGAAATTACTAGAGGAGTCCCCTCAGCGCAAATTTTCAGAAAGCGTTGACATTGCGATTAACCTCAAAAACCTTGACCTCAACCAGCCCAAAAACAGGGTTGATGAAGAAATCGTTCTTCCGAACGGTCTCGGCAGACAATTGAAGGTCGGCGTTTTTGCGAAAGGCGAAGTCGCGTTGCAGGCGAAACAAGCCGGGGCAGCATACGTTTTTGACGATGCGGACATCCAGGAAATGAAGGATGACAAGGCGCGCGCGAAGACCGTTGCCGAGGACTGCGACTTTTTCGTTGCAGAAACACAATTCATGGCAACGATCGGTAAAACCATCGGTACCGTTCTCGGTCCGAGAGGCAAAATGCCGGTTCCACTCCTTCCCGGAAAAAGCATCGGAGAAATGATCCAATCAAAGCAGAGCGCTGTCCGCGTCAGATCTAAAGATAAGATGACGTTCCACGTCTCTGTCGGACGCCGCGACATGCCTGCCGACAAATTGGCTCAGAACATCGAAACCGTTGTTTCGCGCGTTGAGCGTGCACTCGTCAAAGGAAAGCATAACATAAAATCCATTTATGTCACGACGACGATGGGAAAATCCGAGAGGGTGATGTGATATGGCAGAAACTCGAGGCGCAGAAAATATCCCGCAGTGGAAGATGGATGAAGTTGCAGAACTCAAAGATCTCGTCAAAAAATACAATATTTTCGGCGTTGTCAGCTTTGAAAACATCGGCGCTGACCAGCTCCAGAAGATGAGACGCAACTTAAGAGAATCAGCCGTTTTGAAAGTCACGCGCAATACTTTGAACGAAAAAGCGCTCAAAGAAAGTGACGGAAGCGTTCCTGACATGGTTCAGTACATTGAAGGGCAAACCGCTTTGGTTTTCACAAACGACAACCCGTTCAAATTATACAAAATGTTGGCGCAGACCAAGACTCCGGCCCCTATAAAAGCAGGAGCCGTTGCCCCGTTTGACATTTCCGTTACCAAAGGTCCGACAGGTTTCCCGCCCGGCCCGATGCTCAGTGAGTTTCAGGGCGCCGGCATTCCGACCGGTGTTGAAAGCGGTAAAATCGCGATTAAAGAAACAAAAGTCGTCTGTAAAGCCGGCGAAAAAGTTTCTCAAAAATTAGCGACCGCATTAAACAAACTGGAAATTTTCCCGATGGAAGTCGGTTTGATCCTGAGAGCCGTTTACGAAGACGGAACTGTTTATCTTCCGGAAGTCCTTCACGTTGACGAAACAGAAATGTTCAACAAATTCGTCACCGCGGCGCAGGAAGCCTTCAACTTATCCGTGAACGCGGCCGTCCCGACCAAAGAAAACATTGAAGCCCTCCTCCAAAAGGCACACACAGAAGCTGTCAATTTGGGTGTCGAATCAGTTATCTTTGAAACTGAAGTGATGGACAAATTAATCGGCAAAGCCAACGCGCAAGCAACTTCCGTTGCGAAAGCGAGCAACTACGACTTATAAATGAATTAAATTTAATTAAACGAAATAAATCAAAAGGTGAAATAACATGCAGTACATCTACGCAGCACTTTTAATCTACAAGAGCGGAAAAGAAATCACAGAAGACACAGTCAAAGCAGTCCTTGCGGCAGCAGGCGCAAACGTTGACGATGCGCGCGTCAAAGCACTCATCTCAGCACTCGACGGCGTTGACATCGAAGAAGCAATCGCAAAAGCAGCATTCGCAGCACCCGCAGCAGCAGCACCCGCAGCAGCAGAAGCAGCGCCCGCTGCAGCAGCAGAACCCGAGCCCGAGGAAGACCACTCCGAAGAAGAAGGAATGGCCGGCCTTGGCGCCCTCTTCGGCTGATTTTTCCGATTTGTTTTTCAAAAAAATGTACAACTCAAAGCTCGGGAGAAAATCTCCCGGGCTTTTTTTATGGAATTGGGGCGGTGCGAAACAGCGACCCGAACACTTCTGAAATGAAAATCCAAAGACTTGGATTTCAATTCAGAACACTTTTTTTGGGTTAAGTATAAGTCATTTTGATTTCTTTTTTCCGTCGTGTCAAAATTCGATCCTGTTTTTATGGCGAAAAGCGCCTTTCAAATGAAAATACGAAAGCGGCCGGTTATTCTTTCCCATTCCGTCAATTCCGGCTGTAATTTACGCTGCGTTTTCTGCGATGAATGGAAAAAAGATTTGGAAACGGGCGGCGATTTTATTTCCGGCCGGAGAGAACCTTCTTTTGAAGAGGTCTGCAAAATCATTGATTTGGCGGCCGATTTCGGCATCGGTTCATATAACGCTTGGTCCGCCGAGCCGCTGCTCCGCAAAGATCTTCCGGAAATTATGAAATACGCCAAATCCAAAGGAATGAAAACGTTCATGATTACAAACGGACTGCTGCTTAAAAAAAGGATGGACGAACTTATAGATGTCGATTATATTTCCGTTTCCGCTGACGGGCCGACCGCGACGCGTGAAATCCGCGGCGCGGATTATGACAAAATCACAGACGGCGTTCGATATGCTTCAAAAAGCGGTCTGCTGAATGAGCCGCTTTTAATAAATTGTGTCATCAGCCGTAAAAATTTGGATGAAGTTGAAGAACTGCTTCATTTCGCTCAAGAACTCGGAAATGTCAAAATGGCGGTTGAACCGCTTTACACATTTAAACGGATGGATGACACGGATTGGGAAGATTTGACAATCGGCGCGGACCGGCAGGAAAAATTCATTTCTTTGATGAACACGCTCATCGATATGAAAAAGAAAGGCTGGCCGCTGATCAATTCCAAGACATATCTCCGGCAGATCCGCGACGGCAAAGTCATTCGAAACTGCCGGGTCGACCGCGGGATTTTAGCGGCGGACCACAACGGCAATATGTATAACTGCCGCATTCACAACACGCCTCTTGGAAACGTGATCGAAGAATCGACTTTCGGCAGCCGCGGGGAAATCATAGAGAACGGAATCACAAAAGTTTGGAATCAAACAAAAAATGAAAGAAAAGAGCTGATTCAAAAATGTGAAGGCTGTTCATTCTTCGGCTACGCCGAACTGACGCTGATGAATAATTACAATATTGAATCCTTTTACGGCTATGACTGGCTGTAAATATTTACCGCCACGGCCGGAAGCTTTTAACGAACGGTTTATATTTTTTTGATCGGACGGCTGAAGAAAAAACTTTATAAACCCGAAATGTATTATGGGCTTACAAATCGGGCTTAAAGTCTGTATGTTAAATCCGCGCCGAATATTTAGGCTAACCGTCATACATAGGATGTTTCTTTAGGATGGCTGAAGAAGCAATGATGCACAAGCGGATTATTTTTTGATGCTGAACAAAATGATTCGGATCATATTTGTTTCATCATATTTCAAATCTGTTTATTATTACCCACATTATCGGAGAATTATTATGGTTAGAAAGCCGGCAAGCATGTACAGAAATATCAGACAGCGCTCCTTCACCAGAAGAAAATACATGGGCGGCGTCCCGGGTGTCCAAATCATCCACTATGACATGGGCAACTTAACAAGACAGGATTACCCCGTCAAATTATCATTGATCGTTGAAGAAAAATGCGCAATCAGACACACAGCGCTTGAAGCGGCCCGTATTACCGCGAACAGACATATGGTCAACAAGGCGGGCAGAGGCAACTTCCACATCAAATTGAGAGTTTACCCGCACGAAGTCCTCAGAGAAAACAAACAAGCCACCGGCGCCGGCGCAGACCGTGTTTCAAGCGGTATGAGAGCGGCTTTCGGCAAAAATGTCGGAACGGCGGCGCGTGTTGTTCCGCTCCAGAAAATTTTCACCATCTCTATCGACAAGGAACATTTCCTCGCCGCCAAGAAGGCTCTCCAAAACGCCGGACAGAAACTTCCGACGCCCACCCGAATCGTTATTGATCAGGGTGCCGAGTTGGTTTTGTAAGCGCTTTGTTTTATACAAATTGATTCAATTTTAAAATCCGAAATTATTCGGATTTCTTTTTTTGATTTTTTTTCACTTTCAAAAAGCCGACGGCATTTAAAAGTATATAAAATCATTATATCTTGTAAAACCTTTTATAATATCTGAGTCTTCTGAAAAACTAAAAAAGCAAAGAGGGAAAAATTATGGATGATTATGAAAAACTTTTAAACAGGGCGATTGAACAGCTCCCCGAAGAAAAGATAACGGATGAGCGATTCACTGTTCCCGAAGCAAAACTCTTCTCAGAAGGGAAAACCACAGTTTTAGATAACTTTTCAAACATTACAGGCGTTCTTCGAAGAGACCCCGACCACGTGATGAAATATCTCACGCGCGAACTCGGAACCGCCGGAAAAATCGAAGGCGGCCGCGCTGTTTTCCAAGGGCGGTTTACACGAGACCAGATGGATGACAACATTCAGAATTACGTTGATGAGTATGTCATGTGTTCCGAATGCAACCGCCCGGACACGACGCTCGGCAAGCGCGAACGCGTTTTGATTTTGCAATGCGCCGCCTGCGGTGCGCACCGCCCTGTTAAGAAAAGACAAACAACGACCGCAAAAGCCGTTGCCACGCTTGAAGAAGGCAACACATATGAAATCAATATCGAAGCGGTCGGCTCAAAAGGCGACGGCATCGCCAAATTTGACAAATTTACGATTTTTGTCCCGGGCGCCGTGAAAGGCCAGACATTGAACATCAAAATTAAGAAAATTTCCGGATATTTGGCTTTTGCCGAAAAAGTCTGATTTTTTTTTCAAAAAGAGCCGTTTCTTACAACGGCTCTGTTTCGGATAACAGTTCCGTTTTAATGCGGTTGTGATAAAATAAAGCGGCCTGTCAATGTTTTTAAAATGCCCGGCCTTTCCGTGGATGCGATTCGGTCAGATGAAGGCAAAATTTACCTTTCCGCCGGCGGTTTTTTAAAAGCCGCCGCTCGTCCGTTTATATCTGTCGCGAACAAACATCTGAAGACCGAAAAAGTTGCGCTCGCCACTGATTCAGTCGTTTATCCGTCAGCGTGGCTTCCGCCAATCCCGAGTCCTGTTTTTAACCGCCTTGTAAAAGATGAAATCGGCATCAGTTTCGGAAAATATGTTCCTGAAACGGTTTCGATTGAGGTGACACGCAAATTCAACGCGAATGCCAAAAAGCACGCTGAAAAGAATCGGACAGAAAATGCGGATTATGACGATTCGGTACTTTCAGCGGACCCTCCCGCGGATCTCATTAAAAAAGCGATTGACGAAGCGCTGAATATGGGCGCCGTTGTCATTACGTTTACAGAAGGCGACCCGATGCTGAATGAAAATATCGCGGATTACATCCGCTATGTTGACAAATCAAAAGCGGTCGTCATGGCATATACGTGGGGACTGGATTTTGATTTGGAAAAAGCGAAGCGACTCAAAGAGGCCGGACTTCAGACACTGCTGGTCAGCATTTATTCAACCGACCCGGCCGTTCATGACCGCAAACGCGGAATTTCAGGCGCGTACAAGAAAGCGGTTTCAGCGATTCGATTCGGATTGGAAGCCGGATTGATGGTGACGATGGCAACGCATTTGGACGGACCGAAAGTCGGCGAAATGGAAGAGTTGTGGAAGCTTGCGAATGAACTCGGCGTTCACGAATTTTCAATATGGGAATCTGTTCCGACATTGGAAGGCGAATGCCGGATGAATGATTCAGAGCGTCAGATCATTAATGATTTTTACCGCAAAGTCAACAGGGTTGACGACGGTACGCCGCGGATTTTCTCCGGCACCGTTTTTGAAGGAGAAATGTTCGGCGCAATGGCGGGGCGGCGATGGCTGCACGTGACGACAGAAGGAGAAATGCAGCCCGACCCGTACATTCCGCTTTCCTACGGCAATCTCAGCGAAGTGCCGATGAAAACGGCGTGGAAACGGATGCGCAAAGAGCCGGCATTTCGGAAAAAGCGGAAAGACCACGTTCTTTATGATCCGCTCTATCTTCAAAAAGTTCGGGAAGCGAACGGATGGGATTTCGAAACAAAAAAAGGATAAAAGACCGATGACCTTATTCATGACTTTGTTCTATTTATTCAAATAATACAGGAGAGTATATATATGGCAAAAAAAGACGATATGGAAGAAATTATCGCTGATATTGACGATGACACGCCGACCGCCTATACTGAAATTAAAATGGGCGGCGGCTGGTATATGGCCATTTCTTTGGAAAAAAGCGAACGGTTCGACAAAGAATATGTCGAAATTTCAAAAGAGCGCGCCGGCAAAAAAAAGGCGCGCTTTAACTTAAGCCCGAAGCACACCCGTGTTTTGGGAGAAGCGCTCATCAAATTCGCCGATGAAAATGATTTGGATAATTTCGAAAGCAAAAGCAGCGACGAATAAAACGGTGACAGATATGGCTTTTGAAGTGTCGTATATTGCGTTTCTCTTTCCGATCCTGCTGGCGGCAACCGCGGTTTATTTTTTCAGCGGCCGCGGCGTGTTCTTGATTTCCGGATACAATACGCTTCCAAAAGAAGAACAGGAACGTTATAACGTAAAAGAGCTGACGCGCGCGATGGGCATTTTTACGATGACTCTGGCGGTTCTGACAGCTTTGACCCTTTTTGCCGGGCTTGTTCTGGACAACAGTGTTTAGGGTCTTGCCGGCATTATCTGCATGCTCGTTCTGACCGCCGCTTGGCTCTTTTATATGAGTCGAAGCAAGAAACTGAAGAGAACGCCTTATTGACTTTTCTTCACTTTTATTTTTAAATTACGATGAAAGTTCAAAAAGCGCCCGGATATTTTCCAAAATAATTTTCTCATTTTCTTCCGGCGGCTTTTCCGCGTCCAAGATAACAAACCGTTCCGGTTCTTTTTCCGCCGCCTTTTTGAAATTTGCCGTCACTTTCCTCAAAAAATCAACGCGTTCAAATTTCGTTTGCGCGCCGCGGTCTTTGCAGCGTTTGCAGGAAACTTCGGGGCGGATGTCAAAGAAAAATGTCAGGTCGGGTTTGATTGTCCACGGCTCATGCAGGCGGCAGACAAAATCAAATGCGTTCGGAGTGATTGGATTCAGCGTCGCGCCTTGGTAAGCGCATCGGCTGTCAGAGTAGCGGTCAGAAATCACAAGCTTGCCGCCGGCCAGCGCAGGGCGGACGGTCTCGGATAAATGCGCGGCGTGGTCCGCCAAAAAAAGGAACAATTCGGCCAAAGGATCGATATTTTTTTCAATCGCCGCGTAAACGGCTTGTCCCGTGAGCGTGTCTTTCGTCGGCTCACGCGTGAAAACCGTCCCGCCGCCGCAAAGCGGCTCGGATTCATTGATTTTCAGAAGGCGGGAGAGCATCGTGCTTTTCCCCGACCCGTCGATTCCTTCAAAGGTTACCAGTTTTCCGGTCATCAATCCCCCTTTAACGTTTGAAGGTATTATACCTTTCTTTGATTTGGAATCACAGACCATACCTGTTCATTCCGGATGACCCTTTTTTCAACAGCAATATCAATTCGAAAAGGAATGCGATTATTATGAAAATAATATTAATTTGACCGAGTATCCAGAAGACTCTTAAGAGTATCCAAAATCCCGATAAATTCAAATCATGCAAACGACGAATTGATTGACATGTCACATAGATCGTTATCGTGACCCAAAATATGAGATACAGAATAAAAATTATGAAAAATATTAAACCTGTTAAATCTAACATAATCTCTGTCTGGAGAAACGGAACTTCTGCTTGTAAATCCAAGTTTAAGAGAGCATAAATGACAAAATAATTTAAAATCAGCAGAAGGATGCAGATAATAATCAGGAAAATATAAGGTCTTCTCGGCAATCGGCCCTTAAATGTAAAAAGATCATTATATTTCCGAGATATGCCGCTGATTTCCACTTCCGGCCCCCTGCTGTCCGAAAAAAATGAGACGAATCTAAATGAATTGCCACTGTCAATTGATGTGCTTATTTTATAATTTTTCATATACTTCAAGCTTTCTGATGTATAAATTCATGAATTATGAGCAGTTTCTTCGTTTTTATCCACAAAGTTTAAAAGCAATGTATGTTATTCAACAAAGCAATTGTAATTCCATGTGCCAAAAAAATTCGATTTTTGTTTAAATTTCAAAAAGCGGCGGCACGATATCTAAACAGGCTTAACCGTTTTGCCCGTCGGCGCGGAATAACTGACTGTTTTTGATGGTTCAATAATTATTCATAAAGCAGACAGGTTATGATTCTGTGAACTTTTCTCATTATAACAAAAAACCGGAAAATAATACATTTAAACTCTTTGTGTTCGACATGGACAGCACTTTGATTGACGCCGAAGTGATTGACGAACTTGCAAAGGCGGCCGGCGTTGAAGAGAAAGTTTCAAAAATCACGGAAGCCGCGATGAACGGCGAAATGGATTACACGGAATCTTTTCAAATGCGTGTCAGTTCCTTAAAAGGACTCTCTTATGAGAAAGCGCTTGCAGAAACCGATAAAATCCAAATAATGCCGGGAGCAGCCGAATTGATGACATACGTTCATGAAAACGGCGGCAAAACCGCGATGCTGACCTGCGGTTTCAGTATTGCGGCCGACAAAGTCAAAGACCTGTTGAATATAGATTACGTTTATTCAAACGATTTGGTTGTCAAAGACGGTTACCTGACCGGCGAAGCGACAGGTCCTTTAAGGGTCACAAACGCCAAAAAAAACGTATTGGACGAACTGGTTGAAAAAACAGGCATCCCGCTTGAAGAATGTTTGGTTGTCGGCGATGGCGCCAATGACATATGCCTGTTTGAAAGAGCGGGTTTTTCAATTGCGTTTAACGCAAAACCGCGCGTTTCAGAAAAAGCGCACGCGGTTGTTTCCAAAAAAGATTTGCGCTGCGTGATTCCGATCCTGGAATCCCTCAGGACGCCGCCGAAATCGAAAACATAACCGGAAATTACATAATCATTTTACATTTATGACATCCGATTTTCGGACCTCATAATTTAAGCCGCTTGGCTTAACGTACAGAAACCGGCTCGGGAAAATTTTTCCGGGAAGGGGGACCAAAATATGACGAATGAACTGCAAATCAGAAAAGCAGAATTGAAAGATATCTCTGAAGAGGCAAAAGAAAAGAGAAATCAGTTAAATGCCGAAGCAAGCAAATACGCTGCTGAAAGAAATGAATTAAACAGCAAAACAAAAGAACTTATCACAGTCGCTCAGGATTTAAAAGTGAAGCGTGACGAAGTGAACGTCAACGTCAGCAAATATAAAACCCTCCGCGATGAAACAAATGCGAAAGCCAACGCTCTTTTCGCAAAAGCGGATGAACTGAGAAAAGAAGGCGGTCTTGTCGGTCCGTCCATCAAAGAAATCCGCAAGCAAATCGATGACCTTGAATTCAAACAGCAGACCGTTGCGATGAATCAGAAAAAGGAAAAAGAGCTTGTCACCAAAATCAAAGAGCTGACGCTTGAATACAATGAGAAAAAGAAGCAGTTGGAAGAAAACAGCGACTTGAAAATTGTTTTGGACGAAGCGCAGGTCATCCGTGACGAAGCATCAGAATATCACGCGCAATTGGCCGTTTACGCGTCTCAGGCGCAGGAATTCCACGAGCAAATGATCGGCACTTTCAAAGAAGCCGATAAAATCCGCGCGGAATCCGATATCGCGCACAAAAATTTCATCCGCGCGCAGGAAGCTGCCGACGAGCAGCACAAAATCTTCATTGAAGCCCAAAAAGAAATCCGTGACATTGACAAAGAAAACGGAAAGGCGAAGAAGAAGGACAAAGACACGAAAGCTAAAGTCGACAAAGAAGAACAGGAAAAAGATGCTCAAGATATCTTCGACAAGTTCAAAGACGGCGGCAAATTGACGATGGAAGACCTGATGGCACTCCAGCGCTCCAAATATTAAAATCGTGTCCGCGTAAAATCATTAACTGTTAAATTGACCGCACGAAAACGCACAGCCGGTTCTTTGCGGTTTTAAAAAATCGGTCCCCTGAAACGAGTGAGGCGGAAGTCATTTCCGCCCTCGCTTTTTCAAATCTCCTTTTTTTTAACCATTTTAATCCGTCAGATTATTTCATTGAGCGCAGGCTTTTTTCAAGATCGGACGAATCAGCTTGTCAGCGTTTTTTCTTTCCCGTCTCTTTTAAAAAGACCGATTCCATATCCGCAAAAAAAGAAATGCTCAGACTCTCAAGCGTTAATTGAAGCGCTTTTAATGTTTCCGACACGTATTTTTCTCGGGCGTTTTCACCCATGTGGCCGATACGTATGACATTTCCCTTTAAATATCCGAAATTGCCGCCGATTAAAACGCCGTATTCCTCTTTCATTTTTTGAACAATTTCCTCGCCGTTCAATCCCTCAGGAACGCGAATCGCCGTCACCGATCCGCAGTAATCGGAAACCAAGTAAAGAGATAAACCCGACCGAATAACGGCTTTTCGAACGGCTTTCGCGATTTTCCGATGTCTTTTGAACGCGCCGCCTTCTTTTAAGATATTGTCCAAAGCCGCTCTGAAAGCGTAAATATCACCAATCGGAGGCGTGTACGGGAACCACAGCTCTTCATAATAGTTTTTCCAAAGCGGCAGATTGCAATAATAAGACGGGACCGGCGTTTTACGATTTTCAATAGCGGTCCAGGCTTCGTTGCTGACACTGACAAAAGCCAAGCCGGGAGGCGCTGAAAATCCTTTTTGGGACGCGCCCATACAAATGTCAATTCCCCAGTCATCAATGAAAAGCGGTTCACTGACCATTGAAGAAACCGCGTCGACGACTGTTAAAATACCGTAAGATTTGAGCAGCGGACAGATTTCTTTCAAGTCATTCAAAACGCCCGACGGCGTATCACAGTGAACAATTGTCGCGAATTTGAAATCAGAATCCTGTTCCAAAAACGCGCGCAGATCTTCAGCGGACAGACCGCGGGTCCGCTCGCCTTTGAAAACAACGGGTTCGGCGCCGTAAACTTGAACCATATCGGCAAACCCTTCGCCGAAAATACCATTATCAAGAATCAAAACGCGGTCGCCGGCTTCAGTCAAGGACGCGCACGCTGAATCTAAAGCGACCATGCCTTCTCCGCTTAAAATCAAAACTTGTGATTTGGTATTCAAAAAAGAAGCCAGTTTCAGACACGTTTTGCGGTAAAATTTGAAAAATTCGGGTTCCAAATCGGGATTCGTCATCTCCGCCGCGCGGACGCGCCTGACATTTTCGCGAACTTGCGTCGGCCCGGGAGTCATTAAGAGCGGGACGTTCAAACTTTTCAGTCTTTGCTGTTTCATAAAATTATATCCTGAAGACACTGTCGTTGTATTTAAAAAAATAAAAAATAAAACCGCCGTTACCTTTGATTTTCCCACTTTAAAAGTTCAAGAGCTCCCGCGAGAGTTTTGCCGTTTTTGATTTCTTCAAACAGGCGTTTTTCACGCTTCCAAACCTCTTCAGAGCGGCGGGCAATTTCGTAAGCGCGTTCCTTTGGAACAACCGTGACACCGCTGTCATCACCGACAATATAGTCCCCCGGATGAACGATTTGGTTGCCGCAGACGATTTCAACATTGATTTCTCCAAGACCTTTCGGGTCGCCGGCATTCGGAACGATATTGGCCGCAAAAACAGGGAAATCCATTTTTTGAATTTCATCAAAATCACGAACCGCGCCGTCGATGACAACGCCTTCTAATCGCCGGCTGACGGCGGTTTGCGTTGCGAGACCGCCCCACATGGCAATATCACGGTCGCCGTTGTAAATAACAACAATGTCACCGGGACCACTGATATCTATCGCTTCGACCGGTTTTGCCCAATCGCCGCCGAAAGAGCGGACCGTCACAGCCTTTCCGACAATCTTTTTTCCCGGAATCTTAGAAGAAATGCCTTGCATCGCGCCTTTTCGGTGCATCGCGTCTGAAATATTCGAAGTGGAGACTTTTTTAAATATTTCAACCATTTCTTCCTCTTTGGATTTTTTGGCTGTTTTGATCATTTCATCGGCGTCAACAGCTTTTCGGATATCGGCTGCGGATTGCCTGACATTATGAGAGTTAATGATATAAGAGCCGACAATGACGATATCCGCGCCGTTTTGTGCGGCTTCGCGCGCGGTTTGCGGTGTCAGACCGCCGGCGACCGCGATTTCCATATCCGTTTCAGCCGCCAGCGCTTTTAGTTTTTCAATAGGGGCTTCGCCGGTCATCTGCGCGTCAATGCCGACATGAACATTGATCAAATCAATTCCCAGCGCTTCAATCTCCTTCGCGCGGGAAACCGGATCCGAAACGGAAATCAGATCAACCATCAGGCGGACCCCGTATTTTTCGGCGGACAAAAGAGATTGAGTCAAAACGGAATCATCCGCCGCTGCCAAAATCGTAACGACATCCGCGCCGGATTTGGCGGCCATTTCAACTTCCGCCGCGCCGACATCCATTGTTTTCATATCGGCGAGAATGATTTTATCGGGAAAAGTTTCACGAAGTTTTCTGATAATTTCCATGCCGGCGCTTTTAATCAAAGGCGTTCCGGCTTCAATCCAGTCTGCTCCGCCGGCCACCGCTTCTTTGGCGATCGAAACGGCGCGGTCAGGCTCAATGACATCTAAAGCAACTTGAATTTTTATCATCCTGATTCCTTCAAAAAAGTTCTGTTACATTCGTAAATTTCATTCCTCTTTATAAAATCATCTGATTGAAAAGAGCATTCACAGTAAATTTATATTGAATTCATTCGTATCAATAGAATAATATCCGAGTTCGTCTTTTCAATCAATATTTGAACAAAACAAAGGAGTTGCCATGCGGCCGATGCACCACATTATCTCAACGCGGAATTATACAAAAGAAATGTTTGACGAAATATTGGAACTGGCCGAAATATTGGAACCGATCGCCAGAGGCGGCGTTCAATCCAAAATAATGGACGGGAAAATATTGGCGCTTCTGTTTTTTGAGCCGAGCACGCGAACGCGCATGTCCTTTGAAACCGCGATGCTTCGTCTCGGCGGTCAAGTCTTGAATATGGGGCAAGTCGAAGCCAGTTCGATTGCCAAAGGCGAGTCGCTGTCCGATACCATCCGCGTGGTGTCGCAGTACGCCGACGCCGTTGTGCTGAGGCATCCGCGTGAAGGCGCGGCGCTGATGGCCACAGAATGCTCCGCGACGCCGATCATTAACGGCGGCGACGGCGCAGGACATCACCCGACGCAGACGCTTCTTGATCTTTATACAATCAAACGCGAAAGTCATCTGGACAACTTAAACATCGCTTTGGCCGGCGATTTAAAATACGGCCGCACCGTTCATTCCCTTTGCTACGCTCTTTCCCGCTATCACGCGAAAATAAATTTGGTTTCGCCGCCCGAACTGCGGCTTCCTGACAGAATCATGGAAGACCTGCAGAAAAGAAATATTGATGTCACGATTACAAATGATATGGAAGATGTCATCGAAGACATTGATATCCTTTACATGACACGGATCCAAAGAGAGCGGTTTCCAGATCCGGCGGAATTCAACCGCGTCTCAAACAGTATGCGCATCACAAAAGAACTCATTCGGTCCGCAAAACCGGAAATGAAAATAATGCACCCGCTTCCGCGCGTGAATGAAATCTCTTTTGATATTGACGGCACAGCGCACGCGGCTTATTTTAAACAAGCTTTTTACGGCGTGCCCGTCCGAATGGCAATCCTCTGCAAAGTTCTCGGCATGGAAGATAAAATCAGGGAGGAAAAAGAGTGACGAATACGGCTGATAACAAACGCTCCAAGAAACTCGGCGACAAAAATGATTTAAAGATAAAAGCAATTGAAAACGGAACTGTGATTGATCACATCACGCCGGGGCAAGCTCTCAATGTGTTAAACATCCTTCGCATCGGCGAGAATTTCACCAATACGGTCAGCATTGTCATGAATGCCGGCGGCTCCCGCGGCGACAAGGATGTCGTTAAAATCGAAGGCCGCGAATTAACGGAAAAAGAAGTCAACGCGATTTCTCTGATTTCTCCAAAAGCCACCGTCAACATCATCCGTGATTTTGAAGTGGTCCAAAAAGGAAAAATCGAAACGCCGGACTCGGTCTGCGGTATTGTGAAATGCATCAACCCGAATTGTATTACAAACAGCAGCGAGCCGATTGAGACCCGATTTATTGTGACGGAAAACGAAAAGAAAAAAACACTCACGCTCAGATGCGTTTTCTGTGAAAGCGTCCTGACGGAAGATTTAATTAAATTTATAGAATAAACCTGACAGATGATTTTAACAAATCGGATAGTTTTAATAAATCAGATATTTGCTTTTAATAAATCAGACAGTTGATTTAATAACTCTCTTTTTTTGTGTGTTTTTCGATGATTTATTTGTATTTTGCCGGCTGATGACTTGTCACTTCAACCAGCGACGCGTTCGGCTCAATGTAGATAACTTCCTTGCCGTCCATATAAACACGAATCGTTCCGCCGGATTCGGAAATGGCGACAGCGATGGCATTGGTGTCACGCGTGATGGACGCTGACGAAAGATGACGTGTCCCGAGTCCTTTTTCGATATGAACATCGCGCGTGTCAACATCCAAATACCGGCCGGCGGATAAGATTTTACCGGTTTCGGAAATTATGAAAACGCCGTCCAGCTGCGCAAAACTCATGACTGTTTCCCAATTCTCTTTTTTATTGACGCTGATTTCAAAACCGGATTCCTGTCCGCGGAACGGGTTGATGATCATTTGATGAGACCGTTCCAGAACTTCTTCTTCATCGCCGAGAACGAAAGCGGTTCCGATTTTTTTGCCCTCGCGCCCTTTCATCGCGATGTTCAAAGACAAACGAAGAACGCTGCGGAATGTTTCGGGCGTGACGCGCTTTTCGCACTCGCGGACTGTCTGAACGCTTTCATTTTCTTCCATGCTGTGAACAATCAGAGAATAAGAATTCGGAGTGCGGATAAGACCAATGACCACGCCGCACCCAATTGTTCCGAGACTGTATTCAACCGCTGCGGCGTTCATGAGAAGAGAAGCGTTTTTATCGGCTTCCGTTCGGATGGAATCGGTAACTTCCTTGATCTGAAACTGATCTTCATGCTGCAGATACGTCAATTTTTCGATAATTGTTTTGATTTGAGTCATGTCAATGATTGGGACAGGCAGCTCTTTGAAAGATTTCGTATCAATATTCCCGAAAGTAAAAACAGCAACAGCTCCCAGCAGTTTGGTCAGATGCAAAACAGAATCCTTGAGAAGGATACCGCAGAGGTCATCTGATGCGGCGGCATTAAAAATCGGTGTCTCTATGACTGTTTTAATTTCCGTTTTATCTGTGGCTTCTTTCATATTTGGCGCACCGAAATAAAAAAACTGAAAAAGAAAATCAATTTTTTGATTTTTGCCGTATATAATTTAAAGATAATATAATATTAACTGCAAATCAGTAACATATATGAGAAGTAAACTTCTTTTATATATATGTTATAGTAAGACGGATTCAAAATTCGGCATCTGTCTGCGGAATCTGTCGAAATTCGAGATAAATATTTCGACAATAAACTAAAAAATATCTGTTTTAAATGACTTTTAAAAAAGAAGGAAACGCCTTTGCGGTGCAGCGGCAAAAAGTTACAGCCGCAAAAAGTTACAGCCGTAAAAAGTCACAGCGGTATTTGAGGCTCAGCATCAAAACAAAAACCGTGCCGGTGCCGCCCACAAACAAAGCCGTAAACGGAATTTTTAAGAAAAAGAATTAATAAGATTCATCCTATTGTTCAATCATATTTAATTCATTTATTCGTTATTCGTTTATTCATTTATTCGTTTATTTATAAGAAGTTTTAAAGGAATTGGATTTATGAGAGAAGAAATTTGGGTTGAAAAATACCGCCCGATGACGCTGGATGATGTTTTCGGCCAAGAGGAGACGATCGAACGTTTAAAATCGTATGTTCGCTCGGGAAATCTGCCGCATCTGCTCTTTACGGGACCGCCCGGCGTCGGCAAAACCGCATCAGCCGTTTCGATCGCTCGTGAACTGTTCGGAGACTTCTGGGCCGAAAACTTTACAGAACTCAACGCGTCGGATGAGCGCGGTATTGATGTTGTCAGAAATAAAATAAAAACTTTCGCGAAAACCGCCCCGATCGGCGGCGCGTCTTTTAAAATCATTTTCCTCGACGAAGCTGACGCGCTGACCAACGATGCGCAGTCCGCGCTTCGCAGAACCATGGAAAAATACAGCGGCAACTGCCGTTTCATCCTTTCATGCAATTACTCTTCCAAAATAATTGAACCGATTCAGTCCCGCTGCGCCATTTACAGATTCCGCAGTTTAACGGATGAAGCCGTTTCAAAACGTGTCAAATACATTGCCGATATGGAAAATTTAACAATTACGGATGACGGATTAAAGGCACTCGTTTACGCCTCCGCCGGCGACATGAGAAAAACCGTGAATTCACTTCAGGCCGCCGCGTTTATTCGAAGAGATATTGATGAAGAAGCGATTTATAAAATCACGGCGACCGCTCGCCCCGAAGAAGTTTTGGATTTGATTCAGACGGCGCTGGCAGGCGAATTCAATAACGCGCGGGAGAAACTGAATGTGCTTGTTTTTGAGCAGGGACTTTCTGCCGATGATGTTGTGAATCAGATTTACCGGGCACTTTTCAAAATCGAGGATTTGAGTGACAGTGAAATGATCCGATTAATTGACGCGGTCGGTGAAATCGACTTCAGAATCACCGAGGGCGCGAATGAAAAAATCCAGCTGGGAGCGCTGATTGCTCACTTCGCCTTGCTTCGAAGAAAAGAATAAGCGGGAATGAAAATGTCAAACTTATCGGCCTTATTTCTTCAAAAAATCGGCATCAATGCATCTTTTTATTTAACGGAAGATGATTTTGCCGCCCAAAGATTCTTGTATGCCGGAATTGCGCAGCTGAAAGAACTCGCTGAAATGAAAAAGGAGGGGCGGCTTGACTTTGAAACCGTTCTTCTGATTCATGAAAACGCCCCGATGTTTGATAAAAATCCTGCCGATACGGACGAATTTATTCGGCGGAGCGCGCAGGCGGCAATCACAGGATTTGTACTGGTTGAAAGGCAGCCGTCAAATAATCCGGCTCTTCCCGACACGGGAAATTGTTTGGTTTTTACACCTGTTTTGTCGGATTCGGAAACAAAAGACGCGTTTTACACGATTCTCCCAAAATTGATTTCAAAATCGGCTGTTTTGAATTGCCCGACATATCAAATAGAAATATCGGCAGAAGAGCTTGCCGATGACATACGGGAGTATTATTCAAATGCGGCGCTCGCTTTTTTCAAAGAGTCGGGGCAACTCCTCCCGCCGTATGATTCCGTTTATTCTCCGGCGCGCGTTTCAAAAGCGGCGGCGACTGTTCAGAAAATCCAAAAAACGGAACCGCGGTTTTCGGAACCGCAATCAAATGTTTTGGAAATCTGCTGCGGCAACGGCATGTCGACGCTGGCGCTTTATGAAGCGGATGTCGACCCGATCTGCATCGACATCAACGCCGATGATATTTGCGTCGGTTTGTCTCACGGCGTTTTAAATCCCGAGAGGACCATTATCATGGACGCGGCGGCGCTTTCAAAGAACCTGAATGTTGAACAGTTCGACACCGTTATCGGTTTTATGATCGGGACGGTTTATGAGTTCAACAAGGATATGTGGTTTTCAATCGCCGGCGAAGCCGTCAAAATGCTGAAGCCGGGCGGTTTTTTGATGTTCACGCTTCGGGAAGAACACGAAGCGGTGCGAATTTCCGAATATTTAAAAGAAAAAGGCGTCAGCGGCGAAATCATTGACAACCGTGACGCTGAAACGAATTACGATTCATGGATTTATTTCGCTCGGAAATGAATGGATAAGATAACTGTGAAAATAAAATCTCTTTTAATCCTTCTAATCATATCATTTTTCATGACTGATACTGCTGCGCTTTCGGTGGAGGCGCCGCCGCAGACCGATTGGGACATATCGTCCGCGGAGGATTTAAAGAGTATAAAATACAACGCCGGGCGGGATCATCGTTTTCATTTAATGAATGATATCGAAATAACAGATGAATATTGGAACCCGATCGGTTCTTCAAAGCAACCGTTTTCAGGTGCGTTTTACGGGAATAATCACACGATTACTTTTACAAAAGACACCGAATTGATTCAATCATACGGCGCGGAAAACAGCGGCTGTGGATTATTCGGCTATATTTACGCCGGACAAATTTGTGATTTGAACATCGTTTTTCAGGGCAATTTGACAAGCGCCGAGAACAATACGGGTGCTGTTGTCGGAATGCTGGACGGAAATTACAGTTATTCGGCCTCGACTCCTCCTCTTCTTCATAATTGCAAGGTTTCGGCAAAAAGATATTCAATTACCGGATTAGAGAATACTGGCGGGCTTGTCGGGTGCGTTGTGAACGGTTCGATTGAAAATTGTTCATCCGATGCCTCCGTCATCTCTCAAAAGAAGAATGCGGGCGGATCAGCAGGTTACGTATTCAACGGAACTTTCATCAATTCATCCG